>NZ_JBXAGS010000002.1:0-628483 GCF_058794355.1 Cupriavidus sp. GW823-FHT07B10
CAATGAAGTCGCGTTCGAGATCCAGAAGCGCTACGACAACCCCGACGAGGCCCAGGCCGACATCACGCGCCGCGTCGGGAACAAGGAAGTCGTGATCGGCTTCGGCCACCCGGTGTACACCACCGGCGACCCGCGCAACCAGGTGATCAAGGAAGTGGCGAAGAAGCTGTCTAAGGATGCCGGCTCGATGAAGATGTTCGACATCGCCGAGCGCCTGGAAACGGTGATGTGGGACATCAAGAAGATGTTCCCGAACCTGGACTGGTTCAGCGCGGTGAGCTACCACATGATGGGCGTGCCGACGGCGATGTTCACGCCGCTGTTCGTGATCGCGCGTACTTCGGGCTGGGCCGCGCACATCATCGAGCAGCGCATCGATAACAAGATCATCCGCCCGAGCGCCAACTACACCGGTCCGGAGAACCTGAAGTTCGTGCCGATCGGCAAGCGCAAGTGAAGCGGGGCCAACTAGCCCCCGTCGATAATGTAACCAAAGACCAGAGCACTACGCCGCTCTGGGCAAATCGTAGAGAATAGCGGCGGAAATTGTCCCGGCGCCGCCCGGTTTGACGGCGGCGAATGAAACATAAATCGATTTCAGTATCCGAAAGGCACTCACAATATGAAACATCTTGTCCTTGCCGCCTGCATCGGCGCATTCAGCCTGACCACCGCCACCGCCGTGATGGCGCAGGAACCCGCCAAGAAGACCACCAGCAAGAAGGCTTCGACCAAGAAGAAGGCGGCCGCCGGAACCGCCGCAGCGGCCGGCGCTGCTGCCGCGGTCACCCCGAACGGCGAAAAATGGCAGTGTGAACTGGGCAACAACCTGTATATCGCCGGCGACATGCTGCGCGACGAAGTCCTGACCGTGCACTGGCAAGGCAAGGACTACAAGCTGCCGCGCCAGGCCACGGTGACCGGCGCCGACCGCTACTATGACGCCCGCACCGGCCTGGACCTGGTGGTGATCCCGAGCAAGGCCATGCTGTTCAACAAGAACCTGGGCCAGCGCCTGGCCGACGACTGCCAGAGCGCCGCCATGCAGGCCGGCGCCGCGGCCCCGACCCAGGCCGGCGGCCTGCGCGCCCCGGCCACCACCCCGCTGCTGGTCACGCCCCCGGGCGGCCCGACGCAGGTGCCGGAAGGCGCCCAGCAATCCGCAGCACCCAAGCAGTAAGTCCGTACCGGGGCGCTGGCGGCCGCTGAATTCCGGCCGCCAGCGCCCTTTTTTGCCTTGCCGGACGGCCAATCCCGGGTGGGCATGCTGTCGGGCCGGCGCCGTCGCGGCCGGCGGGTTGCCGAGCCGGGTGGCGCCAAAGCCGCGCGGCGGTTAGAGTATGCAGTTGCAGTGCGCTGCCGGCCTCGGACCGCGGTCAAATGCCGCGGCAGCGCACCGGGGTCTCGATTCAGGTCCGAGCCAAATGCCATCGCATCATCCTTCGATCGGAGTACGGCAATGCCCCACAACCTCAAGAACACGCTAAAAGAATTCAAGATCGGCTCTTCCGGCAAGGGCCAGTATTACTCCCTGCCCCAGTTGGGCGAGGAGCTGGACGTGGCAATCGGGCGACTGCCGGTGTCGATCCGCGTGGTGTTGGAATCGGTGCTGCGCAACTGCGACGGCAAGAAGGTCACCGAAGAGCACGTCAGGCAACTTGCCAACTGGAAGCCGAACGCCGAGCGCGTCGACGAAATTCCCTTCGTGGTGGCCCGTGTGGTCTTGCAGGACTTTACCGGCGTGCCGCTGCTGGCCGACCTCGCCGCGATGCGCAACGTCGCCGAGAAGATGGGCAAGAACCCCAAGAAGATCGAGCCGCTGGTGCCGGTGGACCTGGTGGTCGACCACTCGGTGCAGGTCGACCATTTCCGCGAAAAGAAGGCGCTGGACCTGAACATGCAGCTGGAATTCCAGCGCAACAACGAGCGCTACCAGTTCATGAAGTGGGGCATGCAGGCGTTCGATACCTTCGGCGTGGTGCAGCCGGGCTTCGGTATCGTCCACCAGGTCAACCTGGAATACCTGGCCCGTGGCGTGCACAAGAAAGACGGCGTCTACTACCCGGACACCCTGGTCGGCACTGACTCGCACACCACCATGATCAACGGCATCGGCGTGGTGGGCTGGGGCGTCGGCGGCATCGAGGCCGAGGCCGGCATGCTGGGCCAGCCGGTCTATTTCCTGACGCCGGACGTGGTTGGCGTGGAGCTGAAGGGCCGCCTGCGCGAAGGCGTCACCGCGACCGACCTGGTGCTGACCATCACCGAGATGCTGCGCAAGGAGAAGGTCGTCGGCAAGTTCGTCGAGTTCTTCGGCGAAGGCACCGCCAGCCTGGCTCTGCCCGACCGCGCCACTATCGGCAACATGGCGCCGGAATACGGCGCCACCATGGGCTTCTTCCCGGTGGACGAGAAGACCATCGACTACTTCAAGGGCACCGGCCGCACCGAAGAGGAAATCGCCGCGTTCGAGGGCTATTTCCGCGCACAGAAGATGTTCGGCATTCCCAGGGCCGGCGAGATCGACTACAGCAAGGTGGTGACGCTGGACCTGGGCACGGTGGCGCCGTCGCTGGCGGGCCCGAAGCGTCCGCAGGACCGCATCGAGATCGGCAACGTCAAGAGCACCTTCGCCTCGCTGTTCAGCAAGCCGGTGGCCGAGAACGGCTTCAACAAGGAGGCGGCGGACCTGGACCGCGCCTACACCACCACCGACGGCCTCGAGGTGAAGAACGGCGACGTGCTGATCGCCGCGATCACGTCCTGCACCAACACCTCCAACCCGAGCGTGCTGCTGGGCGCCGGCCTGCTGGCCAAGAAGGCGGTGGAAGCCGGCCTGACGGTGGCGCCGCACATCAAGACCTCGCTGGCCCCGGGCAGCCGCGTGGTGACTGAATACCTGAAGGCCGCCGGCCTGCTGCCGTACCTGGAAAAACTGGGCTTCGGCGTGACCGCCTATGGCTGCACCACCTGCATCGGCAACGCCGGCGACCTGACGCCCGAGCTGAACGAGGCCATCACCAGGAACGACCTCGTGGCCGCTGCCGTGCTGTCGGGCAACCGCAATTTCGAGGCCCGCATCCACCCGAACATCCGTGCCAACTTCCTGGCCTCGCCGCCGCTGGTGGTGGCCTACGCCATCGCCGGCAATGTCACGCGCGACCTGATGACCGAGCCCGTGGGCAAGGGCAAGAAGGGCCGCGACATCTACCTGGGCGATATCTGGCCGACCTCGGAAGAAATCCACGCACTGATGAAGTACGCGATGGATGCCAAGACCTTCAAGGGCAACTACGAACAGGTCAAGAAGCCGAGCAAGCTGTGGGCCGGCATCAAGGGCACCAAGGGCCAGGTCTACGACTGGCCCAAGTCGACGTACATCGCCGAGCCGCCCTTCTTCCAGGACTTCAGCATGCAGCCCGCCGCCACCAGCGCCAGCGTGCGCGGCGCGCGTGCGCTGGGCATCTTCGGCGATTCGGTGACGACCGACCACATCTCACCGGCCGGATCGATCAAGGACACCTCGCCCGCGGGCAAGTACCTGCTGTCGCACGGCGTGCTGAAGGCCGACTTCAACAGCTACGGTTCGCGCCGCGGCAACCATGAAGTCATGATGCGCGGCACCTTCGCCAACGTGCGCATCAAGAACCTGATGATCCCGCCCAAGGCCGACGGCTCGCGCGTGGAAGGCGGCATCACGCTGCACCAGCCCACTGGCGACGAAATGTCGATCTACGATGCCGCCATGAAGTACGTGGCCGAGGGCACACCCACGGTGGTGTTCGGCGGCGAAGAGTACGGCACCGGCTCGTCGCGCGACTGGGCCGCCAAGGGCACGCAGCTGCTGGGCGTGAAGGCCGTGGTGGCACGCAGCTTCGAGCGCATCCACCGCTCCAACCTGGTCGGCATGGGCGTGCTGCCGCTGCAGTTCAAGGGCAACGACAGTGCGCAGACGCTGGGCATCACCGGCAACGAGACCTTCGATATCGAAGGCATCGAGGGCGACCTGAAGCCGCAGCAGGACGTGGTGCTGGTGATCCATCGCGCCAATGGCGACGTGCAGCGCGTGCCGGTGCTGTTGCGCATCGATACGCCGATCGAGGTCGACTACTACAACCACGGCGGCATCCTGCCGTTCGTGCTGCGCCAGCTGCTGGCCGCCTGAGATCCACCTGAGGCGCCCGCAGCCTGCCAAGGCTGACGCCGCCTGCCCGGGCCCCGTTGCGGGGCCCGGGCAGGCGGCGTTTTTTATTGGGGTCCTGCGCCCCTTGCATCACCCCGAACGAAGCCGGGCGCGTGTAAGTTCCACGCAAGCCAGTGCTGCCACACTGTGTTGCACAAGAACAGCGGTCGCACGACCGGAAGCCGGGTCCGCCCGGCATCATCCAGAATCAGGAGACACCATGGTTAAGATCCTTATCGCATTCGTCGTGGTTGCCGGCGCGGCCCTCTACCTGCTGACCAAGGGCGGCAGCGACGTTTCCATGTCCGGCGAGTCGCACAGCGTCGAAAGCCACGCGCCCGCGGCCCCTGCCGCCTCCGCTCCGGCCCAGAAATAAAGCCACACGCCCGGGCGCGTCCGCACACGCTGCACGCATATAGCGGCCTGCGTGTCAACGCAACGAGTAGAATACCGTTTTACGCATAAACGGACGGTTTCTTTCTATGGCAGGTTTTCGCCCCAAGGCTTCCCCACGACTCTCCCCTGACGCCGAGCGTCTGGTGGCCGATGCGCTCGCCCTCGACGCTTCGGGCAGCCGCATGGAGGACGCGTACTGGGAACGGCGGCTCTCGCAGCGCCTGGGCCGCCTGCTGAAAAACGGGAGCCAGACCGCGCTCGACGCGGCGCTGGAACACCTGTTCAAGCACAATGCAGACGCCTCCGACGTGCTGGCCGAGCAGGCCGAGACGCTCGCCGAATCCGCCACCATCGAGGTCGACGGCCAGCGCCATGACGCGCTGCTGATCGCCGCCCCGATCCTGGCGCACACGCGCTACGCCATTCCCTCCGGCTCGCTCAAGCCGGAGCTGGCGCAAACGTTGGCGGTGCACTTGCAGGCACATGTGCTGGCCACCGGGACCAAGGTCTCGCTGTCGCCCTACCTATACAGCATCGACCAGCTGCCGCGCACGCACAGCGACACCTTTGCGCTGACGCACAAGCTGTCCGCGGCCGCCCTGGCCGGCACGGTACCCAAGGTCGACTTGCGCGACCTGCCCGAGACCGCGCCGATCCTGGCCGATCCGCGCTACCTGCTGGCCGTGGTGGTGGCTCCGCACGAGCAGGCGCTGTTCCGCTGGCAGGAAGACGCCAAGGAGCACCACGCCGAGCGCTCGACCTGCCTCGACCAGTGGCGCACCCAGGTGCAGCCGTCGGTGGCGCTGCTGCTGCCGGGCTGCGAGTTCGAGCTGCTGCTGCCCGACGCATTCTTCCTGTCCTGCCGCGAGTCCGACAAGAGCATCCGCCCGCTGACCGTGCGCGCCGCGGTCAACTACCTGTGCGGCACGCTCGACATCTCCGCCGGCCAGCTGGCCGCCGTGGTGGCTGCCTTCGGCGAGGAAGTGGTCGAGGAATACCGCGTGGGCTTCACCATGCGCGGCGAGAAGGATGTGATCTACGGCATCGTGTGGCCGGTCTACGGCCGCGAAGCCGGCGAGGTCGATGCCGACGAAAAGGGCAACCCGCTCGAGCAGATCTGCGAGGAACTGCGCAACGCCGGCGTAGAAGACATCTTCCGCCACGCCGCGCTGTTCGATCCGGAATACTGCGAGGACTGCGGCACGCCGCTGTACGCGGACCGCAACGGCGAGATCGTGCATGCCGAACTGCCCGAGGACGCCCCGACGCAGCAGCCGCTGTTCCACTGACGCGCCCGGCTGCGCCTGGCAAAAAGACGGCCCGCATGCGCGGGCCGTTTTCATTGGCGAGCCGCTCAGGCGCGCTGGCGCTCGCTGACGCAGCGCCACAAGCCGTGGCCCGATGCCCCGTACTTGCGCTCGAACGGCGTCATCGGCTGCGCCGGGGCCCACGCCTCTACCCGCGCCGGGCGCCCGACCAGTGCTAGCGCCTGGGCAAACTCATCGATATAGATGCGCCAGTTGCTGCGGCACTCCAGATAGTCGCCGCAGGCGGCCAGCGCCGGGAACACCGCATGCCCCTGCCAGCGCCGCCCCAGGTGGCCGATCTTGGGCCACGGGTTCGGGTACAGCACGTAGTGGCGCGCCACCGGCACGGCCTCGGCCTGCAGCAGGCGCCACACATCGACCAGGTCGGCCCGCGCCCAGCAGAAGTTGGCTGGCATCGGCGCCTCGCCCCACCAGTCCTTGCCGGCGGCCAGGCGCTTCTCGGACTGGTCGATGCCGATCACGAAATGGTCCGGGAACGCTGTGGCCAGCCGCAGCGTGCTTTCGCCCACGCCGCAGCCCGCATCCAGGATCAGCGGCGCGCCGCCGGCCTGCTGCCAGCTTTGCAGCCCCGCGCCGAGCTCGCGCCGGCTGGCTTCGCCGATGGGCTTGCGGAACGGCTCGGCCAGGTGGCGCGCGACGCGCGCGGCCAGGTGTTCGTGGACATCGGCCTGGGCCGAGACAATGGTGCGGGAATTGGCAAACATGGGCGCCATTCTAACGGCGCCGTCCCGCATCGGCTTGCCTGCCCGCGCCAAAGGCTGCAACCAAGCCACTTTAGCGGCACAATGCGGGACAAACCCGCCTGAGAACCCGGCCGCGCCCGCGCGGACCCGTACGAGGAGCCAGCCAGATGACACCGACCCACGCCCTGCCGCCGCAACGTCCGCCCCGCCGCCCTGCCCGTCGCGCCGTGCTCCATGCCGCCACCGCGCTGGTGCTTGGCAGTGCCGCCTTCACGCTGCTGCCGGCGGGTGCCGCCCACGCCGAAGACCTGCGCATCGGCCTGGCGGCCGACGTGACCTCGATGGACCCGCACTGGAACAACTCGGGCCCCAACAACGCCATCGCGCTGCATGTGTTCGAGTCGCTCGTGTTCATGGACAAGAACGCGCGCTACATCCCCGGCCTGGCGTTGTCGTGGAAGCCGGTCAACGCCATCACCTGGGAGATCAAGCTGCGCCCCAACGTGAAGTGGCATGACGGCTCGCCCTTTACCAGCGAGGACGTCAAGGCCTCGCTGGAGCGCCCGGAGAAGCTGGTCAACAGCCCCGGCTCGTTCACCAGCTACACCAAGCCGATCGCGCGCATCGACACGCCCGACCCGCTGACGGTGCGCCTGACCATGAGCGTGCCCAATTACGCCAACCTGGCCAACGACCTGAACAGCGTGCCGATCATGCCGAAGAAGGTCGCCGCCACGCTGACGCAGGCGGACTTCGACTCGGGCAAGGCGATGATCGGCACCGGCCCGTTCAAGTTCGTGCGCTTTGCGCGCGGGCAGGAAATCGTGATGGAGCGCAACCCCAACTACTGGGGCCCCAAGCCCGAATGGGACCGCGCCATCTTCCGCATCATCACCGACAACGGCGCGCGTTCGTCCGCGCTGCTGGCGGGCGATGTCGACGTGATCGAGAGCGTACCGTCGGCCGACGTCGCCAAGCTGAAGCAGAATCCGAAGTTCAAGATCGAGCAGCAGGTGTCGTGGCGCACCATCTTCTGGCAGATGGACCAGTCGCGCGACAACCCGCCCTTCGTCACCGACAAGGCCGGCAAGCCGCTGGGCAAGAACCCGTTCAAGGATGCGCGCGTGCGCGCCGCAATCAGCAAGTCGCTGAACCGCGACGCCATCATCAGCCGCATCATGGAAGGGCTGGCGGTGCCGGCATCGTCGATCGTGTCGCCGCAGATCTTCGGGCATCCGGGCACCAAGCCGGAGGCCTATGATCCGGAAGGCGCGAAGAAACTGCTGGCCGACGCGGGCTACCCCGACGGCTTCGGCCTGACGCTGCACGCCACCAACAACCGCTACCTGAACGACGCCGCGGTGGCGCAGGCCACCGCCAGCATGCTGACGCGCATCGGCATCCAGACCAAGGTGGAGACGTTGCCGGTGGCGGCCTACTTCACGCGCGCACGCCAGGGCGAGTTCGCCTTCCAGATGCTGGGCTGGGGCTCGGCCGCGGCCGACGTGGCCTTGCGCTCGATCACTGGCACGCCCAACCCCAAGACCGGTTACGGCACCTGGAACTGGGGCAAGTACAGCAACCAGCAGCTGGACCAGCTGATCGAGAAGTCGCTGACTACCGTCAGCAGCGACAAGGCGCGTGAGGAGAATGCCCGCATCGCGGCCAAGTTTGCGCTGGCCGACCACGCGATCATTCCGTCGCACAGCCAGCTGGCGATGTGGGCGATGAAGAAGGGACTGAAGTACGAGGCGCGCACCGACGAGTGGTCGCTGGCGCAGTTCTTCCACAAGGAGTGAGGGCGGGACTGCCCGCTGCCGCTCTCCCGCGCAGCGGGAGAGCGGCCGTTCCTCAGATCTTCAACCGCTCTTCCTGCCGCGCATTCGCCGCGCGCAGCTTCTGCACCCAGTCGCGCGCAGGCAGGCCGGTAGTCTTCTCGACCACATCGGCGCGCGCCTCGATCACTTCCCACGACACATCGATCTCCGGCCCATTGAATGCCAGCGCAATGACGTTGCCGTCATGCACTTCCGGGAACACCAGCACGCGGTTGTCGAAGGCATCGCAGATGCGTTCGATATTCTTCGGAAAGCTGTCGTGGTCGCCGAACAGGTTGATGGTCATCACCCCGGGTGCCTTCAGCGTGCGGCGGCAGGCGCGGTAGAACGCGGTGGTGTCCAGCACCGGGCCGCGCGCGGTGGCGTCGTACAGGTCCACCTGCAGCACGTCGATGGCGCCGGCGTGGGTGCCGTCCATGACGTAGTCCCAGGCATCCTGCTCGCGCACGGTCAGGCGCGCGTCGTCCTCGCGCAGGCCGAACATGCTGCGCCCGGCGATGATCACCGCGGGGTTCAGCTCCACCGCGGTCACGCGCGCGCGGCTGAACTGGCGGTGGCAGAACTTGGTCAGCGCCGCTGCGCCCAGGCCCAGTTGCACCACGTGGAATTCTTCGACCGAGGGCGACAGGAACAGCAGCCAGGCCATCATCTGCTGCGCGTATTCCAGCTCGATCGCATCGGGCTTGCGCAGGCGCATCGCGCCCTGCACCCACTCGGTGCCGAAGTGCAGGTAGCGCACCCCTTCCATTTCCGAGAAGGTCACCGGCGCAAAGCGCGGCGTCATGCGTTTTTCTTCGCGTGCCGGCGCCTCGCCACGGGTGCGGGTGCCACGTGCCGGACGGCGCGAGGCCACGGCTTCAATCGATTTGCGTTTCAGTAGGGTCATGTTGTCGAGAAAGGCGTTCAGCACCCGTTCCAGCATAGATGGGGGAAACGCGGATTACTTGCCCAGCGCCGCCTGCGCGCGCTGCAGCCATTCGCGGTTGTGTTCGCGGGCGTGGCGCGGCCAGTGGCGGGCGTCGTGGACGATATCGGCATAGAGCTGCTGCGCGCGTTCGCGGTCGGCGGCGTCGGGCTGCGCCGCCAGCCAGTCGGCGAAAAGGCAGCGCGGCGCGGCATCGCTGGCGCTGGTCAGCGCCTGCTCGAACGCGGCGCGCGTGCCGGATGCGCCGGTGGCCGCCAGCGCGCGTGCATACAGCAAGGCCGGATCGGGCTGCTGGCGCGACTGCGGATTGGTGGCGAACAGCTTTTCCAGCGTTGCCAGCGCGCCGGCCGCATCGCCGGTGGCGAACTGCGCCTGTGCCAGTCCTTGTAGCAGCGCCGGATCGGTCGCAAACGGTCCGCTGGCCGCTGCCTGGTAGTGCTGCAGGGCTTCCGACGGCTCCCCGGCCGCCAGCAGCGCGGCGCCCAGGCGCATGCGGTGCGCCACCGTCGGGGCGCGGTCAAAGTCTGAGCGGGCCTCGCGCACCGCGCGGTTCGGATCGACCAGTTGCGTGATGGCACGCGTGGCCGCACGCGCGCCGCGCGACTGGCGCAGCTCGGGCAGGTAGATCGCGAAGAAATACACCACGCTGCCCAGCCCCGGGAACAGGAACAGGATCAGCAGCCAGTACATGTTCTGGTGTGTGCGCACCGCGTGCACCGCAAAGAACAGTGCAACGATGATATGGATGCTGATGCCGAAGATACGCATAGGGAATTTACCTTGAAATCAATGGCCGGCGCGCCAGCCGCCGGCATTGTGACAGAAAGGCGGGGCCACGGGTTTCAGCCGCCCGCCGGGATGCCGGCGCCGGCCGACTGCAGCCCCGCCACCGCCTGCGGCGTCAGCACGGCCTCGCCATTGACCGCGCGCGCCACCAGCGCATCGGCCGCCTCGATGGCAATGCCCTGCGCGCTGTACCAGGCATCGTCGTAATAGGTGTTGCCGTAGCGCTCGCCGCTGTCGCACAGCAGGCTGACGATGGCGCCGCCCTCCCCCGCCGCGCGCATCTGCTGGGCCAGGTACAGCACGCCGACGAAATTGGTGCCGGTGGACCCGCCCACGCGGCGCCCGAAGCGCCCGGCGAGGTAGCGCATGGCCGCGAACGAGAGCGCGTCCGGCACCTTAAGCATGGCGTCGATACAGGTCGGGATAAACGAATGCTCCACGCGCGGCCGGCCGATGCCTTCAATGCGCGAGCCCTCCGCCAGGGACAGGTCCGGCTGCGGCTTGCCGTCCAGGCAGCTGCGGAAGTAGTCAAAGAACACCGAGTTCTCCGGATCCGCGCACAGCACGCGGGTCTTGTGGCGCCGATAGGCCACATAGCGCCCCAGCGTGGCGATGGTGCCGCCGGTGCCGCCGCTCGATACCAGCCAGGCCGGCACCGCATGCTCTTCGTGCGCCATCTGCTTGAAGATCGACTCGGCGATATTGTTGTTGGCGCGCCAGTCGGTGGCGCGCTCGGCGTAGGTGAACTGGTCCATGAAATGCCCGCCCGTCTCCTGCGCAATGCGGCGCGAGGCGGCGTAGATCCCGGACGGGCTGCCCACCAGGTGGCAGTGCCCGCCGTAGAACTCGATCGCCTCGATCTTGGCGCGCGAGGTCCCCGCCGGGATCACCGCCACGAACGGCAGCCCGAGCAGCCGCGCAAAGTAAGCCTCGGAGATCGCGGTCGAGCCGCTGGATGCCTCCACCACCGTGCTGCCCTCGTGCAGCCAGCCGTTGCACAGCGCATACAGGAACAGCGACCGCGCCAGCCGGTGCTTGAGGCTGCCGGTCGGGTGGCTGGACTCGTCCTTGAAATAGACGCGGATGTCCGGGTAGCCCGGCAGGTCCAGCGGGATCAGGTGGGTGTCGGCGGAGCGGTTGAAATCCGCATCGATCTTGCGGATGGCTTCGTGGGTCCAGTCGGAAAGTGGCATGGCAGTGTTCCGGGCAGGCCGGACGTCAGGACAGACCGTCAGGATGCCAGAAGCGCACGCCGCAAATCCAGTTTCCGGGATGGGCAGGCGGGCTGGCACAGCCCGCAAAGGGCGGTTTCACCACAACCGCGGGACCGGGCATGGCATTTCCCGGCCGGATGCAGCCACCGCGCGGGTGCTGGGATATGATAATACGATTAATATCATATGTGACTGAAACAGATGTCCACGATGTCCGCGATACCCGGGCGAGCCACCCGCCGCCTTGCCCGCGCCAGCCAGCCGGCTGGTCCCCGGATCCTGCATTGCGCAAGGCTGCCGTCATGAACGAACGCAAACCGGACGCCGACCCCGGCGTCGCAGCGGGTAGCCGCCGCACATCCTTTGAGTCCTATATGCGCTTCCTGGCCGAAGCCCCGCGCGACGGCACGCCCGTGGTGCTGGAGACCGAGACCGCCCTGTCGCTGCACTTCGACGTGCTGGCCACGCAGAGCTTCATGTCGCGGCGCGATCCCGACCGGCTGGTGCTGGGCTACACGCGCACCATGATGGGATTCCTGCTGTTGCATCCGTCGCCGGCACGGATTTCGGTGATCGGGCTCGGCGGAGGCTCGCTGGTCAAGTATTGCTACCGGCACCTGCCCGCCACGCGGGTGGTCGCTGTCGAGATCGACCCGGCGGTGATCGCACTGCGCGAGCGCTTCCGCATTCCGCCCGACGATGTCCGCCTGCAGGTGGTCTGCGCCGATGGCGCCGAGTACGTCAGGGGCCGGGAAGCGCGCCCCGAGGTCATCCTCGTCGACGGCTTCCTGGCTGACGGCATGCCGCTGCAGCTTGGCTCCGCCGGCTTCTACGCGGCCTGCCACGCGCGGCTGGCCGACGACGGCATGCTGGTGGCCAACTTCCTTGCAAGCGACCGCGGCATGCCGCACTACCTGGGCGCGGTGCGCGCCGTGTTCGGGGCCTCGATGTCGGTCGCACGCGCCGAGGACAGCTGCAACTACACCTTGTTTGCCTGGAAAGGCCCGCCCCGGCTGCCGTCGCTGCAGACGCTGCTGGCACGCGCACGGGCGCTGGAAGCCGTGCATGCATTGAAGCTGACACCGACTGCCCGCCGCATGAAGCGCGGCGAGGCGGTTGCCGCCGACCCCGACGCCTGGCACGCCCTTGCCCGGCCCCGGGACACCCTGTAGCGGCAACGCAGGTCCGCCGCCGCCCTTCCCAATCCGCCAGACGCCGCCCCATCGCCATGCCGATCCTGTACCTGCGCAAACTGACCGGGAAGCGGCGTAGCCCCCACGCCAACCGGCACCTGGCCGGCTACCTCTGCTTTGTCGCCGGCGCCATCAATGCCGGCGGCTTCCTGGCCGTGCAGCAATACACCTCGCATATGTCCGGCGTGGTCTCGGCCATGGCCGACAACCTGGCGCTGGGCAGCTTCGCGCTGGTGCTGGATGGGGTCGGGGCGCTGCTGTCGTTTCTCGGCGGCGCCGCGTGCTCGGCGGTGCTGGTCAACTGGGGACGACGCCAACGGCTGCACAGTGAATACGCGCTGCCGCTGGCGCTGGAGGCGGGGCTGCTGCTGTGCTTTGGCCTGATCGGCGGCAACCTGGGGCAGCACCAGTGGCTGTTCGTGCCAGCCACGGTGATGCTGCTGTGTTTCATCATGGGGCTGCAGAATGCCATGATCACCAAGCTTTCGAACGCCGAGATCCGCACCACACACCTCACTGGCATGGTCACCGATATCGGCATCGAGCTGGGCAAGCTGTGCTACTGGAACGCAGCCGCGCCGGCGCGCACGCCATCACGCACACAAGCGCGCCCACTGCCCCGCGTGCTCGCCAACCGGCGCAAGCTGCGCCTGCTGGTGGTGCTGGTCACGCTGTTCTTTGCCGGCGGCATCACCGGCGCGCTGGGCTTCAAGCACATGGGTTTCAGCGCCACGCTGCCGCTGGCCGCGCTGCTGCTGGCGCTGATCGCAGTGCCGCTGAGCGACGACCTGCGCAGCCGCTGGCGCACAGGCTCACTGCCGCGCCTGGCGGCGCGGATGCGGCTATGCGTGCAGGCGGGCACGCCGCGCCGGCGGCGCTAGGCGCCGCCTAGCGGTACACCAGCACCGGGATCTTGCTGTGGGTCAGCACCTTCAGGGTTTCGCTGCCGATCAGCATGCCCTGGACCCCGCGCCGCCCGTGCGAAGCCATCACGATCAGGTCGCAGCCTTTTTCCTCGGCCGTCTTGATGATAGCCTCGTAGGGATGGTCGTTGACGACGTATGCCGTGTCACAGGCCACGCCCGCGGCGACGGCCTCGTCGGCCAGTCCGCGCAGGTAGCGGGTCGCGTTTTCCCAGGCCTCCTTCACGTAGGTTTCGCGCGTGTCCTCCAGCATCTCGACCTGGTAGGTCAGGACGTGGTAGTTCGGACAGACGCGCACCGCGGTGGCACTCGCCCCCATGTCCCGCGCCAGCGTGAGAGCCTTGCGGAACGCCGATTCAGACAGGTCGGAACCATCGACCGCCAGCAGGAGATGCTTGAACATGATTGCCTCCTTGCCAGCATGGTTGCCGGCTAAGGCGCTCACTTCCGATGCGTCATCGCCATGCGTCCGAAAGTGCAAGCCCGCAAGGCGCACTACAAGGAGCGATCGATACCCCCGGTTTCGAATGATTCGTCGCTCGACTCCAGTATAGGTGCGCCATGGCCCACGGCAATCCGGCATGCGTCACATGCTCACGGGTGGATTCAGTACGGGCGATTTGCGAAGCCGTTGGCTGGCTGCGGGCCGCGTCAGGCCCGGCATAGGCCATCAGCGCGATGAAGACAGCCATGACGGTGGCGCCGACCGCCATGAACACGCGCTCGCGGCCCTGCCCGACCTTGTCGAGCAGCCAGCCCACCACGAGCAGGCAGGCAAAGGCCACCACATAGGGCACCGCCGAGGCGATGCCGGCGTGCAGGACGTGGCGAGGCACTGTCAGGAAATCATGCCGTGATGATCGGATCCGCGGCCATGTCCTGGCACCGGGCGGCGCGACGCCATGGCGCTCACCGATGCGGGCGCGAATACCTGGCTGAAATTGCACCGCTGCTGCGGCAGCTGGAGCGGGCCACCATGAACGTGATGGCCCTCAAGGGCAGAGGTGGCGCCCTGTCGCTCTCGGTAGGTGCGTCGCTGGGCAGCTACTGGCTGATCCCGCGCCTGCCCGCATTTACGCGCGCGCACGGCGAGATCACCCTGAACCTGCGCACGCGCGTGGGTCCGGTGGACTTCAGCACCGCGTCCGTGGATGCGTCGCAGCAGCACGAGGCAGGTGTCGCCGAAAGAAGCTGATGCAACTTCCGTGAGCCATGGCATGGATATTGCGAAGCGGTCGCACAGGCCAACGGCGGCCTTGAAACAAGCTGGCAAGTCGCGATGACATGCTCCGAAAAGGAGCATCCCGGGCAACGACGCCCCGAAGCGAATGGACCACGAACCGGACAACCGGTTCGCAGGCATCTCGCTTCGGGGCGCTTTTGCTTCGCCGGTCAGCGCGGTGCGCGTCTGCGTCGACACTACCTGCAAGGCATGGCATGAACGCTCTCTCCACTCAGTCACCCGAGACCGAAGTGTCCGCCGAGACCATCGGCGCATTGATCAACCTTTCCGGCAGGCAGCGCATGCTGTCGCAACGGATCGTCCTCCAGATGCTGCTCGCTTCGCGGGGGGACACTGCCGCGCTCGATATCGCACGCAAGTGCCTGTCAATGTTCGAGTCGGCGCATTCGGATCTCGTGACGGGCAGTGAGCGCTTCCCCGGCACATTCTCCGGCGCCTTGCAGCAACTGTACTTTGGCAGTGCGCGCGCTGACGCTCGCATCCGTGAATTCATCGCCCGGGTCAGAACAGCGATAGACACACCACTGGCCGACACCAGCCGGCAAGCGTCATTCCTCGATGTGCTTGTGACGCAGGCCACGCCGATACTTGAGCTGCTGCAGACTGTCACGCAGGCCTACCAGGAGGAAATGCACCGTTGCGAGCTCGCTGTGCGCAAACGCCAGACCGACCTCGCCGATCGCCTCAGCGGTATTTCGATGCAGGCCAACATCGTCGCAATGAATGCACGCATCTCGGCGGCGCGGGCGGGAGAGTACGGCAGGGAGTTCTCGGTGATCACGCAGGTGCTTGCGGACATCATCAAGGAAATGGATCAGCTGATCCGCCACGTCGTCGGCTCGAACGACGGGCCCAAAGGACCAACCAGAGCCTGACGCGGAGACGCCCTTGAAACGTTACCTCAGTTCCTTCTGCCTGATTGTCTGCAGCGTCCTGGCGCTGGCCGGGACCGCTTGCGCCGAAACGCTGACGATCAACGCGGCGATCAACAAGGCGGGCCGCCAGCGCATGCTGTCTCAGCGCATGGCCAAGGCTTACTGCCAGGCTGGCCTCGGCGTTGAAGTCGAACGTTCGAAGAAGATTCTCGAGCAGTCCGTGGCGCTCTTCGACAAGCAGCTCATGGAGCTGACGGCGTTCGCACCCACGCCGGAGATCAAGGATACCTACGCCAGGCTCGAGCAGACATGGATTCCCTATAGACAGTTGCTGTCCGGCGGCGATCCGAATCCCGATAGCGCGAAAACCATCGCAAGAATGAGCGAGGACGTGCTGAAGCTTGCGCAACAGGCGACCCTCCTGCTCGAGAAACATTCGGGCACCGCGACGGGCAAGCTGATCAACGTTGCCGGCCGCCAGCGGATGCTCTCGCAGAGAATCGCCAAGATCAGCATGTTCCGCGCCTGGGGCATTACCTCCCCCCGGATGGCGCAGGATCTGGACATGGCTACCAGGGAATTCGCAGCCGCGCACGAGCTTCTCACCTCGGCGCCGCAAAACACCGAGGCAATCCGTCGCGAACTGCTGCTGGCCGGGTCTCAGTGGCTGTTCTTTGAAGAGGCACTCAACCAGACCGGGGTCAGTCGCGCGGAACAGTTGAGGAACATCGCCACGACCAGCGAGCGTATTCTTCAGGTAATGGATGACGTCACCGGCATGTATGAAGGGATGCCCAGGTAACGTGGGTGCGTGAACGAGCTATGCCAGACGCTGCCTTACAGGCAGCCACTCTCGCAATGCCTGCCAGGCGCCCAGCTTTTCCGTGTAGGGCAAGGTATGAGCGGGACTACTGGAAGGAAGCCTGATGATCCGGTGATGGTCGCCATGCTGCCCAAGGGCCTTCAAACCGATACGCGCGGCAGTGCCGCCATTGAAGGCGATGACAGCCAGCCTGGGTAGTGATTCGATCAGGCTCGCCAGGTCGTTGCCGGCGTGATCCCGGATATTGCTGTCCAGGCTGCCCTCACGCTTCGCTTGCGCCACCACGTCCCACAGACCGACGTGATGCGCCAGAAGCGTTTGCAGCCGCGCGGCATATTCCATGCGGACCAGGTCTTCACCGAGAACTTCGCCGGTCAGGCGCCAGAACTGATTCTGCCGATGCGCGTAATACTGGCATTGCGCCAGTGACGCCTCGCCCGGCAGGCTGCCGAGAATAAGGATGCGCGTGCCGGCGTCAACGACAGGCGGGAAGCACCGCTTCAGTGTCATCGGTCACGCGCTCCGCTACAACACATTGAGATGGGAATCCCCCGCCGCCTGCGCGGCGGGGGCAGCCGGGGCGTCAGGCCAGCAGCTTGTTGACACGCTGCACGTAGGCGGCCGGATCGTCCAGCATGCCGCCTTCGGCCAGCAGCGCCTGGTCGAACAGCACCTGCACGCGGTCGCTGAAGGCATCGCCCTCGGGGAGATCGCGCAGTTTCTGCACCAGCGCGTGTTCCGGGTTCAGTTCCAGGATCGGCTGGGCGTCCGGCGCCTTCTGGCCGGCCTGCTTGAGCAGGCGCTGCAGGTAGCCGCTCATGTCGCCTTCGTCAGAGACCAGGCACGAGGCCGACGCGGTCAGGCGCAGCGTCACACGCACGTCCTTGGCCTTGCCGTCGAGCACGGTCTTGGCGCGATCGACCACGTCCTTCCAGTCGGCCTCGGCCTTTTCCTGCTCGGCCTTCTCGGCTTCGTCGGCGAGCTTGCCCAGGTCCAGGTCGCCGCGCGCGACCGACACCAGTTCCTTGCCGTCGAACTCGCGCAGGAATGAAAGCATCCATTCATCGACGCGGTCGGTCAGCAGCAGCACTTCGATGCCCTTCTTGCGGAACACTTCCAGGTGCGGGCTGTTCTTCGCGGCGGACCAGGTATCGGCGGTGACGTAGTAAATCTTGTCCTGGCCTTCCTTCATGCGGCCGACGTAGGCGGCCAGCGCCACGTTCTGCTCGGCGGTGTCGTTGTGGGTGGAGGCAAAGCGCAGCAGCTTCGCCACGCGCTCCAGGTTGGCCTGGTCTTCACCGATGCCTTCCTTGAGCGCCTGGCCGAACTGCTGCCAGAAGGTGGTGTACTTGGCGCGCTCGGCTTCTTCTTCACTGTCGGCCAGCGTTTCCAGCATCGACAGCACGCGCTTGGTGCAGCCCTCGCGGATTGCCTTGACGTCGCGGCTTTCCTGCAGCAGTTCGCGCGATACGTTCAGCGGCAGGTCGGCGGAATCGACCACGCCCTTGACCCAGCGCAGGTAGCCCGGCAGCAGCTGGTCGGCATCGTCCATGATGAAGACGCGCTTGACGTACAACTTCAGGCCGGCCTTGTGGTTGCGGTCCCACAGGTCGAACGGGGCGCGCGCCGGGATATACAGCAGCTGGGTGTATTCGCTGCGGCCTTCCACGCGGTTGTGGGTCCAGGCCAGCGGCGCCTCGTTGTCGTGCGCGATGTGCTGGTAGAAGGCGGTGTACTGCTCGTCGGTGATGTCGGACTTGGCGCGGGTCCACAGCGCGCTGGCCTGGTTCACGCTTTCCCACTCGGCGGTGCGCTGGTAGGTGCTGGATTCAGCGTCCCACACCTCCTTGGGCATGCGGATCGGCAGCGAGATATGGTCCGAGTACTTCTGGATGATGCCCTTCAGGCGCCAGGCCGAGAGGAAGTCGTCCTCGCCCTCGCGCAGGTGCAGCGTGATGGTGGTGCCGCGCTCGTTGCGGGCGATGGCATCGATGGTGAACTCGCCGTCGCCGGTGCTTTCCCAGCGCACCGCGTCTTCGGCGCCCAGGCCGGCGCGGCGCGTTTCCACCGTGACCTTGTCGGCGACGATAAAGGCCGAGTAGAAGCCCACGCCGAACTGGCCGATCAGCGCGGCGTCCTTCTGCTGGTCGCCGGAAAGCTGCTGGAAGAATTCCTTGGTGCCCGAGCGGGCGATGGTGCCGAGGTTGTGGATGGCCTCGTCGCGGCTCATGCCGATGCCGTTGTCGGTGATCGTCAGCGTGCGCGCCTTGGCGTCGGCCTCGATGCGGATCGCCAGGTCGGCGTCGTTCTCCAGCAGGGACGGGTTCGCGATCGCCTCGAAGCGCAGCTTGTCGGTGGCGTCCGAAGCATTCGAGACCAGCTCGCGCAGGAAGATTTCCTTGTTGCTGTACAGCGAGTGGATCATCAGGTGCAGCAGTTGCTTCACTTCCGCCTGGAAGCTCATCGTCTCGTGCGGTGCGGTCATGGTTCTCCTCTTGGAAACAGGCGAATCTGGAAAGTCGGTGTGGCCACGGTCCTGTGGCCGGTGCCGCCAGACATAGGGCCGCCCGGGCCATTTTTCAAGGCCCGGGTGCTGCCGGGATGTGACTTACAGGCGTTCTAGCTGGCGCGCCAGGAAGGCCAGCATTTCCGGGTGGCCGCTGCTGGCAACGTTGAAGCGCATCCAGCCCGACGGCATCTGCGACGGCGAGAACAGGCTGCCCGGGGCGAACAGGTAGCCCTCTTCATGCCCCGCGGTGGCGATCGCGTTGGTGTCGCGGCCGGTATCGGCCCACAGGTACATGCCGGCGTGCTGGCCGGGAAAGAGCCGCAGGCCCAGGCGCTCCAGCTCGCGCCGGGTCTCGTCGCGGGCGCGGTCCAGCCGGGTGCGCACGCGCTCCACATGTTTGCGGTAGTGGCCCTCGGTCAGCACCTTGTACAGCACGCGTTCGTTGATCTCCGGCGTGGCCAGCCCCGCCAGCAGCTTGCTGTCGGTCAGCGCCGACGCCGTCTCCGGGTGCGCGGCGATAAAGCCCACGCGCAGGTTGGCCGCCAGCGTCTTGGAAAAGCTGCCCAGGTAGATCACCCGGCGCAGCTGGTCCAGGCTGGCCAGCCGGGTGGCGGCGTGGCCGGGCGGGCACAGGTCGCAGTAGATATCGTCCTCGACGATCAGGAAGTCGTACTGCTCGGCCAGGCGCAGCAGCTGGAAGGCCTTGGCCGCCGACAGCGAGGTGCCGGTGGGGTTGTGCAGCACCGAGTTGATCACGAACAGCTTGGGCCGCCGCGCCTGCACGATGCGCTCCAGCGCCTCCAGGTCCGGCCCTTCGGCGGTGTACGGCACCCCGATCACCTGGGCGCCCTGCGCGGCAAAGCGGCCGAACATCACGAACCAGGCCGGGTCGCCCACCAGCACCGTGTCGCCGGGCTGCAGGTAGAGCCGCGCGATCAGGTCCAGGGCCTGGGTGATGCCCGAGGTCAGCACGATCTGCTCGGCACTGGCACCGATCTCCAGTTCTTCCAGCCGTGTGCGCAACTGCTGGCGCAGCGACAGGAAGCCCTGCGGCGTGCCGCTGGCCAGAAAATGGTTGCCGGGCTGGCGGCCCAGCCCGCGCAGCGCGCTGGCGATCAGTTCGCCGTCGAGCCAGTCATTGGGCAGGAAGCCCAGTCCGGGCGCCTTGTGCGCCTCGGCGGTATGGAACATGCTGCGCAGCAGCCAGGTCACGTCGATATTACGCGCCACCGCCACGGCGCCGGACACCGGCGCCGCGGGCGCGGCCGGGGCACGCTCGCGCACGTAGAAGCCGGAGCCGCGGCGCGATTCCAGGTAGCCCAGCGCCACCAGCCGCTCATAGGCCTCGACCACGGTAAAGCGCGAGATGCCCTTCTCCTGGGCCAGCTGCCGGATCGACGGCATGCGCATGCCGGAGCGGAACACGCGCTCGTCGATGCGCATGCGGGCCCATTCGGTCAGTTGCTCGACCAGCGTCATCTGCGCCGAGGGGATCGGATCCGGGAAGCGCTCGGTGGGCGGCACCACCAGCCGCAGCGCGCGGCCGGAGGTATGCCCCGATGTGCTGTGGGCGTCGCCTCCGCTATCCTTCTGACGGGTGACGGTGGCGGTCTCGCCGCCGGCGTCGCCATCCCTGCTGTTGGCATCCATGTGCTGCTCCTGCAACTGTACTGAATACGATCCGCTCAACTGTACCGGTACTGTACCGACTACCTTGTCTACCATCAAGCCAAGATGAAGCTCGCCCTCGATCACCTTGTCATCGCCGCGCCCGACCTGGACGCCGGCACGGACCATGTTGCCGGCCTGCTGGGCATTGCGCCCCAGGGCGGCGGTGCGCACACGGCCATGGGCACGCACAACCGTGTGCTGGGCATGTTCGGCGGCGTCTACCTGGAAGTGATCGCGGTCGATCCGGCCGCCGCCGCGCCGGCACGCCCGCGCTGGTTCGGCCTGGACACCGAGGCCGTGCAGCAGCGCCTGCGCGACGGCCCCTTCCTGCTGCACTGGGCCGCGCGCGTGGAACGCCCCGCCGACCTGGGCCGGTGGCAGGCGCAGTACCCCGAGCGCATCGCCCCGGTCATCCCGATGACCCGCGGCGGCCTCCACTGGCGCATCACCGTGCCCGAGGATGGCAGCCTGCCGGCCTGGCCGGGCGAAGCCGACATCGCCGGCGACGGCCTGCTGCCCAGCCTAATCCAGTGGGACGTGGCCAGCTACCCCGGCGTCAGCCTGCCGCGGCAGGACCTGGCGCTGCGCAAGCTGTCCGGGCGCCACCCGCGTGCCGAGCTGCTGCGCCAGGGGCTGGCCTGGCTGGGCGCCGACCACCTCATCGCCATCGAGCAGGCCGACGGCCCGCCTGAACTGAGCGCCGAAATCGAAACCGCGCAGGGCATCCGCACCCTGCGCTAGCCACACCCGGAACAAGCCCACCAGGAGACCCCCGATGTCCGCCACCCGCAAGCGCTTCGACGAAGACCCCTACCTCGACCACTGCACCGCCACCGTGGTGGCGGCGGGCGCCGAAGGGATCGAACTCGACGAAACCGTGTGCTACGCGCGCAGCGGCGGCCAGGCCGGCGACACCGCCACGCTGGCGCTGGCCGACGGGCGCACGGTGGCCATCGCCGACACCATCTACGCCGAAGACCGCAGCCGCATCCTGCATGTGCCCGCACCGGATGCGCCGCTGCCGCGCGTGGGCGAGCGCGTCACCGTGACCATCGACTGGGCGCGCCGCCACAAGCTGATGCGGCTGCATACCTGCCTGCACCTGCTGGGCTCGCTGATCCCGGTGCCGGTGACCGGCTGCGGCATCTCGCCGGAGTCGGCGCGCGTCGACTTCGACCTGCCGGAATCGACCCTGGACAAGGCCGACCTGACCGAACGCCTGAACGCGCTGATCCACGCCGACACCGCCGTGCGCACCACGCTGATCACGCCGCAGGAACTGGCCGCCCAGCCCGAGCTGGTGCGCACCATCGGCGCCGCGCCGCCGGCGGGCACGGCCAGCATCCGCATCATCGAAATCCCCGGGGTGGACCGCCAGCCCTGCGGCGGCACGCACGTGGCCAACACCAGCGAGATCGGCGCAGTGGTGGTGACCAGGATCGAGAAGAAGAGCCGCACCAACCGGCGCGTGGTGGTCGCGTTCGCGTGATGGCGTCCGGCTTGCTCACCGGCCTGACGGCCGCGCAGTTCCTGGCCCTGCTGACCCTGCTGACGGTGGGCCTGTTCACGCCCGGGCCCAACACCACCATCGCCGCGGTCACCGGCGCCAACTTCGGGCTGCGCGCCACGCTGCCGCACTGCGTGGGCGTGGCCTTCGGCTTTGCCAGCATCCTGGCGCTGTGCGCACTGGGCGTGGGCGCGCTGATCCTGGGCCAGCCCGCGCTGGCCGCCAGCGTGCACCTGGCCGGCGTGGCCTACCTGCTGTGGCTGGCGTGGAAGATCGCGCGCAGCACGGTGCTGGCGCAGAAGCAGGTGCTGCGCCCGCTCAGCGTGTGGCAGTCGGCGGTGCTGCAGTACGCCAACATCAAGGCGTGGATGCTGGCGCTGGCAGTCGCGGCCTCTTACATGACGGGCGCGCCCTCGCCGCTGCAGCGCGTGCTGCTGGTGTGCGGCTTGTTCGCAGTGCTGGGCTTTGTCAGCAACGGCGTGTACGGCGTGCTGGGCGCGTCGTTGCGGCAATGGCTGCAGCAAGGCCAGCGCGTGAGCTGGTTCAACCGCGCCATGGGCGCGGCGCTGGCGCTGACCGCGCTGTGGATTGCGGTCAGCGCCAGCCCGGGCGTGCCGTGACCCGCGGCGATCCGATTCCGAGCCGATGACAACCAAGACCCCGACCATGCCCGCCAGCCGCCCCGCTTCTCCGCCACTGACGTCTGCCCCACCGGCCTCCGGCGGCATGCTGCTCGGCTTTGTCGCCGTGGCGATCTTCAGCCAGACGCTGCCGTTCACGCGCATGGCGGTGGCCGAGCTGGACCCGGTCTTTGTGGCACTGGCGCGCGCCGTGCTGGCCGCGCTGCTGGCGCTGGCGCTGCTTGCCTGGCGCGGCGCGCTGTCCGCCAGCCGCCGCCCGCGCGGCGGCCAGTGGCCGCGGCTGGCCGTGACCGCGCTGGGCGTGGTGGCGGGTTTCCCGCTGTTTTCTTCGCTGGCGATGCGCGAGGTGCCGGCCAGCCACGGCGCCATCGTGATCGGCCTGCTGCCGCTGGCGACCGCGGTATTCGCCGCCTGGCTCGGGCGTGAGCGGCCGTCGCCGGCGTTCTGGCTGTCGGCCGTGGCCGGCAGCGCGCTGGTGGTGGGCTTTGCCGTCTGGCAGGGTGCCGGCGGCCTGCAGCATGCGGACTGGTACCTGTTCGCCGCCGTGGTGCTGGGCGCGCTGGGCTATGCCGAGGGCGGCAAGCTGTCGCGCGAGCAGGGCGGGCTGGAAACCATCAGCTGGGCGCTGGTGGTGTCGCTGCCGGTGCTGGTGCCGGTGGTGGCCTGGCTGACCCTGCGCGACCTGCCGGCAATAGCCGCGGCGTCGCCGCGCGCCTGGGGCGGCATGGCCTATGTGTCGGTGTTCTCGATGTTTGTCGGCTTCCTTTTCTGGTACGCCGGCCTCGCAAAAGGCGGCGTGGCGCGCGTCGGCCAGATACAATTGCTGCAGCCGTTCCTGACGCTGGCGGGCGGTGCGCTGATCCTGGCCGAGCCGCTTGACGCCCCCACCATCGCCTTCGCGGTGGCGGTGATCGCCGTCGTGGCCCTCGGCCGCCGCGCCGCCGTGCAGCAAAGCGCACCCGCCCCCGCCCCGGAAACGCCACCGATCCTCCCTGGACGCATTCACTGACTGGAGCCTACATGTCCGTCTACGACACCCTTGCCCGCCTCGGCATCGAACTGCCGGCCGTCAACGCCCCCGCCGCCGCCTATGTAATGGCCGCGCAAACCGGCAACACCGTGTTCCTGTCGGGCCATATCGCCCGCAAGGACGGCAAGGTATGGACCGGCAAGCTGGGCAAGGACATCGATACCGAGTCCGGCAAGGCCGCAGCGCGCGCGATCGCCATCGACCTGCTGGCCACGCTGCACGCGCATGTGGGCGACCTGAACCGCGTCACCCGCATCGTCAAGGTGATGAGCCTGGTCAACTCGACTCCCGAATTCACCGAGCAGCACCTGGTCACCAACGGCGCCTCGGAGCTGCTGGCTGAAGTGTTCGGCGACAAGGGCAAGCATGCGCGCAGCGCCTTCGGCGTGGCGCAGGTCCCGCTGGGCGCCTGTGTCGAGATCGAGATGATCGCCGAAGTGAAGGCGGCCTGAGGCCCGCATGCGCATCGACAACCTGCCCTTCGGCACCACCGACTGGTCGGCCATCGCGCCGACCCGCCACCCCGGCGAGCAGGGCGAGGCCACCTGGCGCACGCGCCAGTTCGGCGACATCCGCGTGCGCATGGTCGAATATTCGCCGGGCTACCTGGCCGACCACTGGTGCAGCAAGGGCCATATCCTGTTCGTGCTGGACGGCGAGCTCCATACCGAGCTGGAAGACGGCCGGCAGTTCGTGCTCGGCGCGGGCACCAGCTACCAGGTAGCCGACCAGGCGGAAGCGCACCGTTCGTCCTCGCCGAAGGGCGCACGACTATTTATCGTTGACTGAGCGGCAGGCTTGCCGCTCAGCCCAGAACTCCCCCAGACCACAAGAGACACATCATGAAATGGGCCATCTCCCGCCGGGCACAGCAACTGACCAGCTCGGCCATCCGCGAAATCCTGAAGGTCACCGAGCGTCCGGAAGTCATTTCGTTCGCCGGCGGCCTGCCGTCGCCGGCCTCGTTCCCGGTAGCGGCCATGGAGGCAGCGACGGCCCGCGTATTCGCCGACAACCCGCAGGCGGCGCTGCAATACGCCGCGACCGAAGGCTACCTGCCGCTGCGCGAGTTCGTCGCCAGGCGCCATGGCGCGCCGGTCGAGCGCGTGCTGATCACCACCGGCTCGCAGCAGGCACTGGACCTGATCGCCAAGGTGATGATCGACCCGGGCAGCAAGGTGCTGGTGGAAACCCCCAGCTACCTCGGCGCGCTGCAGGCGTTCTCGCTGTTCGAACCTGAGTTCGTCTCGATCCCCAGCGATGACAAGGGCCTGCTGCCCGAGGCGCTGACGCCCGAGCTGACCGCCGGCGCGCGCTTCCTGTACGCCCTGCCCAACTTCCAGAACCCGACCGGGCGCCGCCTGCCGCTGGAACGCCGCGAGGCGCTGGTGGCCCGCGCCAAGGAACAGGGCGTGCTGCTGGTCGAGGACGATCCCTACGGCGCGCTCAGCTACACCGGCGACCAGCTGCCCAGCCTGCTGTCGATGAATCCGGACGGCGTGATCTACATGGGCTCGTTCTCGAAGATCCTGGCCCCCGGCATGCGCCTGGGCTACGTGATCGCCCCGCCCGAGCTGCACTTCAAGCTGTGCCAGGCCAAGCAGGCGTCTGACCTGCACACGCCGACCTTCACCCAGCGCGTGGCCTACGAGACCATCCGCGACGGCCTGCTCGACACGCATATCCCGACCATCCGCGAGCTCTACGGCAAGCAGTGCCAGTACATGCTGGATGCGCTCAAGCGCCATATGCCCGAGGGCGTGACCTGGAACGAGCCCGAAGGCGGCATGTTCATCTGGATGGAGCTGCCCGAGGGCCTGGACAGCATGGTGATCCTGGAAGAAGCCGTGAAGCGCAACGTGGCCTATGTGCCGGGCGCGCCGTTCTACGCCAGCAACCCGAAGCGCAACGCGCTGCGCCTGGCCTTCGTCACGGTGTCGGCAGAGCGCATCGAGCAGGGCGTGGCCATCCTTGGCGAGCTGTTCCGCGAAGCCATCGCCGCGGCCGCCGCCAGGCAACCGCGCGCGGCCTGAAGCCCGGGCGCGCATCACCACTGGAGCCGAAATGTTGCGTATCTGGGGCCGACTCTCCTCCATCAACGTGCAGAAAGTGGTCTGGTGCGCGCGCGAGCTGCACCTGGACCATGAGCGCGTGGATATCGGCGTGACCAAGGGCGACCTCGACACCGAGGCCTATGTGCGCCTGAACCCGAACCGCCAGATCCCCGTGATCGAGGATTTCCGCGGCACCGATGTCGGTGGCGAGCCCTTCGTGCTGTGGGAATCCAATGCGATCGTGCGGTACCTGTGCGCGCGCTACGGCGAAGGCACGCTGTGGCCCGAGGACGTCAAGGCACGCGCCTCGGCCGACCGCTGGATGGACTGGCAGACCACCGCCTTCAGCCCGGCCATGGTGACGGCGTTCCTGAACCTGGTGCGCAAGCCGAAGGCGGAGCGCGACGAGGCTGCCATCAAGGCATCGTGCGAGCGCACCGAGCCGCTGGCCGAACTGCTGGACAAGGCGCTGGCCGGGCGCGAGTTCATCGGCGGCGACCGCTTCACCATGGCCGACATCTCGCTGGCCTGCGCCGCGCACCGCTGGATGGGGCTGCCGCTCAAGCACCAGTCGCGCCCCAACCTGGAGCGCTGGTTGAGCGCAATGCGCGCCCGCCCCGCCGCGGACGGCATCCTGGAACTGCCGCTGCGCTGAGCCGCGGCAGTTTTTTCTTTCCTGCCGTCCTGCCTTACTTCGCCGCGCGCGAGCCCGACGCCGCGGTAAATACCCCCAGCCCGATAAACGCCGCGCCGGTCAGGTAGCGGCCGAGCGCGCGCGCCCTGCCGGCGCGGCGCAGTGCCGGCATCACCGCGGCGGCGGCCATCACGTAGCAGGCGTCCGTGGTCGCGGCGATCAGCACGAAGGCCACGCCCAGTGCCAGGCTCTGCGTCAGCGCCGAGCCTGCCGGGTTCATGAACTGCGGCAGGAAGGCGGCAAAGAAGATCGCGGTCTTGGGATTGAGCAGCGCCACCACGAAGCCGTCGCGCACCACCTGGCGCAGGCTGCGTGGCGCTGCTTCAACCGTGCCGCCGTCAGCCGCCGCGGCGCCGCCACGCAAGGCGCGGATGCCCAGCCAGATCAGGTAGGCCGCCCCTGCGTACTTGACCACCGAAAACGCCAGCGCCGATACCGAGAACAGCACCGCCAGCCCCAGCGAGGCGCCGATCGCGTTGCCCAGGTTGCCCAGCGCCACCGCGCCGATCGAGGCCAGCCCGGCCTGCCGGCCCTGCGCCAGGGTGCGCGTGACGATATAGACCACGGCCGGGCCGGGCGTGATGGCCAGCGCCAGGCTGGCCAGCACGAATGCGGTCAGCAAAGGCCAGGGGGGAAGGAATTCGGTCATGGGCAGCCTCATTCAATGGTTGGATGCGGGCGGCAGCGCGCCTGCGGCATGACGCCCGCCAGTATGCGCCGAGCGCCGGCGCTTGTGCCAGTCCCGGCATGGCTGCCGGGCCGGTCATGCAAGCCGGTGGCAGGCACGCAGACTTTTGCAACAGGCGCCGTTTAGAGTACTCTCGCCGGAGTGCCTGGAAGGCACCACGTGCGCCGCAATGCCCCCCAGGGAAACCCTGATCCCTGAATGTGGCTCATGCCAGGCATGACGCAATATACGACAGCGAACACGGAACCCGTTCCTACAATCGCTGGTTCTTTCCCGCGCGCGGCGGATGCCGCTCGCCGGGGCAAAGCGCATGCACGGCGCCGAGGGCACGCAGATCGTCCCGGCGCCTGAGCCAACCTGAGGAGGACATCGATCGTGTGGAGTCAAGTCTATGACCCGCTAGGCAATATGGCGCTGTCGACCATTGCCGCGGGCATTCCCGTCGCCGTGCTGCTGGCAGCGCTGGCGTTCTTTCATATGCAGGCCCACCTGGCGGCGGGGCTGGCGTTGCTGATCGGCATCGTGGTCGCCTCCACGGTGTTCGGCATGCCGGCGGCAATGGCCGGCAAGGCAGCGGGGCTGGGCATCGTGTCCGGGCTGTTCCCGATCGGCTGGATCGTGCTGAACATCATCTTCCTGCACCGGCTGACAACCCTTAACGGGTCATTCAAGGTCTTGCAGAACTCGATCTCCGGCATCACCGAGGACCGCCGCCTGCAGCTGCTGCTGGTGGCGTTCAGCTTCGGCGCCTTCTTCGAGGGCGCGGCCGGCTTCGGCACACCGGTGGCCGTGACCGGCGCCATCCTGATCGGCCTGGGCTTCTCGCCGCTGGCCGCCTCGGGCCTGGCGCTGATCGCCAACACGGCGCCGGTGGCCTACGGCGCGCTGGGCGCCCCGATCATCGGCCTGGCGTCGGTGACCGGGCTGGACCTGCTCGACCTGTCGGCCATGATCGGCCGCCAGCTGCCGTTCTTCTCCGTGATCGTGCCGTTCTGGCTGATCTGGGCCTTTGCCGGCTTCCGCGGCATGCTGGCGATCTGGCCGGCGATCCTGGTGGCGGGCGTGAGCTTTGCGATCCCGCAGTTCCTGGTGTCCAACTACCACGGACCGTGGCTGGTGGACGTGATCGCCGCGCTGGTGTCGATGGGCTCGCTGACGCTGTTCCTGAAGGTCTGGCATCCGAAGGAGATCTGGACCTCGACCAGGATCCTGGGCCGCCACGACGACTCCAAGGTCGACCATCCCGAAGCGCTCGAAGCCGATGCCCGCGCCAGCGCCGCCTCGGCCGGCATCTCGGTGGCCAAGGCCTGGATGCCGTGGGTGATCCTGACGGTGTTCGTCTTTGTCTGGGGCGTGCCCGAGTTCAAGAAGCTGATGGATAGCCTGTGGGCGTGGAAATTCCCGATCCCGGGGCTGGACAAGGCCATCGTCAAGGTGCCGCCGGTCGTGCCCAAGGAAGTCATCGAAGGCGCGGTCTTCAACTTCAACGTGCTGTCGATGGCCGGCACCGGCATCTTTGTCTCGGCCATCGCCGGCGGCCTGCTGATGGGCTACTCGGTGCCGCGCCTGTTCAAGGAATACTGGGAAACCATCAAGCTGGTGCGCTACTCCCTGCTGACCATCTGCGCGATGTTCGGCGTCGGCTACCTGACCCGCTACTCGGGCCTGGATGCCACGCTGGGCCTGGCCTTCGCCCACACCGGCGTGTTCTATCCGCTGTTCGGCACCATGCTGGGCTGGCTGGGCGTGGCGCTGACCGGTTCGGACACGGCCTCGAACGTGCTGTTCGGCGGCCTGCAGAAGACCACGGCGGAGCAGCTGGGCCTGTCGCCGGTGCTGATGGCCTCGGCCAACAGCTCAGGCGGCGTGATGGGCAAGATGATCGATGCGCAGTCCATCGTGGTGGCCTCGACCGCGACCAAGTGGTACGGCCACGAAGGCGACATCCTGCGCTATGTGTTCTTCCACTCGATCGTGCTGGCGATCCTGGTGGGCCTGTTCGTGACGCTGCAGGCCTATGTGCCGCCGTTCACGCATATGGTGATCCACCACCCCTGACCATTCAGAAGTTTCCGCGCTGCGGTTCTGACAAGGCCCCGCCCCTGGCGGGGCTTTTCCATTGTGCAAGGCGCGTATCATGTTGTGTCTGATCCGCCGCACGCGCGCCCCCACCTCCCACGAAGACGCCGGGGCGCGCCGGGCACAACGGGAAACCTGCCATGTTGCGTCGCCTGGAAAGACTGATCGCCCCCTTCCGGGGCATGCCCGACCACGAGCCGCCCGGCCAGGTCTGGCGCTTTTATGCCTGGTACCTGCGCGAAGTGTGGGGTGTGTTCGCGCTGCTGTTGCTGGTGGGTCTGGTCGGCGCACTGATCGAGGTGGCGCTGTTCAGCTTCCTCGGCCGACTGGTCGACATGGCACAGACCACGCCAGGCGCGGAGTTCTTCAGCCGGCATCGCAACGAGCTGCTGTGGATGGCCGTGGTGGCGCTGCTGCTGCGCCCGATCTTCTTCGGCCTGCACGACGTCCTTGTGCACCAGGTCATCAACCCCGGCCTGGCCAACCTGATCCGCTGGCAGAACCACCGCTACGTGCTCAAGCAGAGCCTGTCGTTCTTCCAGAATGATTTTGCCGGGCGCATCGCGCAGCGCATCATGCAGACCGGCTTCTCGCTGCGCGATTCCGCGGTGCAGGCGGTGGACGCAATCTGGCACGTGGTGATCTACGCGATCAGCTCGCTGGTGCTGTTCGCGCAGGCCGACTGGCGGTTAATGATCCCGCTGCTGCTGTGGATCGCGTGCTACGTGGCCGCCCTGCTCCACTTCGTGCCGCGCGTGAAGCAGCGTTCGGTGGTCGCCACGGAATCGCGTTCCCGGCTGATGGGGCGTATCGTCGACGGCTACACCAATATCACCACACTCAAGCTGTTCGCCCACACCCGTCACGAGGAAGACTATGCGCGCGACGCCATGTCCGAGCAGACCGAGAAGTCGCGGCTGGCCGGGCGCATGATCAGCGGCATGGACATCACCATCACCGCCATGAACGGCGCGCTGATTGCCGGCACCACGGGGCTGGCCCTGTGGCTGTGGAGCGAGGGGCACGTCACCACCGGCGCGATTGCGCTCACCACCGGGCTGGTGATCCGCATCAACAATATGTCCGGCTGGATCATGTGGGTGGTCAACGGCATCTTCGAAAACGTCGGCCAGGTGCAGGACGGCATGAAGACGATAGCCGTGCCGCGCGTGGTGACCGACCGCGCCGACGCGAAGCCGTTGCGCGTCACCCATGGCGAGGTCCGCTTCGAGCGGGTGGGATTCCACTATGGCAAGGGCTCAGGCGTCATCGAAGGCGTGGACCTGACGGTGCGCCCGGGCGAGAAGATCGGGCTGGTCGGCCCCTCCGGCGCCGGCAAGTCGACGCTGGTCAACCTGCTGCTGCGACTCTACGACGTCGAGCGCGGCCGCATCCTGATCGACGGCCAGGACATCGCCGCGGTCACGCAAGAAAGCCTGCGCGCACAGATCGGCATGGTCACGCAGGACACCTCGCTGCTGCACCGGTCGATCCGCGAGAACCTGCTCTACGGCAAACCCTCCAGTACCGAGGCTGAACTGCAGCAAGCCCTGCACCGCGCCCGCGCCGACGAATTCACCCCGCACCTGGTCGACGCCCACGGCAATACCGGGCTGGAGGCACAGGTCGGCGAGCGCGGCGTGAAGCTGTCAGGCGGACAGCGCCAGCGCATTGCCATCGCGCGCGTGCTGCTCAAGAATGCGCCGATCCTGATCCTGGACGAAGCCACCTCGGCCCTGGATTCGGAAGTGGAAGCGGCAATCCAGGAAAGCCTGGAAACGCTGATGCAGGGCAAGACCGTGATCGCCATCGCCCACCGGCTGTCGACGATTGCGCGCATGGACCGGCTGGTGGTGCTGGACAACGGCCATATCGTGGAAAGCGGCACGCACGCGCAATTGCTGGCGCACGGCGGACTGTATGCGCGGCTGTGGGCGCATCAGACCGGGGGATTTGTGGGAGTGGATTGAGTCGCTGGTTTGCTCCCCTCTCCCGCTTGCGGGAGAGGGGAGCAAACATTCGCCTGGGCTGACGATTCAGCTAATCAATTGCCGCCAGCCGGCGGCTCCACGCGCACCGGATCGATGCGCGGCTCCTTGAGCTTGGCCTCGATCGCCTTGCCCTTGCGCGCGCGCTTGCCGACGTAGGCCTGCAAGGCCACGCCTGCCAGCTTCTGCGAGGTCGGCTTGCCGCCGCGCCCCGCGCCCGAGAGCATCAGCCCCGGCGCGCCGACGCCCACCGCCTGCAGCAGCTTCTCCTTGGGTTCCAGCTCGATCAGGATCACGCCACGCCCGCCGGCGGACAGCACCTTCACTTCATCGAGCGCCACCAGCAGCAGGCGGCCGTTGCCGGACAGGCAGGCCACATGCGTGGCCTCGTCGCCGATCGGCGCCGGCGCCAGCGGCGTGTCGCCGTCATCCAGCGTCAGGAACGACTTGCCGCCCTTCTGCCGGCTGATCATATCGCCGACCTTGGTCTGGAAGCCATTGCCGCCCGCGGTGGCGATCAGCATGCGCTGCTCCGCGCTGCCGGCAAAGGTGTGCGCGACCTGGCTGCCGGACTGCAACTCGATCAGCGTGGTGATGGGCACCCCGTCGCCGCGCCCGCCAGGCAGGCTGGCGACCGGCACGGAATAGACCCGGCCGTTGGTGCCGAAGGCCAGCAGCACGTCGACGGTACGGCATTCGAAGGTGCCGTAGAGCGCGTCGCCGGCCTTGAAGGTGAACTGCTGCGCGTCGTGGCCATGGCCCTGGCGCGTGCGCACCCAGCCCTTCTGCGACATCACCACCGTCACCGGCTCGTCGATCACGCGCACTTCGGCCGCGGCGCGGCGCTCTTCCTGGATCAGCGTGCGGCGCGGGTCCTTGTCTTCCGGGCTGTACTGCTTGGCGTCGGTCTCGATCTCCTTGATGATGCGGCGGCGCATCATGGTCTCGGACTTGAGCAGCACGTCCAGGTCGGCCTGCTCCTCGCGCAGTTCCTTGAGTTCCTTTTCGATCCGGATCGCTTCCAGGCGCGCCAGCTGGCGCAGCCGGATTTCGAGGATGTCCTCGGCCTGGCGGTCGCTCAGGCCGAAGGCCTCGATCAGCGCCGGCTTGGGCTCGTCGCTCTCGCGGATGATGCGGATCACCTCGTCGATATTGAGCAGCACCAGCATCCGGCCTTCGAGGATATGGATGCGGTCCTCGACCTTGCCCAGGCGGTGGCGCGTGCGGCGCGTGACGGTGTCGAAGCGGAACGCGATCCACTCCGACAGGATCTCGCGCAGGCCCTTCTGGCGCGGGCGCCCGTCGGTGCCGATCATCACCAGGTTGATCGGCGCGCCCGACTCCAGGCTGGTATGCGCCAGCAGCGTATGGATGAACTCCTGCTGGCCGACGTTCTTGCTCTTGGGCTCGAACACCAGCCGCACCGGCGCATCCTTGCCCGATTCGTCGCGCACCGCATCCAGCACTGCCAGCACGGTGGCCTTGAGCTGCTGCTGGTCCTGCGTCAGCGCCTTCTTGCCGGTCTTGATCTTGGGGTTGGTGATTTCCTCGATCTCTTCCAGCACCTTCTGCGCCGAGGTGTTCGGCGGCAGCTCGGTCACCACCAGCTGCCACTGGCCGCGCGCCATCTCCTCGATGGTCCAGCGCGCGCGCACCTTCAGGCTGCCGCGGCCGCCCTCGTAGATCTGGGCGATATCGGACGCCGGCGAGATGATCTGGCCGCCGCCCGGGTAGTCCGGCCCCGGCATCAGCGCCAGCAGCTCGGCCAGCGTGATATTGGGATTGCGGATCATCGCCACGGTGGCCGCTGCGACTTCGCGCAGGTTGTGCGGCGGGATCTCGGTCGCCATGCCCACCGCGATGCCCGAGGCGCCGTTGAGCAGCACGAACGGCAGCCGCGCCGGCAGCAGCCTGGGCTCCTGCATCGAGCCGTCGTAGTTGGGGGCGAAATCGACCGTGCCTTCATCGATCTCATCGAGCAGCAGCCGCGAGATCGGCGTCAGGCGCGCTTCGGTGTAGCGCATCGCCGCCGCGCCGTCGCCATCGCGCGAGCCGAAGTTGCCCTGGCCGTCGATCAGCGGGTAGCGCAGCGAGAAGTCCTGCGCCAGGCGCACCAGCGCGTCGTAGGCGGACTGGTCGCCGTGCGGGTGGAACTTGCCCAGCACATCGCCGACCACGCGCGCGGACTTGACCGGCTTGGCGTCGGCGCGCAGGCCCATCTCGTGCATCGCGAACAGGATGCGGCGCTGCACCGGCTTCTGGCCGTCGGCCACCTCGGGCAGCGCGCGGCCCTTGACCACGCTGACGGCGTAGTCCAGGTAGGCGCGCTCGGCGTAGCGCGCCAGCGTCAGCGAATCGGCCGGCTCTTCAGGTTGAAACGTGATGTCTTGTTGTTCCATGGGTAGGCAAGAATTCGGCGCGCCACGTTGAACTGCCGGCGCGCCGGGTTGCTTGTTGTTCGGGTATGCCGGTCAGGGCATGGCGCGGCGCCCGCCGATGACCATCTTCACGCGCGGGCCGTCCGCGCTGGCGCTGGCGCGCTTGAGCACCGCGCCCTGCTGCGGCTGGTACAGCCGGTAAAACTGCAGCACGGTGCTGACATACTGCCGGGTCTCCGGGTAAGGCGGAATGCGGTTGTTGTAGCGCTGCACCGCGCCCTCGCCGGCGTTATAGGCAGCCAGCACCAGCTCCAGGTTGTTCGGGAACAGCTGCATCAGCCAGCTCAGGTAGCGCACGCCCGCGGTGATATTGGTGCGTGGATCGGCCAGCTTCTGCTCGATGCTTCGGCGCGCATCGGCGTTCACGCCAAAGCGCGCGCCGGTGTCGGGGATCACCTGCATCAGGCCGATCGCGCCCTTGGGCGACACCGCGCCCGGGTTGAAGCCCGACTCGACCGCCATCACCGCCTTGACCAGCGCGGGATCGACATCCTGCTTGCCGGCGATCTGGTGGATCAGCGGCTCGACGGTCTTGATATTGGGATGGTTGACGACGTAGCGGTACAGCTTGTGCTGCTCCAGGTCGATGTCAGCGCCAGCGGCCGCCTGCGACTGCCGCGCCGCCAGGCGCGCGGTATCCAGCTTGCCGCCATCCTTCATGAACAGCTTGTAGCGCGCGTCGAGCTTCTGGTCGGCAAAGTGCGCCACGCCATCGGCATCGATAAAGCCCCACAGCTCGGCATGCGCCGCCGGCACGAAGGCGAGCCCGGCCAGCGCCACGACGGCTGCCGCCGCCTTGCGCCATGGTTTGCCGGGAGTTCTCGTCGTCATCGTGCGTTCCAGATTACTGTCCGTTGGCGGCCGTCGGGAATGACGGCCAGGCAGACTGGGGGATTATCTACCCAATCACCGGCCGCCGCTTTCCGCTCAGGTTTCGCTCAGATATCGGCCTCGACCTCGTTGCCCTTCTCTTCCAGCCAGCTGCGGCGCTGCGCGGCCTCGCCCTTGCCCATCAGCATATTCATCATCTCGACGGTCTGCGGCAGGTCGTATTCGCCCAGCGACACGGGCAGCAAGCGCCGCGTGTCGGGGTTCATGGTGGTTTCCCAGAGCTGCTCGGCGCTCATTTCGCCCAGGCCCTTGAAGCGGGAAATCTGCCACGAGTTTTCCTTGACGCCGTCCTTGAGCAGCTTGTCCTGGATGGCCAGCAGCTCGCCTTCGTCCAGCGCGTACAGCTTCTGCGCCGGTTTCTTGCCGCGCGCGGGTGCATCGACGCGGAACAGCGGCGGACGCGCCACAAAGACGTTGCCGGTCTCGATCAGCTTGGGGAAGTGCCGGAAGAACAACGTCAGCAGCAGCACCTGGATATGCGCGCCGTCCACGTCCGCGTCGGACAGGATGCAGATCTTGCCGTAGCGCAGGTTGGACAGGTCGGGCTCGTCGTTGGCGCCGTGCGGGTCCACGCCGATCGCCACCGCGATGTCGTGCACCTCGTTGTTGGCAAAGAGACGATCGCGCTCGGTCTCCCAGGTATTGAGCACCTTGCCGCGCAGCGGCAGGATGGCCTGGAACTCCTTGTCGCGGCCCATCTTGGCCGAGCCGCCGGCCGAGTCGCCCTCGACCAGGAACAGTTCGTTGCGGGTCACGTCGGTGGACTCGCAATCGGTCAGCTTGCCGGGCAGCACCGCCACGCCGGAGCCTTTTTTCTTTTCGACCTTCTGCGCCGCGCGCGTGCGCGCCTGGGCCTGGCGGATCACCAGCTCGGCCAGCTTCTTGCCGTACTCGACATGGTGGTTCAGCCACAGCTCCAGCGCCGGACGGCTGAAGGTGGAGACCAGCCGCACCGCGTCGCGGCTGTTCAGGCGTTCCTTGATCTGGCCCTGGAACTGTGGGTCCAGCACCTTGGCCGAGAGCACGAACGAGGCGCGCGCAAACACGTCTTCGCTCATCAGCTTGACGCCCTTGGGCTGCAGCGCGTGCATCTCGATAAAGCTCTTGACCGCCTGGAACAGCCCTTCGCGCAGGCCGGATTCATGCGTGCCGCCGGCCGGCGTCGGGATCAGGTTGACGTAGGACTCGCGCACCGGCGCGCCGTCTTCGGTCCAGGCCACCACCCAGGAGGCGCCTTCGCCCTCGGCAAAGCCTTCTTCGCCGGGATTGGCGTCGGGGTCGGCAAAATGCTCGCCCTCGAACATCGGGATCACCAATTCCGCGCCGCTGCCCTGCGCCAGCGCCTCGACCAGGTAGCCCTTCAGGCCCTGGTCGTACTGCCAGGTCTGGCGCTCGCCGGTCTTCTCGGTCACCAGCGTGACCTTGACGCCGGGCAGCAGCACCGCCTTGCTGCGCAGCAGGCGCTGCAGCTCGGCCAGCGGGATCGCGGCCGAGTCGAAATACCTGGCATCCGGCCACACCTGCACGCGGGTGCCGCTCTTCTTCTCGCCCCGCTCGATCTTGCGCGAGGCCAGCGGCACGGTCACGTCGCCGCCGGAGAAGGTCAGCGTCGAGCACATGCTGTCGCGCCACACGGTCACGTCCAGCTGCGTCGACAAGGCATTGGTCACCGACACGCCCACGCCGTGCAGGCCGCCCGAGAAGGCATAGGCACCGCCCTTGCCCTTGTCGAACTTGCCGCCGGCGTGCAGCCGGGTGAAGACGATCTCGACCACCGGCACGCCTTCTTCCGGGTGGATGCCCACCGGGATGCCGCGGCCGTCGTCTTCCACGCTGAGGCTGCCGTCGCGATGCAGGGTCACCAGGATCTCGGAGCCGTGGCCGCCGAGGGCCTCGTCCGAGGCGTTGTCGATCACCTCCTGCACGATATGCAGGGGGTTGTCGGTCCGGGTGTACATGCCGGGACGCTGCTTGACCGGCTCCAGGCCCTTCAGGACCCGGATGGAAGATTCGCTGTACTGACTGGTTTTGCTCGCCATGGAGTCGCTACGAAAGTGATGGTCCCGGCTGCCATGAGGCGCACAACTGTGCACGCACCGGGGCACCGGGCACTGCATTGTAATGGAAGCGGGCGACGGCAATCCCGCCAAAAAGGCGCTTGGCCTGCCGACCCGCGCTGGCGCCGGTTTTGCCGGGCCGCCGCCACTTTTTGCCAGGGCGCCGGCAGCGCGGGCAGCGCCGTACGCGTTTTCCCGAGCCGGAGTAAACTCGCCAGCACCCGGCCCCGGCAAGCCCGATTGCCGTCCCGGCATGGACAACAACAAGCACACACAATCCCTGTCGGCACCGCGCTTACCCGGCGGGACTGCCGCACATCGAGCCAAGACATGCAGAACCGACAACTCTCCCTGACCACCGTACTTGTGTGCGGTGGGCTGCTCGTGACCCTTTCAATGGGCATCCGGCACGGCTTCGGCCTGTTCAACCTGCCGATCACCCAGGCCCATGGCTGGAACCGAGAGACCTTCGCCTTCGCGCTGGCGCTGCAGAACCTGATGTGGGGCGCCAGCCAGCCCTTTGCCGGGGCGCTCGCCGACAAGTTCGGCGCGCTGCGCATCATGCTGGTCGGCGTGGCGCTGTACGTGGCCGGGCTGGTGGTGATGGCGCTGGCCACCAGCGGCACCGCCTTTGCCACCGGTGCCGGCGTGATGATCGGCATCGCCCAGTCCGGCACCACCTACAGCATCGTCTACGGCGTGATCGGCCGTGTGGCCAGCCCCGAGAAGCGGGTCTGGGCCATGGGCATCGCCGCCGCGGCCGGCTCCTTCGGCCAGTTCCTGATGATCCCGGTGGAACAGGGCCTGATCTCCGGGCTGGGCTGGCAGAACGCCCTCTATGTAATGGCATTGATGGCCTGCGTGATGCTGCCGCTGGCGCTGACGCTGCGCGAGCCGCGCGAAGCGGCCCACACCGGCGGCCACCACCAGACCATCGGCCAGGCCGTGCACGAAGCCTTCGGCAACCGCAACTTCCAGCTGCTGACGCTGGGCTACTTCGTGTGCGGCTTCCAGGTGGTGTTTATCGGCGTGCACCTGGCGCCCTACCTGAAGGACCAGGGCCTGACCGACCCAAAAGTCGCCGTCGTGGCGCTGGCGCTGATCGGGCTGTTCAATGTATTCGGCACCTATACCGCGGGTGCGCTGGGGCAGCGCCTGCCCAAGCGCTACCTGCTGTCCGCCATCTACGTGACGCGCTCGGTGGTGATCGCCAGCTACCTGCTGCTGCCGCTGACGGTGGCCAGCACCTGGGTGTTCGCGGCGGTCATGGGCTTCCTGTGGCTGTCCACGGTGCCGCTGACCAACGGCATCATCGCCCAGGTGTTCGGCGTGAAATACCTGTCGATGCTATCGGGCGTGGTGTTCTTCTCGCACCAGATCGGCAGTTTCCTGGGTGCCTGGCTGGGCGGCTTCCTCTACGACCGCACCGGCGGCTACAACACCGTGTGGCTGATCGCGATCGCGCTGGGCGTGGTGGCCGCGCTGGTGAACCTGCCGATCCGCGAGCAGGCGCTGGTGCGCGCGCAGCCGGCGGCGGCATGATGAGCACGACCCAGGCGCGCGTGATGAAGGCAGCCGGGCTGGCGGTGCTGGCCGGGGTGCTGGCGCTTGGGTTCGTGGGTTACCTGCGGCCGGGGTTCATGGTCGACCTGACCAACATGGTGTTGGCCTGGTGCGGGTGAGGGTCGGCTTGCCTGACCTCAGGCCCCCTCGCCCTTCGACTTCGCCTCCAGCACTTCCCAGCGCTCCAGCGCTTCCAGCAGTTCCATCTCGATCTCGTCGTGCCGCGTGCCCAGCTGCGCGGCCTTGGGCGCATCGCTGACATAGAGCGAGCCGTCCGCGAGCTGTGCCGAGATCACCTTCTGCTCGGTTTCCAGCGCGGCAATGCGCTCCGGCAGGCCGTCCAGTTCGCGCTGCTCCTTGTACGACAGCTTGACCGTACGATTGGCGCCGCGCGCTTCGCGCGAATCCTTGCCCTTCACCGGCTCTGCCGCCTTCTGCTCCGGCTTGCGCGCCGCTTGCAGCGCCGCGCTGCGGGCCGACTGCTCGACCCAGTCGGAATACCCGCCCACCGACTCGCGCCACACGCCATCGCCCTCGGCGGCCAGGGTCGAGGTCACCACGTTGTCCAGGAAGGCGCGGTCGTGCGAGACCAGGAACACGGTGCCGCCATAGTCCTGCAGCAGTTCTTCCAACAGTTCCAGCGTGTCGATGTCGAGATCGTTGGTCGGCTCGTCCAGCACCAGCACATTGGCCGGGCGCGCAAACAGGCGCGCCAGCAGCAGCCGGTTGCGCTCGCCACCAGACAGCGACTTGACCGGCGAACGCGCGCGCTCCGGCGCGAACAGGAAGTCGCCCAGGTAGCTCATCACATGCTTGCGCTGGCCGTTGACCTCGACCCAGTCGCTGCCCGGGCTGATGGTGTCGGCCAGCGAGCGCTCCAGGTCCAGCGCGGTGCGCATCTGGTCGAAGTACGCCACCTGCAGGTTGCTGCCGTTGCGCACGGTGCCGCTGTCCGGCGCCAGTTCGCCCAGGATCAGCCGCAGCAGCGTGGTCTTGCCGGCGCCGTTGGGGCCGATCAGGCCGACCTTGTCGCCGCGCATGATGGTGGCGGTGAAGTCGCGCACCACCACCTTGTCGCCGTAGGCCTTGCTGACGTCGGTCAGCTCGGCCACGATCTTGCCGGAGCGGTCGGCCTGCGACACCTCCAGCCTGACATTGCCCTGCACCTCGCGCCGCGCGGCGCGCTCGTTGCGCATCGCCACCAGGCGCTGGATGCGCGACACGCTGCGCGTGCGGCGCGCCTCCACCCCCTTGCGGATCCACACCTCTTCCTGCGCCAGCAGCTTGTCGAACTTGGCCTGCTCGACCTGCTCGGCGGCAAGCATCTCTTCCTTGCGCGCCTGGTAGGCGGCGAAGTTGCCGGGGAAGGACACCAGCCGGCCGCGGTCCAGTTCGATGATGCGGGTGGCGACGCGGTCGAGGAAGGCGCGGTCGTGGGTGATCAGCAGCACGCTGCCGCGGAAGCCCAGCAGCAGGTCTTCCAGCCAGCGGATCGCTTCCACATCGAGGTGGTTGGTGGGCTCGTCCAGCAGCAGGATGTCGGGCTCGACCACCAGCGCCTGCGCCAGCGCCACGCGTTTCTGCAGGCCACCGGACAGTGCCTCGACGCGCGTGTGCGAATCCAGCCCCAGGCGCGCCAGCGTGGTTTCCACGCGGGTGCGCAGCTGCCAGGCGCCGGCGGCGTCGAGCTCGGACTGCAGCCGGTGCAATTCGGCCAGCGCGGCTTCGTCGTCGTGGTTCTCGGCGACGCGGTCGGCGGCGGCCTCGTAGCGCACCAGCAAGTCGTGCGCATCGCCCATGCCCTGCGAGACCGCGTCGAACACGGTGATGCCCGCCTCGAACTGCGGCTCCTGCGGCACGTAGGCGCTGGTCACGCCGCTCTGGCGCGCGATCAGCCCGTCGTCGGGCGCCGACAGCCCCGCCACGATCTTCAGCAGCGAGGACTTGCCCGAACCGTTGCGCCCGATCAAACCCACGCGCTCGCCGGCCTCCAGCGAAAAGTCGGTGTGATCGAGCAGGGCCACGTGCCCGAAGGCAAGCTGGGCGTCGGTAATGGAAAACAGGGCCATGGGAAAAAGACGAGACGACGAGGGAAAGGAGGGACGGCCTGGCAGCCAGGGCTGGCGTGGCACGGCAGCCCGCATTGTAGACGACCGGGGCCGGGCCAAGGCTGGCCCCAAAAAAGAAGGGCCCGCGCACTGCGGGCCCAAGAGTCTCTCCTCGGTGCCCTGCTCGCAAGGCACGAAGCCAGCATAACAACGCCCCCCTGCCCGCTCCAGTCGGAAAAGTCCGTAAGGGAAAGCCCCGTCAACCGCGATTTCTGGACGCCGCCGCGGCAAATTGGTACGACCAAGGCACTCATGCGAAGATGTCGGCCGTGCCAATGGCCTGCTGCCACCTTCATGACCACCGCTTCGCTGAAATTGTCCGACCTGTCCGTGTCCGCGCTGGTCGCCGGGCTGGTCGCCACGCTCACCGGCTATACCAGTTCGCTGGTGCTGATGATCCAGGCCGGCCACGCCGCCCACCTGACCGATGCCCAGATTTCGTCCTGGATCTGGGCGCTGTCGATGGGAATGGGGATCACCACCATCAGCCTGTCGCTGGCGCTGCGCGTGCCGATCGTGGTGGCCTGGTCCACGCCCGGCGCGGCGCTGCTGATCGCCAGCCTGCCCGGCGTGCCCTACGCGGAAGCCATCGGCGCCTTCCTGCTGGCCGGGCTGATGATGGCCGCGGCCGGCATGACCGGGTGGTTCGACAAGCTGATGCGCGCCCTGCCCGCCAGCATCGCGTCAGCCCTGCTCGCCGGCATCCTGTTCCGCATCAGCGTGGATGTGTTCGTGCAGGCGCAGCACCAGACCGTGCTGCTGCTGGCGATGTTCGCCGCCTACCTGCTCGGGCGGCGCCTGTGGCCGGCCTATGCGGTGCCAGGGGTGCTGCTGACCGGGGCGGTGGTCGCCGGCGTGCTCGGCCAGCTCGATTTCTCGGGCGTGCGGCTGGCGTTGGCGGTGCCGGTGTGGACCACGCCGGCATTCTCGCTGTCAGCCTTGGTCAGCATGGCGGTTCCGCTGTTCATCGTGGCGCTGGCCTCGCAGAACATCCCCGGGCTGGCCGTGCTGCAAGCCGACGGCTACCACGTGCCGGCCTCGCGCCTGATCTCGATCACCGGCCTGACCTCGGCCGTGCTGGCGCCGTTCGGCTCGCACGGCGTCAACCTGGCGGCGATCACCGCCGCCATCTGCACCGGCCCGCAGGCCGACCCCGACCGCAACCGCCGCTATACCGCGGCCGTGGTCTGCGGCGTGGGCTACCTGGTCGCGGGCACGCTGGCGGCCAGCATCGCGGCGCTGTTTGCGGCCTTTCCGCAAGCGCTGGTGGTGGGCGTGACCGCGTTCGCGCTGATGGGCTCGATCGCCAACGGCCTGACCGTGGCCATGCAAATCCCGGCCGAGCGCGAAGCCGCGCTGCTGACCTTCATGATCACGGCGTCCGGCATGACCCTGGCGGGTGTCGGCTCCGCGTTCTGGGGCGTGGTGGGCGGCATGCTGGCGTTCCACGTGCTGCGCCGGCGCGCCGCCTGAGCATCGCCGCTAGAGCATCAGGAAAGCCACGTCCGCGTAGCCGATATCGTCGGACGACACGCCCCTGCGGCGCTGGAACAAGACATGCTGCAGCACGCGGTCGCGATGGGCCGCGAAGGTTTCCGGATCCAGGTTCAACGCCGCGCGCGCGTAGTGCTCGGCCATCAGCTTGTAGACGCGATGACGCACCTGCAGCATCTCGTTCGCCGCCTGGAGCCGGCTCATTTCCCCCACATGGTCTTCGTCCAGCTGACGCATGCTGACCACCACCCGGGCATGCATGCCCCGGTAGCGATCGACCTCCGCATGGGCCTTGCGCAACTCTTCGCGCAGCGACCGCACCTCCTGCAACAGCTTCAGGTTGTGCTGCACGCCGCGTTGGATGCGCGAAGCCTCTTCCAGTGCTTGGTCCGCCGCGGCGATGGTGTCCTGCCACGGATTCGCGTCCGGCGCGGGCGCCCCGTCCCCGGGCTGCGAAGACGTCCAGGCGGCCGTGCCGTCGATGCCATTGTGATGCATACCGCTCCCCTTACCCATGCCCGCCGCCGGCATCGTGGGGTTCGTGCCGGCTTGGTCGGGCCAACTACCGCGACTGCCCTGTAGGACTTGTGCCGCGGGCCGGCCATGCGCCCGCTTGTTCTCTTCGTTATAGCCACATTCAATCCTCCATCACCGCTTTGCACAACCACCGCAACGGAGGGACGCGGCTTTGGCGCAACATGCGGGAGCGCTAAGATGCCGGCTTCGGCCCGTTTCGGCCCACCCACTTGTACGCTCCCATGAACGGATACCTGCTCCTCGCCCTCGCCATCGTCGCCGAAGTCATCGCCACCAGCAGCCTGAAGGCGTCGCAGGGCTTTACGCGGCTGGTCCCCAGCGTGCTGGTCGTGACCGGCTATGTGGCGGCGTTCTATTTGCTGATGCTGGTGATGCGGACAGTGCCGGTGGGAATTGCCTATGCGATCTGGAGCGGGGCCGGGATCGTACTGGTATCGCTGATCGCGGTGGTGCTGTACCGGCAGGTGCCGGACCTGGCGGCTTGCGCTGGGATTGGTCTGATTATTGCCGGCGTCGCCGTCATTCAGCTGTTTTCGAAGACTAGCGCGCATTGATCGTAGGTATGCTCGGCAGTGGATGACCCCTCATCCACTCTTGCCGCAGTCCCATTTTGGGACTGGCATTGCCCACATGCGAATCATAGCGAAGAGGTCTTTGCTGCAATTCAGCAAGTTCCACCCCGAAGCCAGGCAACCGCTGCTTGCCTGGCATGAAGAAGCCCGCTGCGCGGCCTGGACCGCGCCCAGGGACATCAAGGCACGCTACGCCAGTGCCAGCTTCGTCGGCAGCAACCGCGTGGTCTTCAATCTCGGCGGGAACAAGTACCGGCTTATCGTCGCTGTCGCATACCGGTTGGGGGTCGTCTGCGTGAAGTTCAAGCGCTGGCCGCGGTCTCCGCCCTGGTCGACGCAGACCCTGCGCCCGACACGCCTGAGGGCGACAAGCTGGAAATCCTCTCCATGCTGGTGGAACGGTATGAAGCCGGGCACTTTCCGATGGATCTGCCGGATCCGATCGCCGCGATCCGCTTTCGCATGGAACAAGCTGGCCTCACGCCACGCGACATGCAACCGTACCTGGGTAACCTCAACCGCGTATATGAAGTGCTCAATGGCAAGCGCGCGCTGAGTCTGGCCATGATCCGGCGGCTGCACCGTGACCTGAAGATTCCCGCGAACGTGCTGATCGCCGAACGCAGTGCGGCATGAGCACTTGCGCAGCGACTGGCGCGCGTGCTAGCCAAAGCGCGCATCGATCTGCTTCCTGGCCCAGTCCGAGGCATGCTGCCATGCCTCGCCTTCGCTGAAGAACTGGCCCGGAACAAGATGGTGATCGAAGACCTTGAGTGGCGCGCCATCCGCCGCTTTCGCGCAGATGGTCACCTCACCTTGCCAGGGGCCGCCAACGCCAAGGGACGTTGCCGATGCTTCATACCAGTGGTCGCGGTAATACGTGAACCCTTGGAGATCCATGTCTTTCTCCACTTGTGGCGTTCAGGAAGTGTCAGTCGTTGGCGTCGCCTGAAGTGGCCTGGTCAATCTCCCGTTTCGCGCACGCATAGGCGTTATCGATCGCGACCGATTCCGTGGGAGCAAGCGCCCCGGTGTTGTGCCGGTGTCCGTGACCGCGGATGCCATATGACCAGTCCCACTGGCCGCCCGAGTCCTTTTTGGCCTGGATTGAGATCTCTCGGCCTTTGTATTTCAGTTCCATGGCGAGCGCTCCGGAGTTTGGAGGATCGTAGCATGAAGCACCTGTCAATCCAGGCCCTCGACGGCGAGGCTGGCGCCATCTTCTTGGGCTGAAATTCCGGGGGAATACCTAGATTGAGTTGGGGAGAGGGCACAGCTGGGAACCACAGGGTACGGACTGTGGACTGGTCCCGCCGACAGGAATCGAACCTGTATCTAGCGCTTAGGAGGCGCTCGTTCTATCCATTGAACTACGGCGAGGGACAGGACTGTCAGGATCGGGAACCGCGGGCGCGGTGATCCTGGAGACGGCCCGGAGTATATCAAAATCCGCACCGGCCCGGCTCGCCCGCAGTGGCGGACCCGTCCCGGCGGCCTCGCCCGGCAAGGCGGCCGGACGACGGCAGGCGCGTCGGCCGGCCGGCATGGCGCAGGGCGCGGCGCCCCGGCCGGTGGTGGCCGCGGGCGCAGTTGGCGGCGGCAGTGGCGCAGCTGCGGTGGCAGGCTTGTCCGCGCAGGTTGCAGCGCAATTCCCAGTCGATCAGTCCGGACATGGCAGGCTCCTTGATTCGGTGATGGCCGCGCGGTTCAGGCGAGGCCCAGGCCCAGGTTCAGGCCGCCCAGTTGGGCTTGCAGCAGCGCGCCCAGCAGCAGCCAGCCGATGTGCAGCGCGGCGCTCGGGCGGCGCATGCATGTTTCCACCTGCTCGCTGCGGCTTTCGCCGGACAGGCACCAGGAGCAGAAATGCTCACAGTTGTTGGTCAGCAAGTGGTAGGCGTTTTCGCCAACGCGGGAACGGGCGCGTTCGACGGCCTGGCGGCCGGCGAAGCGGGCGCAGGGTTCCGGCCTGACGGCGATGCCGAATCCGGCGGCGAAGGCTTCGAGGGTAGTTTCTTCAACTGGCGCGGCTTGCAGGGAGCGGGCGAAACCGGCGTAGTGGATGACGCGGCCGGCGCCGGCATAGATCCCATGATGGGCGTAGCCGTGGCGCTTCGTGACCAGGTGCGCGCCGAGCGGCAGCGGGTCGGCGAAACGATCGTCGCTGCCGGTAGCGCGTTCTTGTTGTTCCTGGATGTTCATGGCTGGCCTCGGTGTGTCTGGTTGCTGCAGGCATTGCTGCTTCATGCCAGACCAACAGCATCAACCATGCCAATACCAGGGAGGCACGGCAGGACAACGGTTTGGCGGGAATCCGGGGGTTTTGGAGGGGATGGACTGTCGGATGGCAGCCAACCGCGTGGCGGCAACTCTGTTGGCTGGCAGCCACCATTCGCCGTGCGCCGGGGCCTGGACGGGCTGGCGGCAGCGATCGCGCGATGCGTACGCTGTGGTGGGCGCATCCCGACACTGGCTGGCCGGGTGTCGGGTCCAGGCCAACGTGGCAGGCCCGCCGGGGTGGGCCCCGTTGTCGCCACTCCGCCCTGCAGCCCGCGCCGGCCTTGGGTTTCCAGTCGCCCGCCTGCCACACCCATGCTGTGGCAGGCGCCTTGCTAAATACCGGTACCGCCCCCCGGCGCCACGCCACATCCACCGGAGACCGATCATGGCCACCCTTGCGATCAACGATCCGCCCGTTCGTGCCCTCGTCTCCGCTGCCGCTCGGGACGGTGATCAACTTTTACGAGATCAACTACAGCTTCTATGCTGATCAGATGAACAACCAGTTCCAGAACATCGATATCCGCAACAACGCGCCAAACGCCAACATCAATGTCCAGGGCGACCAGGGCGCGAGGAACGACGGCCGGCTGATCTGATGCTGATCTGAGCGCCAGCGCCGCCGTGGTAGTGCCCCGGCTGGTCCGGGGCTTCACGCGGACCGGAGACAAGATTGGGTTTCGACTCGCACTTCCAGTGGACCTCGGCCGCATGCACGGACGTCGGGCGCGTGCGCGAACGCAACGAGGACGCTTGCCTGGACCTGCCCGGCCAGGACCTGTGGGCGGTAGCCGACGGCATGGGCGGCCATGCCGTGGGGGACTTCGCCAGCCAGGCGGTGGTCCAGGCGCTGGCCACGCTGCCGCCGCAGCCCCGGCTGGAAGACCGGGTCGACGCCACGCGCGCGGCGCTGCAGGGCGTGAATCTGGCGCTGGTCGATGAAGCGGCGCGCCTGGGCGTGCGCTGCATCGGCAGCACGGTGGTGGTGATGCTGGCGGGCGATCGCCGTTGCGCCTGCGTGTGGGCCGGCGACAGCCGCCTGTACCGGCTGCGCGGCGGCCAGTTCGCGCGCCTCACGCGCGACCACAACCAGGTCGAGCGCCTGCTGGCGCGCGGGCTGATCACCCCGGAAGAAGCGCGCCACCATCCCGCGCAGAACACCATCACACGCGCAGTCGGCGCGGCCCCGACGCTGGCGCCGGAGCAGCTGCTGACCGAGGTGGCCGATGGCGACGTCTACCTGCTGTGCAGCGATGGCCTGAGCAACGAGGTCGACGATGACGACATCGCGGCGGTGCTGGCGCAGCAGGACGTTGCGCAGGCCGCGCCGACGCTGGTGCAGATGGCGCTTGATGCCGGCGGCCGCGACAACGTGTCGGTGGTGGTGCTGCGTGCGGCGGACCCCTACGGCTCTGACAAGACGCTGGTCAATCCCGAGCTGGACGCCTGAAGGCGCGACCGCCGGCAGCCTCGGCCCCCTGCCCCTTGCTACCCCTTGCCACCGTCGGCCTGCCGGTTGGCGCGGAAATCCTTCGAGTGGATGCCGTGCTTCTTCAGCAGCATCTGCAGGTGCGAGCGGTTCATGTCGAAGCGCCGCGCCAGTTCGGCGACGGTGCCGCCGACTTCCTGCAAGCCCCGTTCGAGGAAGGCCCGCTCGGCCTCGTCGCTGGCGGCGCGCTTGGCCTCGCTCAGCGACGTCGCCATGGTGATGTCCGCGGCTACCGTGCCCGCGCCGACCACCGCCAGCGCGGCCGGCCTGGGCCGGATGTCCTGCGGCAGGTGGGCCAGGTCGGCGGTGTCGCCGGCCAGGCAGCTCAACCGGTACAGCAGGTTGCGCAGCTCGCGGATATTGCCCGGGTAGTCGTAGTGCAGCAGGAAGTCGCGCAGCCGCGGCGTCAGCTTGAGCGGCCGGCGCTTGAGCATGCCTGCGGCCTCGTCACTGAAGTACGACACCAGCAGCGGGATCTCGTCGCGCCGCTCGCGCAGCGGCGGCAGGCTGACGTGGATCACGCTCAGGCGGTAGAACAGGTCCTCGCGGAAGGTGCCGGCCTGGCTCATGCGGCGCAGGTCCTTGTTGGTGGCCGCGACGATGCGCGTATCGACCGAAATCGCCTCGTCCGAACCCACGCGCTGGATCTCGTGCGCCTCCAGCACGCGCAGCAGCTTGACCTGCCCGGTCAGCGGCAGCTCGCCGATCTCGTCCAGGAAGATGGTGCCGGTATGCGCGCTCTCGAACTTGCCGCGCCGGTCGTTGCTGGCGCCGGTGAAGGCGCCCTTCTTGTGGCCGAACAGCTCGGATTCAAGCAGGCTGTCGGGAATCGCGCCGCAGTTGACCGAGATAAACGGCTTGTCGGTGCGGGAGCCATTGGCATGGATCACCTTGGCCATCAGCTCCTTGCCGGTGCCGCTCTCGCCATCGATCAGCACCGGCAGGTCGGTCGGCGCCGCCTTCTCGGCAATCTCCAGCGCTTCCAGCAACTTGGGGTTGTCGCCGAAGGTCCCTTCGAAAATAAAGCTGCGCTCCACCAGCGCCTGCCGGCGCTCGCGCGGCATGCGCTCGACTTCTTCCTGAAGCGCGGCGGCCTCGGCCGATGCCGCCTGCACGAAGCGCTCCTTGTGCGACAGCCCCATCACCTCGTCGCGCAGCGTGGTGGCCTGCTTGAGCAGCTTCTCGATCTCGGGCCGGTCAAGCCGCGACGACCAGCGCAGCGTGGAGCGCAGGATCTCGATCTTCTCGATCAGGCCGGCAAACGACACCGGCGAGGTGGCCGAGGCGGGGGTGGCACCCTGGTTATATAGCTTCATGCGGCACTCAGTTGCTTCTGCACCAGTTGGAAATACATGCCCTTGCGCTCGATCAGCTCCTCGTGCCGGCCCTGCTCGACGATGGCGCCTTCATACAGCACCAGGATCTTGTCGGCCTGCATGATGGTGCTGAGCCGGTGCGCGATGATGACCGCGGTGCGCCCGCGCAGGATCTCCTGCATATTGGCCAGGATGTTGCTCTCTGACTGCGTGTCGAGCGCCGAGGTGGCCTCGTCGAACACCAGCAGGCGCGGGTCGTGGTACAGCGCGCGGGCGATGCACAGGCGCTGGATCTGCCCGCCGGAAAGCCCGATGCCGCGCTCGCCCACCACCTGCTCGTAGCCCAGCGGCAGCTTGCTGATAAAGGCGTGGGCATCGGCCATGCGCGCCACCTCCTCGATGCGGCGCCGGTCCGGGCTGTCGTCGCCGCAGGCGATGTTCTCGGCAATGGTGCCCGAGAACAGCAGGTTGGACTGCATCACGTAGCCCACCTGAGCGCGGTAGAACGCCGCGTCGATCACGTTCAGGTCGTAGCCGTCCACCGTCATCGAGCCCTCGGTAGGCTTGTAGAAGCCCACCAGCAGCTTGGCCAGCGTGGTCTTGCCGGAGCCGCTGCGCCCGACGATGGCCACCATCTCGCCCGGCCGGATGGCGAAGCTGATGTTCTCCAGCACGTAGGGCGTGTCTTCGCCGCCGTAGCGGAAGTACAGGTCCTTCATCACGATCTCGCCCTGCAGGTCGGGCAGCATCACGCGCGACAGCACGTCCTGCGGCTTCTGCTCGGGCTCCAGGTCGAGCACGTCGCCCAGCCGCTCCATCGCCACGCCGGCGTCGTTGAGCTGGCCCCACAAGGCCACCAGCCCCATCAGCGGCGCCAGCACGCTGCCCATGAAGGCATTGAAGGCGATCAGCTGGCCGATGGTGAGCTCGCGCTCCAGCACCAGCGTCGCGCCCACCCACAGCACCGCGATGGTGGTGGCGGCGTTGAGCAGCTGGCTCACCAGCCCCACCAGGATATGGAAGGCCTGCGCCCGGTATTGCGCGTCCAGGGCCTTGGCGTACTTGCGCTCCCAGCGCAGCCGCACCGGGCGCTCGATGCCCATGCCCTTGACGGTCTCGGCGCCGCCCAGCGTTTCCATCAGGTAGGCCTTGGCATCGGTCGATGCCGCGAACACCTCGCGCGCATAGGTCTTGACCTTGGGCGTCACCACCACCGTCAGCGCCGCGATCGGGATCACGAAGGCGATCAGCAGCAGCGTCAGCTTGACGTTGTAGAGGAACATGATGGTGAAGTAGATAAACACCATCAGCAGGTTCAGCGCCGTGGTCACCGTCGACTCGGTCAGGAAGGCGCGGATGGTCTGGTTCTCCTGGAAGCGCGCGAAGATGTCCCCGGTCTTGCGCTTGGCAAAGAACGACAGCGGCAGCGATAGCGTGTGCTTGAAGAACTGCGACATCATGGCGAAGTCCATGCTGCGCACCATGAAGTTGGCCAGGTAGGCGCGGATGGTCGCCATCAGCTGCGAGAACACGCTGGAGATAATCAGCCCCGCGATCAGCAGGTGCAGCAGCCCCACGTTCTGGTGCACCACCACGCCGTCCAGGATGTTCTGGATGATCAGCGGCGGCACCACCCCCAGCATCTGGATCACGAAGGTAGCCAGGAACAGGTGCGACAGGATCTTCTTATACGGCGCCAGGTAGCCGATAAAACGCAGCCACGGCGAGCGCGACACCGACAGCTGGGTCATGCTCTCGCCCGGCGTGAACAGCAGGCAGGTGCCGCTCCAGCCGCGCTCGAACTCCTCCGCGCTCATCTTGCGGAAGCCGATGGCCGGGTCGGCCACCCACACCCAGCGCGACGAGATCCCGTACACGACCACGTAGTGGTAGCCCTCCCAGTGCACGATAAAGGGCAGCTCGAAGCCCATCAGCGAATCCCGCGTGCACTGCACCCCGCGCGTGGTGAAGCCGAGCGATTCGCCGGCTCGTGCCAGGCTGTCCAGCGTGGCGCCCTGGGTGGTCACGTTGGCCAGCTCGCGCAGCTTGCCCAGCGTCATCGGGATGCCGTAGTGCCGGCAGATCATCGCCAGGCAGGCCGCGCCGCAATCCATCTCCTCGGCCTGCTCCACCAGCGCGAAGCGGCGGATCAGCTTCTCGCCCAGCTCCGGTTTGGAATGCAGGTCGAGCAGCACCGGGCGCTTGCGCCGTTCGGCCAGCTTCTTCTGCCGATGCAGCTCGCGGTCCAGCACGCGGATGCGCTCTTCCAGCACCTCGCGCAGGCGCGGGTTACGCTCCAGGATCAGCTGCACCGTCTTCTCGGGGATCACCAGCAGGCGCACGTCGGTTTCGGCAATGGCCGAGGCCAGCTGCTCCTGCCGCATCACGCAGGCGCGCTCGCCGAAGATATCGCCCTGCCCCAGCGTGGCCAGTGGGAACTCGCTGCCCTCTTCGCTGCGCACGATGCGCACCGTGCCCTGGCGCACCACGTACAGGCGCCGGTCCTCGCGCCCGTCCTGCTTCAGGATTTCCTTGCCGGCCGCCACGCGCTTGACGCCGACGCTGCGCACGGCGTCTTCCAGCTCCTGCTTGTCGAGCTTGCCGCGCAGGTCGAAGAGCCGCGCGACAAAGCCGCCGGCCGAACTGATCGCGACATAGCTGGTGATAAAGGCCAGCGCGGCGGGGTTGCCCGCCACCACGGGCTCGCCCACGCTGCGCGGGATCATCAGCAGCTCGGTCTTGCCGGAGGCGCGCACCGACGACTCATGCCGGTACTCGCGCAGCAGCGCGATATCGGCAAAGACCTCGCCGGTCTTGCGCACGCCCATGCTGATTTCCTTGCCGTGCTCCTCGTTGAACACGCGCACCGAGCCGGACTTGACGACAAACAAGCCCGGCGCCGCTTCGCCGGCATTGCAGACGGTGTCGCCAAAACCGAAGGTCAGCACCTGCGCGGCTTCCGCCAGGCGTGCCAGCTCCTCCGGCGTCAGCACCGACAGGATCTCGACGCTGGCCAGGAAGGCGGCCAGCGCCGATCCTGCCTCCGGCTTGTCCGGGGCAGCCGCGGCGGCGCGATCACCGGCCTGGCCGGACTCGCTAGCGGGCTTCGATGACATGTTCCTGCGCCCTGGCCATCAGCCAGTTCTCGCGCAACAGGCGCCGCACTTCCACCGCCACCTCGCTGTCGAGCGTGGCCTGGTGCTTGTCGCGCACCAGGAACACCTCGAAGAAGGAGCGGTCAGCGGCGGGGAACGGCCCCAGCAGGTCGCCCGGCTCGGCATTGAAGACCTTGGCCTCGATATCGGTCTTGAGCGAGCCGCGCAGCACCTTGCCGATCTCGCCGCCGCGCTCGCGCGTGTCGGCAATGGAATGCTCGCGCGCCATCTCGGCGAAGGCCTCCGGATCATCCTGCAGGTATGAGATCAGCTCCTTGGCCTTGCCCTCGCTGTCGACCACGATATGGCTGACCTCGATGCTGTCGAAGCGCGGCGAGTTGAGCGCAAAGTACTCCTGCACCGCGGCGTCGTTGCAGACCTGCTCCATCATCCGCTCCTGATACAGGTTGTCGGTGATAAAGGCCTCGAACTCGTCCAGGCTGACGTTCAGCGCATCCAGGTAGTGGTTCATGTCGGCGGCGCGATGCAGGCCCTGCACGCGGCGGAACTGGTCGGCGCGCTCCTGGATCTCCTCGGGCGTGACCACCAGGCCCTGCCGTTTCGCGGCGTGCACGGTCAGCTTGTCGCGCACCATCTGCTCGACCAGGCCCTCGAACTGCCCGGTCAGCTTGAGCAGCCGCACGAACTCCTCGACGCCGAACACCTCGTCGTCGATACGCACAATGCCAGTCATTTCTCGGCTCCTTTGACGGCCCCTGCGCTTGCGCACCGGGCTGTCCAGATCGGCTGTTTTCGTGTTTCCCCCCGGCTGCGCTACCCTGCCACCTCACGGAAGGGGTCAAGCCCCAGATCGATCAGGCGACGTTCGCGCACAACGATCTCTGCCGTGGCGGTCATGCCGTAACGCAACGGATACTTGTTGTCGGACACCGCGTAGTAGTCGCGTGCCAGGCGCACACGGCCCTCGTAGACCGGCTGCTTGTCCGGCCCCGGCTTGGTGGCGGGCGAGATAAATTCCAGCGTTCCTTCTATGATCCCGTAGCGCTGGTACGGGAAGGCGCTGAACTTGAGCTTGACCGGCAGGCCTTCGCGCAGGAAGGCGCGGTCGCGCTCGGCAATGACGATCTTGACCACCGGGCGCGCATCCTTGGGCGCAATGCCCCCCAGCGGCGTGTTGGCCTGCACCTTGTCGCCGCGCTGGGTGGAGGTGACATCGGTGATCACGCCCGACACCGGCGCCAGGATCAGCAGGAAGTTGTCCTTGTCGATGTTCTCGAAGCGGATGCGCGCCGCCGCGTCTGCCACCAGGCGGGCGGTCTGCACCTGCAGGCGCAGCTTGTCCTCGGTGTTGGCAATCTCGCGCAGGGCCGCCTCGTACTGCACGCGCAGCCCGGCCAGGTCCTGGCCGCTGCTTTCAAGCTCGGAACTGGCCTGGGTGAGTTCGCGGCCCAGGCGCGCATCCAGTTCACTCAGCCGCGACTGCGCCACGCGCAGGTTGTTCTCCGCGTCCTGCGCCGCGGCGCGCTTGGTGTCAACCTGCGACTGCGAAACGCCACCACCGCCCGGCAGCGCCAGCAGGCGCGCATAACGGTCCTGCTCCTGGCGCGCGAACTCGCGCGCGCGGCGGGCGTTCTCGAGGTTGCTGCGTGCTTCCTGCAGCTGGGCGCGCTGCTGTTCGGCAAGCCGCGTGGTGCCTTCTGCAATGCGGGTCTCGTGCTGGCGCGTGGCCACGTCGATCTGCTGCTTGAGCGCCGCGGCCCGGCGTTCCATCAGCGCCTTCTTGTCCGGGAACTGCTTCCACTCGCGCTCGGAGTCTTCCAGCTTGAGCTGCGCCTCCAGTGCATTGGCCGCGGCCTCGATTGCGCCGCGCGCATTCAGGCGCGCCAGTACGTCGTCCTTGGACACCGGCTGCCCTTCGGCCACGTAGAGGTCGGCGAGCTCGCCGTCCACCGGGGCATAGAAGCGCCGCACCTCGGATTCCGGCGCCAGCGTGCCCTGCGCCGTGACAATGACATCGGCATGCCCGACGAAGGACCACACCAGCCCGCACAACACCAGTGCAAAGGTCGTGACGATGGTCAGCAGTCCCAGGCGCGACGGCTCGGCACTCAACAGGCCAATGCCCTCGGCGCTGTGGTCTTCCAGCGCCTCGGAGAGTGGCTTGAGGCCGCCCTGTCGGGCATCGTCCTTCATGGCTGCCCCGCTTGCTGTGGCGCCGCGGCAGCAGCGGCTGGCTCCGGCGCCTTGCCGGTGTCTTCACCGCCGATCAGCTCCAGCTTGGTCTTGAGCACGGCGGGATCGAGCACGGTGCGCAATTCGTGCAGCGCGCGCCGCTGCTGGTCGGCCTCGGCGCGGATCTCTTCCTCGATCTTGGCGAGCTGTGCCAGGTCGGCGCTTTCCCCCGCGCGCAGTTGCGTAAAGATACGCATGCCCTGGCGCGCGTCTCCCTGCGCCTGCGACAGCAACCGGGCCTGCGCGCGGAACCTGGGCGAGATGCCGGGCTCGAGCCGCTGTTCGCTGCCGATCACGCCATTGCTGCGGTATTGCTTCCATGCGGCGACGGCGCTGCCCATCAGCTCCCGCGCGCGCCGCAGGGCGCTGTCGCGCACGCCGTTGACGTCGGCCTCGACCGCCTTGGCGAAGTGGCCGTCTTCTTCGGCATCGAGCATGGCGTAGAAGCCCAGCAGCCGGTCCTCATAGCCCTTGCTGCCGCGCGCGGACTGCAACTCGGCGTACTGCGCCGCCACCTTCTGCTTGTGCGACAGGTCGCGCGCGAGGTCGTCGACCCAGGGTCCGCCGCTGATCTGCTTGATCCCCGCCAGCGCAGCGGCGCTGTCGCCCTGCTGCCACGCCCTGGCCGCACTGGCATACTGACGCACCATCTCCGGCGGCGGCAGGCGCGCGGCCAGGTTGTTGAACTGTGCCTGGAACGGCGGCGTGGCGAAGCGGCTGTCGGCGAGCCGCGCCACCAGCGGCCCGGGCCGGCGCGCGCGCAGTGCCTGCATCAGCGCGATGTAGCGGTCCAGGTCTGACTGCACGCGGTCCAGCCCGGCCAGGCGCGGATACTTCTCGCGGTACTCGGCGATGACCGGCTGCAACGCCTCCGGGCGGTCGCGGCCGAGTTCGGCAGCGATGGTGGCGTTCAGCCGGTCGATCGCCGCCAGGTAGACCGAGGCATCATTCTGCAGGCGGCGCACATCACTGAGCGCATCGGCATAGAGATCGCGGAACGCCGGCACATCGGCCGCGATGCGCCCGAGTGCGCGCTGGTGCGCGGTAGTGTCCTGGTTCCAGTACGCCAGCAGTTGCCGGATCGGAGCCTCATCGGTGTAGAGGCGGATCGGCGCGTCGGCGCCGCGCTGCGCGGTGAAGCGTTCGAGCCGGCCGATCCAGTCGAGCTCGGCCACCAGCGGCCGCGCATCGGCGTTGTGCGCACTGGGCTTGCGCATCCGGGCCAGCGCGGCATCGGCGCCGCTGACATCACCGGCCTTCAGCCTGGCTGCAAAATCGGGCACGTAAGCGCGCATCAGTGCCTCGGCGCCGAGGGCCTGCACCTGGGCATCGTCGGGATGACGCGCCAGGTAATCGTCGGCGGCCTGCGCCGCGCGGGCGTGATCGCCGGCGGCAAATAGGGCCTGCACTTCGCGCTCCGCCGCACCGCGCCAGTACACGGCCGCGCCCGCCAGTATTGCGAGCAACAGCAACGCGCCACCCCATCGCGCCGCGCGCCGCGTGCGTGCGGGATCGTCCAGGCCGAACAGCCTGGCGCCCTCCGCCAGCAACAGCGCGGCACGTCCGCGCTTGCGGCGTGCCTGCGCGCCGTCGTGCGCCGCAGTGGCCGCCGCGGCCTGTGCCTCGGCCTCGGCGTTGACCTCGTCGTCCTGCTGCGCGGCGTAGTCGACGCAGAAGATGTCGAGGAAGGAATCGGCCGCACCGACAAAGGTGGTGCGGTCATCCTCGTCGCGCGCGGCCGGCGCCGGGGAAGCGGCCGGCGTGTCCGGTGCCGCGGCGACGGGCTGCAGCATCGAGCGCGTCGCGGTGGCATCGCCATCGCCCGTGCGCTGGACCTGCGCCTGGTAGACAAAGTGGTTGCCGCCGAAGGCGATCAGGTCGCCGTCGTCCAGCGGCACGCCGTGGTCTGCCAGGCGCTTGCCGTTGACGAAGGTGCCGTTGGTGCTGCCCAGGTCCTCAACGAACGGCACGCCACCCTTGAGGTACACGTGCGCGTGGCGCCTCGACAGGTAGTTGACCTGCTGAGGATAACTGTCGCGGTAGCGCGCGAAGGCATCGTCGGCCTTGCTGATCAGGTACGGGAAGCCGTCCACGTGCAGCGGCTGCAGTCCGACATCTCCGCGTTCGGGCACCAGCGTCACCGCCACCCGCGGCGGCTCGGGCTGCGGCGCGCGCGGCAACAGCCGGACCCGGAACGACAGCGCGGGCCCGAAGGCCACCTCATCGCCGTCGCTGAGCTGCGCCGGCTGGCGCGCCACCGCCGCGCCGTTCACGCGCGTGCCGTTCTTGCTGCCGAGATCCGCCACATAAACCGCGCCATGCTCGGCGAAGATGCGCGCATGCCGGCGCGACAGCGGCGCGGCCAGGTCTTCCGGGTAGGTGGCGAACGGCAGCTCGCTGCGGCCGACGGCGAACAGGTCTTCGTCAATGCGGATTTCGCCCAGCTCGGGGCGCGCGACGGGCGTCAGGAATACATCGAATTCCTGCGCCAGATCGTGAGAGAACTCCCGCGTGAATCCCTGGGCCATTTTCACCGGCATTTCCATGATCAGTGCTTCGTCAGGAGCCATGTTTCCAGCGAGCCAACAGCGCGGCTGCCGCGGCGGCAGGCCAGGGGAGTGAAGCGACTAAGAACATAGTAGGCGACGGCTAAGGCTAGTCAATCGGGCGCGGGACGCGCGGTTGGCACGGGAGCGGCACATGCAGCGGGGCAAGCGGCCAGGGCTATGGACGCGTTGCGCAACGCGTTGCTTACGCCGGTATCACATGAACACCGCCAAGGAACCTCTGGCAGCACTTATTGCGTTGGATTCGAGGCCGCGTTGCGCACATCGGTATCGGGCCAGCCGCCGCCAAGCGCCTTGTACAGGGTGACGGTGTCGGCCAGGATCTGTTGGTGGACCGCCAACAACTGCAGTTGCGCGGCCAGCAGCGAGCGCTCGGTCTCAAACACTTCCAGCTGCGAGACCACGCCCTCCTTCAGTTGCGCCTCGATCTGCGCGGACACGACGCGCAGCTGCTCAACCTGCTGCTGCAACTCGATGCGCTGCTTCTTGTGCGCGTCGACGTTGACCAGCGCGCTCTCCACCTCTTCGAACGCGGTCATCACGGTGCGGCCATATTCGTTTTCCACCACGCCCACCTGCGCCTCGGTGGTCTTCACGCGCGCCCGCACGTTGGGATCGAGCATCGGCAGGTTGATGCTGGGCGCCAAGCCGAAGGTGAAGGACTTGAGCAGGGAGCTCAGCGCAAAGCTTGCGGTGCCGCCGCTCGCGGTCAGGCTGATGGTGGGCAGTTGCGCCAGGCGTGCCTGCCCGACGATGTTGTAGGCCGCCAGCACGCGGTATTCAGCGGCCACCACATCCGGACGGCGCGCCAGCAGCTGCGACGGCAGCCCGGCCGGCACCGCGGGCGGCTGCACGCGGTCCTGCAGGCGCCCTGCCGGAACCTTTAGATCGCCCGCGGGCACGCCGACCAGCGTCGCCAGCGCGTTTTCGGCGACATCGCGCGAACGGCGCAGCTCGAGCAGGTCCTTGTTGAGACGGTTGATTTCCGCCTGCTGCTGCATCACGCGGATCTTGGGCACCAGGCCGTTCTGGTACATCGCCTGAAAGGTGGACAGGATCTGCCCGTTCTTGGCGACGGTGCGCGATTGCTGCTCGATCTGCTCGTCGAACTGCAGGATCTGGAAGTAAGTGGTCGATACATTGGACACCAGCGTCAGGTAGCCGGCACGCCAGTCGGCCTCGGTCGCGTTGAACTCGGCGGTCTGCGCCTGCACGCCCTTCTCGACCTTGCCCCAGATATCGATGTCCCAGTTCAGCTGGGCGGCGGCGTTATAAATCGTAGTGGACTTCTGCCCGGTGGTCTTTTGGAAGTTCGCGCTGGCGCCGATACCGATCACGGGCAGCGCTCCCGCGCGGGCCTCGCCGATCTGCGCGTTGGCCACGCGGATGCGCGCCGCCAGCACCTTGATGTCATAGTTGCCGCCCAGTGCCTGTTCGATCAGCTTGTTCAGGTAGGGATCCTTGAAGCCGTGCCACCAGTTGGGCTGCACCGCTTCGGCCGGCGACACCGTAATCGAACCCTGGCGCGTCCATTCGGCCTTGGCCGGGGTTTCCGGGCGCTGGTACACCGGCGGCCGGAAGTCGGCGCAGCCTGCCAGCAGCGCCGTGCAGGCAGCCAGCGCGGTCAGCCAGGCAGTACGGTGCGGCGCGGCGGTCGACGTAACCCCGGGCGAGGCAATGATGGATTCGGGCACGATGGGTTCCTGCGTGCGACGGCGGCGGGCGGGATGCACTTGAGTTATCCATGGCATGCCGGGGCCGCGAAGTCTGTCTGTATTGTGGTGCGCGCGGACGCGCGCACCAACCCCGATATGCATGGGGTCAGCGGGAGGTGTTGTCTATGGGGTTGGTCTCGAGCATCGGGTTGGAAAGGACAACAGCAGGGAGCGTGCCAGCTCCAGCGCCATGCCCGCGCGGATCACGGAAGTGCCTGTAAACACGGGGGTTTTTCATTGCAGCCGGCGCCGGCCGCGGATGCGCGGCGAGCTGGCGTCACGGCGTACTGGCGGGGCGCAACCAACAGATCGCGCGTCGGTGTTGGATGGCACGCGACACTTGCGGAGCCGGCGCAAAAAAAACGGCGGCACACGCGCGCCGCCGTCACCGCAAGATCCGGGTCACTTCACGTAGATCGTGATCTTCTTCGAATAGACCGGCGGGTTGGTGGGAATGTGCTTGTCATCCCCCATCAAAAGCTGCAGCGTATGCTTGCCAGGCGGCAGCTCGATCATGGTCTCGGTCTCCCCCGCCCCGAAATGCAGGTGATTGCGGTCGTTGGGGATTTCCTTGTCCATCGGCGGCAGATCCGCATCGATCAGCAGATGATGGTGCCCGGTATTGGGATACTTCACATCCTTCGGCGCCACCCCCATATTGCGCAGCCCGAACCACACCTTGAATGGCTTGCCCGCGGGCATCGTCTGCCCGTCGTTGGGCCAGCCGATATACAGGTAGGCGTTGGGCGGCGCCGGCGTCGAACCACCCTGCACCACCGCTGACAGCAGCAGGCTGGCGGCAAAGACAGCCGCGGCAAGTAGTCTGGACATGGTGCTCTCCCCCTGTTTCCTGATCGACCTGGTTCGGCTTCCGCGGCGCGCGCTGCACCGCTATTTCACCGTGATCGTGATCTTCTTCGAATAGATCGGCGGCTCGAACGGCACGTGCTTGGCATCGCCCATCAGCAACTGCAGCGTATGCTTGCCGGGCGGCAACTCAATGCGCGCGTCGGTCTCGCCCGCCCCGAAGTGCAGGTGGTTCTTGTCCGAAGGGATTTCCTTGTCCAGCGGCGGCAGCTCGGTGTCGACCAGCAGGTGGTGGTGCCCGCAGCGCGGCGACTCGACGCCCTTGGGGCAGACGCCCATATTGCGCAGGCCCATGCGCACCCACAACTTGCCGCCGCTGATGACCGTGCCATCGTGCGGCCAGATGATGTAGGCCTCGGCATTGGGCGGGGCTGCCGTCGACAGCGAAAGCGACGGCGCAGCGGCCAGGGTGGCAGCCGCCAGCAGGCGGAACAGGAATCGTCTGGACATACGCGGCGCCTCCCGGAAACAGTCCGAAACCCGATCACGTTGTCCCGAAAGCCCATTCTTGTTGCTTGTTGGTCAGCGCTCGGCGATTCGTCATTCAGGTTAGGTCGCAAGCCCGGAAAAAGCGAACCCGGCGCGTCGCGGCGGCATGGCAATGCCCCGCCGGAGACACAAGCGCTGTGCTATCTTGAAGCAAGCCCGGTCGACGTCTCGGCAACACCACAATGCGCCCCCGACGCATGTGCCGGCAGCTACCGGCATGCAGCGGGATCGCCGCGGCTCCAGCGAGGTGTGAAGATGTGGCGCAATCTACCAGTCGTATGCGCGGCCGCCATGGCCGCCATGGCCGCGATACTCGCCGGCGCGCCGCTGCCTGCGCAGGCGGCCGCCGCTGCCGCAGGCCCCGCGGCCACGGAACCGCTGCTGCTCGCCGGCATCATGCCCAAGAACACCGACGAGCAGTACGAGCTGAGCTTCTGGGAATCGATCAAGAACAGCAATTACGCCGGCGACTACGAGGCCTACCTGAAGCAGTACCCCAACGGACGCTTCGCGGTGCTGGCCAGGGCGCGCCTGGAGCGGCTGGCGGCGTCCGCCTCCGCACCCAAGGCCCAGGCGCCCGCGCCCGCCCCGCCGCCCCGCTCCGGCACCTCTGCCGCGGGCCAGGTCACGCGGCCCCCAGCGCCCGCCGCGGCAGCGCGTCCGGCATCGCCGCCTGCTGCGCCACCGGCAACTGCATCGCCGCGCCCGGGCACGGCGGCGGGCGGCGCGGTCAGCCCCACATTGCGCACCGGCGAGATCCGCGATTGCCCGACCTGCCCGGTGCTGGTTTCCTTGCCGGCGGGCAGCTTCACCATGGGCAGCAGTGCCAGCGATCCCGCCGAGAAGCCCCCGCATCACGTCACCATCGGCCAGCCGTTTGCCATCGGCCGCTATGAGGTCACGGTCGAGCAATGGAATGCCTGCGCCGACGCCGGCGGCTGCCAGCGCGTCCCTACCGTCGCCGACAGCCCGAAGACCGCGCCGGTGCGTGATGTCAGCTGGGACGACGCGCAGCAGTACGTGGCCTGGCTCAGCAAGACCACCGGCAAGGCCTACCGGCTGCCCACCGAGGCGGAATGGGAATACGCAGCGCGCGGCGGCACCGCCAGTGCCTACTGGTGGGGCGACCAGATGCGCAAGGGCAATGCCAACTGCAAGGACTGCGGCGACCCGTGGAGCCAGGATGCGCCGGCCGCGGTCGGGACGTTCGCGGCCAACCCGTACGGCCTGCACGACGTCAACGGCAGCGTGTGGGAATGGGTGGCCGATTGCTGGCACAGCTCATACAAGGGCGCGCCCGCCGACGGGCGCGTGTGGAACGAGAACGCGTGCGGCGCACGCGTGATCCGCGGCGGCTCCTGGCGCGAGGGGGCGAGCTACATGGTGTCGTCGACGCGCTTCAAGTACAGCCCCAGCGTGCGGCAGTCGCAGAACGGCTTTCGCGTGGCGCGCGACATGAAGTAGCGGCTGGCGCAATTGGCAAGCGGCAATCAGCGCGCGCGCGTGGAGATCTGCACCAGGTCCGCGCTGATGCGGTCCCGCCCATAGGTGCGTGCCATCTGCGCCAGCGGCTTTTCCAGTGCCTTCAGGTAGTCCTTGTGCGACTCGACCTCTGCGCGCCGGCCATCGAACAGCGGCGCGGGCGTGGTCAGCAACACCACCAGCTCGGTGCCGAACGGCCCGGAGATGATCCAGTCGCCACCGTCGCCAACCGTGGCGCCATGGCCGGGCGGCGCCTGGTGGGCGGGCACGCGCGCGCTCGGCACCATGTGCGCCACCTTGCCGTCGGCCGCGAAGTAATCGACATAGACATAGGAGTCGCGCGCCGGCGTGCGCAGATCCAGCACCAGCGGTGACCCTTCGGTCAGCTGCGTGCCCTGGCCGCGCAGCCGCAGCGACGAAGCCGTGTCACCCTCGCGGTGGCCCGACCAGTACGGCGCGATCAGGGTGGCCACGTCGCACTTGTCGGCGGCCAGCGGCTGGGTGTCGATCGACACGCCCTTGAGCTCCTTGACGCCCGGCAACGCGCTGAGCTGCTCGCGCAGCCGCACGGCGCCGACGCTCTCGGCCAGGAAGCCGCGCACACGCAACGTCTGCGCCTGCTGGGTGGCGGTGAGCAGCGAGCACGGCACCGCAGCCAGCATCTTCGTGACGTCGGCCATCGACAGCACCGCCGGGCGGGCAGCCGGTGCGGGCGGGATGACCGGCGCTGCGGGCACAGGGGTAGCCGGGGCCTCGACGCGCGCATCGCCAGCCGGTGCTTCGGCCTGGCGCTGCGAATGCCAGGCGTAGTAGCCGATCGCCGACACGCCCGCCAGCACGGCCAGCGCGCCGCCTGCCATCAGCGGCGAGGGGCGCCGCGTGGACACCACCGGCACCGCGCTCATGCCATGCAGGAAGCGCGCGACGGTGGGCGTGCGTGTCTCGCGGTCGAGCGACAGCGCCTCGCGCAGGGTCTTCCACTGCGTGCGGCTCAACTGCGGCGGCTGCGCCGGCTTGAGCCCGGCATCGCGCGCCTGGTTGGCCGAGAGCCGCTGGTAGGGATGCTTGCCGGTCAGCAGTTCATAGGTCACGCAGGCCAGCGCAAAGATGTCGTCGCGCGGGTCGGGCTCGCAATGGTCGAACATCTCCGGGCTGGCGTAGGCTGGCGTCATGCCACCCAGCGAGCCGGGATCGAACACGGTCCGGTCGGACTCGTCGGCCGGCGGCAGGAAGCCGCGCGCGATGCCGAAGTCGATCACCTTGACCTCGCCGTTGGCGGTCAGGAAGACGTTGGCGGGCTTGAAGTCGCAGTGCACGAAGCCGCGCTCGTGCGCGTATGCCAGCGCATTGCCCATGCCGTTGATGATCGACATGGCGCGCGCCATCGGCATGCCGGTGAAGCCCGGGGCCTTGAGCACATGGTTGAGCGAAGAGCCTGACAGGTATTCCATGGTCAGGAAGACCACCGGCCCGTCGCGGTCGAAGTCATAGACGGTGACGATATTCCGGTGCGCCAGCGTCTGCGCCTTGCGCGCCTCGCGCTGCAGCGCCATCAGCGACTTGGGGTGCCCGCTGAACTGCAGGTTCAGCACCTTGATGGCGATATAGGGCTTGCGGTCCGAGGCTTCCAGCTTGCGCAGGTCGAGCGCCTTGTAGACCGTGCCCATGCCGCCCACGCCCAGGCATTCTTCCAGCACGAAGCGGCCGTTCAGCGTATCGCCCACGCCCTTGGTATGCGCCGCCTGCGGCAGCGTGCCCGGCTCGGGCGAGGTCGCATACAGCGAGCCCGTCTGCGTGCCGGCCAGGCGCGTGGCCTCGGTGGCGCCGTCGTACTGCGTGGCGCCGCGGCGCTCGATGCGCCGCATGACTTCGGCATAGACCGCGGGCGGGAACGGGAAGCGCGTGTTTTCCTCGATGACCACGCGCGCGGCCTGGCTGGGCGTGGTGGGATCCTGCGCCAGCGCCGTTTCGAACGACGCAACAAACTCGTCGTCGGAGAGACCGCCGTTCTGGAACTTGCGGATCAGTTCTTTGAGACTGGCCACGGGATGCCCCGACATGGTTGCTGGCACGGCCCATCCCACAGTGCAGATATGCCCTGCCTTCGAGATGGATACTAGTGCGCACCCATGGCATGCGCAAACCGCGCGAGGCCGGCGTGCAACGCGGCGCGCGGGCGCTCTTTGCGAATCGCGTCACCTGTAGCGCGCCACTGTCGCGGCCGCGCCAACACCAGCACGCCGGCTGTTGCCTGCGGCCCGTCACCCGCGGCATGCGGCAGGCCTTACAGCCAGCGGGCGCGAGCCGACATCGAAAATAAATCCCCCATGCTTTCAGGCAGTTGCGCGTGCCTGGCGGGGGCCGGCAACGGCGTTGGCACATTCCCTGCGTTAGTACCTCCCGATGGGCCGGCAATTGCGCCGCCATCTGAGCGCACCGCGCGGCGGTCCGGCGGGCAAGACCGCGGACCGCCTCGCCTATACTGAAGCGGTTCCGCGGCCGCATGGCCGTGGCGCCGCTTGACCGGAGACAGCCATGGCAGTGATCGTCATCAAGGATTTGCCCGACAGCATGGATCTCGACCGGCAGGCCATGACCGCCATCCTGGGCGGCGGGCGTACCGCCGGCGGCCAGGCATGGCATGGCTTGCGGCGCCAGGGCGCCGCGCGCATCGTCGACTACCCGGGCGGATTGCCGGGCAACCGCCATGTGATGCCGCAGGAGCAGCCGCTAGGGCGGCTGCCGCGCAAGGCCGCTGGCAAGGATGCAGAAGACTGAACCGCAACCACAACCGCCAAATGAAAAGCCCGCCATCGCTGGCGGGCTTTGGATGCGGACGGGCCCGGACCACCTGGGTCACGCGGTCAGCAGTTCGGTCATTCTGTTCCAGGCAGGCTTCCCATGATTCCGCCCATGATGCATGAAGCGGACGCCCATCCGGACCACCCGGAGAGTCGCAGGAAGTCTGGCGCGTGGAGTCAATGACCGCAGTGCTCGCCGCGAACAGCGGCCCAATGCCGCTGCAGGAGGTCAAGCGGGAGCGTTTTCGTCCGCCCCGTGCGGGCATCCTGTGTGCTCGCGCCTCCAGTATAGGCGGGGGTTTTCGGCTTTCAACCAGCGTGGCGCGGGGCGCGTCCGGAAGGTGACGAGCGCCTGACATATCCGGTTACGTTTTCGCAGTGCAACAAAAATTCCGTACTCTGCTATAATCCGCGCCGTGAGTTTCGCAACTGTGAGATCCGCCAAACGCCCGGCTTCCTGCCGCGGCGAATCCGCTGCCCTCCCAAGCTCTGTTTCCTCGCTGCCGGACGCCTAGTCATCACTTCATGGCCCCAGCCGCCCAGCAGAACGCACCGCTCACCTGACGTCGCCTCGTCTCCGATCCTGTTGAACAGCCTGAAACCTGAGCTGTTTGCCTGCCAGGGATACGGCCGGACCGCCTAGCGGGACCAGCCACCGCCCTGCCTGCCGCCGTACTGCCAGCTGTGTCTGTCGTAACGGCCTCACCGATTGGCGCCGAAGCCTTTTTAAGACTTTGCACTGCGCCCACCCCATTTTGCTTTGCCGGGGTGCCATGCATTTATTTGACCATTCCGACATGACCCAGCACGACATTCGTGCGGAGCAAGCTATTGCCTCCGCGACCGACGCTTCGATCACTTCCGACGCTGCCCAGAGCCCGCTCGACAAGCTCGACGCCCTGCTCAACCCCAGCCCGGCAGTTGAAGAAGCCCCGGCCGTGGAAAGCGGTTTCGCCACGCTTGGCCTCGATGCGGCCATCCTGCGCGCCCTCTCCGAACTGAACTACAACACGCCCACGCCGGTGCAGGCCCAGGCCATCCCGGCCTTCCTGGCCGGCCGCGACCTGCTGGTCTCGAGCCAGACCGGCTCGGGCAAGACCGCCGCGTTCATGCTGCCCGCGATCCAGCGCATCAGCGAAATGCCGGCGCCGCAGCGCGCGACCGAGCCCGCCAAGCGCATGAAGGGCAAGCGCCCGCGCCCGTCGCCGGCGCAGCCCGCACTGCTGGTGCTGACCCCGACGCGCGAACTGGCCCTGCAGGTGACCGAGGCCGCCGCCAAGTACGGCCGCAACCTGCGCCGCATCGTCTGCGCCAGCATCCTGGGCGGCATGCCCTACCCCAAGCAGCTGGCCGCGCTGGCCAAGATGCCTGACATCCTGGTGGCCACGCCGGGCCGCCTGCTCGACCATATCGACGCCGGCCGCATCGACCTGTCGGCCCTGCAGATGCTGGTGTTCGACGAAGCCGACCGCATGCTCGACATGGGCTTTGCCGACGACATCGACGCCATCGTCAATGCCACCCCGGCCACGCGCCAGACGCTGATGTTCTCGGCCACGCTGGATGCGCGCATTGCCCAGCTGGCCTCGCGCCAGCTGCGCGACCCGCAGCGCATCGAGATCGCCGCGGCCCGCGCCGACCAGAGCCATATCGAGCAGCGCCTGCACTTCACCGACGACATGTCGCACAAGGAACGCCTGCTGGACCACCTGCTGCGCGACGCGACGCTCAAGCAAGCCATCGTCTTCACCGCGACCAAGCGCGATGCCGATTCGCTGGCCGAGCGCCTGTCCGACACCGGCTTTTCGGCCGGCGCGCTGCACGGCGACATGACCCAGGGCGCGCGCAACCGCACCCTGACCGCGCTGCGCCGCGGCAACCTGCGCGTGCTGGTGGCCACCGACGTGGCCGCGCGCGGCATCGACGTGCCCGATATCACCCACGTGGTGAACTTCGACCTGCCCAAGCAGGCCGAGGACTACGTGCACCGCATCGGCCGTACCGGCCGCGCGGGCCGCTCGGGCACCGCCATCAACCTGGTGAACCACAACGACATGTTCCAGTGGAAGCGCATCGAGCGCTTCACCAACCAGCGCATCGACGCTTCGGTGATCGAAGGCCTGGAGCCGCGCCGTTCGCCCAAGCCGCGTTCCAACTTCGGCGGCAAGCCGGGTGGCGGCCGTGGTGACTTCCGCGGCAATGGCGGCGGCTACCGTGGCGGCGAACGCAGCTTCGGCGACCGCAAGTTCGGCGGCGGCGAAAGCCGCACCGGCTTCGGCGAGCGCAAGTTCAGCGGCGAGAGCCGCGGCTTCGGCAACCGCCCGGAAGGCGCACGCCCGTTCGGTGACGACAGCCGCGGCGGCTTCGGCAATCGTGAAGGCGGCTACCGTGGCCAGGGCCAGGGCGGCCAGGGCGCCGGCTACCGCGGCGCCAACGACGGTGCGCGTGGCTTCGGCAACCGCGAAGGTGGCCGCAGCTTCGGCGACGACAACCGCGGTGGTTTCGGCAACCGCGACGGCGCCGCCCCCCGCAGCTTTGGCGACAACAACCGTGGTGGCTTCGGCGACCGCACTGGCGGCGGCTATCGTGGCAACACCGGTGGCAACGGCGACGGCCGCAGCTTCGGCAACCGCGACGGCAACCGTGACGGCAATCGCAGTTTCGGCGGCAATGGCAGCGGCAACCGCAACAGCCGTTCGCGCTACGAGCGTTGATGCGGTGGTGCGCTAAGCGCACCTGCCAGGCAGAAGAAAGGGCACCCTCGGGTGCTCTTTTTTGTTGTCGCGTACAGCCCGCTACGGCGCGCAGGTGCGAAAGCCGATGAAGGACAGGTCGTCCTCCGGCAACCGCGCCCACCTTGCCCGCACATGGCGCAGCCGCGCGGGGCTGGCGAACGACACACCGCGCACCGCCTGGTGCGTGCCGAAGCGCCCCACCACCTCGCTGTCTGACGGCGCGGCGGCAAACCCGGCGTACGGCTCATAGGGCGTGGCAGTCCACTCACGCAGCGTCCCCCACTGCAGGCCGCGGTTCTGCGTCGCGGCAAGCTCCCATTCCGATTCCGCCGGCAGGCGCCGCCCCGCCCACACGCACCACGCCTGCGCCTCGTACAGCGTGACATGGCGCACCGCCTCATCCGGATTGAGCGTGCGCCGCGTTCCGAAGCGCTCCACCATCCAGGCGCGCGATTCCGGATGGCGCGACCAGTAGCGCGGCGCCGAGCGTTCCTGCGTCATCAGCCACTGGCGCCCCGCTGCCGACCACCACGCCGGGTGCTCGTAGCCGCCGTCCTCGACGAACTCGAGAAACTGCGCGTTGCTGACCGGCGCCATGTCCATTTCAAACGCGGGCACGTAGGTGGGCTGCGGCGGCAGCTCATCGGGCCAGGCAAAGCCGTCGGGATCGCTCCAGCCGAGTGTGAAGCGACCGCCCGGGAAATGCAGGGTGCCGCCATGCCCCGCAGGCTGCACCGGACCGGCGCCGATGGCCTCCGCGGGAGCCATGCCCAGCGCCTGCAACAGCGCGGCCACGCCTTCGCCCTGGGCATCCTCATGCAGCAGCGCGCGGCGGTACGGGTACAGGGTCAGGTCGCTGTCGTCGGCCAGCAGCGCAATCCGGCGCAGCACGCCGTCGAGCACGTGGCCGGCGTAGCGCTTGACCACCGCGACGTCGGGCAGCGTGACCTCCCAGCGCTCGTCGGGGCCGATGCGGTCCGGGTCGAACCACTCGTCGGCGCCGTCCAGCAGCGACGGCTCAGATGCCACCGGCACCGGCACGCCGCCGCGGTCCACCTGGCGCACGCCGCGCAGGCACCACCACTCCGCATGCCAGGCCACGTGCCCGAGCGTCCACAACGGCGGATCGGCATCGTACTGATGCGGCACGTCCCAGGCGCGGCGCGTCTGCCCGAACGGTGCCAGCCACGCCAGCGTGCGGTTGCGCGCATCGACCAGCGCCTGCGCCAGCCCTTCACGCGGCAGCCGGCGCGGGTCGGACCAGGTCGCCTTGCCGCCGGTGAAGTAGAGATCGGGAAGCATGGGAAAGCCGCTCATCGGGAAAGTCCGTGCAGGGGAGTGAACAGTGGACAGGCAGTGACCGAAGCAGGCAACTGCTGGCCCGGCGCTCGCACGCCAGGCCGGCCGCGGTCATTATGACACTACCTGCCATCCCCGCCGGATGGCGCCCGCGCGGGCGGATCAGCCGCGCGCGTGGAACACGGCGAACCAGCCGCTCGGGTCGGTCCAGTACACCGGGTCGTCAAACCCGGCGGCTTCCAGCAAGAGCGTGAAGTCCTCCGGGCGGTACTTGTAGGAGTCCTCGGTATGAATCCGTTCGCCGGCGGCAAACTCGCGCGCGCCGCCCTGCCACTGCACGCGCACGTCGCGGCAAGCCTGCAGGTGCATCTGGATGCGCGAGGCCGCGCGGTCGAAGCTCGCCACATGGCGCCAGTCGTCCAGCGAGAAATCCGTGCCGACGATGCGGTTCACGTTGCGCAGCACGTTGCGGTTGAACGCGGCGGTGACGCCCAGCGCATCGTCATAGGCAGACACCAGCGTGGCTTCGTCCTTGTGCAGGTCGACCCCGATCAGCACGCCGTCGCCGCGCCCGGCCGCGCCGCGCATGCGCTGCAGCAACGCCAGGGCCTCGACCGGGGCGAAATTGCCGATGCTCGAGCCCGGATAGAAGAACAGCCGCCTGCCGCGCCTGACGTTGGCGGGCAGATCGAACGGCGCACACAGGTCGGCGCCCAGGCCCAGCATCGGGATGTCGGGATGCTGCTGCTGCAGCGACGACAGCGTCGCGCGCAGGAACTCTATGGAGATATCCAGCGCCACGTACTGCGCCGGGCGCAGGGTGCCAAAGAGCCTGGCAGCCTTTTCGCAATTGCCCGCACCCAGGTCCACCAGCACGCAGCCGCTGCCGGCACGCGCGGCGATGGCGGGCGCCGCGCTGGCAAAGATCGCGGCCTCGGTACGGGTCGGGTAGTACTCTGGCAGGTCGGTGATGGCTTCGAACAGGCGCGAGCCCAGCACGTCGTAGAAGAACTTGGGGCTGATGGCGGCCTGCCCGGCACGCAGCCCGGCCAGCACCTGCTCGCGCAGCGCGCCGCTGTCCTCGCGGTACTGCTGCACGAACTCCGGCTGGGGCGGCTGCCGGTGCGCGCGGCCATTGGCCAGCGCGACCAGGGCGGGCGGTGCGGCCGCATGGCCGTTGTGGTGGTTCAGGGGTGGGAGAGGTGTCTGCGGGGCTTTTTTCTGGAAGGGGGTATTCGGCGGATTCGGGACAGCCGGCATGTCGTTTCCTTGTGTGGTCGCGAATGGTCACTGCTTCACTGCGTATTCCCCAAGGCCGCGCTGTGCATGTCGTGCGCGCCGGTCTCCGCAACGCCTCCCTGTGCCGTCCGGGACGCATCGGGCGAAGCCGAACCTAAAGGATAGGCCCATCCGGCGGATCGCGCACCGCCGATCGCCGGATGCGCCGCACGCAGCACATCAAGAACTTTGAGTCAGTATCTTTCCTAATGGGGCATATCCCTTGCAGTTCGTTTATAATCCCGCCCAGCGCGGCCCCGAAACGGGTCGTGTCCCTCAAAGGGGAGTAGCTCCGGGGCCCATGCCCTTAGCACAATCGTCATTCCGGGACCCTTGTCCCCGGTTGTGCTGACTACCGGCGTGCATACCGCGCCAGTGGTCGAGCAAGACCTTTGCAACCTGGACTTCATGGTTTGCAAAGGCGCCCCCACGCTCCCGTGCTACGTGAAACCAGGCGAACCCGATACGCGCACTTGCGCTGATTTGTACCCTGAGGAGAGTTCATGGAGTGGTTTACCGATCTGTTCACGATGCAGTTCCTGACGGCACTGCTGTCCATCGTCGTCATTGACCTGGTGCTGGCTGGAGACAATGCCATCGTGATCGCCCTGGCGGCGCGCAACCTGCCCGCCCACCTGCAGAAGAAGGCCATCATCTGGGGTACCGTCGGCGCCGTGGTGGTGCGCTCGGCCATGACGATCGGGGTGGTCTGGCTGCTGAAGATTCCGGGGCTGATGCTGATCGGCGGCCTGGCGCTGGTGTGGATTGCCTACAAGCTGCTGTCCGACGAAGGCGACGGCGAGGGGCACGGCTCGGGCGCCTCGACCCTGTGGGGCGCAATGAAGACCATCATCATCGCCGACGCGGTGATGGGCGTGGACAACGTGCTGGCCGTGGCCGGCGCCGCGCACGGCAGCTTCCTGCTGGTGGTGCTGGGCCTGCTGATCAGCATCCCGATCGTGGTGTGGGGCTCGAGCCTGGTGCTCAAGCTGATGAGCCGCTTCCCGATCATCATCTACCTGGGCGCAGGCGTGCTGGCGTTCACGGCAGTCAAGATGATCGTGCACGAGCCGATGATCAAGGCGTTCTTCGAAGCCAACCCGGTGGTCAACTGGGGCCTGTACGTGCTGATCGTCGGCGGCGTGCTGGGCGCCGGCTACCTGGTGCAGAAGCGCCGCGTGCAGCAACCGGCCGGCAGCCACTAAGGCGGCAAGCCGTGCCAGGCATGGCCGGGGCACCCGCCCCGGCCATGCCGCTGAAGGGCCATCCTGAGGGATGGCCCTTTTGCTTTAAAATGCCAGCTTTGCGGGACCAGTACCCGCGTCACTCCCGATCCCGCCCCGCGCCGATGAAACAGTACCTCGACTTCATGCGCCATGTGTACGAGCATGGCACCGACAAGGCCGACCGCACCGGCACCGGCACGCGCTCGGTGTTCGGCTACCAGATGCGCTTCGACCTGCACGCAGGCTTCCCGGTGGTGACCACCAAGAAGCTGCACCTGAAGTCGATCATCTATGAACTGCTGTGGTTCCTGCAGGGCTCGACCAACGTGCGCTGGCTGCAGGAGCACGGCGTCACCATCTGGGACGAGTGGGCCGACGAGAACGGCGAACTGGGCCCGGTCTACGGCTCGCAATGGCGCTCGTGGCCGACGCCGGACGGCCGACATATCGACCAGATCACCGACCTGGTGGCGCAGATCCGCGCCAATCCGGATTCGCGCCGCCTGATCGTGTCGGCCTGGAACGTGGCCGACATCCCGCGCATGAAGCTGCCGCCCTGCCACGCGTTCTTCCAGTTCTACGTGGCCGATGGCCGGCTGTCGTGCCAGCTCTACCAGCGCAGCGCCGATATCTTCCTGGGCGTGCCGTTCAATATCGCCAGCTATGCGCTGCTGACCCACATGATGGCGCAGCAGACCGGGCTGGAAGTGGGCGACTTCGTCTGGACCGGCGGCGACTGCCACCTGTACAACAACCATTTCGAGCAGGTGCAGACCCAGCTGGCGCGCGAGCCGCTGGCGCTGCCGCAGCTGAAGATCCTGCGCAAGCCCGACAGCATCTTCGACTACCGCTACGAAGACTTTGAACTGGCCGGCTACCAGTCGCACGCCGCCATCAAGGCACCGGTGGCCGTATGACGCTGCTGACACTGGTCGTCGCCCGCGCCCGCAACAACACCATCGGCCGCGACAACACGCTGCCGTGGCGCCTGCCGGAAGACCTGGCGCACTTCAAGCGCACCACCATGGGCGCGCCCGTGATCATGGGCCGCAAGACCTGGGACTCGATCGGCCGCCCGCTGCCGGGGCGCCGCAATATCGTGGTCAGCCGCAACCCGGACCTGCGCATCGAGGGCGCCGAGGTGGCGGCCTCGCTGGAAGATGCCCAGCGCCTGTGCGTGGGCGCGGAGCAGATCTTCCTGATCGGCGGCGCGCAGCTCTACGCCGAGGCCATGCCATGCGCGGACCGGCTGGTGGTGACCGAGATCGATGCGGATGTGGAAGGCGATGCCTTCTTCCCGGCGATCGACCGCACCCAATGGGTGGAGACCGCGCGCGAGACGCATCATTCGGAGGCCAATGGCTTCGACTATGCGTTCGTCACGTACGAGCGGCCGCCGTCGGACGAGTCGTAAGCCGTTGCGCGGGCAATAAAAAAGCAGGCCGTCAGGCCTGCTTTTTTTTGGGTGGCGCGCGCCGCTCAGGTGCCGGCAATCGTCATCTGCTCGAGCAGGATCGAGCCGGTTTCCTTGGTGCCGCGCACCAGCGAGTCCGCGCCGATGGCGACGATCTGCTGGAACATCTCGGCCATATTGCCGGCGATGGTGATTTCCTCCACCGGGTACTGGATCACGCCGTTCTCGACCCAGTAGCCCGAGGCGCCGCGCGAATAGTCGCCGGTCACGTAGTTGACGCCCTGCCCCATCAGCTCGGTCACCAGCAGGCCGGTGCCGAGCTTGCGCAGCATCGCCGGGAAGTCGTCGCCGGGCTCGGTCAGCGAGCTGGTCAGTGTCAGGTTGTGCGAGCCGCCGGCGTTGCCGGTGGTCTGCATGCCGAGCTTGCGCGCGGAATAGGTCGACAGGAAATAGCCCTGCACCACGCCGTCGCGGACCACGTCGCGGGCACGGGTGCGCACGCCTTCCTCGTCGAACGGGGCGCTGCCCATGGCGCCGGGGGTGTGCGGCTGCTCATGGATCTGGATATGCGGCGCAAACACGGCCTGGCCCAGCGAATCGCACAGGAACGTGGATTTGCGGTACAGCGCGCCGCCCGACACCGCCTGCACGAAGGCGCCCAGCAGCCCCGCGGCAAGCGGCGCCTCGAACAGCACCGGGCAGCGGCGCGTGGACAGCTGGCGCGCCTGCAGCCGCGCCAGCGCGCGCTCGGCGGCGTAGCGGCCGATGTCCTCGGGCGCGGCCAGCGCCAGCGGCGAGCGCTTGGACGAGTACCAGTCATCGCGCTGCATGCCGCTGCCGCTGCCGGCGATCGGCGCGCACGAGATGAAATGGCGCGAATACGGGTAGCCGCCCGAGAAGCCGCGCGTGGTCGCCAGCACGAACTGCGAATGCTGCGCCGACACGCTGGCGCCGTCGCTGTTGCGGATACGCGGCGACACCGCGAAGGCGGCGGCCTCGGCGCGGGTGGCAATGTCGATGGCGCGCTCGGCGTCAAGCGCCCACGGGTGGAACAGTTCCAGGTCCTGCGGCGCGCGTTCCAGCAGTTCTTCCTCGGCCAGGCCGGCGCAATCGTCCTCGGCCGTGAAGCGGGCGATGTTGTAGGCGGCCTCGGCAGTGGCGCGCAGCGCGGCCGGCGAGAAGTCCGAGGTGCTGGCATTGCCGCGGCGCTTGCCGATCATGACCGTGACCCCGACCACCTTGTCGCGGTTCTGCTCGATGGTTTCCACCTGCCCCTTGCGTACCGATACCGACAGGCCGCTGCCTTCGGAGATCTCGGTGGCGGCGTCGGTCGCCCCAAGTTCGCGTGCAACGCGCAGCACATCGGCGGCCATCTCGCTGAGCTGGGCCTGGGTGTAGGTGAAGTGCGCGGTCTGTTCTGCGATCTGGTCCATGCTGGGCGGGTGTCATCAAAAGTCCAAGCGGCAATCATAGCAAGATAAAATGCCGGGCATGACGCGAAATTCCCGTAATCCGAATGGCTCGCGCTTTCCCGGAGGCTTTGCGCCCGAACCGGAAGACGACGAACCGAAAAGCAAGTCGCAGCGCAAGCGCGAAATGACCGCCCTGCAGGACCTTGGCGCCGAGCTCGAAGCCCTGGCCAAGGACCGCCTGGCGCGCGTGCCCATGCCCGAAGCGCTCGCCGACGCCATCCACCAGGCCCGCCGCATCAACAGCCACGAGGGCAAGCGCCGCCAGATGCAGTTCGTGGGCAAGATCATGCGCGGCCTCGACGACGAAGAGGTCGAGGTGATCCGGCAAGCGCTGGAGGGCTTCAAGGGCACCAGCAAGGCCGAAACCGCCCGCATGCACCTGATCGAGCGCTGGCGCGAGCTGCTGCTGGCCGACGACGCGGCGCTGACGCGCTTCCTCGCCGAGCACCCCGGCATCGACGTGCAGGCGCTGCGCAATACCATCCGCAACGCGCGCAAGGAAAAGGAGCAAGGCAAGCCGCCGCGCTATTTCCGCGAGCTGTTCCAGGCGATCAAGACGGCGCTGGATGCGAAGGACGGCAAGGCCGGCGCCGCCGCGGACCAACCCCCTACCCCGGAGCCCGAGGCATGACCCAGACCACGCAGCCGGTAGTCCGCAACCATCCCGATGAACTCGTTGTCGGCTTCGTTTCGATCTCGGACCGCGCCTCGGCCGGCACCTACCAGGACGAAGGCATCCCGGCGCTGCGCGAGTGGTTCGGGCGCACGCTGACCACGCCCTGGCAGGCGGTGGAGCGGCTGATCCCGGACGAGCAGGCGCAGATCTCGCGCACCCTGATCGACCTGGTCGACGTGGCCGGCTGCGACCTGGTGCTGACCACCGGCGGCACCGGCCCGGCGCGCCGCGACGTGACGCCAGAGGCCACGCTGGCCGTGGGCACCAAGGAAATGCCCGGCTTCGGCGAGCAGATGCGCCAGGTCAGCCTGCATTTCGTGCCGACCGCGATCCTGTCGCGCCAGGTGGCGGTGATCCGCGAGACCGCCAGCCGCGCCGCGCTGATCGTCAACCTGCCCGGCCAGCCGCGCGCCATCCGCGAGACCCTGGAGGGCCTGCGCGATGCCGATGGCAAGGCCGTGGCGCAAGGGATCTTTGCTGCGGTGCCGTATTGCATCGACCTGATCGGCGGCCCCTACATGGAAACCGATGAGGCCGTGGTCAAGGCCTGGCGCCCGAAGAACGCCGTGCGGGCCAAGCCCGCGGCGTAATCGCCAATCCCCGCAGGCGCGCGCCTGCGGGCTCCCCTTCCCCGCGCCTCAGCGCAAGCCCAGGTACAACCCCACCGGCACGAACACCACCGCGGCGATGTTGCCCAGCAGCACGATCGACGCCACCTGGTCCGGCTCCTGCCGGAAATGGTCCGCCACCAGGAAGTTCAGCACCGCCGGCGGCAGCGCGGCAAACACAAAGAGCAGGCCGCGCTGCAATTCGGTCAGCGGCACCCACTGCGCCAGCAGCAGCGCCACCGCGATTCCCGTCAGCGGGCAGGCCGCGGCGCCGACCAGGCCCATGCCCCAGTTGCGCAGGCTCACGTCCTTCATGCGCACGCCCAGCGCAAACAGCATCAGCGGCACGGTGGCGTCGCCCAGCAGCTTGACCGACTGGTATACCGGGTCCGGCAGCGTGAACCATGGCCGCGCCAGCGCCAGCGCCACGCCCGCCACGGTGGCCAGCACCATGGGGTTGCGCGCGATCTGCGCCATCGACGCATGGCGGTTGACGATCTTCATGCCGATGGTGAAGTGCATCAGGTTCGATGCCGCGAACAGCGCCACCGCCGGCGCCAGCCCCGCCGGACCGAAGGCAAATACCGACAGCGGCAGCCCCATGTTGCCGCAGTTGTTGAACATCATCGGCGGCACGAAGGTGCGCGGATCGGCCTTCAGCAGCCGCGCCAGCGCCCACGCCAGCACGCCGGAGCCCAGCACCACCGCCACCGCGCAGCCCAGCAGCACCAGCTGGTCGGCCAGCACGAAATCCTTGCTGACGAAGGCCGACACCACCAGCAGCGGTGCGATCACGTCCAGCGTGGCGCGGTTGATGCCGGCCATGTCCGGATGGGCCTTGCGCCCGTACAGCCACCCGACCAGGATGATCAGGATGACCGGCGTGATGATGGAGACGATGCGCTCAAGCATGGGCAGGCGGGCGGGACGCGCCCCGGCGGCGGCCGCCCCGTGCGGGCGGCCCGTCGCTTGCAGTGGGTTGTTGTTCCGGGAGCAGCCGGCCCCGCTTATTGCGCGGGCGTGTCGGCGGCCGGCGCGTCCGCTGCCGGTGCGGCGCCCGGCGCGGTGTGCCGGATAAAGTGCGTGCGGTAGTAGCGCAGTTCTTCGACCGATTCCAGGATGTCGGCCAGCGCCGTATGCAGCTGGCGCTTGATAAAGCCCTTGTGGATGGCCGGCTCCCAGCGCTTGCACAACTCCTTCAGCGTGGACACGTCCAGGTTGCGGTAGTGGAAGAAGGCCTCCAGCTTGGGCATGTAGCGCGCCATGAAGCGGCGGTCCTGGCAGATCGAGTTGCCGCACATCGGCGACTTGCTGGCCGGCACCCAGCGCTTGAGGAAGGCCAGCAGCTCGGCCTCGGCCTGCTCTTCGGTCAGGGTCGATGCCTTGACCTTGTCGATCAGGCCCGAGCGGCCGTGGGTGCCCTTGTTCCAGTTGTCCATGCCATCGAGCACGGCGTCGCTCTGGTGGATCACCAGCACCGGGCCTTCCGCCAGGATATTGAGTTCGGAGTCGGTAACGACGATCGCGATTTCGATGATGCGATCGGTATCCGGCTGCAGGCCGGTCATTTCCATGTCCAGCCAGATCAGGTTGTTTTCGCTTTTGACGGATTTGGCGGTGGCTTGGCTTGTCATCGGGACTGCGGAAGATAGGGATTTCAGGGAAGCGGCCGCGGCGGGGGCGGGCGCGAACAATTTATAATTCTCGCATATCCGTCCGGAATGGCCGTTTGCGCACCAGCGCCGGGGTGTTTTCCGGATATCCTGGACCACCGCCTGCCCCACCCCGGGGCTCGGCGGTTCCAACGGACGCCCGCCGCGCACAATGCGGGGCGCCCGCACCCACAACAAGGCTCTTGCCGATGTTCACGATTGTCTTTCTCGCCGCCCTGGTGCTGATGGTGCTGACCAGGCTCTGGCTGGCCGCCCGCCAGGTCCGGCATGTGGCGCAGCACCGCAATGCGGTGCCGCCGCGCTTTGCCGACACCATCAGCCTGGCCTCGCACCAGAAGGCCGCGGACTACACCATCGCCCGCACCCGGCTGTCGATGCTCGAGGTGCTGGCCGGGGCCGCGGTGCTGATCGGCTTCACCATGCTGGGCGGGCTGCAGTGGCTCAACCAGTCCTGGCTGGACACTTTCGGCCCAGGCTATGCCTATGGCGTGGCGCTGGTGGCCAGCGTGGCGCTGATCGGCGGGCTGGTGGACCTGCCGTTCTCGCTGTACGGCCAGTTCGGCATCGAGCAGCGCTTCGGCTTCAACAAGATGACGTTCGGCCTGTGGCTGGCCGACATGGCCAAGATGCTGGTGGTGGCCTGCGCGCTGGGCCTGCCGCTGCTGCTGGCGGTGCTGTGGCTGATGGAGCGCGCCGGCTCGCTGTGGTGGGTCTGGACCTGGCTGGTGTGGATGGCCTTCAACCTGTTCCTGCTGGTGGTGTTCCCGACCTTTATCGCACCGCTGTTCAACAAGTTCGAGCCGCTCACCGACGAATCGCTGCGCCAGCGCATCGAGGCCCTGATGAAGCGCTGCGGCTTTGCCAGCAAGGGCCTGTTCGTGATGGACGGCAGCAAGCGCAGCGCCCACGGCAATGCGTATTTCACCGGCTTCGGCGCGGCCAAGCGCATTGTCTTCTTCGACACGCTGCTGGAGCGCCTGTCGGGCGACGAGATCGAGGCGGTGCTGGCACATGAGCTGGGCCACTTCAAGCGCCGCCACGTGACCAAGCGCATCGTCGTCACCTTTGCGCTGAGCCTGGTGTTCCTGGCGCTGCTGGGCTGGCTGGCCACGCGCAGCTGGTTCTACACCGGGCTGGGCGTGGTGCCCAACCTGGGCGTGTCCAACAACGCGCTGGCGCTGGTGCTGTTCTTCCTGGCGCTGCCGGTGTTCACCTTCCTGCTGGGGCCGCTGTCGAGCCTGTCGTCGCGCCGCCATGAGTTCGAGGCCGACGCCTTTGCCGCCGACCAGACCGATGCCGGCAACCTGGTGTCGGCGCTGGTGAAGCTGTACAAGGACAACGCCTCGACGCTGACGCCGGATCCGCTCTACAGCGCCTTCTACTACTCGCATCCGCCCGCCGCGCAGCGGATCGACCGCCTGCTGGCGCACGCATGAGCCGCGCCACGCGTCACCGCAACGCCGGCGGCGGCAGCCATGCCGGCACGGCCACCGAATCCGCGCTGATCATCGCCGCCCATGGCCGCCACTACGTGGTCGAGCTGGGCGACGGCACGCGCATGCATGCCTTCCCGCGCGGCAAGAAGAGCGACTGCGCGGTGGGCGACCATGTCAGCGTGGAACGCGCCGCCGCCGACCAGTGCGTGATCACCGCGGCCTCGCCGCGCAAGAACCTGCTGCACCGCTCCGACCAGTTCAAGTCCAAGCTGCTGGCCGCCAATATCGACCAGGTCGTGATCGTGCTGGCAACCGAGCCGGGCTTCTCCGAAGACCTGCTCGGCCGCGCGCTGGTGTCGGCCGAGGCCATGGAGATCCGGCCGCTGATCGTGCTCAACAAGACCGACCTGCCCGACCGGCTCGAAGAAGCGCGAGGGCGCCTGGCGCTTTACCGCGGGCTGGGCTACGACACGCTGGAGCTGTCGGTCCGCGCCGACCCGGCGCAGGCGCTGGCCGCGCTCAAGCCGCGCCTGGCGGGGCTGGCCAGCATCCTGATCGGGCAATCGGGCATGGGCAAGTCGTCGCTGCTGAACCTGCTGATCCCGGGCGTGGATGCACAGACCCGCGAGATCTCGGCCAAGCTCGACTCCGGCAAGCACACCACCACCTTCACGCGGCTCTATCACCTGCCGGCCGAATGGGGCACCGTGGACGGCCATCAGGGTGCGCTGATCGATTCGCCGGGCTTCCAGGAATTCGGCCTGTACCACCTGAGCGAGGGCATGCTGGAGCGCGCCTTCCCGGAGTTCCGCCCGCTGCTGACCGGGTGCCGCTTCTACAACTGCCACCACGTCAACGAGCCCGGCTGCGGCGTGCTGGCCGCGGTCGCCTCGGGAGCGATCTCCGAGCGCCGCCACCAGCTCTACATGCAGTTGCTGCACGAATCCAACCAGCAGAAGCCGTGGTAAGGTAAGCGCACCTGGGTTACCCGGTGCGCTGCCATGAAACTGCTGCTGTCCGCCACTTCCCTCGTCCATGCAGCCCATTGCCGGAACGTCCTGCGGGCGGCCGGCATCCGGGCGGAATTGCGCAATACCTGGCTGGCCGGCGCGACCGGCGAGATCCCGTTCCGGGAGAGTGCGCCACAGGTGTGGCTGGTCGATGACGAGATGGAAGCGCAGGCGTGGGCGGTGCTCAATGCCGCCGCCAACCCGGCGCCGGGGCCGAGCTGGCAATGCCGCCACTGCCTGGAGTGGCACGAGGCCCAGTTCGGGGCCTGCTGGCGCTGCGGCGCGGCCCGCGACTAGCGCGCCGCCCCCTTTTTAACGCTGGTCAGCCGACCCAGAGCGCCAGCGACAGCATCGCCAGCAGCAGCATCCACAGCACCACCGCGCGCCATACCAGGCCCACGGCCGACTGCAGCGTGCGCACGCCGGGCTCGGTGCCGAATTCGGGCGGCACCGGTTCCGGGCCGCCGTTTTCCTCTTCCATGCCGGGCGCATAGTCCACGGCCGGGCCAGCCACGCTGGCGCGCAGCACCACGGTGGAATCATCCTCGGCCAGCGGCGTGCCCAGGCGCACGCCCAGCGCCCCGCCCCCACTGGCAAGCAGGATGCCGTTGACGGCATCGTTCCACTTGCGCGCATGGTTGCGCCAGGCGTAGACCGCGTCCTCGAAGTTGCCGACGATGGCAAAGCCGATCGCCGTCAGCCGCGACGGAATCCAGTCCAGCAAATAGAAGGCGCGCGCCGCAAAGCGGCCCAGCGCGGGGCTGCGCTCGGTCGAGGGCTGGTTCCAGTGGCGGCTCAGGTATTCGGCGGTGCGGTACAGCACCACCCCGCCGGGGCCGACCGGCACCAGGAACCAGAAGAACACGCCGAACACATGCCGGTGCACGGCGATGATGGCCGCCTCCAGCGTGTGCCGCACGATCTCGGAGACCGGCATCTCGACGGTGTCCAGGCCGGTCCACTCGTGCAGCAGCGTGCGCGCGGTATGGACGTCATCGCGGTTGAGGGCCTCGTGGATGTCGGTGAAGTAGTGGCTGAACTGGCGAAAGCCCAGCGTCATGTACAGCACCAGCACATTCCAGGCGAGCGTCAGCGCCACGCTGATCGAGGCCAGCAGGTAGTGCACCACGATCACCGCCAGGGTCAGCGGCAGGACCACGGTCAGCCAGGCCAGCGCGGCATCGCGCGGGCGGCCGGTGTCGAAGGCGTGTTCCGCGCGGTCGCCGAGTGCGCGCACGATCTCGTGGATCGGGTTGTTGCGGCCCAGGGCGCGGAATTGTTCAGCGATCAGCGCCAGGAGAATGGAAACAAAGGTCATCTTGGTACGGGGTGTTCCAAGGGCACGCCTGGCCCTTCCGGGCTTGCCGGCGATGTGCCGGCGCAGGCGCAATGCATAGCGAGAAGATAGCACAGCGGTACCTGCCGGAGCCCGGCGCGCAATGCAAAAAGCAAAAGCCCGCCGAAGGCGGGCTCTCGCATGCGGCAATGAACGATGCTCAGGGCAGGTCGAACACCAGCACTTCGGCGCCATCGCCGCCGGACAGCGCGACCTCGCCCTCGGCTTCCAGCTTCGCCGCGTCGCCGGCTTCAAGCGCCTTGCCGTTGACCGTCACCCGACCGCGCGCCACGTGGATATAGGCGCGGCGGCCCGGCGCAAGCGCCAGCGTGGCAGCCTCGTCGCCATCGAACAGGCCGGCGTACAGGCGCACGTCCTGGTGGACCACCACCGAGCCCTCGGCACCATCGGCGCTGGCCACCAGGCGCAGCTTGCCACGCTTGTCGGCTGCGTCGAAATGCTTTTCCTCGTAGCCGGGCTCGATGCCATTCTCGGCCGGCATGATCCAGATCTGCAGGAAGTGGGTGGTGTCGTGCGCGGCGTGGTTGTACTCCGAATGGCGCACGCCGGTGCCGGCGCTCATGCGCTGCACATCGCCAGGGCGGATCACGCTGCCGTTGCCGATGCTGTCCTTGTGGGCCAGTTCGCCCTCAAGCACGTAGCTGATGATCTCCATGTCGCGGTGGCCGTGCGTGCCAAAGCCCATGCCCGGCGCGACGCGGTCCTCGTTGATCACTCGCAGTGGCCCAAACTGCACATGCCGCGGGTCATAGTAGTCGGCGAACGAGAACGAATGAAAGGACTTCAGCCAGCCATGATCGGCGTAACCACGCTCTGCAGACTTTCTGATTTCAATCATTTTGATGGCCCTCCTTGAGCCTGTTTGCCCGCAAGCACTGGCTTGGTAACCGTGTCGCGGCATACGTTTTCGCTTTGATGCTAGGAAGTTTAGGGCTTGAGGCGTATATTTACGGGGATCGACTTAGAAGCAGTCATTCAGAATTTCTGAACATGGCCCTCTCGCTAGAATCCCTCGAAGTCCTCGACGCCATCGAACGCAAGGGCAGCTTTGCCGCCGCCGCCCACGAGATGGGCAAGGTCCCTTCCGCGCTGACCTACGTGGTGCGCAAGCTGGAAGAAGACCTGGACGTGCTGCTGTTCGACCGGCGCCGCCACCGCGCCGAGCTGACGCCGGCCGGACGCGCCCTGCTCGATGAGGGCCGCCACCTGCTGCATGCCGCCGATGACCTGGCACGGCGCGTCAAGCGCCTGGCCACCGGCTGGGAGGCTACCCTCACCATCGTGGTCGACGACCTGATCAACTTCCGCGCGCTGCTGCCGGTGATCCACGACTTCTACGCCGAGAACACCGCCACCCGGCTGCGCTTTTCCAAGGAAGTGCTGGGCGGCGCCTGGGATGCGCTGGTCAACAACCGCGCCGACCTGGTGATCGGCGGCGCCTACGATGCGCCCAGCACGCAGGGCTTCCAGATCCGGCCACTGGGCTCGATGCCGTTCGTGTTCGCGGTTGCCGCGCACCATCCGCTGGCCACCGAGGAAGGCCCGCTCACCACCATCCAGATCGCCAGGCACCGCATCGTCGCGGTGGGCGACACCTCGCGCAACCTGCCGGCGCGTACCCATGGCGTGCTGGCCGGGCAAGACGTGCTGGTGGTGCCCACCATGCGCGACAAGCTCGAGGCACAGATCCGTGGGCTGGGCTGCGGCTGGCTGCCGGCGCCGATGGCGCAACCCCATATCGAAAGCGGCGTACTGCAGGCACGCGAGACCGTCGAGGTGCGCGCGCCCGGCAACTTCAAGGTAGCCTGGCGCACCAGCAACCGCGGCAAGGCGCTGCAGTGGTGGGCCAGCAAGCTGGAAGACCCGCGCCTGGCGCAGGCACTGCTGCAGCAACCCGACTTCGCCGGCTGAGGGCAGGTCTCATGGCAGTGACAGCAACGACGGCAGCAATGACGGTTGCCGCGACCGGCTATCGCGGCCGCTTCGCCCCCTCGCCCACCGGGCCGCTGCATATGGGCTCGCTGGTCACCGCGCTGGCGAGCTGGCTGGACGCGCGCGCGCACGGCGGCCAGTGGCTGGTGCGCATCGAGGACATCGACATGCCGCGCTGCGTGCGCGGCGCGGACGACGACATCCTGCTCACGCTGGAACGCCTGGGCATGGCGCCGGACGAGCCGCCGGTATGGCAGAGCCGGCGTGAGCCGTTCTATGCCGATGCGCTGCGCCGCCTCGACGCCGCCGGGCAGCTCTACCCGTGCGGCTGTTCGCGCAAGGAGATCGCCGACTCACTGGTGCACGTGCGCGAGCGGCACCAGACCCTGGGCTATCCCGGCACCTGCCGCCACGGCCTGAACGGCAAGCTGCCGCGCGCCTGGCGCGTGCGCGTGCCGGACGGCCCGGCCGCCACCCTGTGCTTCGACGACCGCTGGCAGGGCCGCCAGTGCCAGGACCTGGAAACCGAGCTGGGCGACTTCGTGCTGCGCCGCGCGGACGGGCTGTGGGCGTATCAACTGGCGGTAGTGGTGGATGACGGCTTGCAGGGCATCACGCATATCGTGCGCGGCGCCGACCTGCTCGACTCCACGCCGCGCCAGATCCACCTGCAGCACCTGCTGGGCCTGCCCACGCCGGCGTACCTGCACGTGCCAGTGGTGGTCAACGAAACCGGCGAGAAGCTGAGCAAGCAAAGCGGTGCGCAGGCAATCGACACCACCGCACCGCTGGACGCGCTGCGCGAAGCCGGCACTCACCTGGGGCTGTCGAACCGCGCGGACAATGTGAAGGACTGGCTTGCGCGCGCCACCGACGGGTGGCGCCAGTTGCTGGCCGATCTGCCGCGACCCCCGCACGGATAGCGCCCCCCCCAAAAGCAAATGGCCCGCGCAGGCGGGCCATTTTCAGCTACGGCAGGATCAGATCAGGACTTGCGCGGCACGCCGCCCAGCAGGGCAGCCACCGGCCGCTTGGGCGCCTGGCGGCCGCGGCTCAGCGCGGCGGCGACTTCATCGGCCGCCTTGGCCTGGGCGACGCTGGCGGCGCTGGGCTCGTACGGGCGCGAGAAGAACGGATCATCCGAGGCACGGAACACCTGGCGGTTGGCGCTGTGCTCGTGGCGGCGCGGACGCTCTTCGCCCTCGCCGTTGCCGCGCGCGCGACGCACGTCGCTACGCTCGCGGCGGCGCTCGGTATCGCCCTGGCGGGCGCGCTCGCCGGTCGGGTCGAAGCCTTCCAGCTTGCCGCGCGGGATGCTGCGCTTGATCAGCTTCTCGATATCGGACAGCAGGCGCTCGTCATTGCCCGGCACGTAGATCGACAGCGCATCGCCGCTGGCGCCGGCCCGGCCGGTACGGCCGATGCGGTGCACATAGTCTTCGGCGCTGTACGGCACGTCGAAGTTGACCACGCACGGCATGTCGGGAATATCCAGCCCGCGCGCGGCCACGTCGGTGGCGACCAGCGCGTCGATGGTGCCGCTCTTGAACCCTTCCAGCGTCTGCATGCGCTCGGTCTGGGTCTTGTCGCCGTGGATGGCGGCGGCGTTGATGCCCTCGCGCTCCAAATGGCGCGCCAGGCGCGAGCAGCCGATCTTGCTGTTGACGAAGACGATGCACTGGCGCGACAGCCCCTGCTCGGCGCGCTGCTTGAGCAGGTGCACGACCGCCGCCTGCTTGTGGCCGTCTTCGACCAGGTACACCATCTGGCGCACGTTCTCGTTGGTCGAGTTGCTGCGTGCCACTTCGATCGTGACCGGGTGCTTCAGGTAGCTGGAGGCAAGCCGCTTGATTTCCGGCGAGAACGTAGCCGAGAACAGCAGCGTCTGGCGATGCGCCGGCAGCAGGTTGATGATGCGCTGCAGGTCCGGCAGGAAGCCCATGTCGAGCATGCGGTCGGCTTCGTCCAGCACCAGCATCTGCACCTGCGACAGGTTGACCGACTTCTGCTGCACGTGGTCCAGCAGGCGGCCGGGCGTTGCCACCAGGATCTCCACGCCGCGGCGCAGGGCGTCGGTCTGCGGGTTCATGTCGACGCCGCCGAACACCACGGTGCTGCGCAGGTCGGTGTGCTTGGCGTAGCGCGCGACGTTGTCATAGACCTGGTCGGCCAGTTCGCGCGTGGGGGTCAGCATCAGCGCGCGCACCGGGTGGCGCGCCGGCGAGGCGCTGGCATTGGCCAGCGGCAGCAGGCGCTGGATGATCGGCAGCGCGAAGCCCGCGGTCTTGCCGGTGCCGGTCTGCGCGGCGCCCATCATGTCCTTGCCTATCAGCACGACCGGGATGGCCTGTGCCTGGATCGGGGTGGGCGTGGTGTAGCCCTGCTCGGACAAGGCGCGCAGGATGCGCGCGTCCAGGCCAAAGCTGTCGAATGTCTGCACGGCGGTCTGCCCCGCGGTAGTGGCTTCTGGTGCGTTCGTAGTGGTCATGGGTATCGGTGTCTGGCGGGAGGCGAACCCGGCACAAACGGATACGCGTCTGGAACTCATCTCGCCCTGACTCTCGCCTGGCGCCGGGAGGGTTCCGGCACGGCCATGCTGGCTGCAGCATTTGGCCAAGAGAATCAAAGACTTACATTTTAGCACCTCTGCCAGCACAGTGGGCATTCTGGCAGCGCCGTGCGACTGGCGCGACAGATGGCGGCACAGGCTGGCGGGATTTCAAGAAACTGTCATATCCACCACGCAAGATGCCGGCGGCGCGGCGGCCACGGCCGGACCGCGCCACCCCAACTCACCGAGACCTACATGGACTTCGAGCTTTTCCGCCAGACCTGCCAGCAGTTCCTGCGCACCTCCAGCCAGTTCCTTGGCCTGGCCGCGGCCGCCTGCCAGCCGGCGCTGCCCTTGCCGGCGCTGCCGGCCAGCCAGGCGCAAGGGCAGCAGCCCGCCTGAGCGCGGCTCAGTGCCGCGCCGGGATGAAGCGACAGCGGTTCAGTAATGTCATGACGGATCCTGGCGAGCCTCCTCGCGAACCGGTCATGGCCGGCCCGTCTGACTGATGCATATGGCGGCGGTGCTTGCCCGGCCGGCCGCGAATGACAGGATTACAGGTGCAGGGGCCCGGCCTGGAACAGCCGCGCATCCATTTCGCGCAGGTCCTGCGCCACGGCGATGGGCGTCGAGCACTGGTCGAGCACGTCGCGCTGCAGGTCCACGCCGGGGGCGATCTCGACCAGCGTGAGGCGGGCTTCGCCGTCTGCGCCAGCGCGCATCTCGAACACCGCGCGCTCGGTGATGTACAGCACCGGGATGCCGAGCGACGCCACATAGGGCCCGTTGAAGCTCAGGTGCGACACCTCAGGCACGATCTTCTTCACGCGGCCTTCGCGCACGATCTGCAGGCCGCCGTCGCCGGCGCGGACTTCCAGCCCGCCCGCCGTCAGCGTGCCCATGAACACCACCGCGCGCGCGCTCTGCGTGATGTTGATAAAGCCGCCGACGCCGGCAATCGATGCGCCCTCGCCTTCGCCGAACTTGCTGACATTGACGTTGCCGTGGCCATCCAGCTCGGCCAGGCCGAGGATGGCCAGGTCGATGCCGCCGCCCTCGTAGAAATCGAACTGCGCGGGCTGATCCACCACCGCCTCCGGGTAGGCCGAGGCACCGAAGCTGAGGCCATCCGCGGGCGTGCCGCCGATGGGGCCGGCCTCGACGGTCAGCGTGAAGCCGTCCAGCCCGGCCTGGTGCGCCAGCATGCCGACCGCTGCCGGCATGCCCACGCCCAGGTTGACCACGCGCGGCGCACGGCGCGCCAGTTCCATCACCGCACGGCGCTGCACGATGGTGCGCGCGTCGAGCGGGCCGGCAGCCACCGGTGCCGCTTCCGCTTCGGCCACCGCTGCCTCGCCCTGCCATGGCGTCACGTAGGCCGGGTTGTAGGATTCGGCAAACGTCATCTGGTGGTTGGCGGGGTTGTCGCAGACCACCACGTAGTCGACCAGGATGCCGGGCACGTGGATGGCCTGCAGGATCTCGTGGTGGTCGACCAGGCTTTCCACCTGCGCGATCACGATGCCGCCCGAGTTGTGGGCCGCCTGCGCCATCGCCAGCAGCTCATGGTGGAAGGCTTCGCGATGGGTGCTGAGGTTGCCGCGGGCGTCGGCCGCGGTGCAGCGGATCAGCGCGCAGTGGATCGGGAAGCTCGGGTAGAACAGGTATTCGTCGCCGCGGAAGTCGACCGCATCGACCCAGCATGCCTTGCCCTCGGCAATGGCCTGGCGCGCGCGCTCGTTGACGGCGCCGCCGTGGTAGCGCGCATCCTGCGCGGTGCGCGGGTCGACGAAGGTGTGCAGGCCGATCTTGGTCATCACGCCGGGCTTGCCGCCGGCGATGGCGCGGTATAGGTGCGTCAGCACGCCCTGCGGCAGGTTGTAGCCCTCGCACTGCTCGGCCATGGCCAGCGTGGCCAGCCGCGTGGCCGAGCGCCAGTGGCCGCCGACGATGCTGGCGGTCATGCCGGCATTGCCGAAGTGGTTCACGCCGCGCGCGCCGCGGTCGCCCTGCCCGGCCGAGTACACCAGCGTCAGGTCGCGCGGCAGCCCGCTCTGCAGGAAGCGCTGCTCCAGCGCCTCGGTCACGGCCTCGGCATGGCCGGCGCCGACAAAGCCCGCGCTGGCCACGGTCCAGCCGTCCTGCACCAGTGCCGCCGCTTCGCGTGCGGTGATCACCTTCATTGCTGTCTCCGGTTTCGTTGTGCCGTCCCGCATCGGTGGCGGCACGTTTTTCCGTGAATTTTGTTTTGCGAACATTTGTTCGGAAAACGCTATCATACGGACATGCCGGCCGCTGGCGCAAGTCCGGCGCGGCATGGAGAATCATGTGATTTCCGCTCCATTTCCCCGTATTGAGCCGAAATGCCGCAAGCCGAAGCCGCCAAGAAAGACGAACTGCTGGAATCGCTGAGCAAGGGCCTGGCGCTGCTGCGCCTGTTCGCCGGCGGCGCGGAACGCCTGACCATGCAGGACGTCGCCGAGCAGCTCGACGTGACCCGCGCCGCCGCGCGCCGGCTGCTGCTGACCCTGGAGCACAACGGCTACGTGGCGCAGGACGGCCGCCACTTTGCGCTGACGCCGCGGGTGATGGAGCTCGGCTATGCCTACTTTGCCTCGATGAGCCTGCCGCAGGTGGCGCGGCCCTACCTGCAGGGGCTGTGCGAGTCCCTGGGCGAAAGCTGCTCGGTGGGCGTGCTCGATGCGGAATCCGTGGTGCTGGTGGCGCGCGAGGAGCCGCGCCAGCTGCTGCGCGTGGACATGGCGCTGGGACGGCGCATGCCGGCCTATGCGCATTCGCTTGGCCGCGTGCTGCTGGCCGGCCTGGACGATGACGCGCTCGAGGCCTACCTGGCAGGCGCCACGCTGCGCAAGCTGACGCCGTTCACGGTCAGCTCGCGCACGGCGCTGGCGCGCACGCTGCGGCAGGTGCGCACCGACGGCTACTGTGTGCTGGTGAGCGAGCTGGTGGACGGCTACGCCGGGATCTCGGTGCCGTTGCGCGACCAGGCCGGCAAGGCGGTGGCCGGGCTGGGCTTCAGCATGGTGCTGGGCAGCCGCGACCAGGCCCAGCTGGAGACGCGCTTCCTGGGGCCGCTGCGCGAGGCCGCCGCCCGCATCGAAACCATCCTGCAGGCGCGCTGAGGCGCCCGCGGCCCATGTAGAAAAGCCCCGCATGCCGGGGAGGCAGCGGGGCTCAAATGGTAGCGGGGCAATCTGCTCGACCACCCACGCCTTGATCCTGGCGCATCGCGCCACGGCGGACATCCCCCAAATGTGGGCCATTGCCATGCCGCGTTGCCGGCAGGCCGCAAACGCGCCCTGCGAAGCCTGTCAATCATGGCCCTGTCACATTCCTGAAGGAATCCGGGTTTTCGCCGAGCGGGTTTTCGCCAGCTTCCGGCCAACGTCCGGATGCGGTCTACTGGACTCACATCGACGGCCTGGCACCGCAAACGCCGGATCGCCGCAGCCGATGGTGCCTCAGAACAAGTCCAATGACCGGGAGACAGACCATGGTGACGAAGAAAGAAGACGCTTTCGTACTGAAGAACCTTCTCGCCCTCGCAGCAGTGGAAACCCTGGGTGGCGCGATTGCCCTGGGCATGGTCTTCCACCTGATCTGAACTCGCTTGCTGCGCGCCGGCGCTGCCACGCCGGCGCCCGGCGCGCTCACTCGTCGACAATCACCTCGAAGCCGCCAAAGATCATCCGCTGGCCGTCGAACGGCATCGGATCCATGCCTTCCTTCAGGCGCGGGTCGGCCATCGCCGCCTTCATGCCAGTGTCGCGCTTCTCGCGTGACGGCCACAGGATCCACGAGAACACCACCGCCTCATCCTCCTTGCGCTGCACCGCCATCGTAAAGGACGTGACCTTGCCTTCCGGCACATCGTCACCCCAGCATTCCACCACCTTCAGCGCGCCGTGCTCCTTGAACACCGCGGCTGCCTTCTGCGCCACCTGGCGATAGGTCTCGCGAGTGGCCTGGGGAACGGCCAGTACAAATCCGTCGATATAGGACATGGGCTTCACTCCTGGTCAGATTGAATCGTGCGAATCGGATCAAACGCGCGATGACTACCATAGTCCATCGCCGCGCCCTCAGCGGGTGGTCCGCTGCCCGCGCCGGTCGACCTCGAACACCATGTTTTCCCGGAAGCGCTGCCGTAGCCACTGCTCGGCCCGGCCCTGCGGCCGGCCCGACTTCGCCCAGATCAGGTCGACGCTGACCAGCCAGTCCGTGTACGGATAGGCCGCCAGGTCCAGTTCCACCAGTTCGCCGCGCTCCAGCGCCGCGCGCACCAGTTGCCGCGGCAGTGTGGCCCAGCCCAGCCCGCTTTTCACCATTTCGACCAGCGCCAGGTAGCTTTCGGCGCGCCACACCCGCGCCGCGCGCAGGTATTCGCTGGTGGGCAGCTTGTCGGCATGCGCGCTGAAGGCCAGGCGCCGATAGGCGTGCAGGTCGGCAAACGAGACCTGTTCGCGCCCGGCCAGCGGGTGTCCCGGGTGCACCACATGCACCATGATCAGCTTGCCCAACTGCACGAAGGCCAGTTCCGGCGCGTAGTGCGGCTGCGCGAAGGCGATGCCGAGCTCGGCCTCGCCCTGCAGCACCAGTTCGCTGACATCGCCGTAGACCGGATTGCGAATGGTCAGGTCGACATACGGAAACTCCCGCTCGAATTCGGCCAGCACCGGCATCACCGCGTGGTACGGGATTTCGATCGCCAGCGTCAGCCCGGGCGGGTTGGCATCGGCCAGGCTGGCGGCATGGGCCTGCAGCGACAGGCAACGCTCCAGCACGGCTTCGGCCTCGGTCAGCAGCTTGCGGCCGGCCCCGGTCAGCGCCGGATTGCGGCTGCTGCGGTCGAACAGCGGCACGCCGAGGTCGATCTCCAGGTTGGCCACCGCCGCACTGACCGTGGACTGGGTCTTGCCCAGGCGCCGCGCGGCGGCGGAAAAGGAGCCTGTCTCAACCACCAGTGCGAATACCTGCAACTGGTCCAGCGAAAAACGCATGGCCACCCTCCCGCGACCCATCGACTGGATCGATAGGTATTGATTTGTTGTACCGATGAAGTTGCGGAGATGATGCCGCAACGGCCGAGGGATCACAAATCCCGGCAATCCCGGCCGGCGCTGCCCAATCCGCCCTGCCAGAGGCGGAAGCGGCTTCCATCGAAAAAGGAGACAAGCCCATGAAGACCCCGACACCGGTACGCCCGGTCGATGAAATCCTGCCGCTGCACCAGCTGGCGAGCTTCGGCCTGCAGCACGCCCTGATCCCTTTCCCCAACCGGAGACCCCAAGCATGACCCGAATCACAGACCCGTCCGGCGCTGAACTGTCGCCGCTCGACCTGGAACTGCTGCGCCAGTCGATCGCGCTGTCCGATGCATCCAGGGCTCGCGGCCGCCATCCGTTCGCCGCGCTGGTGGCCGACCAGGCCGGCAACATCATCGCCAGCGCCGGCAACAACTCGATGCCGCCGGAGGGCGACCCGACCCAGCACGCCGAACTGGTCGCCGCCGCGCAGGCCGCGCGTGCGCTGCCGCCGGAGCAACTGGCCGACTGCACCCTCTACACCAGCGCGGAGCCGTGCTGCATGTGCGCCGGCGCGATCTACTGGACCGGCATCGGGCGCGTGGTCTATGCGCTGTCAGAACACAAGCTGCTGGGCCTGACCGGCGACCACCCGGAGAACCCCACCTTCTCGCTGCCTTGCCGCGAAGTGTTCGCGCGCGGGCAGCGCCAGGTGGACGTGGTCGGGCCGGTGCTCGAGGACGAAGCCGCGGCACCGCACGCGGGCTTCTGGAAGTAGCCATCCTGCCTGCCGTCCGCCCGACGGACGGCACCGATCGGCGTTGGACATTCTGTCATCGACACGTCACCCCGCCTTCCTACACTCGCCTGGCTCCGGCTCCCAGCAGCCGCCACACCCACCCAGCCAGGCGAACCCGATGCTCCCCTGCAAACTTCCAAGAACCCTGGCCGCGACCCTGATCGCGGCGGCATTGCTCACCGCATGCGGTGGCGATGACGGCGGCGGCAACCTGTCGCCGAGTGCGACTGTCACGCCGAACGCACAACCGGAACAGCCCGGCAAGAAGCCGGACCAGCGGCCCGACCCCGTGATCCGCTGCGCCCCCTGACAACGCAAGTCCCGACGCCATCCGACAAGACCATGGTCTCTCGCCGCAACTTCCTGCAAGCCGCAGCCGGCACCGGCTTCGCCGCCGCCGCACTGGCCGCGTTCCCGCCCAGCATCCGCAAGGCCCTGGCCATCCCGGCCAACAATGCCACCGGCACCATCAAGGATGTCGAGCATGTGGTGATCCTGATGCAGGAGAACCGTTCCTTCGACCACTACTTCGGCACGCTCAAGGGTGTGCGCGGGTTCGGCGACCGCTTCACCATCCCCCTGCCCAATGCGCGCAAGGTATGGCAGCAACAGCGCTCCAACGGCGCCGTGCTGACCCCGTATCACCTGGATGGCACCAACAACAACGCGCAGCGCGCGGCCGGCACGCCGCATGCGTGGGTGGACAGCCAGCAGGCCTGGGACCACGGCCGCATGGCCAGTTGGCCGACGTACAAGACCAATACCTCGATGGGCTACTTCAAGGAGAAGGAGATCCCGTTCCAGTTCGCACTGGCCAATGCGTTTACGCTGTGCGACGCGTACCACTGCTCGATGCATACGGGCACTGACGCGAACCGTTCATTCCACCTGACCGGCACCAACGGCCCGACCGCAGCCAACGTCGCCTTCGTCAACAATGAGTGGGACGCGATCGACGGCCTGCCCGCCTCGGCCAACACCGGCTACACCTGGAAGACCTATGCCGAGCGGCTGGAAGCAGCCGGCATCAGCTGGATCTGCTACCAGAACATGCCGGACGAATGGGGCGACAACATGCTGGGCGCGTTCCAGCAGTTCCGCAAGGCCAACCTGGCCTCGGGCTTTCCGGTATCCAGCGGCGGCGCGCCGGGCGCGCCCTATGCCAACACCGGCCAGCCACTGCCGTACCACGCCTACGATGCGGCCACCGACAATGCCGCCAATCCGCTGTACAAGGGCGTGGCCAACACCCTGCCCGGCACCAGACCCGAGGAATACCTCGACGCCTTCCGCCGCGACATCAAGGAAGGCAGGCTGCCGCAGGTATCGTGGATCAATGCACCGTCGATCTACTGCGAGCATCCCGGCCCGTCCAGCCCGGTTCAGGGCGCGTGGTTCCTGCAGGAAGTGCTGGACGCGCTGACCGCCGTGCCCGAGGTCTGGAGCAAGACCGTGCTGCTGGTCAACTTCGACGAGAACGACGGCTACTTCGACCACGTCCCTTCCCCCTCGGCGCCGTCGGTGAACCCCGACAAGACGCTGGCCGGCAAGGCGACGCTGAGCGATGCCGAGATGCAGGCCGAATACTTCAACCATCCGGCGCCACCGGGCAGCCGGACCCAGCCCGCTGCTGACGGCCGCGTCTACGGTCCCGGGCCGCGCGTGCCGCTTTACGCGATCTCGCCGTGGAGCCGCGGCGGCTGGATCAATTCCCAGGTGTTCGACCACACCTCCGTGCTGCGCTTCCTGGAAGCGCGGTTCGGCGTGGCCGAACCCAACATCAGCCCGTTCCGCCGTGCCGTCTGCGGCGACCTGACCAGCGCGTTCAACTTCAAGACGCCCAACTCGGAAGCCCTGCCCACGCTGAGTGGCCGCACCACGCGCAGCGGCGCCGACCAGCTGCGCCAGGCCCAGCAGGCACTGCCCGCGGTGCCGCTGCCGGTCGACATGCAATTGCCGCTGCAAGCCACCGGCACCCGCCCGTCACGCGCGCTGCCGTACGAGCTGCACACCAGCGCGCGCTGCAGCGCCGTGGGGCAGGTCGAACTGGTATTCGCCAACACCGGCACGCAAGCCGCGGTGTTCCACGTCTACGACCGCCACCAGCTGGGCCGCATTCCGCGCCGCTATGTCGTGGAAGCCCGCAAGTCCCTGAGCGACACCTGGAACGTGTTCCAGGACAACGCCGGGCAATACGACCTGTGGGTACTGGGCCCCAACGGCTTCCACCGCCATTTCCGCGGCGATACCAACCGCATCGGCGACACCGGCATCGCACCGGAGATCCGCGTCTGCTACGACATTGCCAATGGCGATGTCTATGTCGACCTGATCAACGCCGGCCGCAAGGCCTGCCACTTCAGCATCCAGGCGCTCGCGTACCGAACCGATGGCCCGTGGCCGGTCACTGTCGGCGCCAATGACAGCAAGTCCGTGCATTGGTCGCTGGAGGAAAGCGGGCAGTGGTATGACTTCGCGGTGACGTGCGACAGCGACCCGGCGTTCTATCGCCGCTTTGCGGGGCGGGTGGAGAACGGCAGGCATACGGTTAGCGATCCGGCGATGGGGATGGTGACGGCGCAGGATTGAGCAGTAGTTCGAGGCAAAAAAAAAGGACTGCAGGTATCAACCTGCAGTCCTTTTTCACATTGGTGGGCCTCCCGTGAGTCGAACACGGCACCAACGGATTATGAGTCCGCTGCTCTAACCAGGCATGAGCTAGAGGCCCTTGGAAGCGTTTAGTTGCCTTCCAGGAAGCTCTTCAGCTTGTCCGAGCGGCTCGGGTGGCGCAGCTTGCGCAGTGCCTTGGCCTCGATCTGGCGGATCCGTTCACGCGTGACGTCGAACTGCTTGCCGACCTCTTCCAGCGTGTGGTCGGTGCTCATTTCGATGCCGAAGCGCATGCGCAGCACCTTGGCTTCGCGCGGCGTGAGCGAGTCCAGCACGTCCTTGACGACGTCGCGCATGGAGCCGTGCAGCGCGGCTTCGGCCGGGGCCAGCGTGTTGGTGTCCTCGATGAAGTCGCCCAGATGGGAGTCGTCGTCGTCACCGATCGGCGTTTCCATGGAGATCGGCTCTTTGGCGATCTTCATGATCTTGCGGATCTTGTCTTCCGGCATCTCCATCTTCTCGGCCAGCGTTGCCGGATCCGGCTCGTTGCCGGTTTCCTGCAGGATCTGGCGCGAGATGCGGTTCATCTTGTTGATGGTCTCGATCATGTGCACCGGGATACGGATGGTGCGCGCCTGGTCGGCGATCGAGCGCGTGATGGCCTGGCGGATCCACCACGTGGCGTAGGTCGAGAACTTGTAGCCGCGGCGGTATTCGAACTTGTCCACCGCCTTCATCAGGCCGATGTTGCCTTCCTGGATCAGGTCGAGGAACTGCAGGCCGCGGTTCGTGTACTTCTTGGCGATCGAAATCACCAGACGCAGGTTGGCCTCGGTCATCTCGCGCTTGGCTTCGCGGGCACGACGCTCGCCCTCGGCCATCTTGCGGTTGACGCCCTTCAGTTCCTTCAGCGGCAGCACCACGCGCGACTGCAGGTCGATCAGCTTCTGCTGCAGCTCATGCACGGCCGGCACGTTGCGCTCGACGATGGTGCTGTAGCCCTTGCCGTCGGCGACGATGGTGTGGACCCACTCGAGGTTGGTCTCGTTGCCCGGGAAGCGGGCGACGAATTCCGAGCGCGGCATGCCGCACTTGTCGACCACGATGTTCAGGATCGAGCGTTCGAGCTTGCGCACTTCGTCGACCTGGCCGCGCAGCGTGTCGCACAGGCGCTCGACATTGCGGGCGGTGAAGCGGATGCCCATCAGCTCGGCCTGGATGGCTTCCTGCGCCTTGACGTAGGGCTTGGAGTTGTAGCCTTCCTTTTCGAACGCGCGGCGCATCTTGTCGAACTGCTCGGCGATCACGCGGAATTTCTCCAGCGCGTTCTGCTTCAGTTCTTCCAGCTGGCGCGCGGAGGCACCGGCGCCGGCGCCGCCTTCGTCGTCATCGTCCTCGTCGCCTTCCTCTTCGTCGTCGGACTCGATATCCTCGTCGTCGGCCGCTGCAGCCGGGGCTGCGGGCGCTTCCGGGGCTTCGTCGGCGTTCGGGTCGATCAGGCCGTCGACGAATTCGTCGATCTTGATCTCGTCGTTGGCCACGCGCTCGGCATGGGCCAGGATCTCGGAGATGGTGACCGGGCAAGCCGAAATCGCCATCACCATGTCCTTCAGGCCGGCCTCGATGCGCTTGGCGATCTCGATTTCGCCTTCGCGCGTGAGCAGCTCGACCGTGCCCATTTCGCGCATGTACATGCGCACCGGGTCGGTGGTGCGGCCGAACTCGGAGTCCACCGTGGACAGGGCCGCTTCGGCCTCTTCCTCGGCTTCTTCCTCGCTGGTGGCGGACGGGGCGTTGTCGTTGAGCAGCAGCGTCTCGGCATCCGGCGCCTGTTCGTAGACAGCGATGCCGATGTCGTTCAGCGTGGCGACCAGCGTGTCGATCGTTTCCGAATCGACCATGTCGTCCGGCAGGTGATCGTTGATTTCCGCGTAGGTCAGGTAGCCGCGCGACTTGCCCAGCTTGATCAGCGCCTTGAGTTTCTGGCGACGCAGCTCAAGCTCTTCCTCGGTACCCTGCTGGGTCGAGGCGAACTCCTTGAGCAGGGCCTTTTCCTTGGCCTTGCGGTCCTTGGCTTTCTGCTTTTCGGTCTTCGGCGCCGCGGCCGGGGTTGCCGCCGGGCGCGCATCGTTCTCGTAAAACTCTTCAGTCACGTCGTCTGTTGTGCTGTCGTCGTGCTGCATCTCGGCCTTGGGCTTGCGGCCACGCTTTTTCGGCTCCGGCTTGATTGCCGGCGCAGCGGGACGCTCGGATGCAACGGATGCAGGTGTCGCGGCACGCGCCTTGGTTGCCGTAGTGGTGGTGCCAGCCTTGGCTTCCCCACTCTTGGCGCCGGCGGCTGCCGCTCGCTTGCTCTCGACTTCGGTATTCTGCTGTTTCGCCACGGTGATACTCTTGCCTTTCACTGGTGCAGATGCGGCGACCTTGCCGCTCGTACTGGCGCTCTTGCCGCTCTCGCGTGCCGAAGTCGAGGCCTTTGTCTTTTCGGATGTGCGAGTCCTGGCGGGAGTCGTCACGGCGGGCGCTTGCGCGCTACGCACGGACTTTGATGGCGCAGACCGGGCTGGTGTCTTGACTGACGCGGTCGATGTCTTCGCCGCCGTTGTTTTCACAGACGCCTTGCCGCTCCCTGATTGGGGAGCTTTAGAGGTAACCCTTTCGGTTGCTTTGGCCTTTGCCATTGGCACGCTCACTTTCACCAGAACTGGAGAGAAAGATTTCGCAATCCAAACCGGCTATTGTAGCACGCCACGCATAGCCGGCTCCCTATCAGGTGAGGTTTTCACCTGAAAAATCAAGGCTTAAGCTCGGCGGGGCCGGGCCCAGTCCCTTATCCAACGCTTACTGCCACCTCCTGGTTGATGACCAGGGCGCACACAGGCACCTCAGCCAAGTTGGCGCCGCCGGTGGATTTCGCCCACCAGCCAGCGCATGCGCTGCTTGGCCGCTTCATCGGCCGTGCCGGCCACTACCTCCGCCTGCAGGCCGTCGAGCTCGCGCCGCAGCGGCTCGGCCAGCAGCTTGGTAATGGCCGCATCGAAATCCTGTATTGCGGGTGCCTCTTCGATCTCTTCTCGCAGCACCGCGGCACGCGCCACGGCATACACCTCGGCATAGGGCGACTGGGCCAGGTGTTCGCTGAAGGCCGCAAAATTGACCTCGCCCTGCACGCTGTCGCACGCCTCCACCAGGTGCGCCAGCACTTCACTGTCGCTGCTCTCGCCGCCCAGCAGCAGCGCGCGCGCATCCTCGTCCAGCCTCGCCGACAGTGCCGGATAGCACATCAGCAGCTGGATCACCCGCTGCTCCAGCCCGGTCGGGGCCTGGCGGCGCGTGCGCGGGCGCGGCTGGGCGAAGCGGCCGACGCGGGCCGGGTCGCTGCGCAGGCCGCAGATGGCTTCGATCTCCGCGGGTGTCGTTCCCGTGGCATCGGCAAGTTCGCGCACAATCTGTAGCCTCAGGCCGCCGGCGGGCATGGCCTGCAGCAGCGGCTTGGCCTCGTACTGGGCCCGGGCGCGGCCCTCGGGCTGGCGCAGGTCCAGGTCTTCGGTGACCGACTGCAGCAGGAAGCGCGACAGCGGCATGGCGTTGCGCACCTGGGTGGCAAAGGCCTCGGTGCCCTCTTCGCGCACATAGCTGTCCGGATCGTGCTCGGCCGGCAGGAACAGGAAGCGGATGGTCTTGTTGTCCGCCACATGCGGCAGGCAGGCTTCCAGCGCGCGCCGGGCCGCGCGGCGCCCGGCAGAGTCGCCGTCGAACGAGAACACCACGGCGTCGGTCTGGCGCAGCAGCTTCTGCACGTGCACAGGGGTGCACGCCGTGCCCAGGGTGGCAACGGCATTGGCAAAACCGAGCTGGGCCAGCGCCACGACGTCCATATACCCTTCGACCACCAGCACGTAGCCGGTTTCCCGGATCGCGTGACGGGCCTCGAACAGCCCGTACAGCTCCGTGCCCTTGCTGAACAGCGGAGTCTCGGGCGAGTTCAGGTACTTGGGCTCGCCCTGCCCCATCACGCGCCCGCCGAAGCCGATCACGGCCCCCTTGGTGTTGCGGATAGGGAACATGATGCGGTCGCGGAAGCGGTCGTAGCGGCGCGGCTTGCCGTCCGCATCGCGCTTGTCGCTTTCGATCAGCAGGCCGCACTCGACCAGCGGCGCCGACACGTTGTCATCACGATAGCTGCCGAATACGGCCTCCAGGCCCTGCCAGTCATCCGGCGCGTAGCCCAGGCCAAAGTTCGCGGCGATCTCGCCGGTCAGGCCACGGCCCTTCAGGTACTGGATCGCCTGCGGCGCGCTTCGCAGCTGGCGGCGGTAGAAATCGGTGGCGCGGGTCATGGCGTCGGACAGCGCCACCGAACGGGCCTGCTGCTCCGCGCGCTGCCCGGGCGGCAGCCGGTCGCGCTCTTCCGGCACGCTCATGCCGACCGACTGGGCCAGCTCGCGCACCGCTTCCGGGTAGGACTGGCCGGAAAACTCCATCAGGAAGCCGATGGCCGAGCCGTGGGCGCCACATCCGAAGCAGTGGTAGAACTGCTTGGTCGGCGACACCGTGAATGACGGCGATTTCTCGTTATGGAAGGGGCACAGCCCCATGAAATTGGCGCCGCCCTTCTTCAGCTGCACATACTTGCCCACCACATCGACAATGTCGACACGGTTGAGCAGGTCCTGAATAAAGGATTGCGGAATCACCCGACTGACCGTCCTGAGGCATGGCCGTCCCGCGGCGGGCGGCTTCTTTTAGGAATGCGTGACCGGTGCGGCGCCCGGCTGCTATCGGAATATTGTAGTGCAGCGTGATAGGGCCGCCCGGACTACGTGACATCTCCGTGCAACTGCACCGAACCACGCGGATCCGGTGCTTATCTTGCCAGCAACCGATTAAATCAGTATTTACTTTGCTGCAAGTGCCGCCTTGACCAGGGCCGATACGGCGGTCATGTCGGCACGGCCGGCCAGCTTGCCCTTGAGCACGCCCATGACCTTGCCCATGTCCTGCGGACCGGCGGCACCAGTGGCGGCAACGGCCTGCTGGACCTCGGCGGCGACTTCCTCGTCCGACAGTGCTGCGGGCATGTAGGCCTGCAGCACTTCGACTTCCGCCGACTCCTTGTCTGCCAGGTCATTGCGGCCCGCCTGCCGGAACTGCGAGATCGAATCCTTGCGCTGCTTGATCAGCTTCTCGACCACGGCCAGCACGGCGGTATCGTCCAGTTCCACGCGCTCATCGACCTCGCGCTGCTTGATGGCGGCCAGCAGCAGGCGGATGGTGCCGAGGCGCTCCGTTTCGCGCGCGCGCATGGCGGTCTTCATGTCTTCGCTGATACGGGCTTTGAGGGACATCGTGATCTTCCAGAAAGTGGGTGGACACTCACAGGTGGCGGCGATGACCGCCCGCTGCAAGGCCCAGAATGCAAAAACCCGCCGAAGCGTAGGCCACAGCGGGTCGGATACAAGCGGGAGCGCCGGGGTCAGTACAGTTTCTTCGGCAGCATCTGGCTGCGGATGCGCTTGTAATGGCGCTTTTCGGCGGCTGCCTTCCTGCGCTTGCGCGCGGCGGTGGGCTTTTCGTAAAACTCGCGTGCCCGCAATTCCGGGAGCAGCCCGTTCTTCTCGATGGTGCGCTTGAAACGGCGCATGGCAACTTCAAAAGGCTCGTTTTCCTTGAGACGGATCGTGGTCATTTGGCCAGAAAATGAGAATTTTCGGGATAAGCGGCTCTACGAAGTTCTGGATTGTAGCACCAACAATCGAGCGCGGAAGTGGCGTGCAACGGACACTTGCCGAGTGCCGCCCACCGCCCTTCCAGCTCTCGCCAGTCTACCCTTGGGCTACCGATTGCCCTGCCGAAGCGGTGCGCGATGCCTCAGCCGCGGCCTGCCCCGCCGCCACCGCGGACGCCCACGCCCACTGGAAGTTGTAGCCGCCCAGCCAGCCGGTCACGTCCACCACCTCGCCGATGAAATACAGGCCCGGCACCTCGCGCGCCATCATGGTGGTTGACGACAGCGCCCGCGTGTCGACCCCGCCAAGCGTGACCTCGGCCTTGCGGTAGCCCTCGGTGCCCGACGGCACGATGCGCCAGCCGTTGAGCGTGGCGCCAAGCTTGCGCAGGGCCTTGTCGGTCACATCATGCAGCGGCATGGCGGCATCCACGCCCGAGGCCGCGCACCAGGCATCGGCCAGCCGCGCCGGCAACCGTTGCGCCAGCAGGTTGCCCAGGTGCTTGCGGCTGCCGGCCTTCTGCTCGAGCAGCCAGGCGGCGGCATCCTCTCCATCAAACAGGTCGATGGCGATCGGCGTGCCGGGACGCCAGTAGCTGGAAATCTGCAGCACGGCGGGTCCGGACAGGCCGCGATGGGTCCACAGCAGGTCTTCGCGGAAGGCTCCGGCCGCCTTGCCGTTGCCGGTGGCGATATCCACTTCCAGCGACACGCCGGCCAGCGGCGCGAACGGCACCCAGTCCTTGCCATCGAAGGTCAGCGGCACCAGCGCCGGCCGGGTTTCGACGATGCCCAGCCCGAACTGCCGGGCGATGCGATAGCCAAAGTCGGTGGCACCGATCTTGGGGATCGACAGGCCGCCGGTGGCCACCACCAGCGCCCCGGCCCGCACCGTGCCGGTAGCGGTGAGCAGCAGGAAGTCGTCGCCCTCGCGCCGGACCTCGGCCACGCTGCAGCCGGTGTGCCAGCGCACATGGCCGGTGTCGCATTCGGCGCGCAGCATGGCGATCACGTCTTCGGCGCTGTCGTTGCAGAACAGCTGGCCACGATGTTTCTCGTGCCAGTCGATGCCGTAGCGGCGCATCAGGCCAAGGAAATCCTGCGGCGTGTAGCGCGCCAGCGCCGAGCGGCAGAAGTGCGGATTGGACGACAGGTAGTTGGCGGGCCCGGCCTGCAGGTTGGTGAAATTGCAGCGCCCGCCGCCCGAGATGCGGATCTTCTCGGCAAGCTTGGTGGCATGGTCGATCAGCACCACGCGCGCGCCGTTCTGGCCGGCCACGGCGGCACACATCATGCCGGCCGCGCCCGCACCCAGCACGGCCACGTCATACCGGCCCGTCCGGGCCGATGTTGCCCCGCTCATTGCACGCCTCGCGCATCCATGTGTATTGCCACCGCCAGAGAAAGGGCAGATTGTAGCGAAAAGCACGCCGCGCGCTGCTGTGCTACCCTGCGCGCTTCCTGCAACCTGTTGTTTCGACAGCCGTTTCCCTGACAGGAGGCGGCCCTATGCGCTCCCCATGCTTGTCCTCGGCATCGAATCCTCCTGCGACGAAACCGGCCTCGCCCTCTATGACACCGGCGCCGGCCTGCTCGCGCACGCGCTGCACTCGCAGATCGCCATGCACCGCGACTACGGCGGCGTGGTGCCGGAACTGGCGTCGCGCGACCATATCCGCCGCGTGCTGCCGCTGCTGGAGCAGGTGCTGGCCGATGCCGGCCGTACCCGCCAGGACATCGACGCCATCGCCTTCACCCAGGGCCCCGGGCTGGCCGGCGCACTGCTGGTGGGCGCCTCGGTGGCCAATGCACTGGGCTTTGCGCTGAACGTGCCGATGGTGGGCGTGCACCACCTGGAAGGCCACCTGCTGTCGCCGCTGCTGACGCGCGAGCCGCCGCCCTTCCCGTTCGTGGCGCTGCTGGTGTCGGGCGGGCATACGCAGTTGATGGAAGTGCGCGGCATCGGCGACTACACGCTGCTGGGCGAAACCCTGGACGACGCCGCCGGCGAAGCCTTCGACAAGACCGCCAAGCTGCTGGGCCTGGGCTATCCGGGCGGCCCCGAAGTGTCGCGGCTGGCCGAATTCGGTATCCCCGGCGCCTTTGCGCTGCCGCGGCCGATGCTGCATTCGGGCAACCTGGATTTCTCCTTCGCCGGACTGAAGACCGCGGTACTGACGCAAACACGCAAGCTCGCCAACACCTGCGAGCAGGATCGCGCCAACCTGGCGCGCGCCTTTGTCGATGCCATTGTCGACGTGCTGGCCGCCAAGTCGATGGCAGCGCTCAAGCAGACCGGCCACAAGCGGCTGGTGGTGGCGGGAGGCGTGGGTGCCAACCGCCAGTTGCGCGAGCGGCTGGACCAGATGGGCAAGCAGCGCAAGATCGACGTGTATTACCCGGATTTGGCGTTCTGCACCGACAACGGCGCGATGATCGCGTTTGCCGGCGCCATGCGGCTGCAGGCAGCGCCCGAACTGGCGCGGCACGAGTATGGCTACGGCGTGACGCCGCGCTGGGACCTGGCGGATATCCGCCTGCCTTCGGCGGCCTGAACCGGACAAAAAAATAGCCACCGCATGCGGTGGCTATTTCTATTGCAGCGACAACGCGGTCAGTCGACCCGCTTGTCCCGCTCGATCACCGCATACGCGCTGTGGTTGTGGATCGACTCAAAGTTCTCCGCCTCCAGCACATAGGCCACGATGCGATCATCCGCATTCAGGCGCATGGCGATATCGCGCACCAGGTCCTCGACGAACTTGGGGTTCTCATAGGCGCGCTCGGTGACGAACTTCTCGTCGGGGCGCTTGAGCAGGCCCCACAGCTCGCACGAGGCCTCTTCCTCGGCCATGCGCACCAGCGCTTCCACCGGCAGCTCGCCGGCCAGTTCCACGTTCATGGTGATATGCGAACGCTGGTTGTGCGCGCCGTACTGCGAGATCTTCTTCGAGCACGGGCACAGGCTGGTCACCGGCACCAGCGCCTTCAGGAACACGCGCGCGGCGCCGTCGCGCACTTCGCCGGTCAGCGTGACCTCGTAGTCCAGCAGCGACTCCACGCCCGACACAGGCGCGGTCTTGCTGATGAAGTACGGGAAGGTGACCTCGATGCGGCCGGCCTCGGCTTCCAGCTTTTCCAGCATCTTGTCCAGCATCAGCCGGAAGCTGGACAGCTCCAGCGGTGCGCGCTCTTCTTCCAGCAGCGCGACGAAGCGCGACATATGCGTGCCCTTCTGGTCCGCCGGCAGGTGCACGTCGAGATTGAAGGTGCCCACGCTCGGCATGATGCCGGCCGGGGTCTTCAGGGTCACGGGGTAACGCACGCCTTTGACACCGACACGCTGGATGGGGATCTGGCGGGTGTCGGGGCTCGACTGGACGTCGGGCATGACGAAGGCGGGATTGATGTCATTCATCTACGGTTTCCTCCAGGGTCGCGCCCAAGGGGGACGGCACGAGCCCTTACGGTCGCGGCAATTTCGCAGTCCATCCATGCCGCGCAACGAGTGTGAAACCACGGGATCCGGCAAGTGGCACGCCGGCCCGCAGCTGCGAACACAAAAAAGGGGAGTTTAAGGGAATTCGGACGCACTCGTGGTGCGAGGGCCGAATCCCCTTCGGGACAGCAGGTGATCAGGCCACGCGCGAGGCGACCGTGACCTTGGGCTGGTCCAGCCCGAAGCGCTCGCGCACCGAGCGCTCGATGCCGGCCGCATCCAGGCCGCATTGCTGCAGCAGATAGGCCGGGTCGCCGTGGTCGACGAAGCGGTCGGGCAGGCCCAGCGTCAGCACCGGCTTGTCGATGCCGGCCTCGGCCAGTGCCTCCAGCACGGCGCTGCCGGCGCCGCCCATCACGCTGCCCTCTTCCACGGTCACCAGGTAGTCGTTCTCCGCGGCCAGGCGCTTGACCAGCTCCACGTCGAGCGGCTTGACGAAACGCATGTCGGCGACCGCGGCATCCAGCGCCTCGGCGGCACCCAGGGCCGGGTGCACCATCGAGCCGAACGCCAGGAAGCCCACGCGATGCCCCGCGCGCGCACCTCCCTCGCGGCGCATCACGCCCTTGCCGACCGGCACAGTGGTGAGCTCGGCGGCAATGGCCGCGCCCGGGCCGGAGCCGCGCGGATAGCGCACGGCGCTCGGGCACGCCTGGTGGAACGCCGTGGTCAGCAGCTGACGGCACTCGTTCTCGTCGGACGGCGTCATCACCATCATGTTGGGGATGCAGCGCAGGTAGGCGATATCGTAGGCACCCGCGTGCGTGGCGCCGTCGGCGCCGACCAGGCCGGCACGGTCCAGCGCGAACACCACCGGCAGGTTCTGCAGCGCCACGTCGTGGATCAGCTGGTCGTAGCCGCGCTGCAGGAAGGTCGAGTAGATCGCCACCACCGGCTTGAGACCCTCGCAGGCCAGGCCGCCGGCAAAGGTCACGGCGTGCTGCTCGGCGATGCCCACGTCGTAGTAGCGGTCCGGGAAGCGCCGCTCGAACTCGACCATGCCCGAGCCCTCGCGCATCGCCGGGGTAATGCCGACCAGGCGCTTGTCGGCTGCGGCCATGTCGCACAGCCAGTCGCCGAACACCTGCGTGTAGGTCTTGCGCGCCGGCTTGGCCGCCGGGCGGATGCCCTCGGCCGGGTTGAACTTGCCCGGGCCGTGGTAGAGGATCGGGTCGGCCTCGGCCAGCTTGTAGCCCTGGCCCTTCTTGGTCACCACGTGCAGGAACTGCGGGCCGGCGCCCTCGAGCGCGCGCTCGCGGATATTCTGCAGCGTCGGCACCAGCGAGTTCAGGTCGTGGCCGTCGATCGGGCCGATGTAGTTGAAGCCGAATTCCTCGAACAGCGTGGCCGGCACCATCATGCCCTTGGCATGTTCCTCGAAGCGCTTGGCGAACTCCAGCACCGGCGGCGCCACCGACAGGACCTTCTCGATGCCCTTCTTGGTGGCCGCGTAGAACTGGCCGCTCAAGAGCCGCGCCAGGTGGCGGTTGAGCGCGCCCACCGGCGGCGAGATCGACATGTCGTTGTCGTTGAGCACCACCACCAGCGGCAGGTCCTTGTAGACGCCGGCGTTGTTCAGGGCCTCGAAGGCCATGCCCGCGGTCATGGCGCCGTCGCCGATCACCGCCACCGAGACGCGCTTCTCGCCCAGCGTGCGCGCACCGAGCGCCATGCCCAGCGCGGCCGAGATCGAGGTCGACGAATGCGCCGTGCCGAAGGTGTCGTATTCGCTCTCGCTGCGGCGCGGGAAGCCAGAGATGCCGCCCCACTGGCGCAGCGTGCCCATGCGCTCGCGGCGTCCGGTCAGGATCTTGTGCGGGTAGCTCTGGTGGCCCACGTCCCACACCAGCCGGTCGTCCGGGGTGTTGAAGACGTAGTGCAGCGCGATGGTCAGCTCGACCGTGCCCAGGTTGGACGACAGGTGGCCGCCGGTCTGCGAGACCGACTCCAGCACATAGGCGCGCAGTTCGTCCGCCAGGGTCCGGAGCTCACGCCGGTCGAGCTTGCGCAGGTCTGCGGGGGCGTCAATCTTGTTGAGGAGTGCGTAGGTCATGATGTCCGTTCGGCCGGCTCTCTGTTTAGTGTGTGCGCAGCACGATCAGGTCCGCCAGGTCCCGCAGGCGGTCCGCGCGCTCGCCAAAGCCGGCCAGCGCCTCGTGTGCGTCGGCGCGCAGCGTCCCGGCCAGTGCGCGTGCCGGGTCAAGCCCCATCAGCGACACATAGGTCGGCTTGTCATGGGCGGCGTCCTTGCCGGCGGTCTTGCCCAGCGTGGCGGTATCGGCAGTGACGTCCAGAATATCGTCAACCACCTGGAACGCCAATCCCACTGCCGCCGCATAGCGATCCAGCGCGGCCAGGCCCTCGGCGTCGATTTCACCACATAGCGCACCCATGCGCACACTGGCGCGCAACAGCGCGCCGGTCTTCATGCGATGCATGGCCTCGAGCGCCTCGCGCGTCATGGCGCGGCCCACGTTCTGCAGGTCGATCGCCTGGCCGCCGGCCATTCCGGTCGAGCCCGACGCCAGCGCCAGCTCGGCCACCAGCTGCAGCCGCGCCGCGGGCGCGATCGCCCCGGCACCGGCCAGCACGATAAAGGCCTGGGTCTGCAGCGCGTCGCCAACCAGCAATGCGGTGGCCTCGTCATAGGCCTTGTGCACGGTGGGCCGGCCGCGGCGCAGGTCGTCGTCGTCCATGCAGGGCATGTCGTCGTGCACCAGCGAATAGGCGTGGATCATCTCCACCGCACAGGCCGCCGCGTCGCAGGCGGCCGGAGCCGCCCCGCTGACCTCGCCGGCGGCATGCACCAGCAGCGGCCGCACGCGCTTGCCGCCGCTCAGTGCAGCATAGCGCATGGCTTCGTGCAGCGTATGCGGCACGGTCTCGGCAGCGGGCAGCGCCGCCTGCAGGGCGGCCTCGGTACGGGCGCCCTGGGCCTGCATCCATTGGGCAAAGTCACTCATGCCTCGTCCGCCCCCAGTGCACCGTTGGCGCCATTGCCCTCGCCGGCCAGCGGCTTGAGCACGTCACCTTCCAGCACGCGGACCTGCTGCTCGACCCGCTCCAGCTTCTGCTGGCAGTAGCGCACCAGCTCGGCGCCGCGGCGGTAGGCCGCCAGCGATGCCTCCAGCGGCAGTTCGCCGCTTTCCATGCTGGCCACCAGCGTTTCCAGCTCGGCCATCGCCGCTTCGTAGGAAGCGGGCGGCGCCGATGCGCTGGTGTCGGCGGTGTTGTCGGTCTGGACCGGAGCGGTCGTCGTTTTTGGCATATCAGGACCTGGAATCAAGGACCCCGGGGGAAACCCGGATGGGGAAGCCCGGATTTTACGCCAAAGCGGGAGCTTGCCCCATCCTTGCGCACGGTCGGCGTGGACCTATCGGGGTGCACAAACCACAGAAGTGACTTGTGCGCTCGGGTCGTCTTTCCGAATGCGCCCGGTACGGCACCCCGATGACGACCCGGGTCGACTTTTTCGCTAAAAAGGCAAAAAAATCAGTCCCTTAACTTTTTGGGTCGGGTACAATCTCCCCCTCGCCGCCAGGGGGCTACCGGACCTTGCCGACCTGGCGGAAGTCTTTCCCAAATCGATTCAATTTTCGATGGTTGGGTTGTTCACTGCTTTCACCTGTTCATCTGGGAGTGGGGATAATGTCCAATCTCAGCACCGCGCTCAACCTGGCGCCGGCTGATTCGCAACTGCCCGTCGGCGTCTATTTCGACGAAGCGCTGCATCAACAAGAACTCGAACTGCTGTTCAGGAATGGCCCGGGCTATATCGGCCACGAGCTGATGGTTCCGGAAGTCGGCGACTACCACACGCTCAGGGCAGAGGACGAAGGCCGCATGCTGGTACGCAACGCCGCCGGCATCGAACTGATGTCCAACGTCTGCCGCCACCGCCAGGCCATCATGCTCAACGGCCGCGGCAATGCGCACAACATCGTCTGCCCCCTGCACCGCTGGACCTACGACCTGAAGGGCGAGCTGCTCGGCGCGCCGCATTTCGACAAGCAACCCTGCCTGCACCTGAAGCGCTCGCCGCTGCAAAACTGGAATGGGCTGCTGTTCGACGGCAAGCGCGACGTGCGCGCCGACCTGGCCAGGCTGGGCGTGGCCCAGGACCTGAACTTCGACGGCTACATGCTGGACCACGTCGAGGTGCACGAGTGCGACTACAACTGGAAGACCTTTATCGAGGTCTACCTGGAGGACTACCACGTCGTGCCGTTCCACCCGGGGCTGGGCAGCTTCGTCTCGTGCGACGACCTCAAGTGGGAGTTCGGCGAGTGGCACAGCGTGCAGACCGTGGGCCTGCATGCCGGCCTGAAGCGCCCCGGCAGCCCGACCTACCAGAAATGGCACGACGCGGTGCTGCGCTTCAACGACGGCGTGCTGCCCAAGCACGGCGCGATCTGGCTGACCTACTACCCCAACATCATGGTGGAGTGGTACCCCAACGTGCTGGTGATCTCGACGCTGCACCCGGTCGGCCCGCGCAAGACGCGCAATGTGGTGGAGTTCTACTACCCCGAGGAAATCGCGCTGTTCGAGCGCGAGTTCGTCGAGGCCGAGCGCGCCGCCTACATGGAAACCTGCATCGAGGACGACGAGATCGCCGAACGCATGGATGCCGGCCGGCTGGCGCTGCTCAAGCGCGGCACCAGCGAAGTCGGACCGTACCAGTCGCCGATGGAAGACGGCATGCAGCATTTCCATGAGTGGTATCGCCGCGCCATGGCTTACGCCGGCTAGTCCGGCGGACTAGTGCGATAACCGCACAACGCACGCAAGAACGGACCGCCCTGGCGGTCCGCTTTCCTTTGGGACGCGAAGTGCGCTGCTAGAATCATTGTCCGGTGCCGGCAGCCACACCGCTTGCGCGACGAGGCCAGACACGAAGCCCGCCCGCGCGCCGGACGCCTCTCTTTCCCGCTTCGTTTCGCTTCACCGCGCCCCTCGCCATGCAATCGCTCTGGATGCTGTTCGCCGCCTTCGCCTTCTCGTTGATGGGGGTTGGCGTCAAGCTGGCATCCGATCTCTACACCACCGGCGAGATCGTCTTCTACCGCGGCCTGATCAGCGTGGTCATCATGTGGGTGCTGCTGTCCTCGCGCGGGATCCCGGTGCGCACGCCCTACATGCTGTCGCACATCAAGCGCAGCGTGTTCGGCGTGACCGCGCTGATGCTGTGGTTCACCTCGATCTCGCTGCTGCCGCTGGCCACCGCGATGACGCTGAACTACATGTCGCCGGTGTGGATCGCGCTGATCCTGGGCGCCGGCGCGGCGCTGGCCGGCACCGGCGGCAATGCCGACCGGCGCCTGGTGCTGGCGATCCTGCTGTCCTTTGCCGGCGTGATCTGCCTGCTGCAGCCTTCGGTCGGCAAGGACCAGCTGACCGGCGGCCTGGTCGGACTGATCTCGGGCATGTTCACGGCGCTGGCCTATGTCGAGGTGCGCCAGCTCGGCCAGCTGGGCGAGCCCGAGGGCCGCATCGTGTTCTATTTCTCGCTGGTCGGCATGATCGCCGGGCTAGTGTGGATGCTGCTGGGCGGCGTCAGCGCGCATACCTGGTACGGCGCCGGCCTGCTGCTGGCCATCGGCATCCTGGCCACGCTGGGCCAGACCGCGATGACGCGCGCCTACAAGCGCGGCAACACGCTGCTGACCGCCAACCTGCAATACGCCGGCATCGTCTTTTCCAGCGTGTGGGGCATGCTGATCTGGTCCGACCGGCTGAACTGGCTGTCGTGGCTGGGCATGGGGCTGATCATCGCCAGCGGCATCGCCACCACGCTGATGCGCGCGCGCCAGGGCACCGATGCCAAGCCCACGCCGGCCACGCCGGTCAAGTCGCCGGAGGCGGAAGTCCATCCCGAGGTGTAGCATCCCCTGGTGAACTAGACCCCTTTCCATCGATCGCAACAGGATTCCCATGCAGAAACCGCTGATTTCCGTCACCGCGCTGCAATCGCTGCTGGCCACCCCCGGCGGCTGCGTCGTGATCGACTGCAGCTTCGACCTGGCCGACCCGGCCGCCGGCCGCGAGGCCTACCGCACCGGCCACCTGCCCGGCGCCTTCTACCTGCACCTGGACAACGAGCTGTCCGGCCCCAAGACCGGCAGCAACGGCCGCCACCCCCTGCCCGACGCCGACGACCTGGTGGCGCGCCTGCAGGCGCTGGGCGTGGACGACGACACCCCGGTAGTGGCCTACGATGCGCAGGGCGGCATGTTCGCCGCGCGGCTGTGGTGGCTGTTGCGCTGGCTCGGCCACGATGCCGTGGCCGTGCTCGACGGCGGCAAGGACGCCTGGGTCAAGGCCGGCCTGCCGCTCGAACACGATGCCACGGAAGAGCCGGAATTGCCCGGCAAGTTCCAACGCCGCAAGTCGCTGGCGCCGACCGTCGACGCCGCCGCGCTGGTGGACAACCTCGAGCGCGCCTCGCTGCTGGTGGTGGATGCGCGCGCGCCCGACCGCTTCCGCGGCGAGAACGAGACGCTGGACCCGGTTGGCGGCCATATCCCCGGCGCGGTCAACCGCTTCTTCAAGGACAACCTGGGCGCGGACGGCCGCTTCAAGCCGGCCGAGACCCTGCGCGCGGAATTCGGCGCAGTGCTGGGTGCGCGCGCCCCGGCGCAGGCAGTGATGCAGTGCGGCTCCGGTGTCACGGCCTGCCACAACCTGCTGGCGCTGGAAGCGGCCGGCCTGGGCGGCGCGGCGCTGTACCCGGGATCATGGAGCGAATGGTGCGCCGATCCGGCGCGCCCGGTCGCTACCGGGGCCGCCTGAGGTCAGCGTGACGAGGCAATGGGCGCGGCGGGCGCAATATGGCCGTGCCCGCCGTGGCTGTGGCTCTCGTGCACGCCGTTGGTGATGAAGACGATCGCCGAGATGCCCGCGGCCACCAGCACCACCTGGATCGCCGACTCGCGCCAGCGCGGCTTGCGCTGCATCTGGGGCATCAGGTCGCTGACCGCGATATAGAGGAAGCTGCTGGCGGCAATCACCAGCACGTACGGAATCCAGCCGCTCAGCTGGTCGAGCAGGAAATACCCGACCACGCCGCCGGCGATGGCCGCCAGGCTCGACAGCAGGTTGAAGGCAAAGGCACGGGCCTTGGAGAAGCCGGCATTGAGCAGCACGATGAAGTCGCCGACTTCCTGCGGGATCTCGTGCGCCGCGATTGCCAGCGCGGTGACCACGCCGATATGCGGATCGGCCAGGAAGGCCGCCGCGATCACGATGCCGTCGGCAAAATTGTGGAAGGTGTCGCCGACCAGGATGGTCAGGCCGCTGCGCCCCGCTTCCTCGCGGTCATGGCCGTGGTGGTGGTGGTGCCCGTCGCCCTCGTGGTGGTGCGAGTGGCGCAGCAGCGAGATCTTTTCCAGCAGGAAGAAGCCGAGCAGCCCCGCCAGCAGCGTGCCGAACAGCGCGCGCGGGTCGGCGCCGGACTCGAACGCCTCGGGCAGCGAATGCAGCAGCGCGGTGGCCAGCAGCACGCCCACTGAAAAGCTCACCATGCGCTCGACCACGCGGGACGCCACCGTCAGCGACAGCAGCGCCGCCCCGAAGATGCTGCCCACCCCCGAGATCGTGGCGGCGAGCAGGATATACAAAAGCGTCGAATGGATGATGGGCTCCCGGGGTGGCGGTACCGGGCGGCCCCGCCGTTCCGCCCGCATCGCGCCGGGCGGCTAACGCAACAATGTTGCAATAACTCAAAGGCCGCATTGTACGTATCCGCCGGGACTTTGCAATCCTGCTGTCGGGCGAGAGGCGCCTCGCGGCGCCGGGACGGCCGGATCAGGCCACGCCGTGCTGCCTGAACCAGTCCAGGCACTTCTGCCAGCCATCCCTGGCATCGGCTTCACGGTAGCTGGGCCGGTAATCGGCATGGAAGGCATGGCCGGACTCGGGATAGACGATAAAGCGCGAGGCCTTGGCGTCCGGGTCGGACGACGCCGCCAGCGCGGACTTCATCCTCTCCACCTGCTCCTGCGGGATGCCGGTGTCCTTGCCGCCATACAGGCCGAGTACCGGGGCATGGAGCTGGCCGACCAGGTCGATGGGATTCTTCGGCTTGAGCGGGGTCGGCTCGGGCGCCAGCTGGCCATACCAGGCCACGCCGGCCTTCAGGCGCTTGCTGTGCGCTGCATAGAGCCAGGTCATGCGCCCGCCCCAGCAGAAGCCGGTGATGGCCAGGCGCGACACGTCGCCGCCGTTGGCACCGGCCCAGGCCACCGCGGCGTCCAGGTCGCCCATCACCTGCGCGTCAGGCACCTTGGCAATCACCTCGCGCTGCAGCTCCTGGATGGTGCCGAAGCTCTGCGGATCGCCCTGGCGCGCGAACAGTTCCGGCCCGATCGCCAGGTAGCCCAGCTTGGCAAAGCGCCGGCACACGTCGGCGATATGCTCGTGCACGCCGAAGATCTCGCTGACCACCAGCACCACCGGCAGGTTCTTCTTGCCTTCGGGCTGGGCGCGGTAGGCCGGCATGCTGAAGCCGCCCGAGGGGATGGTGACCTCGCCGGCGCTCAGGCCGGCAAAGTCGGTCTTGATGGCCTGCTGGGCCATCACCGGCAGCGCGGCCGCCGCAAAGGCGGAACCCAGCGCCGTCTTGACAAAGCCGCGGCGGTCGAACGTCTGGCCGGGGACGAGGCTATCCACTTCCGGTTTGAGCATGCGTGTCTCCAGGATCGTTGGTGGCTGGGCCGGGATGCGGCGCCAGCGGCAGATTTTAAGCAGACATGGAGAAAACATGGGGCGGCCTTGCAGCCACCTCCGCACGCCACCAGCCCGCGCGGCATGGTGCAGCACGGGAAGCCCCGGCCCGGCGCGCGTCAGTGCAGCTTGACGCGCGGGCTGGTCTTGCGGCGCAGCCAGTGCGAAACCGTGTCCAGCGCCATGCCCACGGCGCCGTGCAACGCCATCACATGCATCCGGTACAGCGACGTGTACATGACGCGCGCCATCAGCCCTTCGATGAACATCGAGCCGCCGATCAGCCCGCCCATCAGGCTGCCCACTGCGCTGAAATGCCCCAGCGACACCAGCGAGCCGAGATCCTTGAAGGCGAACGACGGCAGCGGGCGCCCGTCCAGCCGCGCGCGCAGCGCGCTGTAGAGGAAGGTGGCCTGCTGGTGCGCGGCCTGTGCGCGCGGCGGCACCGTAGTCTGCTTCTCGGCCCACGGGCAGCTGGCGCAGTCGCCGAAGGCGAAGATGTCCGGGTCGCCCTCGCTCTGCAGCGTCGGGCCGACCACGATCTGGCCCTGGCGGCTGACCGGCAGCCCCAGTGTGGCCAGCACCGGCGGCGCGGTGATGCCCGCCGCCCATACCGTCAGGTCGGCATCGATATGCTTGCCGCTGGCGGTCAGCACCGCCTGCGGCGTGACCTCGGTCACGCGCTCGCTGGTCAGGACATCGACGTCGAGCTTCTTCAGCAGCTTGGCGGTCTCGACCGAGACCCGCTCGGACAGCGCCGGCAGGATGCGCGGGCCGGCCTCGATCACGTGGATATGCACATCGCGGCGCGGATCAAGCTGGTGCAGGCCGTAGGCGCTGAGCACGTGCGCGGTGTTGCGCAGTTCGGCCGACAGCTCCACGCCGGTGGCGCCCGCGCCAATGATGGCCACGTCAACGCGCGGCCGGCCGTCCGCGCCCACGCGCCCGCGCCCGTTCTGGGCCCGCACGCAGGCCGCGATCAGGCGCTTGCGGAAGCGCTCGGCCTGCGCCACGACGTCCAGTGCGATGGCATTCTCGGCCGCGCCGGGCACGCCGAAGAAATGCGTGACGCAGCCGATCGCCAGCACCAGCGTGTCATAGGGCAGCTCGCGCGCCGGCAGCAGTTCGGCGCCGTCCTCGTCGAAGCTGGCCGACACCGAGATGGTCTTGCGGATGCGGTCGATGCCGGTCAGCTCGCCCAGCTGGAACTCGAAGTGATGCCAGCGCGCCTGCGCCGCGTATTCCAGCTGGTGCGTGTTGGGGTCCATGCTGCCGGCTGCCACTTCATGCAGCAGCGGCTTCCAGATGTGGGTGGGCAGGCGGTCCACCAGCACCACCTGCGCCTGCCCCTTGCGGCCGAGCTTGTCGCCCAGCTTCGTTACCAGTTCCAGCCCCCCTGCTCCCCCACCGACGACAACGATGCGAGGCGTCCTTGTTTCTGTCATGGTCTACCTGATGCGTTTTTGTAAATTCTTGCCTGAGGCGTTTGCCACAGTCTGCTGCATTGCAGCATAACTGGCAAGCCGGTAAGCCTGACTCGGCAGTCGCTTCATTCGATACCACAACGCATGGGCGGCGCAGGCTGGCTGACAGGCGGCCTCGTCAGTGCGCTTCTTCCCAGTTGGCGCCGCTGCCCACTTCGGCCACCAGCGGCACGCGCAGCTGCGCCACCGAGCACATCAGCTCCGGCAGCCGCACCTTGACCAGCTCCAGCTCATGCTCCGGCACCTCCAGCACCAGTTCATCGTGCACCTGCATGATCTGGCGCGTCTGCAGCCCGTCGCGCTCCAGCCAGCCCTGCACCGCGATCATCGACAGCTTGATCAGGTCGGCGGCGGTGCCCTGCATCGGCGCGTTGATGGCGGCGCGCTCGGCGGCCTGCCGGCGCGGGCCGCTGCCGCCGTTGATGTCGGGCAGCCACAGCCGGCGGCCGAACACGGTCTCGACATAGCCTTGCTCGCGCGCGGTCTGCCGGGTCTCTTCCATGTAGTGGGCCACGCCCGGGTAGCGCATGAAATAACGGTCGATGTAGTGCTTTGCGGCCTCGCGCTCGATACCCAGGTTGCCGGCCAGGCCGAACGCGCTCATGCCGTAGATCAGGCCGAAGTTGATCACCTTGGCGTAGCGGCGCTGCTCGCTGCTGACGGCCTCGCGCTCCACGCCGAAGATCTCGCCGGCCGTGGCGCGGTGGATGTCCTCGCCGTTGGCAAAGGCGCGCAGCAGGTTCTCGTCGCCCGAGATATGGGCCATGATGCGCAGCTCGATCTGCGAGTAGTCGGCCGACACGATCACGCTGCCGGGCTCGGCGATAAAGGCTTCGCGGATGCGGCGGCCCTCCTCGGTGCGCACCGGGATGTTCTGCAGGTTGGGCTCGGTCGACGCCAGCCGGCCGGTCACCGCGGTGGCCTGGCCGTAGCTGGTGTGCACGCGGCCGGTCTGCGGGTTGACCATCTTGGGCAGCTTGTCGGTATAGGTGGACTTGAGCTTGGCCAGGCCGCGGTAGTCCAGCAGCAGCTTGGGCAGCGGGTAGTCCTCGGCCAGCTTCTGCAGCACCTCTTCGTCGGTCGAGGGCGCGCCGCTGGCGGTCTTCTTCACCACCGGCAGCTTCATCTGGCTGAACAGGATCTCGCCGATCTGCTTGGGCGAGCCCAGGTTGAAGGGCTGGCCGGCGGCCTCGTAGGCGGCCTGCTCCAGCGCCAGCATGCGCTGGCCCAGCTCGGCGCTCTGCGCGGCCAGGCGTTCGGCATCGATCAGCACGCCGTTGCGCTCGACCTTCTGCAGCACCACCGAGACCGGCATCTCGATCTCTTCATACACGCGGCGCAGGCCCGCCGCGGCTTCCACCTGCGGGAACATCTTGCGGTGCAGGCGCAGGGTCACGTCAGCGTCTTCGGCAGCGTATTCGGTGGCGCGCGCCAGGTCGATCTGGTCGAAGCCGATCTGGCTGGCGCCCTTGCCGCACACCTCTTCATAGGTGATGGTCTTCAGGCTCAGCAGGCGCTCGGCCAGGCTGTCCATGCCATGGTTGCGATGCGAGGCCAGCACGTAGCTCTGCAGCATGGTGTCGTGCGCCACGCCGCGCAGCTTCACGCCATGGTTGGCAAAGACATGGACGTCGTACTTGAGGTTCTGGCCCAGCTTCGGGCGGCTGGCATCTTCCAGCCATGCGCGCATGCGCCCCAGCACGAACTCGCGCGACAGCTGGCCGTGGTCGGGCAGCCCGGCCACGTCCGGGCCACGGTGCGCCACCGGGATATAGCAGGCTACGCCCGGCTCGACCGACAGCGAGATGCCGACCAGCTGCGCCTGCATCGGGTCCAGCGAGGTGGTCTCGGTGTCGATGGCCACCAGCGGCGCGGCCTCGATGCGCCGCATCCAGTCTTCCAGCTGGGCTTCGGTGCTGACCGTGTCGTAGCGGATCTCGGTCGGCGCGGCCTGGTCCGCTGCCGGTGCCTCGGCTGCGCCGGCCGTGGCCGGCACATCGAACAGGCCGCCTTGCGCCGGCGCGGCGGCCGCGCGGGCGCGGGCCTGGGCGCGGGCATCGGGCAGGCTTTCGCCGGTCGCTTCGCGCAGCCAGGTCTTGAAGCCGTAGCGCGAGAAAAACGCTACCAGCTTGTCCTTGTCCTCGCCCGTTTCGCGCAGCGCGTGGAAGTCCGCCACCGCGGCGGAGAGGTCGCAGTCGGTCTTGACCGTGACCAGCTGGCGCGCCATCGGCAGCCAGTCCAGCGTATTGCGCAGGTTCTCGCCGACCACGCCCTTGATGCCGGGGGCGGCGGCGATCACGCCGTCGAGCGAGCCATGCTCGGCCAGCCATTTGACCGCGGTCTTGGGGCCCACCTTGGGCACGCCCGGCACGTTGTCGACCGCATCACCGATCAGCGACAGGTAGTCGATGATGCGCTCGGGCGGCACGCCGAACTTGGCAACCACGCCAGGGGGATCGAGCACCTCGCCGCTCATGGTATTGACCAGCGTGACCTGGTTGTTGACCAGCTGCGCCAGGTCCTTGTCGCCGGTGGACACCACCGTGCGCACGCCCTGCTCCGTGGCCTGGCGCGACAGCGTGCCGATCACGTCGTCGGCCTCCACGCCATCAACCACCACGATCGGCCAGCCCATGGCGCGCACGGCCTCATGGATCGGCTCGATCTGGCGCGCCAGGTCTTCCGGCATCGACGGGCGATGTTCCTTGTAGGCCGGATACATGTCGTCGCGGAAGGTCTTGCCCTTGGCGTCGAACACGCAGGCGCTATACTCTGCCGGGTAGTCGTTGCGCAACTTGCGCAGCATGTTGATCATGCCGTAGATTGCCCCTGTGGGCAGACCCTCCCCATTCCTCAGGTCCGGCAGAGCGTGATAAGCGCGATACAGATAGCTCGATCCATCGACGAGCAAGAGTGTTTTTGGACTATCCGACATTCCCATGGACTCAAAATTGACTGGTGCCGCTGCAGGCGGTGCCTCGACCGCCCCCCTTGCTGACCCGGATGTTTCCGACATTTCCGGCGATACCGTACAACCCCCGCCGGAGGCTGCTTCCGAGCACGCCGCGGCCATCGCCGCGGCGGCCGATGCTGCTGCCGCGGGCAATCCGCCCGAAGTTGCTGCTGAAAAGGCCGCTGCTGCGGCCGCGCGCGCCAATCCGCGCAAGATGATCCCCAGCCTGCGTGCGCTGGCCGACGAAGACCGCGCTACCGCAAAGAAGGCGCGCGCCTCGTGGCAAATGTTCACGATTATGGCAGAGTTCATCGAGGCCACCGAGTACCTCTCCGAGATCCGCCCGGCCGTGTCGATCTACGGCAGCGCGCGCCTGCGCGAGGATTCGCCGTACTACCAGCGCACCATCGAGATCGCCCGGCTGTTTTCGGACGCCGGCTTTGCCGTGATTTCCGGCGGCGGCCCCGGCATCATGGAAGCGGCCAACAAGGGCGCGCATGCCGGCAAGTCCGCCAGCGTCGGCCTGAACATCGAACTGCCGCACGAGCAGCAGGGCAATCCGTACCAGGACATTGCCATGCGCTTTCGCCACTTCTTCACGCGCAAGGTCACCTTCGTCAAGAATTCGGACGCCTTTATCGTGATGCCGGGCGGCTTCGGCACGCTCGACGAGCTGGCCGAGGTGCTGACGCTGGTGCAGACCGGCAAGTCGCGCTCGGTGCCGGTGATCATGTTCGGCAGCCGCTTCTGGAAGGGCCTGCTGGACTGGTTCCGCTTCACGCTGCTGCCGATGGGCCTGATCGCCGAGCACGACCTGGACCTGATGAAGATCGTCGACGAACCGCACGAAGTGCTGGAAGCGGTCTACGACTACTACGAGCAGCGCGGCGGCGACAAGCCGATTCCGCCCAAGGAAGAGATGTTTTACCTGTAAGGCATGGACGCCGGGGCGCGCGGCGCCAAGCCACGTACCCGGCACCCGGCGCCCGTTGCGCAGGTGCCCCCCGGGGCACGGCAGCGGCCTGCGCACGGCAGGAATTGCTAGAATGGAACCTGTCCGTCTGCCAAGCCCGGCGCCGCCGGGTTGCAGTCCAACCGCTGCATGCCGCGGGGTTGCGCGCAAGCTGCGCCGCAGCCCCGCACAGGAGCACCTGATGACCTCCCCCTCCACCGCCCGCTCGGTCCGGCCCACGCGGTCTTCCGCCGTGGCCGGCGAGCCTGAATCGCCTGCCAGGCGGTCCGTGTCCAGCCTCGCCGCCGTGGCCGCCGCCGCGCTGGCGCTGGCTTCCGGCTGGGCCGTCGCGCAGGAAAGCAATGCGCTGACGCAGCAGGAGCTGAACCAGATCAACAACCAGCCGATCGCCCCGACGGCCAAGTCGCAACTGAACCAGCCGCGCCAGCCGAGCTTCCAGCTCAATGAACGCGATGGCACCCAGGTGCGCGAGTACCGCGACAAGGGACGGGCCACCGATATCCAGGTCAGGTCGGGTTTCGGCACTAAATACGAGATGAGCAAGCCGGAAGACAGCTCGCCCAAGATCCGCGAGCACGATGTCAACCGCGTGCCTTCGGTCAACCTGAAGTTCTGAGTTCGCTTGCCCACGGCCTGGCGTAAGCCCCAGGCCGCGCCGGCCCTCCGGCAGTGTCATGCCGCGGCGGCGGCCCGGACTTTGTCCGGAACCGGTGCCCGCCGCTTTCCGATTCGCTTCACACAACGAGTATGGCCGTATTCACCACGGTCTCGCAGGACGAGATCGCCCGCTGGCTGCTGGATTTCAACCTTGGCGAAGTGCGCGAGCTGCGCGGCATCGCCTCGGGCATCGAGAACAGCAATTTCTTCCTCACCACGGAGCACGATGGCCAGACGCGCCAGTATGTGCTGACCATTTTCGAGCGGCTCACGTTCGCGCAGCTGCCGTACTACCTGCACCTGATGGCGCACCTGGCCGAGCGCGGCATCCGCGTGCCCGCGCCGATCCCGGCACGCGACGGCGAGATCCTGCGCCCGCTCAAGGGCAAGCCCGCCACCATCGTCACGCGCCTGCCGGGCGCATCGCAACTGGCGCCCGACGCGCAGCACTGCGCTGAAGTGGGCGACATGCTGGCACGCATGCACCTGGCCGGCCAGGACTATCCGCGCCAGCAGCCCAACCTGCGCAGCCTGCCCTGGTGGCGGCAGACCGAGCCTGAGATCCTGCCCTTCCTGGATGCCGGCCAGCGCGCGCTGCTGCAGCAGGAGATCGCCCACCAGGCCGCCTTCTTCGCCAGCACGGACTACGCCGGCCTGGGCTCGGGCCCGTGCCACTGCGACCTGTTCCGCGACAACGCGCTGTTCGAGGAAGACGGCAGCGGACGCCACCGCCTGGGCGGCTTTTTCGACTTCTACTTCGCCGGCAACGACAAGTGGCTGTTCGATGTGGCAGTCACCGTCAACGACTGGTGCATCGACCTGGCCAGCGGCGAACTCGACCCCGCGCGCACGCAGGCCCTGCTGCGGGCTTATCATGCCGTGAGGCCGCTGACCGCCACCGAGGCCGCGCGCTGGCAGGACATGCTGCGCGCGGGTGCGCTGCGCTTCTGGGTATCGCGACTGTGGGACTTCTACCTGCCGCGCGAGGCCGACATGCTGCAACCGCACGACCCGACCCATTTCGAACGCATCCTGCGCCGGCGCATCGGCGCGGACCCTGCAAGCGCCCCGCTCCCCTGGATCTGATCCGTATGCAACTACTGGAAGTCCCTGCCAAGGAAGGCTACACCTGGTTCCGCCAGGGCATCTGGCTGTTCCGCAAGAACCCGCTGACCTTCCTGATGCTGCTGTTCGTCTACCTGATCGCCGCGCAGCTGGCCATCGTGGTGCCGCTGATCGGCATCATCGCGCTGCTGGTGGTCACCCCCGGCCTGTCGGTCGGCGTGATGACCGCATGCCGCGACGTGATCCAGAACAAGCGGGTGATGCCCACCGTGCTGCTGGCGGGTTTCCGCGCCAACGGCAAGGAAGCCACGCGCAACCTGCTGGTGCTGGGCGGCATCTACGCCGGGCTGGTGTTCATGCTGGGGCTGATCGCCGGCTCGGTGGTCGACATGAGCGCGCTGGTGCCGATCGTGCTGAAGGAAGAAGCGCCGACCGCCGAAGCGGTGCGCCAGCTGTACTACGCCATGCTGATCGGCGCGCTGCTGTACACGCCGATCGCGATGATGTTCTGGTTCGCGCCGCTGCTGGCAGCCTGGCACGGCGTGCCGCCGGTCAAGGCACTGTTCTTCAGCTGGACCGCGTGCTGGCGCAACCGCGGCGCCTTCCTCACCTACGCGGTGCTGTTCGCGATGCTGCTGGTGGCGATCCCGTTCTTCCTGGAGGCGGTGTTCAGCGCCTTCGGCGCGGAGACGGTGCTGTCGTTCCTGGTCACGCCATATTCGCTGCTGATGCTGGCGATCCTGTACTGCTCGTTCTATGCGACGTACCGGGGCTGCTTCAACGTGACGCCGCCGGGGGTAGATCCGACCGCGCCGGCAACTCCCGGGGCCTGAACAACGGGCGCTCGCTGCGCGATCGTGTGCTCCCTCTCCCGCTTGCGGGAGAGGGAGCACACCGCCCTCACGGCCTATTCGCAGAACGTCTTCACCATCTCGTCCGCTGCCAGGCGCAGGTCCGGCACGAATCCCATCAGCTGGTCCATCGTCATGCGCGCCATCGGCACCTGCACGGCAATCGCCGCGCAGGCGCGGCTCCGGTTGCGCATCACCGGCACCGCGACCGCGATCATGCCTTCCAGGTTTTCCTGATTGTTGACCCCCAGGCGCCGCTGCCGTGTCTCGGCCAGTTCCGCGTGCAAGGCCTCGGCATTGGTAATGGTGTGCGCCGAATGCGCGCGCAGCGGCAGGCTGGCGACCAGGCGCTGGCGCTGCGCGCTCGGCAGGAACGCCAGCAGCAGCTTGCCGCTGGCGGTGCAGTGCAGCGGCACCCGCGAGCCCGGCTGCAGGTGCATGCGCAGCGGCCATTGCGTTTCCACGCGGTCCAGGTAGACCACGTCGTCGCCGGACAGCATGGTCAGGTTGCAGGTCTCACCGATCTTGTCGACCAGCTGCTGCAGGATCGCATGGCGCGCCGCCGCCGGACCTGCCTGCATCAGCACATTGACGGCCAGCTGCCGCACGCGCGACGAGCACTCGTAGTGGCGGTTGCCGGCAGTGCGCGACACCAGCCAAGTGCTTTCAAGCTGCTTGAGGATGCGGTGGACGGTCTGCTTCGGCAGCTCGATCGCCTGCACGATGGCCGCCAGCGACAGCGGTCCGTCGGCCGCGGACAGGATCTCGAGAATGCGGAAGGCGCGCACGGCAGCGGCATTCGAATGATTGCTCATGGATCAAATTTAAAGGATTCCGGGACGCATGGCCGTCCCGAAAACTGAATTCTCGATCGCACCCCGGCTGCGCGCTCGCGAAAGCGCACAAATTGGGACGGCCTGTCTGCCCCGCTTCACTAGATTCGATCCAGGGCCGCCGACGGTGCCGCGAAGTGCACGACAAAGCGCGGCGGCCCTAACCGTCCAAACCGCGGAGTCGAATCCATGAGTGTGCAAATACTGCATCGCCGGCAGTCCAACAATTCCGATTTGCCCCTACCGACGGCATCCCTGCCCGTGCAGCCAGCGCAAGCCGCGGCTGAAGCCGTCACTGCGGTCGTGGCCCGGGCCAGGCAGGCGCAGCGCGAGTTCGCGCGTGCCGACCAGGCCACCGTCGACACGGCAGTCGCCGCTGCCGCGTGGGCCATCATGGAGCCCGCGCGCAACCGCCAGTTGGCCGAGCGTGCCGTCGCCGACACCGGGCTGGGCAATGTCGACGACAAGATCCGCAAGAACCACCGCAAGACGCTGGGCCTGCTGCGCGACCTGCATGGCCGCAGGACGGTGGGCGTGATCGCGCAGGATGCGGCAGCCGGCATCACCGAGATCGCGCGGCCCGTGGGCGTGGTGGCGGCCATTACGCCTTCGACCAATCCTGCGGCCACGCCGGCCAACAAGATCATCAACGCGCTCAAGTGCGGCAACAGCGTGATCTTGGCGCCGTCGCCGAAGGGGCAGGACACCTGCGCGCTGCTGCTGTCGTTCATCCACGCCGAGTTTGCGCGCGCCGGCCTGCCCGCCGACCTGGTCCAGATGCTGCCCGCGCCGGTCTCGAAGACCGCGACGGCGGAGCTCATGCGGCAGGCCGACCTGGTGGTCGCGACCGGCTCGCAGGCCAACGTGCGCATGGCCTACACCTGCGGCACGCCGGCCTTCGGCGTGGGCGCCGGCAATGTGGCATCGATCATCGACGCCAGCGCCACGCTGGATGACGCGGCAGCCAAGGTGGCGCGCTCCAAGACCTTCGACAATGCCACCAGTTGCTCTTCGGAGAACAGCCTGGTCGTGGTCGACGCGGTCTACACGCCCATGCTCGACGCCTTGGCGGCGGTCGGCGGCGTGCTGCTCACGGCTTCGGAGAAAGCGCGGCTGCAGGCGCTGATGTGGCGCGACGCCAAGCTCGCCGGCAGCTTCACGGGACAGAGCGCGACCCGCATTGCCGAGCTCGCCGGGCTGGAACGCGTGCGCGCGCTGCAGCCCGCGATGCTGCTGGTGGAGGAAACCGGTGTCGGCAGCGACTACCCCTTCTCCGGCGAGAAGCTCTCGCCCGTGCTGACGCTCTACCGCGCGACCGACTTCGCGGCGGCGGTCGAGCGCGTGGCGAGCCTGTACGCCTATATGGGCGCCGGGCATTCGGTCAGCCTGCATTCGTCCAACCCGCGCCATGCGCTGCAGCTTGGACAAGAGCTGCCGGTGGCGCGCGTGATCGTGAACCAGGCGCACTGCTTCGCCACCGGCGGGAATTTCGACAACGGCCTGCCGTTCTCGTTGTCGATGGGCTGCGGCACCTGGGGCGGCAACAACTTCTCGGACAACCTCGGCTGGCGCCAATACCTGAATATCACCCGCATCGCCGTGCCCATCGCCGAGCACGTGCCCGATGAAGCGGACCTGCTGGGCGACTACTTCGCGAGGGTCGGCAAATGAACGCGCGCACGGAACCCGAAGTGTTCGACACGCTTGCCGCGCTGATTGCCGTGCGCGCCGCGCAGTGGCCCGACAAGCCCTACCTGTTGTCCCCGGACAGCGGCCATGCGCTCACTTTCGGCGCGCTGGCGACGGACGCCGGCACGCTCGGCCGCAGCTATGCGGCAGCCGGCCTGGGCAGCGGCCAGACGGTGTCGGTGTACCTGCCCAACGGCGAGCAGACCGCGCGGCTCCTGCTCGGCACCATGGCCTGCGGGCTGGTGGTCAATCCGATCAACCTGCTGTGCCAGCCGGCGCAGCTGCGCTACATCCTGGCGCACTCGGATACGAGGCTGGTCTTCACCTGGCCCGACGGAGAAGCCGCCATCCGCGAGGCCCTGCGCGAGGCCGGACTGGACGTGCCGGTGCTCGTCACCGCGCCCGATGCCAACAGCCTGCCGGCACTGCCTGCCACGCATGATGCTGCGTCGCCACTGCCCCCACCGCAGCCTGACGCGCCCGCGCTGCTCATGTACACGTCCGGCACCACCGGCACGCCCAAAGGCGTGCTGCTGACGCAGCGCAACCTGGTGGCCAACGGCACCAACGTCAGCCGCGAGCACTGCCTCGGGCCGGCCGACCGGGTGCTGGCGACGCTGCCGCTGTATCACATCAACGGCCTGGTCGTGACCGCGATCGCGCCGCTGGTGCACGGCGGCTCGGTGGTGATGCCGATGCGCTTTTCCGCCAGCGCGTTCTGGCAGGACAGCGCGCGCCACGGATGCACCTGGCTGAACGTGGTGCCGACCATCATCGCCTACCTGCTGAACGATCCGCACGGCCAGGCCCCGGCCGGCGTGCGCTTCTGCCGCTCGGCCTCGGCCGCGCTGCCGCCCGAGCATCACCGCGCCTTCGAGGCGCGCTTCGGCATCGGCGTGATCGAGACCATGGGCATGACCGAGACTGCCGCACCGGCGTTCAGCAATCCGCTCGACCCGGGCCAGCGGCGCATCGGCAGCATCGGCAGGCCATCTGGCACGCGCGCACGCGTGCTCGGGCGCGACGGCAAGCCGGCTCCTGACGGACAGGTCGGCGAGATCGTGCTGCAGGGCGAGAGCGTGATGGCGGGCTACTACAAGGCGCCGGACATCACGCGCGAGGCCTTTACGCACGATGGCTGGCTGCGCACGGGCGATCTCGGCTACCGCGACGCCGATGGCTATTTCTACATCAGCGGGCGCGCCAAGGAACTGATCATCAAGGGCGGCGAGAACATCGCCCCGCGCGAGATCGACGAGGCGCTGCTGCGCCATCCGGGCGTGCTCGAAGCCGCGGCGGTAGGCGTGCCGGACCCGGCCTACGGGCAGGAGATCGTTGCCTACGTGGTCATGCGCGAGGCCGCGCGCTGCGATGACGCGGCGCTGCGCGCGCATTGCCTGCGCGAGCTGGGCCGCTACAAGACGCCGAAGGAGTTCCGCTTTATCGCCGAGCTGCCGCGCGGCCCGTCCGGCAAGGTGCAGCGGCTGAAGCTGCTCGACCACGCCTGAACCTTCCCCCTTCCACAACCCTCGCCAAGGAGCCTGCCCGACCGGAATCCACCAGACCAGGAGACACGACTCAAGACTGCAGACAGATTGCTCAAGGACGGGGCAGCGCGGCCGGCGCCGCGCCCCCGGCGCGCCGCAAGCGCATGGCTACGGACCGTGTGCCGGCCGCCGCCCCGTCAACACCACGCGCGCGCCGCGCATAGGAGGTGGTTATGAAGCAACGTATCAAGACCCGGCACATGATCCTGGGCGTCATGTGCCTGATGTATTTCATCGCCTATATCGACCGCGTCAACATTTCGGTCGCCGCCCCCCTGATCCGCGAGGAAATGGGACTGACCACATCGCAGCTGGGGCTGGTGTTCTCGGCCTTTGCCTACCCCTATGCCGCCATGCAGATTCTCGGCGGCTGGATGGCTGACAAGTTCGGGCCCAAGAAGGTGCTGATTGTCCTCTCGCTGATCTGGGGCGTGGCCACCGTGCTGACCGGCTTCGCGGGCAGCGTGCTGATGCTGGTGGTGCTGCGCTTCGTGCTGGGCATCGGCGAAGGCGGTGCGTTCCCGACCGCGACGCGCGCCTTCACCTACTGGATGCCGGTGGCGGAGCGCGGCTTCGCGCAGGGCATCACCCACAGCTTCGCGCGGCTGGGCGGTGCGATCACGCCGCCGGTCGTGCTGGTCATCGTGGCCGCCGCCGGCTGGCGCGAAGCCTTTATCGTGCTGGGCGCGGTCAGCCTCGGCTGGACCTTGCTGTACGCCTTCTTTTTCAAGGATTCGCCCGACAAGCACAGCCGCGTGACCGCGCAGGAGCTGCAGGAGATCGGCTACCGGCACGGCGACAGCCGGCAGGCCGCCAAGGCGGCCACGCCGTGGCGGCGCCTGTTCCGGCGCATGTGGCTGGTGACCTTCGTCGACTTCTGCTACGGCTGGTCGCTGTGGGTCTACCTGACGTGGCTGCCCTCGTACCTGAAGGAGGCGCGCGGCTTCGACCTGAAGCAGCTGGCGCTGTTCACCGCGCTGCCGCTGATGGCCGGCGTGGTCGGCGATACGCTCGGCGGCGTGCTGTCGGACCGCATCTACAAGCGCACCGGCAACCTGCGCCTGGCGCGCGGCGCGGTCCTGTTCGTGGGGCTGGCCGGCTCGCTGATGTTCATCGCGCCGATGACCTTCACGGCCGATGCCGTCAACGCGGTGATCCTGCTGTCGCTGTCGTTCTTCTTCCTGGAGCTGACCAACGCGGTGCTGTGGAGCCTGCCGCTGGACATCGCCGGCAAGTACGCCGGCACCGCGGGCGGCATGATGAACACCGGCTTCGGCGTGGCCGGCATGGTGTCGCCGGTGGTGTTCGGCTACCTGATCGAGCGCACCGGCAGCTATGACCTGCCGTTCATGATCTCGGGGGCGCTGCTCGGGGTTGGCGCGCTGGCCTCGCTGTTCATCAATCCGCTGCTGACGGTGGACAGCCCCGACGAAAAGGCTGGCGAGGTCCGCCACGCCCTGCCCTGAGCCGCCCGGGTCGCGGCATGGCGCGCAGCGAAGCCGGACTCGTTCAGTCGATCGCGTCCAGCTTCGCCACCGACAGCGCCAGCCACTTGGCGCCGTTGCGCTTGAAGTTGATATTGGCGCGTGCGTCGGTGCCCTCGCCTTCCAGCGCGGTGATCACGCCTTCGCCAAACTTGTTGTGGAACACCGACTGCCCCACCCGGAAGCCGGTGCCGGCCTCGCGCTTGGCATCGGCATAGCCGTTGCCGTTGTCCATGCCGCCGGTGGGGCGCGTGCCGGTATAGGGCACGTCCTCGGGCTTGCGGAACCAGTCGCGGCCCCAGGCGCTGTCGCGCTCCTGGCGGCGCACGCCGCCGTAGCCCTGCGCCGGCGGCGTCAGCCACTTGAGCGAGGCCTCGGGCAGTTCCTCGAAGAAGCGCGAGCGCACGTGGTAGCGGGTCTGGCCGTGCAGCATGCGGCTTTGCGCGAACGACATGTAGAGCCGCTTGCGCGCACGCGTGATCGCCACGTACATCAGGCGGCGCTCTTCCTCCACGCCGTCCGGGTCCATCATGCTGTTCTCGTGCGGGAACAGGCCCTCTTCCATCCCGGTGATGAAGACCACGTCGAATTCCAGCCCCTTGGCCGCATGCACGGTCATCATCTGCACCGCGTCCTGGCCGGCCTGGGCCTGGTTGTCGCCGGCTTCCAGCGAGGCATGGGTCAGGAACGCGACCAGCGGCGTCATCACCACCGGCAGCGCTTCCGGATCCAGCACCTGCTGGGCCTGGTCGCCGTCGGCCAGTGCCGGGGCGGCGGGGCTGCGGTCAACCGGGATCACCGCGGCCAGCGCTTCCAGGCCGTAGCCTTCCTCGACCACGAAGGCCTGCGCGGCGGTCACCAGTTCCTGCAAGTTCTCGATGCGGTCCTGGCCTTCCTTCTCGCCCTGGTAGTGGGTGATCAGGCCGCTGTGGTTGATCACGTACTCGACGGTCTCGGCCAGCGTCATGCGGCGCGTGTCCTCGCGCATCTTCTCGATCAGGCGTGTAAACGCCGCCAGCTTGCTGCCGGCCGCGCCGGGCACGTAGGCCACCGCCTCGGCCAGCGCGCAGTCATACTGGCGCGCCATGTCCTGCAGCACTTCCAGCGAGCGCGCGCCGATGCCGCGCGCCGGGAAGTTGACCACGCGGCCAAAGGCTGCATCGTTGCGCGGGTTCTCCAGCAGCTGCATATAGGCCAGCGCGTGCTTGATTTCGGCGCGCTCGAAGAAGCGCAGGCCGCCATAGACGCGGTACGCGATGCCGGCCGAGAACAGCGCATGCTCGATCACGCGCGACTGCGCGTTGCTGCGGTACAGGATGGCAATCTCGGCGCGGCTGGCGCCCTGCGCGATCTGGTCGCGGATCTCCTCGATGATCCAGGCGGCTTCCTGGCCGTCGGAGCCGCCCTGGAACACTCGCACCGGCTCGCCGTGGCCGGCGTCGGTGCGCAGGTTCTTGCCCAGGCGGCGCGCGTTGTGCGAGATCAGGTGGTTGGCCGAATCCAGGATATGCCCGTGCGAGCGGTAGTTCTGCTCCAGCTTGATCAGCCGGCGCACGCGGAACTCGTGCTCGAAGTCGCGCATATTGCCGACGTTGGCGCCGCGGAACGCATAGATGCTCTGGTCGTCGTCGCCCACGGCAAAGACCGCGGCCGGGTTCTGCGTGCCGTAGCCGGCCAGCAGCTTGAGCCACTGGTACTGCAGCACGTTGGTGTCCTGGAACTCGTCGACCAGCACGTGGCGGAAGCGGTGCTGGTAGTGCTGGCGGATGGCGTCGTTGTAGCGCAGCAGCTCGTAGCAGCGCAGCAGCAGCTCGGCGAAGTCGACCACGCCTTCGCGCTGGCACTGCAGGTCGTAAGCGGCGTAGAGGTCGACAAAGCGCTTGTTGAAGTCGTCGTTGGCCTCGACGTCGGCCGGGCGCAGGCCCTGCTCCTTGGCGTTGTTGATGAAGTACTGCAGGTTCTTGGCCGGGTACTTCTCATCGTCGACGTTGAGCGACTTGAGCAGCCGCTTGAGCGCCGAGAGCTGGTCCTGGCTGTCCAGGATGGCAAAGGTCTGGGGCAGCCCGGCGTCGCGGAAATGCGCGCGCAGCATGCGGTTGCACAGGCCGTGGAAGGTGCCGATCCACATGCCGCGGGTGTTGATCGGCAGCATCGACGACAGCCGCGTCTGCATTTCCTTGGCGGCCTTGTTGGTAAAGGTCACCGCCAGGATGCCCGCCGGCGAGACCCGGCCGTTCTGGATCAGCCAGGCGATGCGCGTGGTCAGCACGCGGGTCTTGCCGCTGCCCGCGCCCGCCAGGATCAGCGCCGGTTCGTCAGGCAGGGTGACGGCGGCTAGTTGTTCGGCGTTCAGGTTGGCAAGCAGGTCGGACATCGGATCAGCCTTGTGGATTGACGGCAATTATACCGGCGGGCCCTGTCCTGCAAGTCACATCCGGCGGGGCCGGATGGCCGGGAAATAGGCACCAGCCTGCCACCCCCGTATAATTTAACGTTTTACTGGCGCAATGCCGGCCGCCGACGGCCGCCGCCTCGCCAGGCGCAGGCCGAAGCACCCTGCGACGACCCCCGACGCCAATATCGACATCCCAGCATGACCGCCCAAGACCAGTCCCTCGCCAAAAGCTTCGAACCCACCGCCATCGAGGCGAAATGGGGCCCCGAGTGGGAGAAGCGCGGCATTGCCAAGCCGACCTTCGACCCTGCCCGCCCGGACTTTGCGATCCAGCTGCCGCCGCCCAATGTGACCGGCACGCTGCATATGGGCCACGCTTTCAACCAGACCATCATGGACGGCCTGGCGCGCCATGCGCGCATGAGCGGCGCCAATACGCTGTGGGTGCCGGGCACCGACCACGCCGGCATCGCCACCCAGATCGTGGTGGAGCGCCAGCTCGAGTCGCAGGGCGTGTCGCGCCATGACCTGGGCCGCGAGAAGTTCACCGAGAAGGTGTGGGCCTGGAAGGAAGAGTCGGGCTCGACCATCACCCGCCAGGTGCGGCGCATGGGCGCTTCGATCGACTGGAGCCGCGAGTACTTCACGATGTCGCCCGAGATGTCGAAGGCGGTCACCGAAGCTTTCGTGCGCCTGCACGAACAGGGCCTGATCTACCGCGGCAAGCGCCTGGTCAACTGGGACCCGGTGCTGGGCACCGCGGTGTCGGACCTGGAAGTCGACAGCGTCGAGGAAGAAGGCTCGCTGTGGCATATCCACTATCCGCTGGTCGAGGCTGATGCCAAGGGCGGCCTGACCCACCTGACCGTGGCCACCACCCGCCCCGAAACCATGCTGGGCGACGTGGCCGTGATGGTCCACCCGGAAGACGAGCGCTATGCGCATCTGATCGGCAAGTTCGTGCAGCTGCCGCTGACCGAGCGCCAGATCCCGGTGATTGCCGACGAGTACGTCGACCGCGAGTTCGGCACCGGCGTGGTCAAGGTGACCCCCGGCCATGACTTCAACGACTATGCCGTGGGCCAGCGCCACAACCTGCCGCAGCTGTCGATCCTGACGCTGGACGCGAAGATCGTTGCCGACGCCCCCGCCGCCTACGCCGGCCTGGACCGCTTCGACGCGCGCCGCGCCATCGTCGAGGACCTGGACAAGCGCGGCCTGCTGGCCGAGGTCAAGAAGCACAAGCTGATGACCCCGCGCAGCGAGCGCACCGGCAGCGCGATCGAGCCGATGCTGACCGACCAGTGGTTCGTCGCCATGAGCAAGCCGGCGCCGGAAGGCACCTTCTACCCGGGCCGCTCGATCGCCGAGGTGGCGCTGGAAGCCGTGCAGAGCGGCGAGATCAAGCTGGTGCCGGAAAACTGGATCAGCACCTACAACCAGTGGCTGGGCAATATCCAGGACTGGTGCATCTCGCGCCAGCTGTGGTGGGGCCACCAGATCCCGGCGTGGTATGACGATGCCGGCAACTGCTTTGTCGGCCGCACCGAAGAAGAAGCGCTGGCAAAGGCAAAGGCCGCCGGCAGCACCGGCAGCCTGCGCCGCGAGGAAGACGTGCTCGACACCTGGTTCTCGTCGGCGCTGGTGCCCTTCTCCTCGCTGGGCTGGCCGGGAGAAACGCCCGAGATGCATCACTTCCTGCCGTCGTCGGTGCTGGTGACCGGCTACGACATCATCTTCTTCTGGGTGGCGCGCATGGTCATGATGACCAAGCACTTCATCGGCAAGGTGCCCTTCCATACCGTCTACGTGCACGGCCTGGTGCGCGATTCGGAAGGCAAGAAGATGAGCAAGTCCGAGGGCAACACGCTGGACCCGGTGGACCTGATCGACGGCATCGACCTCGACACGCTGCTGCAGAAGCGCACCACCGGCCTGCGCCGCCCCAAGGACGCGCCCAAGATCGAGAAGAAGACGAAAAAGGAATTCCCCGAGGGCATTCCCGCATTCGGCGCCGACGCGCTGCGCTTCACCTTCGCGTCGCTGGCCACGCTGGGCCGCAACGTCAACTTCGATACCGGCCGCTGCGAGGGCTACCGCAACTTCTGCAACAAGCTGTGGAACGCGACCCGCTTCGTGCTGATGAACACCGAAGGCCATGACTGCGGCATGGGCCCGTGCAACAACGACTGCGGCCCGGACGGCTACCTGGATTTCTCGCAGGCCGACCGCTGGATCGTGTCGCTGCTGCAGCGCGTCGAAGCCGAGGTCGAGAAGGGCTTTGCCGAATACCGCTTCGACAATATCGCCAACGCCATCTACAAGTTCGTCTGGGACGAATACTGCGACTGGTACCTGGAACTGGCCAAGGTGCAGATCCAGAACGGCACCGAGGCCCAGCAGCGCGCCACGCGGCGCACGCTGCTGCGCGTGCTCGAGACCGTGCTGCGCCTGGCGCATCCGATCATCCCCTTCATCACCGAAGAGCTGTGGCAGAAGGTGGCCCCGCTGGCCGGCCGCGCCAAGGGTGACGGCTCCGAGACCATCGCGCTGCAGCCCTACCCGCTGCCTGCGGTCGCCAAGATCAACGAGCAAGCCGAGCAATGGGTTGCGCGCCTGAAGGAAGTGATCGATGCCTGCCGCAACCTGCGCGGCGAGATGAACATCTCGCCGGCCCAGCGCATCCCGCTCTATGCTGAGGGTGACAGCACCTTCCTGAAGGCGGCGAGCGCACATATCCAGGCACTGGCGAAACTTTCCGAGGTACGCGTCTTCGAAGATGAAGCTGCCCTGCAGGCTGAAGGCGCCGGCGCGCCGGTCGCCATTGCCGGGGGCAACCACCTGCTGCTGAAGATCGAGATCGATGTCGGCGCCGAGCGCGCGCGCCTGTCGAAGGAAGTCGAGCGCATCGGTGACGAAATCGGCAAGTGCCGCGCCAAGCTCTCCAACGAGAGCTTTGTCGCCAAGGCACCGCCTGCCGTGGTGGCGCAAGAGACGCAGCGCCTGGCCGATTTCGAGCAGACGCTGGCCAAGCTGCAGGGCCAGCTGCAGCGGCTGCCGGCCTGACGGCACGGCGGCCGCATTCACGCCCCTGCCTGCCGGGGGTTCTGTCCGGCTTCGTCGGACAGAACCGGACAGACGACGCCCGCAATGGCTGGCAGGGTTATGGACTGGAATCTGAGAGGTACACCTGATATGGAAAATCGCGTCACCAAGGCTGTGTTCCCGGTTGCGGGCCTGGGCACTCGCTTCCTGCCGGCCACCAAGGCCAGCCCCAAGGAAATGCTTCCGGTGGTGGACAAGCCGCTGATCCAGTACGCCGTGGAAGAAGCCATGGCCGCCGGCATTACCGAGATGATCTTTGTCACCGGCCGCTCCAAGCGCGCCATCGAGGACCATTTCGACAAGGCCTTCGAGCTGGAAGTGGAGCTTGAGGCCAAGAACAAGCAGGCGCTGCTGGACGTGGTGCGCTCGATCAAGCCCGCCAACGTGGAATGCTTCTACGTGCGCCAGCCCGAAGCGCTGGGCCTGGGGCATGCGGTGCTGTGCGCGGCCAAGCTGGTCGGCGACACGCCGTTCGCAGTGATGCTGGCCGATGACCTGATCGACGGCAACCCGCCGGTGATGAAGCAGATGGTGGATACCTTCAACCACTACAACTGCTCGGTGCTGGGGGTCGAGGAGATCACGCCGGAGCAAAGCCGCTCCTACGGCGTGATCGACGGCCGCGAATGGGATGCGGACGTGATCAAGGTCTCCGGCATCATCGAGAAGCCGGCGCCGGAAGACGCGCCGTCCAACCTGGGCGTGGTCGGCCGCTACATCCTGACCCCGCGCATCTTCGAACACCTGCGTGACCTGAAGCCGGGCGCCGGCGGCGAGCTGCAGCTGACCGACGCGATCCAGTCGCTGCTGGGCCAGGAGCAGGTGCTGGCCTACCGCTACCAGGGCCGCCGCTATGACTGCGGCAGCAAGCTGGGCTACCTGAAGGCAACCGTTGAATTTGCCTTGAAGCACCCGGAAGTCGGGACTGAATTCAGCGCCTACCTGGAATCGCGCGAGCACCTGACCAGCATCGGCAGCTGATCGCGCCCTGCCCTGCGGACAGGAAAGGAAGTTCCTGGACGTCTGCAGCCGTGAGAGGCCGCAACCATTCCAGCAAATGCCGGGAGGGTTGCGGCCTCTCCTTATTTGCGCTCAGGCGATGTAGGACACCGTCGGCAGCGCGAACGTTTCGCGCACCAGCCCGGCCCGCTGCGTGACCTTCGCGCACGACAGCTCCAGGTGTTCCCGCAACAGCTCAGCGGCCTTGCGCGGCGCGCCTGCGGCGGCGGCCTGCAGCACGGCCATGTGCTCGGAGAGGAAGGGATCTTCCTGCGGCATCGGCGCCGACGCTCCCAGTACATGCTTGCTCAGGGTCAGGATGCAGCGCGTGCGCTGCAGGCTGCCCAGCAGCTCCTTGTTCGGGCACAGCGACAGCAGGCGCACGTGCAGGTCATGCTCCAGCTTGTCCATGGCGGTGCGCGACACCTTCGGGTAGACACGCTGCACCTTGTGCAGGTCTTCCATCATGGCAGCCAGCTCGGCCGCGTCCGCATGGACGATGGCGCCGCGCAGCGCGGCCGGCTCCACCAGTGAGCGCAGCTCGTAGAGATCGTGGATGCGCTGCGCATCCAGCGGGATGATGACCCAGCGCTGGCGCTCGTCCTTCTCCAGGATGCCCAGGCTTTCCAGGCGCAGCAGCACATCGCGCACCACGGTGCGCCCCACGTTGAAATAGCGCGCCAGCTCGACTTCGTTGACACGGTAGCGCCCGAACACCGACAGGTGGACCAGGTTGCGCTCCACCTCGTCGTAGATGACCTCCCAGCCCAGCGTCTTGCGTGCCACGTCCGGCGCGCTGTCCACGCCCAGCATGGCCGCGTCCAGCGGCACGCGCCTGGGCTCGGTGCCGGCCGGGCCGGCGACATAGCCGCGCCCGTCGAAGCGGCTGACCAGGCCTTCGGCCTCCAGCTCGCGCAAGGCCTGCCGCACCGGCGACCGGGTGGCGCGCAGAATCTCCGCGACCGGCCCTTCCAGCAGCACGGTGCCCTGCTCCAGCGTCCCGTCCAGCATCGCCTTGCGCAGCACCTGGTGGATCAACGCGTAGATCGGCGCATGGCGGCTGGCTTCCTCCGCTTCCAGGCTGGCAGCAAGGGGGGCGACGCGATTTCGGTCTCGTGTCGTCATCGATGGGCTCGGCACTTTGTCTCCAGAACGTGGCGGTCGGTCAGTGTAGCCATGGCGGCACGCCAGGGCATCTCATCGCATTCCATCATACACGGGTATCCACGGATATTGACCATTGCCGGCAATGGTCATATATTTCATCCCACCACGGCGCGTGTCGCACGCCGCAAGCACGACAACGAAGCCACAACAAGAGACAGGGCGCGCGCCGGCCGCGGCGGCGCCACGAGAAGGAGGAACCCGCGCCGATGGACTACCAGTTTGATTTCAGTTTCCTGTCCACGGGCTGGCGGGACTTGCTCGACGGCGTGTGGCTGACCTTGCGCATGTCGGTCGCCACCATCGTGTTCGGCTTCGTGCTGGGCACGGCGCTGGCCGTGGTGCGCACGCAAGGCCCCGCGTGGGCGCGCCGCTGCGTCACGGTGTATGTGGACGTGATTCGCAATACGCCGCTGGTGATCCAGGCCTTCTGGCTCTTCTTCGGGCTGGCGGCGGTGCAGGTGCGGGTGCCGGCCATGGCGGCGGCAGTGGTGGCGCTGGTCGTGAACGTGTCGGCCTATACCACCGAAATCGTGCGCGCCGGCATCGAGTCGGTGCCGCGCGGCCAGCTCGAGGCCGCTTCCTGCCTGGGGCTGTCGCGCTGGCAGATGCTGCGCCTGGTGGTGTTGCCGCAAGCGGTGGAGCGCATGTATCCGGCGCTGATCAGCCAGTTCGTGCTGATGATGCTGGCCACTTCGATCATGTCGCAGATCTCGGCCGAGGAACTCACAGCGGTGGGCTACCGCATCCAGTCGGAGACCTTCCGCGGCTTCGAGATCTACCTGGTGATCGCGCTCGTCTACCTGCTGCTGTCCTGGCTGCTGCGCCTGTCGATGGCAGGCATCGGCGCCCTGGCCTTTACGCGCCGCCGGCGCCTGCAAACCCCTCTCTGAACCGGAGCGCGCCTCATGCACGGAATTTCTTTCGATCAAGTGTTGTTCATCCTGCGCGGCGCAGGCTGGACCTTGCTGCTGGCAGGCATGGGCTTTGCCGGCGGCGCGCTGGTGGGCGTACCGCTGGCGCTGGCGCGCAGCCGCGGCGGGCGCGTGCTGCGCACGCTCACGGGCGCCTACGTGCAGCTGGTACAGGGCGTGCCGCTGCCGGTGATCATGTTCGTGGTGTATTTCGGCATCAGCGTGGGCGGCTTCGAGCTGCCGGCGCTGGTCGCCGCGGGGATCGCGATGACGGCGTATTCCAGCGCCTACCTCGGCGAGATCTGGAAGGGCTGCATCCAGGCCGTGCCGCGCACGCAGTGGGAGGCCGCCGAATGCCTGGCGCTCACGCCGCTGCAGCGGGCGGTGTACGTGATCCTGCCGCAGGCCGCCCGCATTGCCATTGCGCCCACGGTGAGCTTCCTGGTGCAGATCGTGAAGAACTCGTCGTACGCGGTGGTGATCGGCTTCTTCGACCTGACCTATTCGGCGCGGGTGGTCAACAACTCCACCTTCAAGCCCTTTCTGGTGTTCACCATCGCCGCGGCGCTGTATTTCGCCATCTGCTATCCGCTCTCATCGCTCTCGTACCGCCTGGAGCGCCGCTTCAACAAGGCACGCGCCTGAGCCTGACAGCGCCAAAACCCGACAACAAAGGAACGTCATGGAGACAAGCGTGGACGAAGTGGTCCGCTTCGACAAGGTAAGCAAGTCCTTCGGACAAGTGGAAATCCTCAAGGGCGTGAGCTTCTCGGTGCGCCGCGGCGAGGTGGTGGCCCTGATCGGCCGCAGCGGCTCGGGCAAGAGCACGGCCCTGCGCTGCATCAACGGACTGGAGCGCGTGAGCGGCGGGGCCCTGCATGTGTGCGGCCATGCCATGCACGAAGACGCCGTTGACCTGGGCGCGCTGCGCAAGGAAGTCGGCATCGTGTTCCAGAGCTACAACCTGTTCCCGCACCTGACCGTGGCCGAGAACGTCATGCTGGCACCGCGCAAGGTCAAGGGCATGGGGCGCAAGGAAGCGGGCGAACTGGCCCGCCACGTGCTGCGGCAAGTCGGCATGGAAGAGCGCGCCGACTACTACCCGGAACAGCTCTCCGGCGGCCAGCAGCAGCGCGTCGCCATCGCGCGCTCGCTGGCCATGCAGCCGCGCCTGATGCTGTTCGACGAAGTCACTTCCGCGCTCGATCCCGAGCTTACCGGCGAGGTGCTGCGGGTCATTGAAAAACTGGCCGAAGACGGCATGACCATGGTGCTGGTCACGCACGAGATGTCGTTCGCGCGCTCGGTGGCGGACCAGATCATGTTCATGCACCAGGGCATCGTCTGGGAATGCGGCAGTGGCAGGCTGCTTGACGAACCTGCCACGCCGGAACTGCGCCAGTTCGTCAGCAACGGCCTGTAAGCGCGGCAGCGCCCGCTCAGCAAGAACCCGTTTCGATATCCAACAATACGGAGACAACCTCATGAACTATCGCCGCTATCTCTTTGCCCCACTCGCCGCCCTGCTGCTGGCCGGCACCTCCGCCGCCTCGGCCGACACGCTCGACACCATCAAGCAGCGCAAGAAGATCCTGGTGGCGGTCGATATCAGCGCGCCTCCCTACGGCATGCTGGATACACAAGCCAGGCAGAGCGGCTCCGACATCGAGACCGCGCGCCTGCTCGCCAAGGACCTGGGCGTCGAACTTGAGATCGTTCCGGTCACGGGCCCCAACCGCGTGCCCTTCCTCCTCACCCGCAAGGCGGACGTGGTGCTGGCCTCCTTTTCCGTGACGGACGCGCGCAAGAAGGTCATCGATTTCTCCGAGCCGTATGGCGTGATCCCCGTGGTGGTGGGCGGCCCGACCAAGGCCCAGGTCAAGTCCTTCGCCGACCTGTCGGGCAAGACCGTCGCGGTCACGCGCGGCACCACCAGCGACCAGGAACTGAGCCGGGGCGCCAAGGCCGTGGCAGCGGTGAATATCGTGCGCTACGAGGATGACGCGACCACCAATACCGCGGTCTCCACCGGCCAGCAGGACTACCTGGCCGCGGCCATCAGCGTGATTCCGGAGGTCAGGCGCAGCAATCCGTCGCGCGACCTGGAAATCAAGTTCGTGATGCAGACCTTTCCCTATGCGATCGGCCTGCGCAAGGGCGATACCGCCCTCAAGGACTGGCTCGACGGCTGGGTCAGGACCAACCTGAAGAACGGCAGGATCAACGACATCTACAAGCGCTATTTCGGCCTGTCGCTGCCGGCCGAGATGCTGAAATAAGGAACGAGGGAGCTCATCGCATGAACGCACCTGCCAACCCCGGCAAGGCAGCACAGCTGCACGCCGCCTTGCGCGTGATCCGGCTGCACCCGGAAGACGACGTCGTCATTGCCCGCGACCAGCTCGTGGCAGGCACCACGCTCGACGAAGAAGACGTGACTGTGCTCGGCCTGGTCCCGCCCGGCCACAAGGTGGCAACGCGCGCCATCGGCGCCGGCGAGGCGGTGCGCCGCTACGGGCAGATCATCGGCTTCGCCAGCCAGGACATCCGCCCCGGCCAGCACGTGCACACCCACAACCTGGCCATGGGCGACTTCACGCGCGACTATGCCTATGGCGCCGATGCGCGCGCGCCGGAGCCGGTGCCGGCGCCGGCCACCTTCGCGGGCATCGTGCGGGCCGATGGCCGCGTGGCCACGCGCAACTACATCGGCATCCTGACCTCGGTGAACTGCTCGGCCACGGTGGCGCGCGCCATTGCCGACCACTTCCGCCGCGACATCCATCCCGAGGCGCTGGCCGCCTATCCCAACGTCGACGGCGTGGTGGCGCTCACGCACGGCGTCGGTTGCGCGGTGGACCCGCAGGGGGAAGGGCTGGCGCTGCTGCAGCGCACGCTGGGCGGCTATGCCTGCCATCCCAACTTCGCCAGCGTGCTGGTGATCGGGCTGGGCTGCGAGACCAACCAGATTTCGGCGCTGCTTGCCACCCAGGGGCTGGCCCACGACGACCGCCTGCAGACCTTCACCATCCAGGACAGCGGCGGCACCACCAGGACCATCGCACGCGGCATTGCCGTGATCCAGGAGATGCTGCCCGCCGCGAATGCCGTGCAGCGCCAGCCGGTGCCTGCCAGCCACCTGGTGGTGGGCCTGCAGTGCGGCGGCTCCGACGGCTACTCGGGCATCTCGGCGAACCCGGTGCTGGGCGCGGCGGTAGACCTGCTGGTGCGCCACGGCGGCACTGCCATCCTCTCCGAGACGCCCGAGATCTACGGCGCCGAGCACCTGCTCACGCGCCGCGCACAGACACCGGAAATCGGCCGCAAGCTGGTGGCGCGCATCCGCTGGTGGGAGGACTATTGCGCGCGCCACGGTGCCAGCATGGACAACAACCCGTCGGCAGGCAACAAGGCGGGCGGGCTGACCACCGTGCTGGAAAAATCCCTGGGCGGCATCGCCAAGGGCGGCTCGGCCAACCTGGCCGAGGTCTATGAGTACGCGCAGCCGGTGCGCGCGCGCGGCCTGGTGTTCATGGACACGCCGGGCTACGACCCCATCTCCGCGACCGGCCAGGTCGCGGGGGGTGCCAACCTGATCTGCTTCACCACGGGGCGCGGCTCGGCCTACGGCTGTGCGCCCTCGCCCTCGGTCAAGCTGGCGACCAATACCGCGCTGTGGCAACGCCAGTCCGATGACATGGACCTGAACTGCGGCGCCGTGCTGGACGGCAGCGCCACCATTGCCGGGCTCGGTGAGGAACTGTTCCGGCTGATTCTGGACACCGCCTCCGGCAAACGTTCACGCAGCGAGCTGCACGGCTACGGGCAGAACGAGTTCGTACCCTGGCAGCTGAGCGCGATCACCTGAAGCCCGCCGGCGCGCAGCCGGCGACGCGGCGGCCCATCGGGCCGCTGCGCTGCGTCTTGCCCCGCCTCAGTCCAGGCGGCGGCACATGCAGTGCGTCCAGGCGCCGAAGCGGCGTTGAAATTCCCTGGACAATTCCAGTTCGGTCGGCAACTCGTCCACGGATGTCAGCGAGAAGCCATAGCGCGCAAAAAAGGCCGGATGCTCCGTCGTCAGCAGGACGGCCTTGGTGCAACCGTTAGCGCGGGCGCGCATCAACAGGGCCGCAACCAGATGGGTGGCAATTCTTCGCTCCCGAAAATCGGGAAGCACGCCAACGGTCCTGACGACAAAGGTCTGGTCGAATATCTCCCCGCAGGCACAACCAGCTACGATTTCCCCGAATTCAGCGACATGGCACAGACATGCGGCCGGCCTCACATTTTCAACTGACAACCCACATTGCTGTAGCACTTCCGAAATAGCTTGAATATCGGCAATTCCAGCGGCTCGGATACGGACGTCCCTTGGCATCGCCTCTCCTGAATCACTTGATCAACTTCCGCCCTCCCCACAGTGACCATCACGGCACCAGGCAAGGGCGCAGTAGTAATTTAGCGCATACATAAAAACCAGCCCAATCCGGGTAAACACATGTGCCGCGGCGCCGGCATTATGGGGAGAATAATGCAGCCCAAAACCGGCGGAAACGCAATGGGATAATCCTTGCGAGATGTCCCGCCAGGAATAATGCAGGACTTGCAATTTACGCCAATCTCGCATTGCCGCGCGCCTGGAAAATCGTGCCGATATTCATCGATGCAGAATCCCAAAGAAAAAAGCCGCGTAATTCTGATTACGCGGCTTTTTTCTTTGGGAGCGGGAGCGCTTCAGCGGCGGCGCATGTAGAACACAAACACCTTGTCCACTTCCGAGTGCGACAGCAGCTCATTGCCGGTCTGCTTGGCAAAGGCCTGGAAATCGCGCGTGGCGCCGGGATCGGTGGCCAGCACCTTGAGCACATCGCCGCTGGCCATGTCGGCCAGGGCCTTCTTGGTGCGCAGGATCGGCAGCGGGCAGTTCAGGCCGCGCGCATCCACTTCTTTCTGGAACTCCATTCGTCTCTTCCTTCGATTCTGGGGGCTGGGCGGCTGGCCGGAGGCCAGCCTCACCAACGGTATTGTAGCGAACCCCCGACTAGGCTGAAGTCGTGCGGGCGGCGCGGGTCCGGAATGTCGGCGCCGGTCTGGCGGTCGAAGAAGCGCACCGGATAGCCGCGCGCGGCCAGCCAGTCGGCAACCGCGAAGCCGGTGCCAGCCGACCAGACGCGCACGTCCTCCGGCGCCACCAGCTTGTAGTCGGCCAGTTCCTCGGACAGCGCCACGGTGCCGGTCGCCTTGACGTGGTAGGCAATGATCAGCTCGTTCTTGCGCATGAACTCGTAGACGCCGATCAGCGACACCGACTCGGTATCGAGGTTGGTCTCTTCCTTCAGTTCGCGCGCCACGCCCAGCTCGGGCGGCTCGTCGCGCTCCAGGAAGCCCGTCACCAGCGCGAACATGGTCTCCGGCCAGGCGGCATTGCGCGCCAGCAGCAGCTTGTCCTGGTACTCCACCACCGCCGCCAGCACCGGCAGCGGGTTGTTCCAGTGCACGAAGCCGCATTCCTGCTGCACGCAGGCGTGGCGTTCGCGCCCGGACAGCGGCAGCACCTCAAGCGGCGCGCCGCACTGCGGGCAGAATCGGTATTGCATTTGGGGGCTCCTGAAGGGTCTCGTCGTTATAGGTATGGGTGCCGGTCAGGCGCCGCAAGCCGCCCGCATGTCGGCGGCCAGCGCCTCGACCGTCTGCGGCTGCAGGTCCCATGAACACATGAAACGGCAGCCGCCGGCGCCGATAAAGGTATAGAAGCGCCAGCCCCTGGCGCGCAGCGCCTCGATCGCGGGCAGCGGCAGCTCGGCGAACACGGCGTTGGACTGCGTCGGGAACATGATGCGAACGCCCGGAATATCGCTGATGCGCTGCTGCAGCAGCTGCGCCATCGCATTGGCATGGCGCGCGTTGGCGAGCCATACGTCGTTCTCGAGCAAACCCAGCCACGGCGCGGAGATAAAGCGCATCTTCGACGCCAGCTGCCCGGCCTGCTTGACGCGGTAGGCAAAGTCCTCGGCCAGGCGGCGGTCGAAAAACACCACCGCTTCGCCCACCGGCAGGCCGTTCTTGGTGCCGCCGAAGCACAGCACGTCGACGCCGGCGCGCCAGGTAATCTCGGACGGATGCACGCCCAGCGACGCCACCGCATTGGCAAAGCGCGCGCCGTCCATATGCACGCGCAGCTGGCGGCGCTTGGCGATGGCAGCGATCGCGCGCACCTCTTCCACGCTGTAGACGGTGCCGACTTCGGTCGACTGCGTCAGCGACACCACCTTGGGCTTGGGGTAATGGATATCGGAGCGGCGCGTGACCAGCGCCTCGACCGCGTCAGGCGTGAGCTTGCCGTCAGCGCCGGGCGCGGTCAGCAGCTTGGAGCCGTTGGAGAAGAACTCCGGGCCGCCGCATTCATCGGTCTCGATATGCGCCAGCTCGTGGCAGATCACCGAGTGGTACGACTGGCACAGCGCCGACAGCGCCAGCGAGTTGGCCGCCGTGCCGTTGAACACGAAGAACACTTCGCAGTCGGTCTGGAACAGGTCGCGGATACGGTCGCAGACCTTCTGCGTCCAGGTATCGTCGCCGTAGGCCTGCTCATGGCCGCTGGCGTTGGCTTCCAGGAAATACTTGAGCGATTCCGGGCAGAAGCCGGCGTAGTTGTCAGAGGCGAAGTGCTGCATGGTGTTCAGTGTGGGGCTGAATGGAGCCTTACTTCTTGTCGGCCCACAGCTCGCCGCCGGTGGCCCAGTTCTCGCGCTTGATGTCGGTGATGATGATGTCGACGGCCGAGGCCGAGCAGCCCAGGGTCTCGCAGCTGACGCGCGTCACTTCCTCGACAAACTTGCGCTTCTGCTCGATGGTACGGCCTTCAAACATTTCGACGTGGAAAGTCGGCATGCAATGCTCCTTTGATGAATGTGGTTGAGTCGCGGCGGGAAATCGATCCCGCTCAGTCCCGGTATGAAGGATCGATTCTATCCAGTTTGCGCAGCAGCGCGGGCCACTCCATCACGCCTTCGACGGCGCCGTTGTCGTAGAGCTGCTCCGAGGTCTTGTCCGCCACGGCCGCGCCTGGCTGCACCAGCGCACCGCCCGCCTGTGCGGCAATCTGGACCTCGCAGGCCTTGATCAGCGTCGCCATCAGCACATAGGCCTCGGCCACGGTGCGGCCCACCGTCAGCGTGCCGTGGTTGCGCAACAGCATGGCGGGATGCCCACCCAGCGATGCGGTCAGCCGCGCGCCTTCGGCCGGGGTGAAGGCCAGGCCTTCGTAGTCGTGGTAGGCCATGCGGCCGTGGAAGCGCATCGCGTGCTGCGACAGCGGCAGCAGCCCGGCGGCCTGCGCCGATACGGCAATGCCGGCGGTGTTATGCAGGTGCATCACGCACATCGCGTCGGCGCGCGCCGCATGCACCGCGGCGTGCAGCGCAAAGCCGGTCACATTGACCGGATGCACGGTCGCGCCGACGACCTCGCCGCGGCCGTTGATCTTGACCAGGTCGCTGGCGCGGATCTCGTCGAAGGCAAAGCCGAAGGGGTTGATCAGGAAGTGGTCGGACTCGCCCGGCACCGTGGCGGAGATATGGGTGTAGATCAGGTCATCCCAGCCCTCGCGCGCGGCCAGGCGGTAGGCGGCGGCCAGGTCGACGCGCACACGCTGTTCTTCGGCGGAAACGGGCCGGATGGGGGCACCCGCGGCACGCGCGGGCTGCAAGGCAAAAGACATGGGGTCGCTCCTGCGCCGCCCGGTCTCGCGTGCCGGGTACGGCCCCGGCCTTCTGTGCCGCGCCACGGGCTGCACGCCAGGCGCGGCAGCCGCTCGCGTGGCGCGCCAGGCGGCAAAGGCAATACTTTAGCGCACCTTGCCGATCAGCTCCGGGCAGCCGCCAGCGGCCAGGCGCGGCACATCCAGGCGAACACCAGCGCGCCGAGCAGCAGCGCCGCCGCCGCGCACGCCAGCGAACCGGCAAAGCCGCCGGTGCGCGCCACCAGCGCGGTTGCCAGCGGCGGCCCGGCGATCTGGCCCAGGCCGTAGGACGCCGTCATCAGGCCCATCAGCCGCGCCGCTTGCGGCCCCCACAGGCGCCGCGCCTCGCGCATCGCAAACGCCACCAGCGCGGTGAACGGCAGCCCCGCCAGCAGGCTGCTGAGGGCAAAGCCGGCCACGGTCGGGAACACCACCGCGATCGCCACGCCCAGCGCCTGCATGCCGTACAGCAGCGTCAACAGCTTGCGGTTGTCGTGCGCCATGCCGACCCGCGTGACCAGGAACGCGCCCACCGTCACGCCCGCGCCGAAGATCGGCCAGAACAGGTCGGCCCAGACCGTGCCGGGCAGCGCCTCGCGCGCAATCACCGGCAGGAAGGTCGCGGTGATGATGTAGCCGAAGCCGGCCAGGCCGTAGGCAAAGGTCAGCGCCCAGGTCTGGGCATCGAGCCGCGCGGCGCCGGTGTCGGCTGCCGCCGGGGATGCCGCCGCCGCCGCCGTCGCCGTCATCGGCACAGCCGGCTGCGCGACGAAGATCCGCCAGACCGCCGCCACCAGCACCACCGCCAGCGCCGTGAACGCGAGCCAGCCATAGTCCGCATGCCAGCCCGCACCGACCATGCCGGATGCACCCAGCCCAGTGACCACGATGCCCAGCCCCGGCCCGCAGAAGATCAGCCCGGCGAGTTCCGGCTTGCCCAGTTCCGCCAACCGCTGCAGGCACCACCCCGCGGTGTAGACCATCACCACGGCGCTGGCCACGCCCGCGGCGGCGCGCCACAGCGACCATGCCGCCATGCCGCCCGGCAGGGCCATGCCCAGCGTCAGCAGCACCGTTGCGGCCAGGCCCCAGCGCACCATGCGCACCGCGTCGGGCCGGATGAACATGCACACTGCGGCGCCGGCGAAGTAGCCGATGTAGTTGACCGTGGCCAGCCAGCCGCCCTGATCCAGCGTGACGGTGCCGTCATGCAGCATCATCGGCAGCAGCGGCGTAAAGGCAAAGCGGCCGATGCCCATCACCACCGCCAGCGATACCAGGCCGGCCATGGCCACCGCCACCGCGCCGGCTTCGCGCCGTGCCGACGCCCGGGTGGCCACGCGCGCAGCGGCGGGGTGTTCAGGGTCGAGGCTGTGGGGGTTCGGCATGGCTGGAGGCTGGCGGGGCAGCGGTTGCATTGCGATGCCTGTATGCTACGCTGGCTTCAGCATCCCAAAAAATGAATTATCAAGATGTCAGGCATCTTGATAAGAGATGAATAGCCTCAGGAGTCCCGCATGGACCTTGCCGCCCTCGAGATCTTCCGCGCCGTCGTCGAAGCCGGCGGCATCACCCGTGCGGCCGAGCGGCTGCACCGGGTGCAGTCCAATGTCACCACGCGCATCCGCCAGCTGGAGCAGTCGCTCGGGGTCGACCTGTTCGTGCGCGACGGCCGGCGCATGGTGCTGACGCCTTCCGGGCAGACCCTGTTCGACTATGCCTGCCGCATCCTCAGCATGACCGAAGAGGCACGCCAGGCGGTGCTGCCGGCGCGGCCGCACGGCCGGCTGCGCATTGCCTCGATGGAGAGCACCGCCGCCAGCCGCCTGCCCAATGTGCTGGCCGCGTACCACCAGGCCTGGCCCGCGGTGCAGCTGGAGCTGGTGACGCTGGCCACGCGCCAGGCGCTGGATGCGCTGGCGCGCTTCGAAGTCGAATGCGCCTTTGTCGCCGAGCCGCTGACCGACCCGGCACTGAGCGCCGTCCCGGTGTTCGAGGAAGAACTGGTGGTGATCACGCGCGCCCGCCATCGCCCGGTGCGCACCGCGGCCGACCTGGAGGTGCCGACGCTGCTGGCGTTCGAGCCCGGCTGCAACTACCGCGCCCGGCTCGAGAACTGGTATGTGATCGGCGATGCGCCGACGCCGCGCGTGCTGCAGCTGAGCTCGTACCATGCCATCGTCGCCTGCGTCGCGGCCGGCATCGGCGCGGCGATCGTGCCGCGCTCGGTGCTGGGGCTGTACCGCGACCTGCCCGCCATCCGCCAGCACAGCCTGGGCGCGGCCGGCCGCGTGCGCACGCTGCTGGCCTGGCATCCGTCCATGGCCAGCGCGGCCTTGCATGCGCTGATCGACACGCTCACCGCCCACTCACCCGGCCCCTCGGCCAGGCCGGACCTGGCGGCGGCCTGAGCGCCCCCGGCGCGCGGGCCCGAGGCAGCCCGCGTGCAAGATGTGCCCGGTGGCCTACACTTGAAGTGGCGCCATCACGGCACCTTGCGTGCCCCGCCCCTCTCATGAAACCTGCCACCGCGCTGCTGCGGGCCCTTCGGCCGATGTCCGGCCGGCTGCTGGCCGGCCTGGCGCTGGCGTGCGGCGCCGTTGCCCTCGCCGGCCCAGGTGCCCGTGCGGCGCCGCCCTCCGGCGCCTCGGCGCCTGCCTCCACCGTCACGACCACGGCAACCGCGCCGGTCTACGTGATTCCGCTCAAGGGTGCGGTCAGCCCCGCCAGCGCCAGCTTTATCCTGCGCAGCATGGAACGCGCGCGCGCGGGCGGCGCCCAGCTGGTGGTGCTGGAAATGGACACCCCGGGCGGGCTGGACGCGTCCATGCGCGAGATCATCCAGGCCATCCTGGCCTCGCCGATACCGGTGGCCAGCTACGTCTATCCCGGCGGCGCGCGCGCGGCCAGTGCCGGCACCTACATCCTCTACGCCAGCCACATCGCGGCAATGGCGCCGGGCACCAACCTGGGCGCGGCCACCCCGGTGCAGGTCGGCATTGGCGGGCCGCAGAAGCCAGAGGCCCTGCCCGGCGCCAAGCCCGCCTCCGCCCCCGCCAGCGAGCCAGCGCGGGCCGACGCGATGGAACGCAAGCAAATGCACGATGCTTCGGCGTATATCCGCGGCCTGGCCCAGCTGCGCGGACGCAATGCCGAGTGGGCCGAACGCGCGGTGCGCGAATCGGTCAGCCTGTCGGCCGACGAGGCCCTGGCCCAGCGCGTGGTCGACCTGGTCGCCCCCGACCTGCCCGCGCTGTTGCGCCAGGTTGAAGGCCGCACGATCACCGCTGCCGGTGGCAAGGCCGGCGTGCTGCACACCGCCAATGCGCCGGTGGTGACGCTGGAACCCGACTGGCGCAACCGCTTCCTGGCCGTGATCACCGAGCCCAGCGTGGCGCTGCTGCTGCTGATGATCGGCATCTACGGCCTGATCTTCGAATTCTCCACGCCGGGCATGGTAGTGCCCGGCATTGCCGGCGCGATCTGCCTGCTGGTGGCGCTGTTCGCGCTGCACATGCTGCCCGTGAACTACGCCGGGCTGGCGCTGGTGGCGCTGGGCATCGGCTGCATGGTGGCGGAGCTGTTCCTGCCGTCCTTCGGCGCGCTGGGCGTGGGCGGCATCATCGCCTTTGCCTTTGGCGCGGTGATGCTGATCGACACCGACGTGCCGGGCTTCGGCGTGCCGCTGCCGATGGTGGCGGCGATGTCAGCGCTGTCCGCGATTTTCGTGTTCGGCATGTCGGCGATGCTGGTGCGCTCGCGCAAGCGCCCGGTGGTCAGCGGTGCCGACACCCTGGTCGGCGCCCGCGGCGAAATGCTGGACGACCTGCGCGAGGAAGGCTGGGCCACGGTGCGCGGCGAGACCTGGCGCGTGCACAGCGCCAGCTCCTTGCCGCGCGGCACGCCGGTGGTCGTCACCGCGCGCAAGGGCCTGGTGCTCGAGGTGATCGCCGCCGGCAACGCCCCGCTTGTCCCGACAACTCCACCCCAACCGACGCCAGACAAGGGAGCCTGACCATGGCCTACGGATTCAGCTTCGGCGGTTTGATCTTCCTGCTGGCACTGCTGGTGATCACCTCGTTCCGCGTGCTGCGCGAATACGAACGCGGCGTGGTGTTCATGCTCGGACGCTTCTGGCGGGTCAAGGGCCCGGGCCTGGTGCTGCTGATCCCCGCCGTGCAGCAGATGGTCAGGGTGGACCTGCGCACGGTGGTGATGGACGTGCCGCCGCAGGATGTGATTTCGCGCGACAACGTCTCGGTGAAGGTCAATGCGGTGGTGTACTTCCGCGTGGTCGATCCGGAACGCGCCATCATCCAGGTGGCGAACTTCCTGGAAGCCACCAGCCAGCTGGCGCAGACCACGCTGCGCTCGGTGCTGGGCAAGCACGAGCTGGACGAGATGCTGGCCGAGCGCGAGAAGCTCAACCTCGACATCCAGCAGGCGCTGGACGCCCAGACCGACGCCTGGGGCATCAAGGTCTCGAACGTCGAGATCAAGCATGTCGACCTCAACGAAACCATGATCCGCGCGATTGCGCGGCAGGCCGAGGCCGAACGCGAGCGGCGCGCCAAGGTGATCCATGCCGAGGGCGAACTGCAGGCTTCGGAGAAACTGCTGGAAGCGGCACAGATGCTGGCGCGGCAGCCGCAGGCGATGCAGCTGCGCTACATGCAGACGCTGACGCAGATTGCGGGAGACAAGAGCTCGACGATCGTGTTTCCGTTGCCGATGGAGTTGCTGACGGTGCTGGGCAGCGGCAAGGGAACGCCGGAAAAATAAAAAGCAGAAAGGGCGCCGGGGCGCCCTTTCTGCTTCTGTGACAACGTCAGGCCCGACCTGCTGGTTTGCCCCCCTCTCCCGCACGCGGGAGAGGGGGGCAAACCAGCGGCGGCGCTACGCGAGTCAGATCTTGCCCGCCACCCACTCGCCGACACCAGCCAGCGCCTGCGGCAGCTTGGCCGGCTCGGTGCCGCCAGCCTGGGCCATGTCGGGACGGCCGCCACCCTTGCCGCCCACCTGCTGCGCGACAAAGTTGACCAGCTCGCCGGCCTTGACCTTGCCCGTGGCATCGGCGGTGACACCAGCGATCAGGCTGACCTTGCCGTCGGACACCGCACCCAGCACGATGGCCGCACTCTTCAGCTTGTCCTTGAGCTTGTCCATGGTCTCGCGCAGGGTCTTGACGTCGGCGCCGTCCAGTTGCGCGGCCAGCACCTTCAGGCCCTTGATGTCGACCGCCTGCGCGGCCAGCTCGTCGCCCTGCGAGGCGGCCAGCTTGCTCTTCAGGCGTTCCAGCTCCTTCTCCAGCGCGCGCACCTGGTCCTGCACCTGGCCGATGCGCGGCACCAGCTCCGACGGCTGGGCCTTCAGCACGGCGGCGGCTTCGTTCAGCCTGGCGTCCAGGCCCTGCAGGTAGTGCAGCGCGTTGTCGCCGGTAATGGCTTCCACGCGGCGGATGCCGGCGGCAACGCCGCCTTCCACCACGATCTTGAACAGGCCGATGTCGCCGGTGCGGTGCACGTGGGTGCCGCCGCACAGTTCCTTTGAGGTGCCGATCGACAGCACGCGCACGTCGTCGGCGTACTTCTCGCCGAACAGTGCCATCGCGCCGCTCTTGACCGCGTCGTCGAACGGCATGATCTCGGCATGCGTGTCGTCGTTGCGCAGGATCTCGGCATTGACGATCTCTTCCACGCGGCGGATCTGCTCGTCGGTCAGCGCCGCGTTGTGCGAGAAGTCGAAGCGGGTCTTGTCCGCATCCACCAGCGAGCCCTTCTGCTGCACGTGGCTGCCCAGCACTTCACGCAGGGCCTTGTGCATCAGGTGGGTGGCCGAGTGGTTGCGCACGGTGCGCGCACGGCGCTGCGCGTCGACCTGGGCCGACACGGCATCGCCCACCTTGAGTGCGCCGCCTTCCAGCGTGCCCTGGTGGCCGAACACGTCGGCCTGGATCTTGGTGGTGTCAGTCACGGCGAAGACGGCATTGCCTGCCTTCAGCACGCCCTGGTCGCCGGCCTGGCCGCCGGACTCGGCGTAGAACGGGGTGTTGTCGAGCACCACCACGCCGGTCTGGCCCGGCTGCATGGCGTTCACGGCGGCGCCGTCCACATACAGCGCGGTGACCCTGGCTTGCGGCAGTTCCAGCTTCTCGTAGCCGTGGAACACGGTCTTGTCGCCGGTGTACTCCAGGCCGGCGGCCATCTTGAACTTGCCGGCGGCGCGCGCCTGCTCGCGCTGGCGGTTCATGGCCGCGTCGAAGGCGGCCTCGTCCACGCCGATTTCCTGCTCGCGGCACACGTCCTGCGTCAGGTCCAGCGGGAAGCCGAAGGTGTCGTGCAGCTTGAACGCCAGTTCGCCGTCCAGCGTCTTGCCGCCCTTGAGCTTCAGGTCGGCCAGTGCGGCGTCAAGGATCGACATGCCGTTCTCGATGGTCTCGAAGAAGCGCTCTTCCTCGGCCTTCAGCACTTCGGTCACGCGCGACTGGGCTTCAGCCAGTTCGGGATAAGCCTGGCCCATCTGCTCGACCAGATCGGCCACCATCTTGTGGAAGAACGGAGTCTTCTGGCCCAGCTTGTAGCCATGGCGGATGGCGCGGCGGATGATCCGGCGCAGCACGTAGCCGCGGCCTTCGTTGCCGGGGATCACGCCGTCGACGATCAGAAACGAGCACGCGCGGATATGGTCGGCGATGACCTTGAGCGAGTTCTGGTTCAGGTTGTCGATATGGGTTTCACGCGCGGCGGCCTTGATCAGCGCCTGGAACAGGTCGATCTCATAGTTGCTGTGCACGTGCTGCAGCACCGCGGCAATGCGCTCCAGGCCCATGCCGGTGTCCACGCACGGCTTGGGCAGCGGCGTCATATTGCCCTGCTCGTCGCGGTTGAACTGCATGAACACCAGGTTCCACACCTCGATGTAGCGGTCGCCGTCTTCCTCGGGCGATCCCGGCGGGCCGCCCCACACGTCCGGGCCGTGGTCGTAGAAGATTTCCGAGCACGGGCCGCACGGGCCGGTGTCGGCCATCTGCCAGAAGTTGTCCGAGGCGTAGCGCGCGCCCTTGTTGTCGCCGATGCGCACGATACGCTCGGCCGGCACGCCCACTTCCTTGGCCCAGATGTCGTAGGCCTCGTCGTCTTCCGCGTAGACCGTCACCCACAGCTTCTCGGCCGGCAGCTGGTAGGTCTTGGTCAGCAGTTCCCACGCGTACAGGATGGCATCGCGCTTGAAGTAGTCGCCAAACGAGAAGTTGCCCAGCATCTCGAAGAACGTATGGTGGCGCGCGGTGTAGCCCACGTTCTCGAGGTCATTGTGCTTGCCGCCGGCGCGCACCGAGCGCTGCGCCGAGGTGGCGCGGGTGTACGGGCGCTTGTCGGTGCCCAGGAACACGTCCTTGAACTGCACCATGCCGGAGTTGGTGAACAGCAGCGTCGGGTCGTTCGCCGGCACCAGGCTGGACGAGCGGACCACGGTATGGCCCTTCGATTCGAAGAACTGCAGGAACTTGCTGCGAATGTCTGAGACTTTCATGGGATGGCGGACGCTTGCCCTGGCGTGGCCGGGCGCGACGAATCAGTATTGGATTTGCAAACCGTTGATTATACGGGCAAGGCAGCCTGCCGGGCACGTCAGGCATGGCGCCGGGGAGCCGGCCGGCTATCGCCCAAATCCCATCGCCACAAGCGCCTTATAAAGCACCCAAAGCCGCGCCGGCGATTTGCCGGTGGTACATTGCAGGCAACCCGTGCTGGCCCCTGTTTGCAGGGGCGCGCCGACCCCTCGCCGTTGCGACCGATCCCCCGCCTTACCCACTGCATTGACTACCGCCATGGGAGCTTTAAGCCATCTCCGCGTCCTCGACCTGACCCGCGTCCTTGCCGGGCCGTGGTGCGCCCAGAACCTTGCCGATTTCGGCGCCGACGTGATCAAGATCGAGCGCCCCGGCGCCGGCGACGATACCCGCACCTGGGGCCCGCCCTGGCTCAGGGACGAGGACGGCCGCGACACCGCCGAAGCCGCCTACTACCTGGCCGCCAACCGCAACAAGCGCTCCGTGACCTGCGACATCAGCACGCCGGAAGGTCAGCAGATCGTGCGCGAGCTGGCGGCGCAGAGCGACGTGGTGCTGGAGAACTACAAGGTAGGCCAGCTCAGGAAGTACGGCCTGGACTATGAGTCGCTCAGGCAGGTCAAGCCCGACCTGATCTACTGCTCGGTCACCGGCTTCGGCCAGACCGGCCCGTACGCCGCGCGCCCGGGCTATGACTTCATCATCCAGGGCATGGGCGGCTTCATGAGCCTGACCGGCGAGCGCGACGACCTGCCCGGCGGCGGCCCGCAGAAGGCCGGCGTGGCCATTTCCGACCTGATGACCGGCCAGTACGCCACCATCGCCGTGCTGGCGGCGCTGGCGCACCGCGACCGCACCGGCGAGGGCCAGTACATCGACATGGCCCTGCTGGACGTGCAGGTGGCGATGCTGGCCAACATGAACACCAACTACCTGGCCAGCGGCCAGGCGCCGCGCCGCTGGGGCAATGCGCACCCCAATATCGTCCCCTACCAGACCTTCCAGGCCGCCGATGGCTGGATCATCGTGGCGGTGGGCAACGACGGGCAGTTCCGCAAGTTCGTCACCGACGGCGGCAAGCCCGAGCTGGCCGACGACCCGCGCTTTGCCACCAACCCGCAGCGCGTGGCCAACCGCGACGTGCTGGTGCCGATCCTGGCCGAGATGGTGCGCCCGCGCACCCGCGCCCAGTGGATCCGCGACCTGGAGGCCGCCGGCGTGCCGTGCGGCCCGATCAACACCCTCGACGACGTGTTCGAGGACGACCAGGTCAAGGCGCGCGGCCTGCGCGTGGACCTGCCCCACCCCAGCGCCGGCGAGGTCAGGCTGGTGGGCAGCCCGATCAAGATGAGCGCCACGCCGCCGCAGGCACTGCGCCACCCGCCGCTGCTGGGCGAGCACACCGACACGGTGCTGGCCGAGACGCTGGGCTACGGCCCTGAGCAGATCGAAGCGCTGCGTGCAAAGGGTGTGCTGTAAGATTCTCCTCCTGCCGGCGGGCGGCCCTGGTGCCCCGCCGGTGCCTTCCCGAAGCAGTTCAGTCCCCACTGAAGCAAAGGCAAAGGAGAATCCATGCTGACCGACGCCATACTGTCCTTCCTGCATTTCCTTGCGATCTTCGTCCTGATCACCCTGATGGCCGCCGAGGCCGTGGTGCTGCGCCCGGAAATCACGCCGGCCGCGGTGCGGCGCCTGTCGCTGTACGACCTGTTCTATTTCCTGTCGGCGATGGTGGTGCTGGGCACCGGCCTGCTGCGCCTGTTCTACGGCGCCAAGGGCGCCGACTTCTACCTGCACAACCCGTGGTTCCATGCCAAGGTGGGCGTGTTCGTGCTGATCGCGCTGTGCTCGCTGCCGCCGACCTTCGCCATCGCGCGCTGGCGCAAGCAGGCGCGCCGGCTGCCGGATTACGTGCCGGCGCCGTCCGAGTTGAAGGCCGCCCGCCGCTGGGTGATGATCGAAGCCCACCTGGTGATCCTGCTGCCGCTGTGCGCGGTCATGATGGCGCGGGGCATCGGCGCCAGATAAGAATCCCAATCCCCTGAAGTCCGAAACATGCTGAAGAAACTGCTTGCCGCCGCGCTGACCGCGGCCCTGCTGCCCGCCGCCGCCGTGGCGGCCACCAATGCCTACCCGACCAAGCCGGTCCGCTTCGTGGTGCCCTACCCCGCCGGCGGCCCGCTCGACACCGTCGCGCGCGCCATCGGCGAGAAGCTGCGCGACAGCCTGGGCCAGCCGGTGGTGGTCGAGAACAAGCCCGGCGCGGGCGGCAACCTGGGCGCGGACTACGTCGCCAAGCAGCCGGCCGACGGCTACACCATCGTCATGGGCGCGGTGGCCACGCACGCCATCAACCCGACGCTGTTCAGCAAGATGCCGTACGACCCGGTCAAGGACTTCGCGCCGATCACGCTGGTGGCCGACGTCCCCAACGTGCTGGTGATGCACCCGGGCAAGGCCGCCGACCTGCATATCAACAATGTGCGCGACCTGGTCGCGTACGCGCGCAAGAATCCGGGCAAGCTGGACTACGCCTCGGGCGGCAACGGCAGCGCCGGCCACCTGTCGGGCGAGCTCTTCAAGAGCATGGCGAAGGTCAGCATGGTCCATATCCCGTACAACGGCGCCGCACCGGCGCAGCTGTCGGTGCTGTCGGGCCAGACCGACCTGATCTTCGACAACCTGGCTTCGGCCTCGGCCAATATCAAGGCGGGCAAGCTGAAGGCCTTTGCGGTCACCACCGCCAGCCGCGCCGCGGCCTTCCCGGAACTGCCGACCATCGCGGAAGCCGGCAAGGGGCTGGGCCTGGAAGGCTTCGACATCTCGACGTGGTTCGGCGTGTTCGCGCCGGCCAACACCCCGCGCGAGATCGTCGAGCGGCTTAACCATGAGATCGTGGCAATCCTGAAGACCGACGAGATGAAGGCACGCCTGGCCCGCATCGGCGCACAGCCGGCACCGACCACGCCCGAGCAGTTCGCGGCGCTGATCCAGCGCGAGCTGAAGAAATACGCGCAGATCGTGAAGGTGTCCGGGGCGAAGGTGGATTGAAAACAAGGCGGCCATGGCCGCCTTTTTTGTCATTACTCCGCCTCGGCACCCTCCCCGCTCCGCTCTGCCCCGTCCTTGCGCCGACGCGGCCATAGCCGCCCGCCCGAATCCCCGTCCAGCCGCGGCAGCAGCAACCCCACCTGCAGGATCTGCGCGCCTTCCATGCGCGTCACCGTCAGCGGCAGGCCGGCGATCGCGACGCTGTCGCCCTCCACCGGCGGCGAGGTGAAGGCCCGCAGCATCGCCGCTTCCAGCGTCAGCGGCTCCTCTTCCGGGGTCAGCGCGCGCGTGCCGTACAGCGCCGCGACGTCGCGCAGCAGCGCATCACCCGACATCAGGAAATCATGCGAGGCCTGCTCCCAGGTAGGCGCGCGGCCCGGTGCCTGGAACAGCGCCGACAGCATCGGCAGGGTCGTCACCGGCGCCAGCACCGAGACGCTGTCGCCGGCGCGCAGCACGGTCTGGTCCAGCGCCGCCAGCGCATCGTCGCGCGCCACCGTCAGCAGCCGGCAGCGCGGCGGCAGCTCCAGCTGGTCGGCGCGCACGTTCTCCACGGGCGCATTGGGCCCCACCTCGAACTGCATCACCTCCAGGATCGGCGCGCGCGTGCCGCGCAGGCGCGAACGCGCCAGCGGCTCGGGGTAGCCGGGGCGCCGCACGCGCGCCAGGCGCGCCGCCACCGACACCGTGGTGCCCTGGAACAGCAGGCTGGCCAGCACCACGGCAAAGGCGATGCGGAACAGCAGCCCCGATTGCGGCACCTCGCGCAGCAGCGGAAACAGCGCCAGTACGATCGGCACCGCGCCGCGCAGTCCCATCCAGGCGATAAAGCCGGTCTCGCGCGCATTGAAGCGGAACGGCAGCAGCGCCAGCCACACCGCCACCGGCCGCGCCACCAGCATCAGGAAGGCCGCCACCGCCACCGCCGGACCGGCCACCTCCCAGATCCGGTGCGGCGACACCAGCAGGCCCAGCAGCAGGAACATGGCCGACTGCGCCAGCCAGGCCATGCCGTCCATGGCGCGCATGGTGTCCGGCGTCACCGCGCGCTCGCGGTTACCGATCAGCATGCCGGTCAGGTACACCGCCAGGAAACCGCTGCCGCCGGCGCTCTGCACCAGCGCGAACACCATGGCGCCGCCCGAGCACAGCAGGATCGCCTGCAGCCCCTCGGCCACGCGGATGCGCTCCAGCACGCGGGCCAGGCAATAGCCGAGCGCCAGGCCGAGCACGCCGCCCACGCCGAACTGCACCAGCAGCCGCGTGACCAGGCCCAGCGGCGTCAGGCCGTCAGGCGCGGTCAGCCATTCGATCAGCGTCAGGGTCAGGAAGATCGCCATCGGGTCGTTGATGCCGGACTCGATCTCGAGCACGCTCGCCACCCGCTCCTTCAGCCGGATGCCGCTGCTATTGAGCATCGAGAACACCGCGGCCGCGTCGGTCGAGCCGACGATGGCACCAAGCAGCAGCCCGAGCCGCCAGTCGATGCCCAGCAGCCACGCGGCGAACACGCCGACCAGCGCTGCCGTCACCAGCACCCCCACGGTCGCCAGCGACAGCGAAGGCTTCAGCGCCACCCGGAAGGTGGCAAAGCGCGTGCGCAGCCCGCCATCGAGCAGGATCACCGCCAGCGCCAGGTTGCCGACCAGGAAGCTGAGCCAGGTATCGGAGAAACGGATGCCGCCCGGCCCGTCCACGCCGGCCAGCATGCCCACGGCCAGGAAGACCAGCAGGAACGGCACGCCCAGGCGTGCCGAGAAAGCCCCCAGCACGATGCCCAGCGACATCACGACGGCGCCGATCAGAATGATGTGGTCAATGCTCTCCAAACCGCTCCTCGCGTTGCGTAGTGGTTCCTTGCGGAACCTTTCAAACCTTTCAGCGGCGGGTAGCGCCGCGCGGCGCAAGACCGCCCCGGATAATAGCGCAGCGACTGGGGCTTCTGCCCGCCAGGCCGCTCCCAGCTTGGCTTGGCGGCACTTTTAAGCGCTCTTTCACTAGGGGATACCCTCAGCATGACCCTGTTTGCAGACATCTGAAAGGTAGCTGAAAGGTCGCCCCCTTAACTTCCACCCTGCCCGTAGGAGAGCTCCCGCAAACTGCCGCATTGATGCACCGCAACAAAGGCAGCGGAAGGGAGCCCTCCTGAGATTTCAAGCAGTCTTATCGAGGAGATTCACTTTGCGCATACGTAGCCAAAAGGACTTCGCCTCCGGCCTGATGTTCATCCTGGTCGGATTCGGCTTTTCCTGGGTCGCGCGCGGTTATTCCATGGGAACCGCCGCAAAAATGGGACCGGGATACTTCCCGTTCTGGCTCGGCATCGTGCTCGCCCTGCTGGGCGTGCTGGTGCTGTGGGGCTCGTTGTCTTCCAAGTCGGAAGAAGACAACCTGGCCCGCTGGGACATCAAGACGCTCTTGTGGATCCTCGGTTCGGTGGTGCTGTTCGGCCTGCTGCTCAAGCCGCTGGGCATGGTGCTGTCGGTGCTGGTGCTGGTGCTGGTGTCGTCGATGGCCAGCCATGAATTCAGCTGGAAGGGTGCCATCCTCAACGCCATCATCCTGGTGCTGATCAGCCTGGGCGCGTTCGTGTACGGCATCAACCTGCAGATGCCGGTGTGGCCGGCTTTCCTGGCAAGCTAAGGAGGCCGCCAACATGGAACTACTCGCCAACCTGGGTCTGGGCTTCTCCACCGCCCTGACCTTCCAGAACCTCGCGTACGCCTTCCTGGGCTGCGTGCTGGGAACCCTGATCGGCGTGCTGCCGGGCCTGGGGCCGCTGGCCACCATCGCCATGCTGCTGCCGGTGACCTACACGCTGCCCCCGGTGGCCGCGCTGATCATGCTGGCCGGTATCTACTACGGCGCCCAGTACGGCGGTTCGACCACCGCCATCCTGGTGAACCTGCCTGGTGAATCATCCTCGGTGGTGACAACCATCGACGGCTACCAGATGGCAAGGCGAGGACGAGCGGGGGTGGCGCTGGCCACAGCCGGGCTGGGCTCGTTCTTCGCCGGCTGCGTCGCCACCATGATCCTGGCCGCCTTTGCCGCGCCGCTGTCGGAACTGGCGTTCAAGTTCGGCCCCGCCGAATACTTCTCGCTGATGGTGCTGGGCCTGATCGGCGCCGTGGTGCTGGCTTCGGGTTCGCTGGTCAAGGCCATCGCCATGATCGTGCTGGGCCTGCTGCTGGGCCTGGTCGGCACCGACGTGAACTCGGGCGCCGCGCGCTTCTCGTTCGACGTGCCGGAACTGACCGATGGCCTGAACTTCGTCTCGGTGGCAATGGGTATCTTCGGCTTTGCTGAAATCATCGCCAACCTGGAGCAGAAGGAACACCGCGAAACCTTTACCGACCACATCACCAACCTGTTCCCGACCAAGGAAGACTTCAAGCGCATGATCCCGGCGGTGTTGCGTGGCACGCTGCTGGGCTCGGCACTGGGCATCCTGCCGGGCGGCGGTGCATCGCTGGCTTCGTTTGCTGCCTACTCGCTGGAGAAGAAGACTTCCAGGTATCCGCAGGAATTCGGCAAGGGTGCGATCGAAGGCGTGGCGGGTCCGGAATCGGCCAACAATGCGGCTTCGCAGACCTCCTTCATCCCGCTGCTGACGCTGGGCATTCCGCCCAACGCGGTGATGGCGCTGATGGTGGGTGCGATGACCATCCACAACATCCAGCCCGGCCCGCAGGTGATGACCAGCAACCCGGCGCTGTTCTGGGGCCTGATCGCCTCGATGTGGATCGGCAACCTGATGCTGATCGTGCTGAACCTGCCGCTGATCGGCATCTGGGTGAAGCTGCTGAAGGTGCCTTACCGCTACCTGTACCCGGCCATCCTGACGTTCTGCTGCATCGGCGTGTACTCGGTCCAGAACACCACCTTCGACGTGTTCCAGACCGCGGCCTTCGGCGTGGTGGGCTACCTGTTCATCAAGCTCAAGTGCGAACCCGCGCCGCTGCTGCTCGGCTTCGTGCTGGGGCCGATGATGGAAGAGAACTTCCGCCGCTCGCTGCTGCTGTCGCGTGGTGACTTCAGCGTGTTCGTGACGCGCCCGCTGTCGCTGGGCCTGCTGATCGCCGCTGGCGTGCTGGTGCTGATCGTGGCGATGCCGTCGATCAAGGCCAAGCGCGAGGAAGCGTTCCAGGAAGAATAAGCAGGGAATATCGCCGGCCCCGGGGCCGGCGGCACAACACACTAAGGGCACCGCAAGGTGCCCTTTTTTTGTGCTTGCCGGCTACGTCCTGGCTCGGCCCCACCGCCACCCGACCCCCGACGACCTATATTGATAGGACTCGGACAACGGTCGCGCTGCGCGCGTCGGAGGTTGAAATCATGACCATGTCTACCACGCTGGCGAGATGCCTGAGCAAGAAGCAAAGCCAGTTCGACACCGTTCGGCACCCCTACAGCCTCAGCAGCATGGCCACTGCGCAGGCCGCACACATTCCCGGAGACCGACTGGCCAAGACCGTCCTGCTGGAAGACAGCAGCGGCTACGTCGCTGCCGTGATTCCTTCGACTCACCACCTGAAACTGTCGGAGATCTGCGAGCAGACCGGCCGCAAGCTGTCGCTGGCGCATGAGGATGGCGTGCGCGAAGTGTTCCGCGACTGCGACCACGGCGCGCTCCCGCCGGTCGGCATGGCGTACGGCACGCAGACCTGGCTCGACGACAGCCTGCTGACGCACCCCGACGTCTACTTCGAGGCGGGCGACCACCAGGAACTGGTGCACATGAGCACCGGGCAGTTCCTCGACCTGATGGCCGATGCGCGGCGCGGGCATTTTGCGCACAGGATCATGTAGGCGAGGGCATGCCCTGGCAGGCCACGCGGCCGGCGCTTGCCGGCCGCTTGTCATTGTGTTGGCGACGCGTCCACTGCGCCGCTCACACCCGGGTTGAGAAAGCCCCGTCAGGGAGGACGGCCCTGACGGGGCCACGCGACCGTTCAGGCAACGTCGAACCGGTCGAGGTTCATCACCTTGGCCCAGGCGGCGACGAAGTCACGGACAAACTTCTCCTGTCCGTCCTCGCTTGCGTAGACCTCGCAAAGGGCCCGGAGCTGGGAATTCGAACCAAACACCAGGTCGACGCGGGTGCCGGTCCACTTCTTCGCACCGGTCTTGGCGTCACGCCCCTCGAACACGTCCCGGGCCTCCGAGAGCGGCTTCCATTCCGTACGCATGTCGAGCAGGTTGCGGAAGAAATCGTTGCTCAGCGTTTCCGGACGGTCGGTGAAGACGCCGTGCGCATCCTGCCCGGTATGCACGTTCAGGACGCGCAGTCCGCCAATGAGCACCGTCATCTCGGGAGCAGTCAGGGTCAGCAATTGCGCCTTGTCGATCAGCAGGTCCTCCGCCCGGATGTTGTACTTCCCCTTCAGGAAGTTGCGGAAGCCATCTGCAATCGGCTCGAGCGCCCCGACGGATTGCACGTCGGTCTGTTCCTGCGAGGCGTCCATGCGGCCCGGCGTAAACGGCACGGTCACCCGATGGCCGGCCTTCTGCGCCGCCTGCTCGATCCCCGCGCCACCGGCCAGCACGATCAGGTCGGCAAGCGAGATCTTCTTGCCGCCGGACTGTGCGCCGTTGAACTCGGCCTGGATCCCTTCGAGCACCTTCAGCACCTTCGCCAGTTGCTCGGGCTCATTGGCTGCCCAGTCCTTCTGCGGGGCCAGGCGGATACGCGCGCCATTGGCGCCGCCGCGCTTGTCCGAGCCGCGGAAGGTGGATGCCGAGGCCCAGGCGGTCTGCACCAGTTGCGAGACCGGCAGCCCTGACGCCAGGATCTTCTGCTTGAGCGCGGCGACGTCCTGCTCGTTGACCAGCGGATGATCGACCGCCGGGATCGGATCCTGCCAGAGCAGCTCTTCGGCCGGCACTTCCGGTCCAAGGTAGCGGGCGCGCGGGCCCATGTCACGGTGGATCAGCTTGAACCAGGCGCGGGCAAAGGCATCGGCGAGCTGGTCAGGATGCTCCAGGAAGCGCCGCGAGATCTTCTCGTAGGCCGGGTCGAAACGCAGCGACAGATCCGTGGTCAGCATCGTCGGCCGCAGCTTCTTCGCAGGATCGTAAGCGTGCGGGATGGTTTCCGCGGCATCCTTGGCAACCCACTGGTTGGCACCGGCGGGGCTCTTGGTCAGCTCCCATTCGTGGCCAAACAGGTTCTCCAGATAGCTATTGCCCCACTTCGTCGGTGTATTGCTCCAGGTCACCTCCAGGCCGCTGGTGATGGTGTCGGCGCCCTTGCCGGTGCCAAAGGTGCTCGCCCATCCCAGGCCCTGGCGTTCGAGATCGGCGCCCTCGGGCTCGGGCCCGATGTTGTCCGCGGGACCGGCACCGTGGGTCTTGCCGAAGGCATGCCCGCCGGCGATCAGCGCGACGGTCTCCTCGTCGTCCATGGCCATGCGCCCGAACGATTCGCGGATGTCGTGGGCCGCGGCAAGCGGGTCCGGATTGCCGTCGGGGCCTTCCGGGTTCACGTAGATCAGGCCCATCTGCACGGCGGCCAGCGGGTTCTCCAGGTTGCGCCCGGAGTCGGTGCGGCTGGTCTCGGTGCCATGCAACGCCTCGTCGGCCACGACCACGCCTTCATCCTTGCCGGCAGCACCCTTGCCATAACGCAGGTCACCGCCCAGCCAGGTCTTTTCCTTGCCCCAGGAAACATCCGCATCCGGTTCCCAGGTGTCTTCCCGGCCACCGCCGAAGCCGAACGTCTTGAAGCCCATGGTCTCGAGCGCGACGTTGCCGGCCAGGATCATCAGGTCGGCCCAGGAGATCTTCTGGCCGTACTTCTGCTTGATCGGCCATAGCAGTCGGCGCGCCTTGTCCAGGCTGGCGTTGTCCGGCCAGCTGTTGAGCGGTGCGAAACGCTGCTGGCCGCGCCCTGCACCACCGCGGCCATCGCCAATGCGATATGTGCCCGCGCTGTGCCAGGCCATGCGGATAAACAGCGGGCCGTAGTGGCCGAAGTCCGCCGGCCACCAGTCCTGCGAGTCAGTCATCAGCGCGGCCAGGTCCTTCTTCACTGCTGCGAAGTCGAGACTCTTGAAGGCCTTGGCATAGTTGAAGTCGCCGCCCAACGGGTTGGACTTGCTGGAATGCTGGCTCAGCAGGTCCAGACGCAGTTGATTCGGCCACCAGTCACGATTCGTCGTGCCGCCGCCGGCGGCATGGCTGAACGGACACTTTGTTTCGTTAGACATACGTTTCTCCATGTAGGGACGTACTGAACACGCCTGCAGCGATGGCGTCAAAGGTCGGGCAATCAGCGGACGCGCGAGGGCGTGCGCCAACGCAGGAGTCGTGGCGCCCATGGCGAGTCGGGCCGCGTCAGCGGCCGTCCGCAACCGAAATATATGCAATAGGGATCTTCAGGAGAACGTGTTTCTGACTATCCGCGCGATAGGACTTGGTTATGGCACGGCGACAGCTAGGCGCCGAACAGCTCGCTGCAGGCGGCCCGTACTGCCGCGGTCACCTTCCCGCGCCCGTGGTCGCGCCGTTCCAGCATGCCGATGTGACGCATCACCGGCTCGCCGTTGACCAGCAGCGGCAGGATGCGCAGCGCCTCGTCGTCGCGCCAGCGCGCGCGGCGCAGCAGCGGCACCACGGTCACGCCGACCTCCTGCCGCACCAGTTCCACCAGCGCCTCGATCGCGTTCAGCTCCAGGAACTCGTTGACCTTCAGGTGCGCGCGGCGCAGCGCGCGCTCGACCAGCACGCCGGTGCGCTGGCTGCGGTCGAAGCGCAGGTAGGGATTGGTGGCGAGCGCCTCGCGTGCGTCGCGGCCCGGGCTGCCGCGTGCCGCGATCGCCACCAGCGGCTCCTGGTACAGCGGCGTCCAGCGCAGCGTGCCGGGCACGCGCGCGGCGCCCTCGACCAGGATGGCGGCATCCAGCTCGCCGGCCTCGACCTGCGCCGCCAGCTCGATCGACTTGGCGCCGACCAGGCGCACGTCGAGCGCAGGATAAGTGCGCTTCATATGCGCCACCGCATGTGACAGCCCGCCCATCACCGACACCACCGCACCCACCGCCACCGCACCCGCCATGGCTTCGTCCGAGGCCAGCGGCAGGCGCATCTCTTCATACAGCGCCAGCATGCGCCGCGCCTGCGGCAGCAGCGCGCGGCCGTCGGCATTGAGCACGGCCACGCGGCCGTTGCGGTCGAACAGCTCGCGGCGCAATTCGGTCTCCAGCGCGCGCATCTGCAGGCTGACGGCGGCCTGGGTCAGCGCCACCTGGCCGGCAGCGGCGGCAAAGGAGCCGTGCTCGGCCACGGCAACGAAGGTACGGAGGAAGCGGACAGTGCTCATCGGTGCACACAAGGGAAGAGTCAGGCATATGCCGGCAAGGGCTGATCCTTAAGATTTCCTTGTGACATTGGAAAGAAATATTAGCTTTCTTTGTGACCGGCAGCACGGAATAATGAAGGCCGGCTCATGAATCGGGGCCAATCGCCTGACACCGGAGACAAGAATGAAATCCTGGCTGCGCCGCTTCGGCATCGGCCTTGGCTGCGGGCTTTGCCTGGCCGCCACGCCCGCACTGGCCGATACCTATCCCAGCAAGCCGATCCGCCTGATCGTGCCCTTCCCGGCCAGCGGCGCGACCGACCTGCTGGCACGCGCCATCGCGCAGAAGGTGGGCGCCAACCTGGGCCAGCAGATCGTGGTCGACAACCGCCCCGGCGCCGGCGGCGCGATCGGCTCGGACATGGCCGCCAAGGCCGCTCCCGATGGCTATACGCTGCTGATCGCCACCACCAGCACGCACTCGATCGGGCCGTATATCAACCCCCGCCTGCCATACAACACCGAGACCGACTTCACCCCGGTCAGCCAGGTGGCGATCGCCACCAACCTGCTGGTGGTGCCGAACAGCCTGCCGGCGAAAAACGTGCGCGAGCTGATCGACTACGCCAAGAAGCATCCCGGCGAGCTGAACTACGCCTCCAGCGGCAACGGCACCGTGGTGCACCTGACCGCCGAGGCCTTCAAGGCGCAGGCGGGCGTGTTCATCACCCACATCCCCTACCGCGGCACCGCGCTGGCCGTGCCGGACCTGATCTCGGGCAAGGTGCAGGTGCTGTTCGACAGCATCGTGTCGGGCCTGCCGCATGTGAAGGACGGCAAGCTCAAGGCACTGGCAGTGACCAGCGCCAAGCGCTCGCCGCTGGCACCGGAAATCCCCACCGCGAGTGAGTCGGGCCTGCCCGGCTTCGAGTCCGACACCTGGTTCGGCATCTATGGCCCCAAGGGCCTGCCGGCGGATATCGTCAACCGCCTGAATGCCGAGTTCAACAAGGCCATCCAGTCGCCCGAGGTCAAGGAACGCCTGGGCAAGCTGGGCGCCGAGCCGGTCGGCGGCACGCCGGCGCAGTTCGCCGCGATGGTGAAGAAGGACAGCGCGCGCTGGGGCAAGCTGATCAAGGATCGCAAGATCACGGCAGAATAAGGGCCGCAGAATTTGCGCTACGGGCGCACCGAGCACAAGGACACAGACAAGCATGCAGAACTTCAACTGGACCAACCCCTACCCCTCCGTGCGCATCCCGCTGTTTGCGCGCAACGTGGTTTCCACCTCGCACCCGCTGGCTGCGCAAGCCGGACTGCGCATGCTGCTCAAGGGCGGCAATGCGGTCGATGCCGCCATCGCCGCGGCCGCCGCGATCACCATCGTCGAGCCGGTGTCGTGCGGCCTGGGCAGCGATGCCTTTGCCATCCTGTGGGACGGCAAGGAACTGCACGGCCTGAACTCGTCGGGCGTGGCCCCGGCGGCGTGGAGCCCGGAATACTTCAAGAACAAGTACGGCACCGATGCCAACGGCCTGGCCAACCGCCCGATCCGCGGCTGGGACTCGGTCACCGTGCCCGGCGTGGTCGCCGGCTGGGCCGCGCTGCATGAGCGCTTCGGCAAGCTGCCGTTCGCCGACCTGATGGAGCCGGCGATCGAGATCGCCGAGCGCGGCTATGCCGTGCCGCCGGTGGTGGCACACAAGTGGGCCGCCGCGGTGCCTGAACTGAAGGACCAGCCCGGCTATGCCGAGACCTTCATGCCCAATGGCCGCGCACCCGCGGTGGGCGAGAAGTTCACCATGAAGGCTGCCGCCGAAACCCTGCGCAAGATCGGCGCGACCCGTGGCCGCGCTTACTATGAAGGCGAGATCGCCGAGCAGATTGCCGCCTTCAGCCAGCAGTGCGGCGGCGCCATGACGCTCGATGACCTGCGCAACTACCGCCCCGACTGGGTCAAGCCGATCAGCAAGTCCTACCGCGGCTACGAGCTGCACGAGATCCCGCCCAACGGCCAGGGCATCGCCGCGCTGATCGCGCTGGGCATCCTGGACCAGTTCGACATGGCTTCGATCCCGGTGGACTCGGTCGATTCTCAGCACCTGCAGATCGAGGCAATGAAGCTGGCCTTTGCCGACCTCTACCGCTACGTGGCCGACCCGCGCAGCATGGAAGTCACGCCGGAGGAAATGCTCGATGACGCCTACCTGAAGTCACGCGCGAAGCTGATCGACATGCAGCGCGCCACGCATTTCGACTTCGGCATGCCCAAGGTGGGCGGCACCATCTACCTGACCGCCGCCGACGAGAACGGCATGATGATCTCGTTCATCCAGTCCAACTACATGGGCTTCGGCTCGGGCGTGGTGGTGCCGGGCACCGGCATCAGCCTGCAGAACCGCGGCGTGGGCTTCTCGATGGACCCGAAGTCGGCCAACGTGGTCGCGGGCGGCAAGCGTCCGTTCCACACCATCATCCCGGCCTTCCTGACCAGGGACGGCCAGCCGGTGATGAGCTTCGGCGTGATGGGCGGCGACATGCAGCCGCAGGGCCACCTGCAGACCGTGGTGCGCATGCTGGATTACAAGCAGCAGCCGCAGGCCGCCTGCTGCGCGCCGCGCTGGAAGGTCAACCGCGACTTCACGCTGGATGTGGAAAGCACCATGGACCCGGCCACGGTCGCGGGCCTGAAGGCGCGCGGCCACCAGCTCAAGTCGGTGGACGATCCGTACATGGACTTCGGCTCGGGCCAGTTCATCTGGCGCCTGTCGGAAGATGCAGAGCACGGCTATGTCGCCGCCAGCGACAGCCGGCGCGATGGCCAGGCAGTGGGGTTCTGAGCCGGCTGACTCAGTGCCTTCGCCAGCGATACGCCCGGGTCCGCCCGGGCGTTTTTCATGGCACGGCACAACTGTCCGCAACTGGCCCGCCGGCGATCGGCCCAACTGTGCATGGCGTGTCCGCCCCCGCTCCGTACACTGGTGATCAACCAGCCTCCGGAGCCCCCCGCGCCATGACCACCTACGCCTTCCGCCTGCTCAACGTCTTTGCCGAAGCCACCTTCGGTGGCAATCCGCTATGCGTGTTCGAGGATGCGCGCGGTATGGACGAGGCCACCATGCAGGCACTGGCGCTGCAGTTCAACCTGTCGGAAACCACCTTTATCCTGCCGTCGGAACGTGCCAGCGCGCGGGTGCGCATCTTCACGCCGGGCTATGAAATGCGCTTCGCCGGCCATCCGACGCTGGGCACCGCGCACGCTGTGCGCGACCTGGCCGGAACCGGCGACGCGCTGACGCTGGAGTTCGCGGCGGGCGTGGTGCCGGTGACCGCGCAGGGCGATGTCTGGACCTTCACCGCCCCCCACAGCGGCAAGCCGAAGACCGCGCCGGCGGGCCTGTCCGATGCCGACATCGCCAGCCTGCTCGGCCTGCAGGAACACGACCTGCTGGTGTCGCCGATGTGGGTCGACACCGGCGCCGACCAGCTGCTGGTGGCAGTGCGCGGCACCGATGCCGTGCGCCGCGCCAACCCCGACAGCGCGCGCCTGCAGATCTGGCCGCAGAGCAGCCTGGGCCGCAAGACCGTCTACGTCTTTGCTTTCGACCCGGAGCAGCCCGGCCGCGTGCTGTCGCGCTACTTCTTCACCAAGCAAGGCGGCGGCGTGGCCGAGGACCCGGGCACGGGTTCGGCCTGCGCCAACCTCGGCGGCTGGCTGCTGGCCACCGGCCACGCGCTGCCGGCCGAGTATGCGATCGACCAGGGCGAGGCCGTTGGCCGCCCCTGCCGGCTGCGCCTGAAGGCCGATGCCGAAGGCGCCATCCGCGTGGGCGGCCGCGTGCTGGAGATCGGCCGGGGTACCGTGACCGTGTAACGGCATCTGCGCTACATTGACGGTTTCGCCTCCCGCCGACCCACGCCCCGCCTTCCATGACCTCGCACGCCATCACCACGCTGGCCGAACTGGAAGCGCTCTACGCGCAACCGGCGGCCCCGTCGCTGTCCAAGGAAGTCGACTACCTGCACCCGCACTACCGCGCCTTTATCGAGGCGGCGCCCTTCTGCCTGCTGTCGACGGTGGGCGAGGACCGGGCTGAATGCTCGCCGCGCGGCGATGCGCCGGGCTTTGTGCAGGTGCTGGACGAACACACGCTGCTGCTGCCCGACCGGCGCGGCAACAACCGCATCGACAGCCTGCGCAATATCGTTGCCGATCCGCGCGTGGGGCTGCTGTTCGTGATCCCCGGCATCAACGAGACCATCCGCGTCAACGGCACCGCGCAGATCAGCGTCGACCCGGCGCTGGTCGCGCGCTGCTTGGCCGACGGCAAGGCCCCGACCACGGTGCTGGTGGTCACGGTGCAGTCAGTGTTCTTCCAGTGCGCCCGCGCGCTGATCCGCTCGCGGCTGTGGGCAGCGGATGCGCAGGTGGCGCGCCAGTCGCTGCCCAGCAACGGCGAGATCCTGGCCACGCTGAGCGACAACGCCATCGACGGCGCCGCCTACGACCGTGACCTGCCCGAGCGGCAGCGCACCACGCTCTACTAACCTAGCCGCGCGGCAGCCACTCCGGCGCGTGCGTGCCGAGCGGCTCGGACGGCAAGGTCCAGCGCGCCGGCGTTTCCGACAGATGCGCCGCATGACGCACCACCGTCAGCATGCCGAAGCCCGACGGCACGGCCTCAAGCAGGTCGGAAACGTCGTCGATCTTCTGCTCGGGCGCCTTGAGCCCGTCCGGCACGCGCCCCAGGCCGCGCAGCCACTGCCCCACCTGCGCCAGCGACACCCGCACATGCCAGCTGCCGCCCTCCAGCGCGCGCCGGTGCAGCGCGGCCATCGCGCCGAAGGCCAGCAGGTAGCCCGCGGCGTGGTCCAGCACCTGCGCCGGCAACGGGCGCGGCATGTCGCTGCCGGCCGCCTGCGCTTCGGCATCATTGAAGCCGGTGGCGGTCTGCACCAGCGAATCGAAGCCGCGCTTGTGCGACCACGGCCCCACATGGCCATAGGCGCTCAGCGACACATAGACGATGCCCGGACGTGCGCGCGCCGCGGCCTCCGGCCCCACGCCCAGCTCGGCCAGGCCGCCGGGCCGGTAGCCCTGCACCATCACGTCGGCACCGTGCAGCAGCTTGTGCAGGGTGCGCTTGTCATCGGGATCGCGCAGGTCCAGCTGGCAGCTGCGCTTGCCGCGGCCGGTGTCGATCACCAGCGGCGGGATCGACGGCAGGTGCGAGGCAGTGACCAGCAGCACGTCGGCGCCATGCGCGGCCAGCGTGCGGCCCGCCACCGGGCCGGCGATGATGCGGGTGAAATCGAGCACGCGCACGCCCGACAGCGGCTGCGCATCCGCGGATGCGGGCGCCGGCAGTGGTTGTGGCGGGGCGTCGCCGATGCGCTCCAGCGTCACCGGCGGCAGGCCGCGCAAGGCGGCCGCCTGCGGATGGCGGTCCCATTCCTCGAAGCTGCGCAATGCCGCAACCACCAGGCCCGCGTCGGACGCCGCGGTCTCGAAGGCTTCGGCGTCCCGCTTTTCCAGCGCGGCCTGCACGGCCGCCTTATCATTGGCGCAGCCGAGCAAGCGCACCACGCCGTCGCGGTGGTGCGGGAAATTGGTATGCAGGCGCACCCAGCGGCCGTCGCCGCAGCGGTAGATGCCGGCCAGCTTGTCCCACAGTTCGGGCGCGGGGCCACCATCGACGCGCAGGTAGCGTTCGCTGCGGAATTCGGTGATGGCGTGGCGCATGTCGACGCTGACGTCCTGCCAGCGGCCGGTGCGGCTGTGCCACAGTGCGGCGGCTGCCAGCGCCGCGGCGCCAAGGCTGGCCTGGGCGGCGGTGCCCACGGCAAAGCTCGACGGCAGCACCGGCTCGGCGCCGTCCAGCTTCAGGTGCGCCAGCGCCTCGGCGGGCAGGCCGGCATCACGCCACAGCGCGGCAACGACTTCAGAGGGCTCAAGCGGCACTGGCGCCGCATCGGGTTGGGCGTTCATGGGCATTCCTGCAGCGATGGACCAAAGCCGGCCACCACGGGCCGGCACGCTCCCATGCTACTCCGACACATCACTTTCGTCGCAGCCAGGCGCATCCGCGCGGACGCAAATCCGGGATAAGGGCGGAAATCCGCGGCGGCTCGCGGCGTGCGGCGGCTCCGGCACGGTAAAATCCCGCTATTGGCATTCCGCCACGCAATCTGACGACCCGGCCCCAAGCACCCAGACGCATCAGGCCGGCCAACCGGCGCCATCATGAGCCACGACAACAAGCCTACCGACAGCACCCCCGCCGCCTCCAACTTCCTGCGCAGCATCATCGACCAGGATCTCGCCGCCAGCACCTATGCCGGCCGCCAGGACAAGGCCGGCGAACCGCTGCCGACCGTCATCACCCGCTTCCCGCCGGAGCCCAACGGCTACCTGCATATCGGCCACGCCAAGAGCATCTGCCTGAACTTCGGGCTGGCGCGCGACTATGGCGGCCGCTGCCACCTGCGCTTTGACGACACCAACCCGGTCAAGGAAGACACCGAATACGTCGATTCGATCATCGACGCGGTGCACTGGCTGGGCTTTTCCTGGGACAGCGAGGGCAAGGACGGCACCAGACAGCCGCACCTGTACTACGCCAGCGACTACTTCGACCAGCTCTACACCTTTGCCGAGACCCTGATCGAGCGCGGCGCCGCCTACATCGACAGCCAGACCGCCGAGCAGATCGCCGCCAGCCGCGGCAATTTCTCCGAGCCGGGCAAGCCCTCGCCCTACCGCGAGCGCAGCGTCGAAGAGAACCTGCAGCTGTTCCGCGACATGCGCGCCGGCAAGTACGCCGACGGCGAGCACGTGCTGCGCGCGAAGATCGACATGACCGCGCCCAATATCGTGATGCGCGACCCGGTGCTCTACCGCATCCGCCATGCGCATCACCACCGCACGGGCGACAAGTGGTGCATCTACCCGATGTACGACTTCACCCACTGCATCTCGGACGCGCTCGAGAACATCACGCATTCGCTGTGCACGCTGGAGTTCGAGAACAACCGCCCGCTGTACGACTGGGTGCTTGAGCACCTGCGCGACAGCGGCGTGTTTCGCGACCCGCTGCCGCACCAGTATGAGTTCGCGCGGCTGAACCTGACCTACGCCATCACCAGCAAGCGCAAGCTCAAGCAGCTGGTCGACGAGCAGCGCGTGGACGGCTGGGACGATCCGCGCATGCCCACGCTGGTGGGCGTGCGCCGGCGCGGCTACACCCCGGAATCGATCCAGCTGTTCTGCGACCGCGTGGGCGTGGCCAAGGCCGACAGCTGGATCGACATGAGCACCCTCGAAGGCGCGGTGCGCGACGACCTGGACGGCCGTGCCGCGCGCGGCGTGGCCGTGCTGGACCCGCTCAAGCTGATCATCGACAACTACCCCGAGGGCCAGAGCGAGGAATGCTCGGCACCGGTCCACCCGAAGAAGCCGGAACTCGGCAAGCGCGTCTTTCCGCTGTCGCGCGAGCTGTGGATCGAGCGCGAGGACTTCAACGAGACTCCGCCCAAGGGCTACTTCCGCCTGTTCCCGGGCAACAAGGTGCGGCTGAAATACGGCTACGTGATCGAGTGCACCGGCGTGGACAAGGATGCCGACGGCAACGTGATCGCCGTGCACGCCAGCTACCTGCCCGAAACCAAGAGCGGCACGCCGGGCGCCGACAGCGTCAAGGTCAAGGGCGTGATCCACTGGGTCAGCGCGGCGCACGCGTACGAGGCCGAAGTGCGCCTGTACGACCGCCTGTTCAACGACCCCAACCCGGACGCCGGCGGCAAGAACTTCCTGGATGCGCTCAACCCGGATTCCAAGCAGGTGATCACCGCCTACCTGGAGCCGGGCCTGCGCGAGGCGCAGCCCGAAGACCGCTTCCAGTTCGAGCGCCATGGCTACTTCGTCGCCGACCGCAGCGATTCGCGGCCGGGCAAGCCGGTCTTCAACCGCATCGTCGGTCTGAAAGACAGCTGGGGCAAGTGATGGCCAAACCTGGCAAGGCAGCCGTGCAAACCATCACCTTCCCGCTCGAGGGCGAGTTCATCGCGCTCAATGACCTGCTCAAGCTGGCGGGCGTGTGCGACAGCGGCGGCGCCGGCAAGGCGCTGGTCGCCGCCGGCGAAGTCTCGGTGGACGGCGCGCCTGAATCGCGCAAGACTGCCAAGATCCGCGCCGGGCAGGTGGTGGGCCTGGCGGGCATCGAGATCCGCGTGGTCGCCGCCTGACCGCGCGGGCCGGGCCGGCGGCGCCAGTGACGGCGGCGCCGGCATTGCAACCGAAAGGACTGGACTATGCCGATCGCTTTCTGGTGCGTGCTGCTGGCCGGCATCCTGCCGCTGGCGACGGTGGCCATCGCCAAGGCCAGCGGGCCTGGCTATGACAACCATGACCCGCGCGGCTGGCTGGAGCAGCAGTCCGGCCGCGCGCGCCGCGCCGACATGGCGCACCGCAACCACTTCGAGGCCTTCCCCTTCTTTGCCGCCGCCGTGCTGGCCGCCAGCCACCTGCAGGCGCCGCAGGCCCGCATCGACGAGCTGGCCGTGGTCTTCATCGTGGCCCGCCTGCTCTACACCGTGTGCTACGTGACCGACCGCGCCACGCTGCGCACGCTGTGCTGGACCATCGGCTACCTGTCGGTGGTGGGCATGTTCCTGCTGCCCGTGTTCGTCCACTGAACGCCGACTGAGCCATGGCCGCACGCGCGCTGGCACTCGCTGCCGCCCTGGGCATCACCTCTGCGCAGGCGGCGCCGCTTGAGTACACCATCGATCCGGCGCACACCACCGTCTATTTTTCCGCCAGCCATTTCGAGCGCAGTTCGGTGCGCGGGCGCTTTGGCAAGATCGACGGGCGCCTCATATATGACGCGGACAGCGGCGCCGGCGCACTCGACGTGACCGTGGACCTGGCCTCGGTCGATACCGGCAACCGCACCCTGGACGGCGTGCTGCGCTCGGCACAATTCTTCGATACTGCCCAGCACCCGGTGGCGCGGCTGCGCGCGGACCGCTTCCTGATGGAAGGCGCCCGGCTGGCGGCGGTGGAAGGCGAGCTGACGCTGCACGGCGTCACGCAGCCGCTGCGCCTGCAGGCCGAGCGTTTCCGCTGCGGCGAGGTCACCCTGTTCGGCATGAGCCGGCAGGTCTGCGGCGGTGACTTCCGCGCCGAGGTGCCGCGCAGTGCCTTTGGTATGACCCGCTTCCTGCCCGAGGTAGGCGACACCGTGACGCTGCAAGTGGCGGTCGAGGCATCGCCCGCGGGCAGCACCCCACGGTAACCGTATTCGTCACCTCCGGCGCAAATTTCTCTTGTAGAATCAGCGCTTTGCCCAATTCCCGCCACGCTCGCCTGCGTGTGCCTGATGGGGGCGCGCGAGACCAAGACCATGTTCGACATCCATTCCGGCGACATCGTGGCCGCCGCACTGGCAGCTGCCGGTGCCTGCCTGGCCTGCAGCATTCCGGGCGACTTCCTGCGCCGCTTCCCGCTGTGGGCAGTGCAAACCTACGGCCGCGGCGCGCTGCTGATGCCGTTCCTGGCGATGATGGTCGGCACCTGGCTGTTCCGCCTCGGGGTGGCCGGCCAGATCGACTCCACCGCCGGGCAGGCGCTGATCGTTGCCGCCGGCTTCCTGAGCACGCTGCTGCTGTCGGCGCTGCTGCGCTTCTACCTCAAGGAATACCGCAAGCGCTGAGCCACTGCGCGAGTATGCCGGGCCCGCAGGCGGTGTCCGGCAAATGGCGTATGATGCGGCCTTTTGCGTCTCCCGCACCCCAGCCGGGGCGCCTGCCGCTCACTTCACCTCATGGCGCTCAAATCCACCATCTTCAAAGCTGACCTGTCGGTCTCCGACATGGACCGGCCCTACTACGGCAGCCACAGCCTGACCATCGCCCAGCACCCGTCCGAGAATGACGCGCGCATGATGGTGCGCCTGCTGGCCTTTGCCTGCGAAGCCACCGAAACGCTGGCCTTCACGCGCGGCCTGGACGAACCCGACGAACCCGACCTGTGGGACAAGCGCCTGACCGGCGACATCGCCCACTGGGTCGAACTGGGCCAGCCCGACGAAGCGCGCCTGAAGCGCGCCGCGGCGCGCGCCGAGCGCGTGACCGTCTATACCTACAACGCCGCCAGCGCGCGCGAATGGTGGAAGGGCATGGCGGGCAAGGCCGGCAAGCTGCGCAACGTCACCGTCTACAATGTCCCGGCGGAAGCGGTCGAAGCCCTGGCTGCGCTGGCGCAGCGCGCCATGCGCCTGTCGGTGACGATCCAGGACGGCGACATCTGGGTGGCCGACGACGACCGCAATGTGCAACTGACGCTGGATGTGCTCCAGCGCGCCCAAGCCTGAACGCAGCCGCGCTGCGTTCTCCTCTCACCACGTCTGTTCCCATCGGAAGGAAATACGCCATGCAAACCACGCCCTCTGGCCTGCAATACGAAGACACCACCGTCGGCGCCGGCGCCGAAGCCACCGCCGGCAAGCACGTCACCGTGCACTACACCGGCTGGCTGTACGAGAACGGCCAGGCTGGCCGCAAGTTCGATTCGAGCAAGGACCGCAACGACCCGTTCGTGTTCCCACTGGGTGCCGGCCATGTGATCCGCGGCTGGGACGAAGGCGTGCAGGGCATGAAGGTGGGCGGCGTGCGCCGGCTGGTGATCCCGGCCGACCTCGGCTACGGTGCCCGCGGCGCCGGCGGCGTGATCCCGCCGAACGCTACCCTGCTGTTTGAAGTGGAACTGCTGGCGGTCTAAGCCGGCAGCAAGGTTGTCGCGCCTGCACAGGCAGGGGCGACAACCGCGGCAACTACCCGTCTTGCTGGCGCGCCCGCGCCTCAGAACCCGATCGCGGCGTTGCCGACATCGACGCGGACCTTGTCCCGGTCCAGCAGCCGCGCCGCATGGCGGGCATAGTCCTGCGCCCAGGCAGGATCGCCGGAGAAGCGCGCCTCTCCGGAAAACTTGGCGACATTCAGGATCTTGTCGATCACCAGCACCTTGCCGACCGGGCTCGACGCCTGACAGCCCAGCTCGCTGTATTCCCGGTCGAACCAGCGCCACGCGGCGTCCTCGGTGACCGCGGCCAGCTCGTCCGTGCCGATCGTGAAGTCATATTCCTTGCCACTGCCGAACACCACCGTAAGCGTGCGTGCCATCGCGGGTTCCCCCTGTGAATTGAGGCCACCATTGTAAGGACATGGCAGCCGCGCCGGCCAGCAATTCACGTGCACCTGATCGCGGACAAAGGTGCGGCAGCACCCGTCCGCGGCGAGTGACAGAGGCGGCACGCCGCGCCAAACGTTGTCAGGCGCCCACACCCGTGCCGGTTGCTCAGGCAATTCTGAGAAAAACTGGCACTTATGTCATTTCCCCCACCTTCCCGTGGCGCCGCTTTGATTTATGCTTCCACCATGGCCATCACGCGACAGGACCTCGAATCCGACCGTCTGCGCACCTCGCTGTGCAGTACTCCGGTCGCGTCCTCGCTGCTGCCGGAAGCCGTGCTCGAGCAGTCCCTTTCCGACACGCTGGCGCGCCGCCCGGAAGATCCCGCGCTTGGCGGCGATGTCTGGCTGTTCGGCTATGGTTCGCTGATCTGGAACCCGATGGTGGTGCACACCGAGCGCCAGCGCGCCACCGTGCACGGCTACCACCGCGGCTTCTACCTCTATTCCCGCATCAACCGGGGCACCTGGGACAACCCGGGCCTGGTACTGGGCCTGGACCGGGGCGGCTGCTGCCACGGCATGGTGTTCCGCATCCCCAGCCATGTGGTCGAGCAGGAATTCCGCGTGCTGTGGCGCCGCGAGATGCTGACCGGGGCCTACCATCCGCGCTGGCTGCGCATCCGCACCGGGGATGCCAGCGCGCCTGAGCAGCGTGCCCTCGCCTTCGTCATGAACCGCTCGCACGAGGCCTACGCCGGCCGGCTGCCGGATCCCAGCGTGGTCGAGCGCCTGCGCCACGCTGCCGGACTGTACGGCCCCGCGCGCGAATACCTGCAGCAGACCTTGCTGGGCCTGGCCACCAACGGCGTCGACGATCCCTACCTGGGCAGGCTCTGGCGCCAGCTGCAGGCCAACGATGCCGCCGACGCCGAGCGCGCTGCGCACGCCGCCCGCGACGACGCAGCGCCCCTGCCGGCCAGCCCCCACGAAACCGTCTGAGCCAAGGAGCTGCCGCCATGACGCGCCCCGCCGCCCGCACCCGCAGACAGGCACTCAACGAGCTGCTGGGCCTGATGGGATTGCTGATGGGGGGCGGCCTGCTGGCGGCCCAGGGCGGGCAAACCCTGGCGGCACGGCCCGCCGGCGGCGCGGCCAGCCAGCCCGCCGCCCGAGCGCCGCGCAGCGCGGCCATGCAGCCGCCGCCACGCCGCGACACCATCGGCACGCTCGACCGCAACCTGATCACCGCCGCCAGCGCCGGCGACCAGGACCTGGTGGCGCGCCTGCTGGCCGCCGGCGCCTCGGCGCGCGCGGCCGACGAGCGCGGGCGCAGCGCCCTGCTGGCGGCGGTGCAGAACCGGCACACCGAAGTTGCGCGCACGCTGCTGCTGGCCGGCGCCGATGTGAACCTGAAGGACACCGAGGCCAACAGCCCCTTCCTGCTGGCAGCCGCCACCGGCCAGGCCGACATGGTGCGCCTGGCGCTGGCGCACGGCGCCGACCTGGCCAGCACCGACCGCTATGACGGCACCGCGCTGATCGCCGCCAGCCAGCACGGCCATGTCGAGGTGGTGAAGCTGCTGCTGAAGGCCGGCGTTGCCGTGGACCATGTCAACGACCTCGGCTGGACCGCGCTGCTGGAAGCGGTGATCCTGGGCGATGGCAGCACCCGCTACGAGGAAACGGTGCAACTGCTGCTGGATGCCGGCGCTGACGCCAACCTCGCCGACCGCGAAGGCGTGAGCCCCACGCGCCATGCGCGCGAGCGGGGCTACAAGACGATGGTGAAGATGCTGATGCGGGTGCGGGGGCATTGAGGGCCGGCACCGCGTAAATAAAAAAGCTGGTCGGTCGACCAGCCTTTTTCATTGGCTACCCGGCTGCCTCAGGCCGCGGGCCTCTCCTCTGCGCCGGTGTTGCGCGCATTCTCGCATTCCTGCAGATGGCGCCACATCACCTTGCCGGTGCCCGACTTCGGCAGCGCCTCAACGAACTCCACCACGCGCGGGTACTTGTAGGCGGCCATGTTCTCCTTGGCCCATTCGATGATCTGCTCCGGCGTGGTCTTGCCTTTGGCATGGGCGCGCAGCACCACCACCGCCTTGACGGTCTCGCCGCGGTACGGGTCGCGCGTGCCGATGATGCAGGCCTCCTGCACGTCCGGATGCTTGTACAGCAGGTTCTCCACCTCGGCCGGCCACACCTTGAAGCCCGACGCATTGATCATGCGCTTGAGGCGGTCGGTGATGAAGAAGTAGCCCTCTTCGTCCATGCGGCCCAGGTCGCCGGTGCGGAAGAAGGCCTTGCCCTCGAACTCGATAAAGGCGTCGCGGGTGGCGTCTTCCTTGCCCCAGTAGCCCTTGAACACCTGCGGGCCGCTGACGATGATCTCGCCGATCTCGTTGGGCGGCAGTTCCTTGAGCGTGACCGGGTCGACCACGCGCGCGTCGGTGTTGAAGGTCGGCACGCCCAGGCACTGCAGCTTGGGCCGGTCCGACGGGTTGCTGTGCGTCGGCGCCATGGTCTCGGACAGGCCGTAGCCTTCCAGGTAGTTCAGCCCGAACTGCTCGCGCAGGCGCTCGGCCACGGCCTGCGGCATGGCCGCGCCGCCGCCGCCGATATAGCGCAGGCTGGCCAGGTCGAACTGGGCCAGGTTGGGGCTGGCCAGGAAGTCGATCACCATGGTCGGGATATTGGTCCAGTGCGTGACCTGGTAGCGCGAGATCAGGCGGCCGGCCACCTCGCGGTCCCAGCGCGGCAGCATCACCACGGTGGCGCCGCTGTAGATCGGGCCGTTCATGCCGTACTGCATGCCGGTGACGTGGAACAGCGGCAGCACCGACAGGATCACCGATTCGGCGCCCGAGCCCGACCAGGTTGAGCCGCCGACGATGTTGTGCATCACCGAGCGGTGCGTATGGATGCAGCCCTTGGGGAAGCCGGTGGTGCCCGAGGTGTAGGGCATCACCGCCATGTCGTCCGGGCCGGCGGTGTGCGGGCCGGGCTGCAGGCCGGCACCCAGTGCCTCGGGCCACGCGGTGGCGCCCGCGGGCAGCGGATGCGGCGTGGTCAGCCAGGCCGGCGGCGCGTCTTCCGGATGTTCGTGCGTGGGCGGCAGCGCGTCGGCATACTGGGTCACCAGCATATGCTCCAGGCGCTCGGCCGGCGCCAGCTCCGCCTGCGCCTGCTCGACCCCGGCGGCCAGGTCGGCGGTGAAAATCGCCACGCGCGCCTGCGCGTCGGTCACGTAATGCTTGAATTCCTCGGCACGGTTCATCGGGTTGACCGGCACCACCACCGCGTCGGCGCGCAGGATGGCGTAGTAGCTGACGATGAACTGCGGGCAGTTCTGCATGTACAGCAGCACCCGGTCGCCCTTCTTCACGCCCGCCTTCTGCTGCAGCCAGCCGGCCAGGGCGGTGGCCTGCGCCTCCAGCTCACGGAAGGTGATGGCATTGCCGAAGTAGCGGATCGCGGCCTTGTCGGCATAGCGGAGCGCCGAGACTTCCAGGTTGGCCCAGAGCGAGGTCTCCGGCAGCACGATGGCGGTCGGCAGGCGCTTCGGCCAGAACTGGAAATGCGGGCGAGCTGGGGTCTGCATGCAAGGTCTCCTGTGCGGTCTCGCGGACCGGGGCTTTTGGTATGATCAAGGACTATAACCGAACGATCGTTCTATTTTCAACCGCAGACTTTCCCGAACCCTGCGGGCACGGTATTGGCACAGGGCGTTGCATTCGGCGCCTTCGCCCTCACAATAGGGGTATAGATTGCCTTGCCCCTTCGGGCGGCCCGCCCGGGCTGGCCGCTCCCGCCTCTCCCCGATCCAGGATTTCCCATGAGCGACGTGACCCTGCAGAATTTCGAAACCGAAGTGATCGAGGCCTCGCGCCAGGCGCCCGTGCTGGTCGACTTCTGGGCGCCGTGGTGCGGCCCCTGCCGCACGCTGGGCCCGATGCTGGAACGGCTGGAATCCGAGGCCGGCGGCCAGTGGAAGCTGGTCAAGGTCAATGTCGACGAGAACCAGGACCTGGCCGCGCACTTCGGCGTGCGCAGCATCCCGCATGTGGTGGCGATTGCCGACGGCCAGGCGGTGGACCAGTTCATCGGCGTGCTGCCCGAGTCCGGCCTGCGTGAATTCCTCGGGCGGCTGATGCCCAGGCCCGCGCAGACGGCCCTGCATGACGCGCTGCAACTGGCCGCCGAGGGCGACCGGGCCGGCGCCGAGGCGAAGTTCGACGAAGCCATTGCGCTCGACCCCGAGACCGACGCCGCCCGGCTGGCCTATATCGGTTTCCTGCTGGACGGCAATGCCATCGCCGAGGCCAGGTCGCAGTTCGAGGCCCTGTCGCCGCAGGCCGCGCAGCAGGACGCCCATGCCGCGCTGCGCATGCGCATGGATGCGATGGAGGGCCTGTCCGGCCTGCCGGACGAGCCCACCCTGAGCGCGCGCATTGCCGCCGACCCGCGCGATCTGGCGGCGCGGCGGGACTTGGCCAGGCTGCTGATCGCGCGCCAGCAGTACGAGCCGGCGCTGGAGCAGTTGCTGGAAATCGTGCGCACCGATCGCACTTTCGAGGACGATATCGGCCGCAAGACCATGCTGTCGGTGTTCGAGATGCTGGCCGACCGGCCCGACGTGGTGTCGCACTGGCGCCGCCAGCTGAGCACGGCGCTGAACTGAACGGCCGGGCCGCGGGCCCCGGCGCGGTAAACTGGCGGACTCAGTTCCGCCATTTTTCCTGCCATCCGCCATGCCAGCGCCCCGCCTGATCGACTTCAAGGCCGAGCCCGCCCCCAGCCACGACCGCCCGCGCCCGGACCGGCTGGTGTCAGGCAACCCCGACCGCACCACCTGGACGCACTACAGCGCGCACCACGGCGATTTCGACTGCGGTATCTGGGCATGCGAGCCCGGGGCCTGGCGTATCGCCTTTCCGGCTGGCAAGGAAGAGTTCTTCCATGTCATCAGCGGCCGCATCCGCATCAGCGACGATGCCGGCCAGGCCAGCGACTTCGGCCCCGGCGACGCCTGCGTGATCCCGGCCGGCTTTACCGGGCTGTTCGAGGTGCTGGCACCGGTGCGCAAGTATTTCGTGGTGATCGACCGCGACTCCGCCCACCCGGCCTGACTGCGCTCAGGCCGCCGTGACCGGGCCTTCGACCAGCGTGAAGCCGTGCTCGCGCATATGCTCCACCATCATCGCGTCCATCGACTTGACGTGATGGTCGAACCAGCCCGAGAGCTCGGCCACCAGGCGGCGGCCAAGCTGGAACTCGGCATCGGTGTGCACCTTGTCGCGCACCGCGGCGGCCACGGCCAGCACCTGCTGGTGCTCGCCCGCGTGGCAATGGCGCGGGCCGAAGCCCATCGCCTCCATCCACTGCTCTTCCTGTGCGAAATGATGGCGGGTATGGTCGATCCATTCGTCCATCGCCGCCAGGAAGCCGGCGTCGTCGGCGCCGGCCACCGCGGCCAGCAGCTGCACGAACTCGGCATGGGTGGCGTCGGTGACCGGTTCGCCCAGATGGAGGTGGTCCGGCAGGCCGGCGGAGGAAAGCTGGTCTTTGGCGTCCATGGATCGACGGCAATCGTGGGAGAAAACGGCAAGGATACCGAATCGGCGCGGCCCGGGCCTGATCTGGCGCAAGCCCAGGGGGTATGCTGTGGGCGATGCGCCCTGTCCGCTACACCAAACCCTCATGCCAAGACTGATCTTCTTCTGCGGCCATGCCGGCACCGGCAAGACCACCCTCGCCCACCGCCTGATCGGCCCGCTGATGCAGGCCACCGGCGAGCCCTTCTGCCTGCTCGACAAAGACACCCTGTACGGCCGCTACAGCGCCGCGGCCATGGCCGCGATCACCGGCGACCCCAATGACCGCGACAGCCCGGCCTACTTGAACAACCTGCGCGACCCGGAATACCAGGGCCTGCTCGACACCGCGCGCGAGAACCTGGCGCTGGGCATCAGCGTGATCGTGATCGGCCCGCTGTCGCGCGAGGTCAAGGCCCACCTGCTGCATGACCCCGGCTGGCTGCACGTGCCCGCCGGCACGACGGTGCGCACGGTCTGGGTCCATCTGCCTGAAGACGAGGCCCATGCGCGCATCATCCGGCGCGGCAATCCCAACGACGCCTACAAGCTGGGCCACTGGGAAGCCTACCGCACCCGGCGCTTCATGCCGGCGCCCGCGGATTATCCGGAGCTGATCTTCTTCGACAACCTTGCACCCGGCGACGCCGAGATCGACGGGCTGCTGCGCGCGCTGAGCGCCTGAGCGGCCCGGGCGGCTTCAGCCGCGCGCGATCGCGCCGATCACCGCCGACGCCGCGACAAAGCCGAACACCGCCGTCACCGCCACCGACGAGCCAAAGCCCGCGCAGGCCAGCCCCTGCGGGCCGCGCATGGCCGGCTGGCCCGGCTGCAGGTCCAGCGGCGGCGCCTCGTCGATCTCGCAGGCCTGCTGCTCGGGCTCGGGATATTGCAGCGGCTCGTCCGAATAGACCGCGGCGATGCCGAACTTCTTCTTCGGGTCGCGCGTAAAGCCCCATTGCTTGCGCAGGCCGGCGCGCACCTTGGACAGCAGCGGGTCCTGGATCGTACGCGCCAGGTCGTCGATGCGCACGCGCGTGGGGTCGAGCTGGCCGCCCGCGCCGCCGCAGGTGATCACCGGCACGCCCTGGCGCCGGGCCCAGCCGAGCATCCCAGTCTTGACGCGCACCGCGTCGATGGCGTCGATGACGTAGTCATAGCCGGCGCCGAGCAGCTCGGGCACGTTGTCCGGCGTGACGAAATCATCGACCTGCGTTACCCGGCAGCGCGGGTTGATGGCCACGATGCGCTCGGCCATGGCCTCGACCTTGGCGCGCCCGTAGGCATCGCCCAGCGCATGGATCTGGCGGTTGGTGTTGGACAGCGCGATATGGTCCAGGTCGATCAGCGTGATGCGCCCGACCGCATTGCGCGCCAGTGCCTCGGCCGCCCAGCTGCCGACGCCGCCAATGCCGACCACGCACACGCTGGCCGCCTCCAGGCGGGCCAGGCCGGCGGCGCCGTAGAGCCTTGCCACGCCGCCGAAGCGGCGGTGGTAGTCATCCTCGGCCGGGCTTTCGTGGGTCAGCGGCTCGGGCAGGCCGGCCAGGTCGTGTGCGGCATCGTTCATGCTGGAGGTATCGGGTCGATGGAGTGCGGCAGGGTCGGCGCTTGGCTGCGCGGGGCAAGAATCCGGCATTTTCCGGCGGCGATGTCAGCCAATCCCCGACAAAGACAGGAAGCGCGCAACTATACAATAGACGTGCAGTGGTCCGTTCGCCGCCCCGCGCTGGCGTGGGCGGCCCCGGCCCTGCCCCCCGCCAGACAGGAGAGCCCGCCTCATGCCCGTGCGCCGCAAGGTTGTTCTGTGGAGTGTGCTGACACCCATCGCGCTGATCGCGCTGCTGGTGGTCGTGATCCTGACCTTCGACTGGAACCGCCTCAAGCCCTGGCTCAATGACCGCGTCACCGAGGCCATCGGCCGCCCCTTTGCCATCAACGGCGACCTGACCGTGACCTGGCGCCGCGGTGAGGGCGAGAAAGGCTGGCATACGCTGGTGCCGTGGCCGCGGCTGTCGGCGCGCGACATCACCATCGCCAATACCGACTGGGCCAAACAGCCCAACCTGGCAACCGTGCGCGAGCTGATCTTCGTGCTGCGTCCGATACCGCTGCTGGCGCACCAGATCGCGGTGCCGACCATTGTCGTCGACAGCCCAGCGGTGTGGCTGGAGCGCCTGCCGGACGCCCGCAACAACTGGACCCTCGAGTTCGGCCCCAAGAAGGGCCCGTCCGAATGGGAGCTGCATATCGGCGAGGTGGTGCTGGCGCGCGGCAACCTGGCGCTGGCCGACCAGCTCAAGAAGATCGAGCTGCAGGCGGAGCTCGACACCATTGGCGGCAGCCCGCTCTATGACAAGGCCCGCGACGGCGCGCTGGTCGCGCCCGAGGCCTCCGCGGTGCCGCCAGGGCCCCCGGCCAGTGCACCCGGCGCGGCCAGGGCAGCCTCCGCGCCAGCGGCTTCGGCGCCGGGCGTTTCCGCCCCGCCGGCCACGGCCAAGGGCCCCGACGACCGCTACGGCGTGCGCTGGAAAGCCACCGGCCGCTACAACGAGGCCACCATCAACGCCAGCGGCAAGGCCGGCACGGTGCTGAGCCTGCGCAACGCCGACGTGCCCTTCCCGATCCTGGCCGATGTGCGGGTTGGCACCACCCGCGCCGTGATCGAAGGCACCGTGACCAACCCGGCCCACCTGGCCGCGCTGGACGTGCACCTGACCCTGAGCGGCGACAGCATGGCCAGGCTCTATGCGCTGACCGGCGTGGTGCTGCCGTCCACGCCCCCGTACCAGACCCGCGGCCGGCTGATGGCGACGCTGCGCAAGCAGGGCTCGATCTACGAGTACCAGAAGTTCACCGGCCGCGTCGGCGGCAGCGACCTGTCCGGCACGCTGACCTTTACCAAGCGCGAGCCGCGCCCGCTGCTGGCCGGCAACCTGGTGTCCAACCAGCTGCGCTTTGTCGACCTGGCGCCGCTGATCGGCGCCGATGCCAAGCCCGGACGCCCCGCCAAGGACAGCCCGGTGGCCCAGCCGGCCGACAAGGCGCTGCCGGTGGCGCCATTCCGCACCGAGCGCTGGGACGAGATCGACGCCGACGTGCGCTTTGCCGGCAAGCGCATCATCCGCGATGCCGACCTGCCGATCACCGACCTGGTCACGCACCTGAAGCTGCAGGACGGCGTGCTGCTGCTGGACCCGCTGAATTTCGGCGTGGCCGGCGGCAACCTGGTGTCGACCATGCGCCTGGACGGCAAGCGCGAGCCGATGGGGGCCACGGTCGACATGACCGCGCGGCACATGAAGCTCAAGCAGCTGTTCCCCACCTTTGACCTGATGCGCACCAGCATCGGCGAACTCAACGGCAGCGCCAAGCTCTCGGCCACCGGCAATTCAGTGGCGGCACTGATGGCGTCTTCCAACGGCGAAGCCAAGCTGCTGGTCGAGAACGGCACGGTCAGCAAGTTCCTGCTTGAAGCGATGGGGCTGAACGTGGGCAGCGTGGTGATCCGCAAGCTGTTCGGCGACAGGCCGGTGCGGATCAACTGCGGCGTCAGCGACTTTGCCTTCACCGACGGCATCGCGCGCGCGCGCACCTTTGTGCTGGATACGGAAGATGCGGTGGTCGAAACCACCGGCGGCATCGACCTGCGCAATGAAAGGCTGGCGCTGACCATCCACCCGGACTCCAAGGGCCTGCGCGTGTTCTCGCTGCGCTCGCCACTGTACGTGGGCGGCACCATGAAGAAGCCGTCCGTCAGCCCCGATATCGGGGTGCTGGCGCTGCGCGCCGGCGGCGCGCTGTCGCTGGCGCTGCTGGCACCGGTGGCGACTGCGGTGCTGCCGCTGGTGGACCTGTCCCCGGACGGCGAAGACAACCTGTGCGCAACGCTGCTGGCCGACCTGCGCAAACGCCCGGTCGCGCCGCCGCCGGGCAAGACCTACAAGGATCCCAGGACCGGCAAGACCGCCGGCATGACCGCCGGCAGGCCGATCCCAAAGGAAACGCCGGGGACCGCCGCGCAGGCTGACGCCCAGACCCGCCAGCCGGCACGCGCCAGCGAGCGCGAGGAGCGCAAGCCGGCGCCGGCACCGGCGCGCCCGGACAACGATCCCCTGTACAAGGGCGGTTGAGGCGCGTGCAAACCATGGCGCGTCGCCTGGCGGCCACATGTCCGCCCTTGTCTGAAGCAAAATCGCAACACTTTGCCCCGCTGCGACATCCTGCCGCACACAGCCGTTGTGCCGCGCCCACGCCGGGCGCATAATTAAACGGCCATTTACAAGAAGTTTAAGCATGGCAAGCATCGGGTGCGGTGCGGGTTCGCCCGCTGCATCCTTCTGAAGGCGCGGCTGCGGCCGCCCTTTGTTTCCTCTTTATTTTCCCGCCTCGGCACGGCCGCCGGCCGCCACGAGCGCGGCCACCGCGAGCCCCCGTTCCCATGTCGCTGCCGCACGCCGCCGTCCCGCCGATCACCTGGCTGATCGCGCTGACGGTGTGCAACCACGTGGCCTTCAATGCCAGCCGCGTGGTGGTGTCGCTGTTCGCGATTTCCCTCAAAGCCTCCACCATCACACTCGGCGTGCTGATGTCGCTGTATGCGGTGCTGCCGATGCTGCTGGCAATCCGCGCCGGCAAGCGCATCGACGAGATCGGGCCGCGCAAGCCGATGACCGCGGGCTCGCTGATGGTGGTGGCGGGCACGCTGCTGCCGGCGCTCTGGCACGACCTCGGCGCGCTGTACCTGTCATGCGCGCTGACCGGCGTGGGCTTCATGCTGGTCCAGGTGGCGATGCAGCTGCTGATCGGCCAGGTCTCCACCAACGAGACCCGGCTGCGCAACTACACCTGGCATGCGCTGGGGCTGTCGGTGTCCGGCACGCTCGGGCCGGTGGCGATGGGCTACGTGATCGAGCATGCGGGCTTCCGTCCCGCCTTCATGGTGCTGGTGGCGGTGGCGCTGGTCGGCCAGGCCGGCCTGCAATGGCTGCGTCCGCGCCTGCCGGCGCAAGGCGGCAATGCCGGGCGCATCGCCATCGAGGACGGCAGCCGCCACTCCACGCTGGACCTGCTGCAGCATGCCGAGCTGCGCGCGGTCTTTATCGCCAGCGCGGTGCTGTCCGCCGCATGGGACCTGCACGCCTTCCTGATCCCGATCCAGGGCTCGCGCATCGGCCTGTCGCCGTCGTCGATCGGCTGGGTGCTGGGCGCTTTCGCGATTGCCACCTTTGCCATCCGCGTGGCCATGCCGGCGGTGTCGCGCCGGCTCTCGGAGTGGAAAATCATCCGCAGCGCGCTGCTGGTGGGAGCGCTGGCCTACCTGGCCTACCCCCTGGTCACGCAGTTCTGGCTGATGTGCGGGCTGGCCTTCGTGCTGGGCCTGGCGCTGGGCAGCGCCCAACCCAATGTCATGAATATCCTGCACACGGCGTCGCCGCACGGCCGCGCCGGCGAGGCACTGGGCCTGCGCTCGGCGGTGCTCAATACCAGCCAGGTGGTGTGGCCGCTCACGTTTGGCGTGGTCGGCACGGCGCTGGGCATGCTGCCGATCTTCCTGTCGATGGCGGGCGCGATGGGCGCGGCCGGCTACTACTCGCGGCGCCAGGGGCGCAAGGTGCTGCCACCGCCGGTTTAGCCGCCGCGGCAGGTGGCGCTGCCGATACGTTTGTCGCCACGCAAATGCGATCCCCGATGCATTCGCTATACTCGAATCAGCCGGACCTGCGGCCCCCGCCCCCGGGCGCACCGCGCATCCCGACCGATATCCTGATGATTGCGACATGACTCAACTTGCCGACCTTCGCCGTAGCTATGTGCTGGGCTCTCTGTCCGAAACCGACGTAGCGCCCGACCCGATGAGCCAGTTCAAACGCTGGTTCGACGAGGCGGTCACGGCCAAGCTGCCCGAACCCAATGCCATGACCCTGGCCACGGTCGACGCCGACGGCCAGCCGTCCGCGCGCATCGTGCTGCTCAAGGGCATCGACGACCGCGGCTTCACCTTCTTCACCAACTATGAAAGCCGCAAGGGCCTGGACCTGGCGGCAAACCCGCGCGCGGCGCTGCTGTTCCACTGGGTGCAGCTGGAGCGCCAGGTACGCGTCGAAGGGCGCGTCGAGAAAGTCTCGGACGACGAGAGCGACGCCTATTTCGCCACGCGCCCGCTGGGCTCGCGCGTGGGCGCCTGGGCCTCTGCGCAAAGCCGCGAGGTGCCCGGCCGCGACGTGCTGGAGCAGCGCGAGCAGGAATACCGCAGCAAGTTCGGCGAAAACCCGCCGCGCCCGCCGCACTGGGGCGGCTACCGCCTGGTGCCGACCGCGCTGGAGTTCTGGCAGGGCCGCCCGTCGCGGCTGCACGACCGCATTGCCTTCCGCCTGCAACCCGGCGGCGACTGGCAGATCGTGCGGCTGTCGCCCTGAAACGGTTGGCACGCGCCTGAACATGCGCCAACTGCGCCGAACGGGTCGGTAGTGGGGTCTTCTGGGCGGTGCGCTGCACAAGCTGCGGAATTGGACTAAAGTGAGACCGGCGTCGCTTGGTTACTCTTTTCTTGCAGCGCTCGAGGATTGGGCAAGGTTCCAGCTCAGTACCAACCTTGCCTGATGCGTCGGCCGCAGCGTGTGCCGCAACCATCGGGAGGTAAAGCGCATGTTTTTCAAGCAAGCCCTGGAAAAGCAACTCGACAACTGGATCGCCGACCTGCGAGAGAATGCCAATCTGCCGGTCAGCTTGCGGCTGTGGAATGGCATCGAATACCCGCTCGGGCACTTCGACAAGCCGGCTGTCACGCTGACCGTACGCGAAGCCGCGGCCCTGCCGCTGCTGCTGACGCCGAGCCTGGACAACCTGGGCGAAGCGTATGTGCAGGAGAAAATCGACTTCGAGGGCAGGCTGACGGACATCATCAAGGTCGCCTACGGCTTCTCGGCCGCGGCCACGCACCGCGCCGGCGGCGCGCTGTTCAAGGCGGCGCAGCACTTCGCGCATACCAAGCAGGAAGACAAGAACTCGATCCAGTACCACTACGACGTCTCCAACGACTTCTACCAGCTCTGGCTCGATCCCAACATGGTCTACTCCTGCGCCTACTTCGAGCACGGCGACGAAGACCTGGCCACGGCGCAAATCAAGAAGATCGACCACATCCTGACCAAGATCCGGCTGCAGCCTGACCAGACGCTGCTGGACATCGGCTGCGGCTGGGGCGCGCTGGTGCTGCGCGCCGCGCAGAAGTTCGGTGCGCGCTGCGTGGGCATCACGCTGTCGCAGAACCAGTTCGACCTGGCCACCGAACGTGTCAGGGCCGCGGGCCTGTCCGACCGCATCGAGATCCGGCTGCAGGACTACCGCGACACCGCCGGCACCTTCGACCGCATCACCAGCGTCGGCATGTTCGAGCATGTGGGCAAGGACAACCTGCCCGGCTACTTCAGCCGCATCCGCGAACTGCTGGCCGACGACGGCTATGTGATGAACCACGGCATCACCTCGCCCGACCCCGACAACGGCGCGACGCCGATGGACGGCGCCGAGTTCATGGACCGCTATGTGTTCCCGCAGGGCGAGCTGCCGCATATCGGGCTGGTGCTGCGCACGCTGCAGCAAGGCGGCCTGGAAGCCTTCGACGTCGAACTGCTGCGCCGCCACTACGCGCAGACGCTGCACTACTGGGCCGACAACTTCGAGGCCCGCGGCGACACCATCCGCAGCCTGGTCGGCGAGAAGAAATACCGCATCTGGCGGGTCTACCTGGCCGGCTGCGCACATGCCTTCGAGACCGAGAAGATGTCGATCTACCAGGTGCTCTGCCACAAGGCCGGGCTGCCGGCCGATACCCTGCCGTGGTCGCGCCGCTATATCTACGACCAACCCATTGGCCGCAACGACTGAAGGCAACGCCGGCGATTGACTGAAGACCTCTTTGGCGGGCTGCTCCAGCCCGCCCCACCTGCCCCTGCGGAGCCGCCCGCCGCCCCCTCCGGCAAACCTGCGCGTGGCAAGAGCGTGCAACCCGCACAGGCGGACGAAACCCTGTGCGCGCTCGCCGCGCAGCTGCCATCGAACCTGTACTTCGGCACATCCTCCTGGGCCTACCCCGGCTGGAACGGGCTGGTCTATGACGGCGAGTACGGCGACAGCCTGCTGTCGCGCAAGGGCCTGGCCGCATATTCGCGCCATCCGCTGCTGCGTGCCGCCGGCATCGACCGCGGCTTCTACGGGCCGATCCCGCTGGCGGACTACCTGTCCTATGCCGCGCAGGTCCCCGACGGCTTCCGCTTCCTGGTCAAGGCGCCCGCCAGCGTCTGCGATGCCTGGCTGCGCGGCTCCGACGGCGCCGGCCGGCTGGCCAACGCTGCCTTCCTCGATGCCGAGATCGCGGTGCGCGACTTCATCGTGCCCGCCACCAGCGGGCTGGGCAGCAAATGCGGGCCGCTGCTGTTCCAGCTGTCGCCGATGGGTCCGCTGGCCGACAGCGCCGTGTTCCTGGAGCGGCTCGATGCCTTCCTGGGCGCGCTGCCGGCACTCGATCCGTCGATCACCCCGCATGCGTGCTACACGGTAGAGCTGCGCGACCCAGCACTGCTGACGCCACGCTATATCCGGCTGTTGCGCCGCCACGGGGTGCGCTTCTGCCTGTCGGCACGCGACCGCCTGCCGCCGGTGCCGCGCCAGGCCGCGGCGCAGGCGCTGATGGACGAGGAAGCGCCAGGCCCGCTGGTGCTGCGCTGGATGCTGCATGGGGGCCGGCCCTACGCCTACGCGGAAAAGCTGTACGCACCCTTCGACCGCATCGTCGACGACGACCCCGACACCCGCCATGCCATTGCCGATGTGGTGGCACGCACGCTGCGCGCGGGGCAGCCTGCCATCGTCATTGTCAGCAACAATGCCGAGGGCTGCGCGCCGCTGAGTTGCGTGCGGCTGGCCGAGTCGATCATTGCGAGGCTGGCGCGGTGAATCGCTTGCCGGCAGTGCACAGTGGCCGATAGGCCGCTCCCGCAGGCAACGGCCATCACCGCCTGAACACTTGTGCATAATATGCACAGCTGGAGGCCATGCGCTTGTCCCCACCCACGCGATCGGCTTGAATCGGGGCACCTTCCAACCGAGGAAGGATGGAGACGACGATGCCCCTTTCCACTACGGCGCGCACACCGGGCCGCGCCGCCCTGCCGCAGCTGCTTGATCCTGCCTCGATAGCCATTGTCGGCGCCTCGCGCGATACCAGCCGCATCGGCGGCGTGGCGCTGGACCACCTGCAGCGCCTTGGATACCAGGGTCAGGTGTATCCGGTCAATCCGCGCTATGCCGAGATCGCCGGCCTGGCGTGCTATCCCGATATCGAATCCGTGCCGCAGGTGCCTGACGTGGCGGTGCTGGAGCTCGGCGCGGACGAGGTGCTGCCGCAGTTGCAGCGCTGCCATGCCCGCGGCGTCCGTGCCGCCATCGTCTACGCCTCGGGCTTTGCCGAGGCCGGTGAAGCTGGTGCCGGGCGCCAGGCCGCACTTGCGGCCTTCGCCCGCGAGAGCGGCATGGCAATCGCCGGACCCAACTGCATGGGGCTGGCCAACCTGACCACGCGCGCCATCACCGCATTTGCCACCACGTTCCGCGCGTTCCCGCCGCAGGACGGCCCGGGTGCCGTGAGCCTGCTGACCCAGAGCGGCAACGTCTGCGCCATCGTCTACGCCACAGGAAGGCAGATGGACGTGGGCTTCCACCAGTTCATCAATACCGGCAACGAAGCCTGCCTGGACTATTCGGATTACCTCGACTACCTCGCGGACGATCCGCAAACCGCGGCCGTGGTCGGTTACGCGATGTTTGCGCAGGGAAACTAGGGTCGGCTTTTGGCGCCGACCCAGCGCCCGGTCCCTACTTCCTCAACTTGCCCCCAAACTGCTTTCGAAACTTGGCCAGTTTCGGCGAGATCACAAAGGCACAGTACCCCTGGCTCGGATGATCCTGGTAGTAGTTCTGGTGACTTGCCTCGGCGCGCCAGTACGGTTGCTCCGGCTCGACCTGCGTCACGATCGGCGCATCAAAGACCTTGGCGGCAGCCAACTCCCGCATCACGTATTCCGCCGTGGCCCGCTGCGCCTCCGAATGCGTAAAGATCGCCGACCGGTACTGCGGCCCCACGTCGTTGCCCTGCCGGTCCGGCGTGGTCGGGTCATGGATGGCGAAGAAGATCTCCAGGATCTGGCGATAGTTGATCACCGACGGATCGAAGGTGACACGGACCACCTCGACGTGCCCGGTATCCCCCTCGCAAACCTGCTGGTAAGTCGGGTGATCCACGTGCCCGCCGGTATAACCGGACTCCACCGCCACCACGCCATCGACCTGCTGGTAGACCGCTTCCAGGCACCAGAAGCACCCGCCCCCCAGCGTGGCCGTTTCAAGTCCATGTTCCATTTGCGCCGCCCCCTTGCGTTGTCGTCTGTGGTGTCACGGCCTCAAGCATAAGCGCAGATTGGCGCCCTTGCAGCAGATTCAGCCAGGCTGGCGCTGCGCCTCCAGCATCGCGCGCAGTTGCGGCTTGAGCACCTTGCCCAGCGCGCTGCGCGGCAGGTCCTCCAGCAGCACCACCTCGCGCGGCAGCTTGAAGCGGGCAATGCGCGTGGCCAGCAGTTCGCGCAGCGGCTCCGCGCCCAGCGCGTCGCGCGGCGCGCCCGGCGCGGGCACGATCACCGCCACCGGCACCTCGCCCCAGCGCGCATCGGCCACGCCGACCACCGCGCACTCCTGCACGCCGGGCAGGCCGGCCAGCACGTTCTCGATCTCGGCGGGATAGATGTTCTCGCCACCCGAGATGATCATGTCCTTGCTGCGGCCGACGACTTCGATGCAGCCGCCGGCATCGCGGTGCGCGAGGTCGCCGGAATGGAACCAGCCGTCGGGCAGGCCGTTATCAGGCTGGTTCCAATAGCCAGCCATCACGTTGGCGCCGCGCACCCACAGCTCGCCAACCTCGCCCGGCGCCACCTCGGCACCGTCCGGACCGGCCAGCCGGACTTGCGCCTCCGGCTGCGGCCAGCCGGCATAGCCAGGCCGGGCCATCGCATCCTGCAGCTTCAGCACCACCGACACCGGACCGGTCTCGGTCGCGCCATAGACCTGCCCCAGCGGCACCCCGCGTGCATGGAAGGCCTCGATATACGACAGCGGGATGGTCGACGAACCTGCCATCACGCCGCGCAGCGCCGACAGGTCGGCCCCGGGCCAGCCGGGATGCTCAAGCACCGCGCGCAGCGTGGCCGGCACCATCAGCGACAGGCTCGGCCGCGCCTGCGCGACCGCGCCGAGCCAGGCGTCCGGAGCAAAGCGGTCGTGCAGCGTGACCTGCGCCCCGGCCAGCAGCGCCGGCAGCGTCTGGATGCACAGCCCGCCGACATGGAACATCGGCAGCACCGACAGCACGTGGTCGTCCGCGGTCATGCCGTGCGCCCACCAGCTGGCGCGCGCATTGGCCAGCAACCCTGCCTGCGTATGCACCGCGCCCTTGGGCTTGCCGGTGGTGCCGGAGGTGTAGGCCAGCAGCAGCGGCGCATCGTCCGGCACCGGCGCATGGGCCACGCCGAACGGCGCGGGATGGTCGATCAGCCGGTCGAGATGCGCGACCTGGCAGCCGCTGCCAGCCTCCTGCGCCAGCCCTGCATGGCGCTCGTCATGGAACAGCGCGGCCAGTTGCGCGTGGCCGGCAATGGTACGCAGCTCCGCCGGCGCCAGCCGGTAGTTCAGCGGCACGAACATCGCCCCGACACGCACACAGGCGAACAGCAGCACCAGCTGCAACTCGTGGTTCAGGCACAGCGTGCCGACGCGGTCGCCCGCGCGGATGCCCCACGTCGCTGCCAGGTGGGCGCTGGCACGCTCGACGCGCCGCCACAGCTTGCCGTAGGTGAAGGTGCGGCCCAGGTAGTGCAACGCCGGCCGCCCCGGCGCCGCGGCGGCATGGCCATGCAGCATGGCCGGCAGCGCGCCCAGCCCGGCGGCGCCCGCGCGCATGGCGCGGCTGGCGGCGCTCATTCGTCGCGCTCGCCGGATTCGTACAGGGTCTCGCGCCCCATGCGGTCCAGGATCAGCTCGGCGGTCCAGGGCAGCATCAGCGCACCGCAGCGCGAGTCGCGGTAGAGCCGCTCCAGCGGCAGGTCCTTGAGCATCGACTGGCCGCCGCAGGTGCGGATCGCCAGCCGGGCGATGTCGTTGGCGCCTTCCATCACGGTGTAGTGCGCGGCGTACAGGCGCAGGCGCTCGTCCTTGGTCGGATTGGGCCTGGCCTCATGGATCACGCGCCAGAAGATCGAGCGCATGGTTTCCAGCTGGATGCGCATCTGCGCCACCGCGATCTGCTTGGTCGGGTACATGCGGCGCTTGACCGGCGGCTGGCCCGGCACCTCGCCGCGCAGGTACTGCACGGTGAAGTCGTAGGCGGCCTGGGCTACGCCCAGGTAGGTCGGCGACAGCGTGAAGAACATTGCCGGCCAGGTCTGCGCGGCACGGTAGTAGACGCCGCGCGGCATCAGCTGCTCATGGTCGGGCACGAACACGTCCTTGAGCAGCAGCGTGCGCGATACCGTCCCGCGCATGCCCATCGGGTCCCACTCACCGGTCACGGTCAGCCCTTCCGCCTTGCCGGGCACGGCGATATAGAGCGTGTCGCGCATGTCGGGATGCTGGTCGCCGCGGTCCTCGGTGCACAGGATGCCGTAGTAGTCGGCCGCGCCCGACAGCGAGGCGAAGATCTTGCGCCCGTTCAGCACCCAGCCGCCCTCGACCTTGCGCGCGGTGGTGCCGAACGGCGCCTTGCCCGCGGCAGCGGCGGAGCCTTCGGAGAACGGCTGCGCATAGACCGCGCCATCGCGCACCACGCGCGAGAAATGCAGCTCGCGCCGGGCTTCGTGCTCGGCGCGCTGCTCAGGCGTCATGTCGATGCCGTCGGACAGCACGCCGGTCCACATGGTCGAGCAGATATGCATGTTGTACGTCAGCGCCGTGGCCCCGCAGTAGCGGCCGATCTCGGCGCCGACCATGCAGTAGGTGGCAAAGTCCGCGCCCTCGCCGCCGAACGCCTGCGGCACGCACAGGGCCAGCAGGCCGGCCTCGCGCAGGTCGGCATAGTTGGCGAAGGGGAAGCTGGCCTCGCGGTCCCAGGTGGCTGCGCGCGCGGCGAAGCGCTCGCGGCCGAGGCGGTTGGCCAGCGCCAGCAGGCGCGCTTGTTGCGGGGTAAAGTCCGCCGTACCGATGGCGGGAATGAAGTCGAGCTGTCCGGATGGCATGTCGCGGTCTCCTGTTTTCCTGCTCGCGCCGGATGCGGTGGCGGCGCTGCGGCGGTTCTTGTGTTGCGTTGCCGGGAAGCGGCGTGGTTCAGTGCACGGGGAAGCGCCGCTGCAGGAAATCCAGCACCGCTTCGTTGAACAGCGCGGGCCGCTCCATGCAGGCCAGGTGGCCGACATCCGGCAGGCAGCGGTATTCGGCGCCGGGAATGCGCTGCGCCATGCGCTCCATCACCTCGGGCGCGGCATTGGTGTCGTGCTGCCCGGCCAGCGCCAGCACCGGCACCGCGATGCGCGGCAGCGCGTCGCGCTGGTTGAAGCGCACCAGCGCGCCCAGCGCCGCGCGGTAGGTTGGCGCCGGCACCGCCGCCATCACCGCCGTGGCAAAGGCCACGGCTTGTGGCTCGGCATCGGGCGCGACCATGGTGCGCACCAGCCCGGCGGCCATCTCGGCCATGGTCCTGCCGGCGTCCAGCGGCGCGGTGCGCGCGGCGATGAAGTCGCGCTGCCAGGGCCCGTCGCCCTTGCCAAAGGCGGGCGAGGTGCCGGACAGCACCATGCCGTCGATCAGCGCGGGCGCGGCCGCGCAGGCCTGCTGCGCCACCATGCCGCCCATGCTGTGGCCCAGCAGCACCACGCGCCGGCCGGCGTCGCGCTCGGCCTGCAGCAGCGGCGCCAGCGCTTGCGCCAGCCCGTCGAAGTCATAGGGATCGATCAGGGCGCTGTCGCCGTAGCCGGGCATGTCCCAGGCCGCGGCGCGGTAGCCGGCCTGCGCCAGCGCCTCGCCCTGCGCGGGCCAGGCGGCCTTGCCGCCGCCGATGCCGTGCAGCATCACCACCGCCACCGGGCCATCGCCCCAGGCCAGCGTGGCGATGCCGTTGGCGTGGCGTTGCATCGTCGCGGTCGCGCTCATGCCGCCACCTCCACCAGCGTGCCCGCTTCCACCTCGTTGCGGCCATCCAGCGACACCGTGCAGTTGCGCAGCGGCAGGTCGAAATGGCCCAGCGTATGCCGCCCGGCGACCTCGTTGGCGCCGGTCGAGAACAGGAAGTTGCCGGCAAACGCGCGCAGCTCGGTGCCGTTGCAGTCGCGCTTGTCGTAGAAAGTCATCGCGTCCCAGCGCGCCAGCCGGTTCAGGCCCCAGCCCACGTGCGAGACCGCATACGCATCGCGCGTGCCTTCGCGATCGGCCCAGGCCTGGTAGTAGCCGCGCATCATGTCGGCGTCGACGCCCTGCCCCTCGACGCCGACGATGTAGTCGTCCTCGATATGGCAGACCACGGTATCGCGCAGGTAGGTCTTGAAGGTCAGGTTGACGTCGCCCGGCGCCAGCACCAGCGTGCCGTTGACCTGGCGGCTGGCCGGAAACGCCAGGCACAGCCCGCCGGGCCAGTGCGAGACCTGGCCGGGCTTGTTGCAGAAGCCCCAGACCCCGCCCACGCGGGCGTCGGCCAGGCCGATGCGCAGCTCGGTGCCGGCCGGCGAATGCACGCGCATCTCGCGCGCGCCGCGCAGGCGCTTCATGGCGGCACGCACGGTGCCTTCCAGCGCCGGGTCGGGCTGGCAGCGTTCCAGGATCTCGGGATGTTCGTTGCTGACCATCAGCATGCGCGGCACGATGCCGTCGGCACCGCGCAGGATCAGCGGCAGTTCCGGCGCGTGCAGCAGGCCTTCCACCGTGCAGTCCAGCACCAGGTGACAGCGCGACAAGGCCGCCACCACCGGCGCGAGGCCCTGCAAGGCATCGCTGGCGCCGGTGGAGCGCACCGGCGCGGGCGCGCCAAGTGCCGGTGTCGGCACCTGGATCCGCACCGGGGTGGCGCCCAGCGACTGCACGGCCAGTTCGGCCAAGGCCACGTTGACAGGGCGGGATTGCGACTCCGTTACAATTCCAACGACTTCCGCACCCTGCAGGGCACAGAGTTCCAGCGTGCGCCGGAACGCCGCCAGCCAGCGGTGTTCGATCTGCTCGATGAGCATGACTTGTCTCCGGTTGTTCTTGTATGGCGGCAGGGCTCGCCTGGTTTTGTGCGCCAGCCAACGCCCGCATCGCGGATTGGTGGTCGCCGGGCTTGTACTCGATGCCCATGGCGCGAATAATATATATGAAATTTCATGAACTCCAGCGGAGCCCCCATGGGCATGCCTGAGGCCCAGCCACAGATCACCAGCGCCGCCGCACCAGATTTCGATGCGCAGCACTTCCGCCGCACCCTGTCGCAGTTCGCAACCGGGGTGACGGTGATCACTACCCGCGCCAGCGCCGCGTCGGTCGCCGCCGGCGCGCCGCCGTTCATCGGCATCACCGCCAGTTCGTTCAATTCGGTGTCGCTGGATCCGCCGCTGGTGCTGTGGAGCATGGCCACGCGCGCCAACAGCCTGCCGATGTTCCGCGACGGCACCCACTACATCATCAACGTGCTGTCGGCCTCGCAGCTGGAGCTGTGCCAGCGCTTCGCCACCCTCAAGGGCGACCGTTTCGCCGGCGTCGACTACCGGCTCTCGGCCACCGGCCTGCCGATCCTGTCCAATGCGCTGGCCTGGTTCGAATGCCACAACCGCAGCCGCTACGACGAGGGCGACCACATCATCTTCGTGGGTGAAGTCGAGCGCTGCGGCGTGCTCGATGGCAGCGACGGCCCGCTGGTATTCCAGGGCGGCCAGTTCACCACCACCGCCCCCCTCGACCTCTGAACGGCACCGGGCCCATCATGGCGGACCTGCCCGCGCAATCCCCCCTGCCCTTTGTCGATGGCTACCTGGCCTACCTGCTGGCCCGCGCCAGCCACCTGATCTCGGGCGAATTCCACCGCGAAGTGGAGGCCAGCGGCCTGTCCGTGCAGGAATGGCGCGTGCTGGCCACGCTGGCCGACCGCCCCGACTGCACCATCGGCACGCTCGCCGAAATCACGCTGACCAAGCAGCCGACGCTGACCAAGCTGGTCGACCGCATGGCCGCCGACGGGCTGGTGACGCGCCGCGCCGGCCAGGCCGACCGCCGCCAGGCGCTGATCTCGATCACCCCGCGCGGCCTCGCGCTGGCCCAGCCGCTGCTGGCACGCGCCGCCCAGCACGAGCGCGCAGTGCTGGACGACTTTGGCCCGCGCCAGGGCGCGCTGCTGAAAGAAGCCCTGCGGCAGCTGATTGCGCTGCATACGCAACGCTAGGCGCCCTCCGCCGCCTTCAGGATCGCCAGCGGCGAACTGTCCACCTTGATGCGCTGCAACACGATATTCGAGCGGATATCCATCACGCCCTTGGTGCGGTACAGCCGGTTCACGATGAAGTCCGAGTAGTGCTTCAGGTTGCGCGCCTGCACCCGCAGGATGTAGTTGCTGTCGCCGGTGATGATGTACGCGGACAGCACTTCCGGCCACGACTGAACCGCGGCGATAAAGGTGTCGTGCCAGCCTTCCACATCATGGCGCATCGAGACCTGCACGATCGCCTCAAGCTCCAGCCCGAGCTGCTCGGCGTCGAACCAGGCGCGGTAGCCGCCGATCACCCCTGACTCTTCCAGCAGGCGCACCCGCCGCAGGCATGCCGAAGGCGACAGCGCCACGCGGTCGGCCAGGTCCTGGTTGCTGATGCGGCCGTTCTCCTGCAGGCAGGTCAGGATGCGCAGGTCGGTGGGATCGAGGTTCATTCGAATTTCCTTCGACCAATCATCAATTCTTCGCATTTTATGCGAAAGATGACCGCATCGACGGTCCATTTAGCAAGCCTCTTGCCGGCAATTTTGACTATGATTTCCGTCATCGAGGCAGACAACGACGGCGCCTTGCAAAGGCGCCGCGCACCCTTATGACCGCCCCCAATCAAGACCCGCGCCGGCTGTGGGACATCAGCCCGCCGCTCTCCCCCGCCACCCCGGTCTGGCCCGGCGACACGCCGTTCCAGCAGCAGCCGGCCTGGCAGATGGACGAGCACTGCCCGGTGAATGTCGGCCGCATCACGCTGTCGCCGCACACTGGCGCGCACGCCGATGCACCGCTGCACTACGCCGCCGACGGCGCGCCGATCGGCGCCGTGCCGCTCACGCCCTACCTCGGCACCTGCCGCGTGATCCATTGCATCGGCGCCTCGCCGGTGGTCGAGCCGCGCCATATCGAACACGCGCTGGCCGGCCTGCCGCCGCGCGTGCTGCTGCGCACCTACCGGCAGGCGCCGCTGGCGCAGTGGGACCCGCACTTCTGCGCAGTCGCGGCCGAGACCATCGCGCTGCTGGCCGCGCACGGCGTGCAGCTGGTGGGCATCGACACACCGTCGCTGGACCCGCAGGAATCCAAGACCATGGACGCGCACAACGCCGTGCGCAGGCACGGGCTCGCCATCCTGGAAGGCATCGTGCTGGATGAGGTCGATGCCGGCGACTACGAACTGATCGCGCTGCCGCTGCGCTTTGCCGGGCTCGACGCCAGCCCGGTGCGCGCGGTGCTGCGCAGCCTTGACTGAACCATTCCCGAACAACCCCTGGCCAATCCCACGACATGACGACATTTGACCGCGAGCACTGTATCCGGCTCGACCAGCAAGACCCGCTGCGCCCGCTGCGCGACCAGTTCGCTCTGCCCGAGGGCGTGATCTACCTCGACGGCAACTCGCTGGGCGCGCGCCCGCGCGCCGCCGCCGCTCGCGCCGCCCAGGTGGTGGCCGAGGAATGGGGCGAGGGCCTGATCCGCAGCTGGAACACCGCCGGCTGGTTCGAGCTGCCGCAGCGGCTGGGCAACAAGCTGGCCCCGCTGGTCGGCGCCGGCCAGGATGAGGTGGTGGTGACCGATACCACTTCGATCAACCTGTTCAAGGTGCTGGCCGCGGCGCTGCGCGTGCAGCAGACGCGCGACCCGGCGCGCAAGGTGATCGTGTCGGAGGCCAGCAACTTCCCCACCGACCTGTACATCGCGCAAGGCCTGGCCGACCTGCTGCAGCAGGGCTATTCGCTGCGCCTGGTCAATTCGCCGGCCGAGATCGACGCCGCCGTCGGCGCCGACACCGCCGTGCTGATGCTCACGCACGTCAACTACAAGACCGGCGAGATGCTGGACATGGCCTCGCTGACCGAACTCGCCCACGCCCGCGGCGCGCTCACGGTGTGGGACCTGTGCCACTCCGCCGGCGCGGTGCCGGTCAACCTGAAGGCGGCCGGGGCCGACTACGCCATCGGCTGCACCTACAAGTACCTGAACGGCGGCCCGGGTTCGCCCGCCTTCGTGTGGGTCGCGCCGGCGCTGCGCGATGCCTTCTGGCAGCCGCTGTCGGGTTGGTGGGGCCATGCCGCGCCGTTCGCGATGGATCCGCAGTATCGCCCGGTGGAAGGCGTGCGCCGCTTCCTGTGCGGCACGCAGCCTGTGACCTCGCTGGCGATGGTCGAATGCGGCCTGGACATCTTCGCCCAGACCAATATGCAGGTGCTGCGCGCCAAGTCACTGCTGCTGACCGACCTGTTCATCGAACTGGTGGAGGCGCGCTGCGGCCACCACCCGCTGACGCTGGTCACGCCGCGCGAGCACGCGCGCCGCGGCAGCCAGGTCAGCCTGGAGCACCCGGACGGCTATGCGCTGGTGCAGGCCCTGATCGAGCGCGGCGTGATCGGCGATTACCGCGAGCCGCGCATCGCCCGCTTCGGCTTCACGCCGCTGTACACCAGCTTCGCCGAGGTGTGGGATGCTGTGGAAATCCTGCGCGACGTGCTGGACAGCGGCGCCTATCGCGACGCGCGCTTCCAGACGCGCGGCCAGGTGACCTGATCGGGAGCGCATCATGAGTGAATTCAAGGGATGCCCCTTCTCCGGCGCTGCCAGCGAGGCAGGCACGAAAGCACAGGGCGAGGGCTGGCACGGCGCGCAGATGGACTTCGCCAAGGACATGAGCTATGGCGACTATCTCGGCCTGGACCAGATCCTGAGCGCGCAGCATCCGCTGTCGCCGGACCACAACGAGATGCTGTTTATCGTGCAGCACCAGACCACCGAGCTGTGGATGAAGCTGATGCTGCACGAGCTGCGCGCCGCGCGCGAGTCGGTCAAGGCCGACAGCCTGCCGCCGGCGTTCAAGATGCTGACGCGGGTGTCGCGCATCATGGACCAGCTGGTGCAGGCGTGGAACGTGCTGGCGACGATGACGCCGCCGGAGTATTCCGCGATGCGGCCTTACCTGGGGATGTCGTCGGGCTTCCAGTCGTTCCAGTATCGCGAGATCGAGTTCATTCTCGGCAACAAGAACGCGGCCATGCTGAAACCGCATGCGCACCGGCCGGAGCACCTGGCCTTGGTGGAGACCGCGCTGAAGACGCCGTCGCTTTATGACGAGGCGATCCGGCTGATGGCGCGGCGTGGTTTTGCGGTCGATGCGGATTGCGTGGAGCGCGACTGGACCCAGCCGACTGCGTACAACGCCTCGGTCGAGGCGGCGTGGCTGGAGGTCTATCGCAATCCGTCGGCGCACTGGGAACTGTACGAGCTCGGCGAGAAGTTCGTGGACCTGGAGGATTCGTTCCGCCAGTGGCGCTTCCGCCATGTGACCACGGTCGAACGCGTGATCGGCTTCAAGCGCGGCACCGGCGGCACCGAGGGCGTCAGCTACCTGCGCAAGATGCTGGACGTGGTGCTGTTCCCGGAACTGTGGAAGCTGCGCACGGACCTGTAACGCCTGCGCGCGTCGGACCTGGCCGTCACCCCGCCGGGTCCGACAACCTTGCCGCCAGCGCCCGCAACGCCGGCGCCAGCGTCTGGTGGAACACCGACTCATCCACCGCCCCATAGGAGGCACTGCAACTCAGCATGTGCAGCTCCTTCTCCCCCACCGGCCGGAACGCCACCGCACACGCATGGATGGCCGGATGCCAGTCGCGGAACGACGCCGCATAGCCGCGCTGCTGCGCCTCGGCCAGGGCCGCGCGCGTGGCCGTCTCCTGCTGCTTCCACTGCTCCGGAAAAGCCTGGCTGAACTCAGCCATGACCCGCTCGCGCCGCGCCGCCGGCAGCGCGGCCAGGTATGCCCGCCCCATCGAACTGGACACCAGCGACAGCCGCGAGCCCACGCCCAGCCCCAGCATCACGCCCGCATCGTTGCGGATCGATTCCAGGTAGATCACTTCCATGCGCTCGCGCTTGCCCAGCGAGACCGAGACCCCGTATGACTGCGCGAACGCCAACATATGCGGCCGCGCCAGCGACACCACGTCCGACGCCGACAGGTAGGCATAGCCCAGCGCCAGCACGCCGGCATCCAGCGCGTACTTGCCCAGGCTTTCGTCATAGCGCAGGTAACCGAGCTGCACCAGCGTGCCGGCCAGCCGGCTCACCGTGGCCTTGGGGAAGCCGGTGCGGCGCACGAAGTCCTGGTTGCCGAGCATTGCCTCGCCGGTGCGGAAGCAGCGCATCAGCTCCAGCCCGCGCGCCAGCGCGGTGACGAAGTTGGGATCGCTGTCGCGCACCGGCGCGGGCGGCGTGGCATCGGGAGAAAGTGGCGGACTGGTCAAGGCGGCTCCTCTCAGGTCGGCGGTTGTCCGCTCATCGCACAAAGGCATGGGTGTCGGGGGGTTTTGCCTGTTGCACGGCAAAACCATTGCGATATACTAATTCAACGGAACACAGTTCCGCAATGCGGAACCATAAAAACCCTCCGCGAAGATCACCGAACCCGTCATGATTCCCGGAAGCGCCGGTGCGGCAAGCGACCATTCGCCCCGCCCCCGATGCTTCCCCCGCGCTACCGAAGGAGACCTGCATGGCTGCCAACGCCGAATTCCACTGGGCCGACCCCCTGCTGCTGGACCAGCAACTGACCGCCGACGAACGCATGGTGCGCGACGCCGCCGCGGCGTACTGCCAGGACAAGCTGATGCCGCGCGTGCTGCAGTCGTTCCGCAACGAGAAGACCGACGTGGAAATCTTCCGCGAGATGGGCGAACTGGGCCTGCTCGGCCCCACCATCCCGGAGCAATACGGCGGCCCGGGCCTGAACTACGTCAGCTACGGCCTGATCGCGCGTGAAGTCGAGCGCGTCGATTCGGGCTACCGCTCGATGATGAGCGTGCAGTCGTCGCTGGTGATGGTGCCGATCTTTGAATTCGGCACCGAAGCGCAGAAGCAGAAGTACCTGCCCAAGCTGGCCACCGGCGAATGGATCGGCTGCTTCGGCCTGACCGAGCCGAACCACGGCTCCGACCCGGGCTCGATGGTCACTCGCGCCAAGAAGGTCGACGGCGGCTATGAGCTGACCGGCGCCAAGATGTGGATCACCAACTCGCCGATCGCCGACGTGTTCGTGGTCTGGGCCAAGCTGCAAGGCGACGACGGCAAGGAAGCGATCCGCGGCTTTATCCTCGAAAAGGGCTGGAAGGGCCTGTCGGCACCTGCCATCCACGGCAAGGTCGGCCTGCGCACCTCGATCACCGGCGAAATCGTACTGGACCAGGTGTTCGTGCCGGAAGAGAACATCATGCCGGGCGTGAGCGGCCTGAAGGGCCCGTTCACGTGCCTGAACTCGGCCCGCTACGGCATCGCCTGGGGCGCGCTGGGCGCCGCCGAATTCTGCTGGCACACCGCGCGCCAGTACACCCTGGACCGCAAGCAGTTCGGCCGCCCGCTGGCCGCCACGCAGCTGGTGCAGAAGAAGCTGGCCGACATGCAGACCGAGATCACACTCGGCCTGCAAGGCTGCCTGCGCCTGGGCCGCATGAAGGACGAAGGCACCGCCGCGGTGGAAATCACCTCGATCATGAAGCGCAACTCGTGCGGCAAGTCGCTCGACATCGCCCGCGTGGCGCGCGACATGCTGGGCGGCAACGGCATCTCGGATGAGTTCGGCGTGATCCGCCACGTGGTGAACCTGGAGGTGGTCAACACCTATGAAGGCACCCACGACATCCACGCGCTGATCCTGGGCCGCGCCCAGACCGGCCTGCAGGCCTTCTTCTGATCGTCATCCGCGACTTGCGCACAGGCTCTCCGCAGTAAAAAGGCCCGGCTGTAAGGCCGGGCCAAGCACACTACCAAGGAGACGACGAGGCTGCCCCCGTCGATAAAACACCTGTCCTGCACGCCGGCCCCGCCTTCACGCGGGGCCGCGTTCATTTGTTGGGTTGGGGCGTCAGGCGCAGGTACGGACGCACCGCCTGGTAGCCCTTGGGGAATTTCTCGCGAATCACCGCCTCGTCCTTCAGCGAGGGCACGATCACCACGTCGTCGCCGTCCTGCCAGTTGCCCGGCGTGGCCACGCTGTGGTTGTCGGTCAGCTGCAGCGAGTCGATCACGCGCAGGATCTCGTTGAAATTGCGCCCGGTGCTGGCCGGATAGGTGATGATCAGCCGCACCTTCTTCTTCGGGTCGATGATGAACAGCGAGCGCACCGTCAGGGTCTCGTTCGCGTTCGGGTGGATCATGTCGTAGAGTTGCGACACCTTGCGGTCGCCATCGGCCAGGATCGGGAAGTTGACCGTGGTCGACTGAGTCTCGTTGATATCCTGGATCCAGCCGCGGTGCGAGTCCACGTTGTCCACCGACAACGCGATCGCCTTGACGCCGCGGCGTGCGAATTCATCCTTCAGCTTCGCGGTCAGGCCCAGCTCGGTGGTGCACACCGGGGTGTAGTCGGCCGGGTGCGAGAACAGCACGCCCCAGCTGTCGCCAAGCCACGCATGGAAGCGGATGCGGCCTTCGCTCGAATCCTGCTCGAAGTCCGGGGCGATATCGCCAAGACGCAAAGCCATGTTCTGTTCTCCTGATTTCGGGGTGGAACCAGAGTATCCGGATTGATATCCAACCCAAACGAATATAAAGTCACTACAAAATCACTCGAAGTCATAAAGACATTTTGTGACATTGATCACGCGTGCTTTCCGGCATGCTTGCGATACCAGGCACTGCAGAGTCGCGCTTGCTGGCGTGTAGCCTTGAAACCACCGCCGCCCGCCACATATGCTAAGTATCAGACCGACAAATGCCGTTAGCCTCGGAGCGTAGAAAATGTCAGAATCCGCACAAACCGAACCAACCGCCCGCAAACAGGAGAAACTGATGAGCGATGTCAAGACCGTTCTGTCCGACGCCGAGGAACTGCTGAAGCAAGCCGCCTCGACCACCGGGGAAAAGGCCGCCGAACTGCGCGAGCGTGGCATGGGCCTGCTCAAGCAAGCCAAGGAAAAGGCCCAGGACCTGCAAGACGCCGTCGTGACCAAGAGCAAGGCCGCGGCACGCGCCACCGACGACTACGTGCATGACCACCCGTGGCGCGCCGTGGGCGTGGCGGCCGGCGTAGGCCTGCTGATCGGTCTGCTGCTGAACCGCAAGTAAGCGATTCCAACCCGGCGCGGCATGCTGGTGCCGCGCCTGAGCGGCAACCCGGTCATCGGGTTGCCAGTGGCCGGAGCTGGCGGCACACCATGGCGCCAAACCCGGCCCCGCCTGCTGGAAAGGCGCGTACGGCCTCGCCGTCGCGCCGCTCTTTCACGCCGGAGCCGCATGAGCGAATCCCCCCCTTCCCCCAAGTTCCTCGAATCCGTGCGCAACCTGGCCGGCTCGCTGGTGGCAATGATCCAGACCCGCCTCGAACTCGCCAGCGTGGAGCTTGCCGAGGAACGCACGCGCCTGATGAAGGTCGCGCTGCTGGCCTGCTTCGGCCTGGTGTTCTTTGGCATCGGGCTGGTCACCCTGACCGGGCTGATCGCCATCCTGTTCTGGGACACCTACCGCTGGCAGGCACTGGGCGCACTGACGGTCCTTTATCTCGTGCTGTGCGCGATTTGCCTCGCGTACGCACGCAACCTGGTGCGCAACGCCCCGCCGATGCTGGAGGCCACGCTCGCCGAAATCGACAAAGACCGGGAGATCCTGCGCCGATGAGCCCCCTGGAACCCGACCACAGCGCTGCCGGACACGACCGCCGCAATCACCCGCGGCGGGCCCGGTTCACGCAAGAGGTGCGCCTGCCGCTGGCGGTGCGCAAGGAACTGCTGCTGACCCGCGCCGCGCTGGAACGCTACGACTGCCTGCAGGCCCTGCATGAGGTGCGGGGTGGCGCGCACCGCCTGGGCACTATTGGCCATTGGCTGCCGCGCATCGCCCGTCCGGGGTCGTGGATGAAAGTGGTCGGCATGACCAAGGACTACCCGCTGCTGAGCACCGTATTGACGCTGGCGCTGCCGCTGGTCAAGCGCACGCCGGTGCTGCGCTGGACCTGGAAGCTGTCCAAGGTCGGCCTGGCAGCCGGCGCCGCCTACTGGGTGTACAACACCTGGCGCGAGGCCAGGCACCAGGCCGTGCCACCCGCAACCGCGCCGACGCCCGCGCCGGCCGGCACCCCGCCCGGCGCCGATACCGGCTTCCGCGATCCGCTCGTTCCCTGACCCGCCGCCGCGCCTGGCGGCTCAGCCCGCCAGCGCCAGCGCCGGCCGGTCACCGGCCTTGGGATCCGCCGGGGCAAACGGCACCGGCGAAGCAATGTGGTAGCCCTGCACCAGGTCCACGCCCAGCTCGCGCAGCCGTTCGAGCATGGCCTCGCCCTCGACGAATTCCGCAATGGTCTGCTTGCCCATGGCGTGGCCGATGCGCTGGATCACCTCCACCATCACCAGGTTGACCGGGTCGGCCAGCATGTCGCGCACGAAGCTGCCGTCGATCTTCAGGTAGGCCGCCGGCAGATGCTTGAGATAGGTGAACGACGACATGCCCGCGCCGAAGTCATCCAGCGCAAACTTGCAGCCCAGCTGCTGCAACTGCAGGATGAACGCGCCGGCCTGTGCCAGGTTGGAGATCGCCGCGGTTTCCGTGATCTCGAAGCAGATGCCGTCCAGCGCGATGCCGAAGCGCTGCGCCTGCTCGCGCACGAAATCGGGAAACTGGAGGTCCGCCAGCGACGAGCCTGACAGGTTGATCGCGCAGGTGGCAATCTCCGCCTGCCGTCCCGCCAGGGTGCCAAACGCGGTCTCGACCACCCAGCGGTCGATCATCGGCATCAGGTTGTAGCGCTCGCAGGCCGGCACAAAGGCCATCGGCGGCACCAGCCGGCCGCGTTCATCGACCATGCGCAGCAGCAGTTCCACATGACGGCCCGTCTGCGGCAGTGCGCCATCGTGCGCCGGCACGATCTCCTGCGAGTACAGGCAGAAGCGGCCAGCCGCCAGCGCCGCATGCACGCGGCTGACCCACTCCATCTCGCCGTGGCGCGCCTGCACCACGCTGTCCAGCGGATGGTAGACCTGCACACGGTTGCGCCCGCCCTCCTTGGCCACATAGCAGGCCGCGTCGGCCGCGCTCAGCGCCTCGGCGACGTTGACGGTCTGGCGATCCAGCGTCACCAGGCCGATGCTGACACCCAGCGTGAAGGTGCGCTGGCGATGCGCAAAGCGGAAACAGGCAATGGCGTGGCGCAAGGCCTCGGCCACGCGTTCGCCGTCGGCGTGGCCGCATTGCTCCAGCAGCACGCCGAACTCGTCGCCGCCCAGCCGGGCCAGCGTGTCGCTGAGGCGCAGCTGGCTGCGCATGACCTCAGCCATCTGCCGGATCAGTTCGTCGCCGGCGGCATGGCCGCAAGTGTCGTTGACCACCTTGAACTGGTCCAGGTCCAGGTACATCAGCGTATGGGTAGTGCCCTGCACCCGTGCCCGCGTGATCGCCGCGTCCAGCCGGCGCTCGAACTCGGCGCGGTTGACCAGGCCGGTCAGCGCATCGTGGCTGGCCTCGTACGCGAGCCGCGCCGCATGGGCGCGTTCCTGGCTGATATCGTGCAGCACCACCACCACGCCGATGGCCTGCGCGGCACGGTCGCGGATCAGCGCCACCGATGGCTTGACCGCCAGCGCCTGTCCGGGCAGCCCGGACACATCGCGCTGCACCAGCTGCGCCGACCGGCTGCGCCAGCGCTGCCGCAACGCCAGCGTGACAATATCGGGCAGCGGCGCCAGGCTTTCCTCGTCACGCAGCACGCACACGCTGCTCAGCGGCAGGCCGCGGGCGTCGGCTTCGCGCCAGCCGGTCAGGGCCTCGGCCGCGGGATTGAGCGATTCCACGCGCCCCCACACATCGGCTGTCACCACCGCGTCGCCGATGGCCTGCAGCGTGACCTGGGCGCGCTCCTTCTCGGCAAAGAGCTGGGTCTCGTAGCGCTTGTGGTCGGAAATATCCGTGAGCGACCCCGCCATGCGCGCGCGCCGGCGCCCCGCCCCGCGCACCAGCCGGCCGCGGGCGCGTACCCACAGGTAATCGCCGGCGCGGTTGCGCAGGCGGAATTCGGCGTCGTAGGGCTCGCCGCTGCGCAGATGGTGGGCCAGCTTGGCCTCGAAGGCTGCCAGCTCGGAAGGATGCAGCAGGCCCAGCACGGTTTCGCGCGCATGCGGCAGTTCGGCGTCCTGGTAGCCCAGCATCTGCGCGCAGCGCGGCGAGAAGTACAGCTCGCCGCGGCCGAGATGCCAGTCCCACAGGCCGTCGTTGCTGCCCTCCACCGCCAGCTGCAGCTGCTCTTCGCGCTGCGCCAGCGCCTCGCGCAGCCGGCGCTCGCGCCGCAGCGGCGCCACCGACAGCAGGATCGCCGACATCAGCAGCGCGGCCGCCATCACCGCGCTGCCGGTGGTCAGCAGCCGCGTCACGCGGCGCGAGGCCTGGCCCAGATGGCCCGAAAAGGCCCGCTCCAGCGGCGTCAGCCTGGCGTCGATCTGCGCAATATTGCGCAGCACCGGCGCCACGCACTCATCCCCGCAGCCGGGCTGGCGGGTCAGCCGGCGCAGGGTCAGTGCCTGTTCGTGCAGCGCAGAGATCTCGATGTCGCCCGCGGCCCACACGCGGATCGCGGCATCGACCTCCTGGATATGGCGGAAATTCCGGTAGAGCCGCACCATCCGCGCAATGTCTTCGGGGTGGTTGCCGCCGGCAAGCAGCCCTTCATGGATGCGCTCCAGGTCAGGCTCGTCGCGGTCGAGCTCCAGGCGCGCGCGGTGGTCGCCCAGCGGGATCGCGATCGACTCCAGGTATGCCTCGAAATCCGCCGGATCGCGATCCTCGCCGTAGCGCAGCAGGTGCAGCACGGCGTTCTTCTGGCCCCTGGACCACTGGCTCTCGCCCGCGACAAAGGCGCGCGCGGCCGACAACAGGTCCAGGCTGGCGATGCTGAACAACGCCAGCGCAACGACCACCGGTACGAACGGCCAGATAATGCGCAGCACGTGCCCGCTGGCCGGCAAGGAAACGCCTGCTTGCCGCATAGGGTCTTGTTGGTGGGCCGTGTCTCGCGGCCGTTCTGATGGACCGCGGTCAACACGCCGCGGCTGACCCATTGTGCTGCGCAGGCAGGCCTAAGTCTCTACCTCGAACTAGTTAAAGGCCTCCCCCGTTAGCGGGGCATGCCAGACGCAAAAAGGGCCTGTGGCTTGCGCCACAGGCCCTTCGTAATACTGGTGGGTCGTGCGTGACTCGAACACGCGACCAACGGATTAAAAGTCCGCTGCTCTACCGACTGAGCTAACGACCCGAAAAAACAGAACCGCGATTATAGGGATGCGGTTCTCGATGTGTCAAGCACGCTCCTCAGGCCATGCGCTCCAGACGCCATATCTGGTAGCGGAATGCCAGCACTGCACCGGCCAGGATACCCGCCAGCGCGATAAACGAGCCAAGCGCCAGGGTCGACACACCCGACAGGCCCTGCCCGACCGTGCAGCCCAGCGCGGTCACGCCGCCCGCACCCATCAGGATGCCGCCGACCATATGGTTGGCGACGTCCTCGGCATTGCCGAAGCCTTCCCAGCGGAACGTGCGCGTGGCCAGGGCATAGGCCGCCGCGCCGGCGATCACGCCGAACACGCTGACGATGCCGACCGTCACCACCTTGCTCTTGTCGCTGAACATCATCAGCCAGTCGAGCGTGTAGGCATAGGGTGCGACAAAGCTCAGGCTTTCCATGCGGCCGCTGTTGGTCGAGACGAACAGTTCCTCAAGCGTATTGGGGTCTTCGGCTACATAGCCGAGGTGGCCCGAGACATACCACATTGCCACGATGATCAGCCCGACGCCGATGCCGCCAAGCAGGTTGTCGAACGAGCGGAAGCCGCGGCCCGCCAGCGCCCACAGCACCAGCACGCCGCCCAGCGCCAGGCCCAGGCCCAGCTGCAGCGCGCCGCGCGCGAGCCCCGTGCCCTGCGCCAGCATGGACGGCAGGTCTTGCGTAGTGGGCAGCGTCAGCGCCACCGCATCGACGGTATTCACTCGCACCACGCCGAACAGCCCGCGCAGCGTCATGTAGGCCGACAGGCCCAGGAAGACAAAGACCACCAGCGACTTCAGGTTGCCTGCGCCGATACGCACCAGCGTCTTGCTGCCGCAGCCCGACGCCAGCACCATGCCGAAGCCGAACATCAGCCCGCCGGCCAGCGCCGACAGCCAGCCCAGCTTGCTGGCAGTGTAGATGGTCTTGGTAGGGTCGATCGCGCCGGTCCAGGCCAGCACGCCGGTGCCGATCATGGCCACGCCGATCGCCAGCACCCACATGCGCATGCGGCTCCAGTCGCCCATGTTGACGATGTCAGAGACCGCGCCCATGGTGCAGAAGTGCGTGCGCTGCAGCACGGCGCCAAACAGGAAGGTCAGGATGAACGTGCTCAGCAGCACGGTGCGCGAGAGCGCGGCGAGGTCGATTTCAGGCATGTAGGGGGCGTGGACGTCGGCTTGTGATCAGGCAGCGGCCTGGTAGCGGGTGGGATCGGGCACACCGGCGGCTTCAAAGCCGGCCCGGCGGATGCGGCACGAATCGCACACGCCGCAGGCGCGGCCGTCGTCGTCGGCCTGGTAGCACGACACCGTCAGGCTGTAGTCCACCCCCAGCGCGATGCCGGCACGGATGATCTCGCCCTTGGTCATGTCGATGATGGGCGCATGCACGCGGAAGCGGTCGCCCTCGACCCCGGCCTTGGTGGCGAGGTTGGCCAGCGTCTCATAGGCCGCAACGTATTCCGGGCGGCAGTCCGGGTAACCGGAGTAGTCGACCGCGTTGGCGCCGAAGAACAGGTCGCGCCCGCCGACGGCCTCGGCCCAGCCGAGCGCCAGCGACAGCATGATGGTGTTGCGCGCCGGCACGTAGGTGACCGGGATGCCGTCGGAAGCGCCGTCGGTCGGCACCGCCAGCGCGTCGTCGGTCAGCGCCGAGCCGCCGAAGCGGCGCAGGTCCAGGTCGATGATCTCGTGGCGGGTGGCGCCCAGCGCAGCCGCCACGCGCCTGGCGGCTTCCAGCTCAGAGGAGTGGCGCTGGCCATAGCGCATCGACAGCGCATAGGTCTCGAAGCCCTGGGCGCGGGCCATGGCGAGTACGGTGGCGGAGTCTAGTCCGCCGGACAGCAGGACGATGGCGCGTTTGGTCATGATGGGAAGCGCGCCGCCTCGGCGCGCAAAAGATTCAGGCGAATCGGCTATTTTAGCGCGACCCAAGAAAAAGGCCCGCCGAAGCGGGCCTTGCAGACAGGACCGGGCAAGCCGGCCGCTTCCGGTGTTACTTCAACGTCTTCAGCCGGTTGCTGGCCGCCTGCGCGCCTTCGGTGCCCGGATACTTGGCCACCACCTGTTCCAGCGTCTTGCGCGCGGCCGCCTTCTGGCCGGACTCGAGCTGGTTGTTGGCGACCGCGATCATCGCGTCCGGCACCTTGGGATGCGTCGGGTTGTTATTGATCATCGTCTGCAGCACCGAGGTGGAGCCCTTGTAGTCGCGCTGCGCATACAGCGAGTTGCCGAGCCAGTACTGCGCCAGCGGCACGTACGGGCTCTGCGGGTACTTCTTGACGAACGCCGAGAACGAACTCCCGGCGCTCTTGAAGTCGCCCGCCTGGAACTGCTTGAGCGCGGCATCGTATTCGGGCTTTTCGCCCGGCTGCGACAGGCCTTCGCGGCCTTCGACGGTGACCTGCTGCGGCTCGAATTTCTTCAGGCGCGCGTCCAGGTCGGCGTAGTAGTCCTTCTGCTGCTTCTGCAGCGTGTCCACCGTGTTCTGCAGCACTTCGTTCTGGCCGCGCAGACGCGCCACTTCCTGGCGCAGGCCCTCGAGCTGGTTCTGCATGTCGAGCGTGGTGCGGCTGTTCTGCTCGATGCGCTGCGTCGCGGTCGCCTGGAAGCCGTTGAACTGGTCGCGCAGGCTGATGACCGCCTTGCGCGCCTCGTCATCATCGAACACTCCGGCATGCGCCTGCGACAGCGGCAGCATGCCGCCGCCGGCGACGGCGGCGAGCCACAACAGGGTGGAAACGCGTGCTTTCATGAAAGGCAGTCCAGAGATCAGAGATCAGAGATCAGTAGTTGATGTCCGCGCGGCGGTTTTCGGCCCACGAGGCTTCATCATGGCCGGTGGCCTTGGGCTTTTCCTTGCCCAGGCTGACGGCTTCCATCTGGCCGTCGGGCACGCCCATCGAAGCCAGCGAGCGGCGCACGGCTTCGGCGCGCTTCTGGCCCAGCGCCAGGTTGTACTCGCTGGTGCCGCGTTCGTCGGTGTTGCCCTGGATCAGGATCTTGCGGCCCTTGTTCGAGCCCAGGTACTTGGCGTGCTCGCCCAGCATGCCCTGGTAGTCGGACTTGACCGTGTAGCTGTCGAAGTCGAAGTACACGCTGCGCTTGGCCAGCGGGCTGTTCGGATCGTTGAGCGGATCGGCGGCCGTGACCGGGGTCACTGCGCGCGGATCGGCACCGGTGCCCGCGCCGGCACCCGCTTTGGCGGTGTCGTCCAGCTTGACGCCGGAGCTGCAGGCGCCAAGGGCCAGCAGTGCGGCAACGGCAAGGGTTTTGCTCATCAGTTGGGGCATGGTGAATGACTCCTGTTATTGCATGAAAGGACCCCAGGACGGCTCGCGAACATCGCCGGACTGGAGGGACAGAACCTGCCGGGTACGCCCGTCAGTGGAAACCGCCGCCAGCACCGCGCGACCGCCCACGCGGGTGGCATAGAGGATGTACTTGCCGTTGGCGGCAAAGCTGGGCGCTTCGTCGTTGGCCGTATCGGTCAGCGACGTCACGTCGCCGTTGCTCAGGTCCTGCAGCTGCAGCTTGAAGCCGCCCGCGCGCGAGATGTACGCCAGGTACTTGCCGTCCGGCGAAACCCGCGGGCTGACGTTGTAGCTGCCCTTGAAGGTGACACGTTGCGCACCGCCACCTTCCTCGCCGGAAGCGGGCATGCGGTAGACCTGCGGCGCACCGCCGCGGTCGCTGGTGAAGTAGATGCTCTTGCCGTCCGGAGAATACTGCGGCTCGGTGTCGATGGCGCTGCTGCGCGAGAGGCGGCGGATGCCGGAACCGTCGGCATTGACCTGGTAGACCTGGGTATTGCCGTCTCGCGACAGCGCCAGCGCCAGGTGCCGGCCATCAGGCGACCACGACGGCGCGCTGTTGTTGCCCTTCTGGTTCGACACCAGGGTGCGCTTGCCGCTGGCCAGGTCGTGCACATACACCACCGGCTTCTTGGCCTCGAACGAAACATAGGCCACGCGCGCGCCGTCCGGCGACCACGACGGCGAGATGATCGGCTCGTTGCTGGTCAGCGCCACCTGCGCGTTCTGGCCATCGGAGTCGGAAATCAGCAGCTGGTAGCGGCCACCGACCTTCGACACGTAGGACAGGCGCGTGGCAAACACGCCGCGCTCGCCGAGCAGCTTTTCATAGATGTAGTCGGCGATCTTGTGCGCGGTCACGCGCAGCTGGGACTGGTTGACGGTAAAGGCCAGCCCGCCCAGGCTCTGGCCCTTGACGGTGTCGTACAGGCGGAAGCGGACCTCATACTTGCCGCCGGCGGCCGGGGTCACGCTGCCGGCGACGAAGGCATCGGCGCCGCGCGACTTCCAGCTGCCCAGGTCGACATTGGCGGATTCCGCCACCGTGGCGCCGCCCGGATCGACATTGCGCAAGCGCCCGCTGCGCGCCAGGTCGGCGCGGATGATCGCGGTCAGGTTCTGCGGGGCCTGGGCCTCGCCCTGGAAGTTGGCGGTCGCAACCGGGATCTGGCTGGAGCCGACCCCGGAGATCTCAACGTTGAGTTGCGCGTGCGCGGCGCCGGCTGCCATCGTCATCGCCGCCGCCAGCCAGGCCATCAGCGCGCGGCGGCCGGCCAGCGGATGCCGGCCGATGGTGCGTTGGGATTCGGGTTGGGTTGCGTTGTGCCGCCTCGCGGACAGCCAGTTGGGGGCCCAAAGCTTTCGCATGCTGCTCCTCAGTCGATTTCAAGTTTCGTCGGGCACGGCAGGCAATCGGCAACACGGGCAAATGCGGCATTGCAGCGCGTGGCGCATGCCCCGTCTGTGTGCGTATCGCACCCTGCCGGCCGCGTCAGGCAACCTGTCATGCTAGCGCTGGGACCAAGACCCGGCGATGAAGGTTGCATTATGTTGCAAATCATGCCGCCGAGGCCACTCAGTCCTTCGGACGGAAGGTAATGGTGAAGCTGGCCGGCGCCTTGCCGTTCTCATCACGCGGCAGCGGGTCGGAACGTTCCACCGCGCGCAGCACGGCATTATCCCAGCCCGAGTTGCCGCTGGACTTGGACAGCCGCGCTGACAGCAGCGAACCATCCGGCGCCAGCTGCACCGACACCACCGCGGTCGGGTTGCCCGGCACGTCCTCGCCAAAGACGATATTCGGCTTGACGCGGCGGCGCACGCGGTCGGCATAGCCCGGCGACGCCTTGCCACCGCCGCCGGCACCCGCGCCGGCCGTACTGCCCACGCCGCCGCCGCCCGCGCCGGAGCCGCCGGCCAGCGCCTGCAGGCGCGCCAGCTCGCTCTTGCGCTGGGCATTGGCCGCAGCCTCGCGCTTGGCCTTGGCGTCGGCATCCGCCTTGGCCTTGGCCTTGTTCTCGGCGTCAGCCTTGGCCTTGGCGTCCGCCTGGGCCTTGGCCCTGGCGTCCGCTTCCTTGCGTTCTGCTTCCTTGCGCTCGGCCTGTTCCTTGCGCTGCTGTTCCTGCTGCGCTGCCTTCTTCTTCGCGTCGTCCTTGCGCTGGGCTTCCTTGCGCTCGGCCTCGCGCTGCTCCGCTTCCTTGCGCGCGGCTTCCTTGCGTTCCGCCTCTTTACGCTCGGCTTCCTTGCGGGCAGCCGCCTGCTTGCGCTCGGCCTCTTCACGCGCCGCCGCCTCGGCACGGCGCTTCTGGCGTTCCAGCGCGATGTCGGCGTCGTCCTCGACCTTGCTCTTCACCTCGGGCAGCGGCGGGGCCGGGCGCGGCTGCACCACCGGCTCCGGCGGCGGCGGGGGCGCGGTGGCGGCCGGAATCTCTTCCCACAGCTCGGCCTCGGCGCCGACGGGGGTGCTGCTCTGCAAGCGCACGCCGTAGTACAGCACGACAGCCAGCAGCATGTGCATGAAGAGCGCGAACAGGAAGGAACGCAGGGTTCCCCGCTCCTTGACCGGCTGGTAGGGATAGGCGGCGACGGTCTTCATCAGGCGCAACGGCAATCAGATAGGCGCTTCAATGCGTCAGGAGGTCTTGGACTTGACCATCAGGCCGACGCGCTTGACGCCGTCGGCTTTCAGGATCGACATCACGTCCAGCACCGCCTCGTACTTGACCGCGCGGTCGGCGGCAATCACCACCGGCTGGTCGGGATTCTCGTTCTGGCGCTGGTGCACGAAGTCGAGCAGGCCCTGCTTGTCGAGCTTGCGCTCGAAGGCATTGCCGGCGCTGTCCTTGCCGCGCGCGGTCAGCTGGCCACTCTCGTGCACGGTGACTACGATCGGCGGCGCCTTCTGCTGCGGCGTGGCGTTGGCCACGGTGGGCAGGTCGACGGTGGCGGGGCTCACGATCGGCGCCGCCACCATGAAGATGACCAGCAGCACGAGCATGACGTCGATGTACGGCACGACATTGATGTCGGCGCTGGCCCGGCGGCGCGAGCCGCCACGGCGCTGAATGGCTGCCATTGCAGGACTCCTGGAAACGCCGGCCCGGGCTTGCGCCCGGACCGTCTGGATTAGATTCGATACGTTGCAGTTAACGCGCCTGCCGTTGCAGGATGTTCAGGAACTCCTCCATGAAGCTCTCGAACCGGATCGCCAGGCGGTCGATCTCCGTGGCATAGCGGTTGTAGGCGATCACAGCGGGAATGGCAGCGAACAGGCCGATCGCGGTCGCCACCAGCGCCTCGGCAATACCGGGGGCCACCGATGCGAGCGTCGCCTGCTGCACATTCGACAGGCCGCGGAAAGCGTTCATGATCCCCCAGACCGTGCCGAACAGGCCGATATACGGGCTCACCGAACCCACCGACGCCAGGAACGGCAGATGCGATTCCAGCACATCCATCTCGCGCTGGTAGGCCGCGCGCATCGCGCGCCGGGCCGCATCGAGCAGCGCGCCGGCTTCGTTGCCGCGCTCACGCGCCTTCAGGAACTCGCCCATGCCGGATTCAAAGATCCGCTCCAGCGCGCCGGTGTTGTGGCGGTTGTTGACGGCACTGTTATATAGCGCCTGCAGGTCGCCGCCGGCCCAGAAGTCGCGTTCGAACCCCTCGGTCTGGGTGCGCGCCGAGCGCAGCGCCAGGTGCTTGCGGAAGATATAGGTCCACGAAAACAGCGACATGACGAGCAACAGCGCCATGACGGCCTGTGCCAGCAGGCTGGCGTGGAGCACCAGCGTTACGATCGACATGTCTTGCGTGACGGTCACGGGATTCATCGTGCGGACTTGATGGTAGCTAGAACGGGGTCGGGAATCGGGGCGGGACGGAAAGTGCTTCGATCGACACACCCAACACGGATCGCGCCAGAGGCCAGCATCAGCTCGCCACGCCAGGCTTCCTGGGTGAACTGGACCGACGCCGGGCCGACCCGGTCGATGCGCGTGCGGATCTCGAGCTGGTCATCCAGCCGGGCGGGCGCATTGTAGTCCACTGCCGTGCTGCGGACGATAAAGACCACGCCCGCCTCGTCGGCGAGTGATTGCTGCTCGATGCCGAGCGCACGCAGCCACTCGGTGCGGGCGCGCTCGAAGAACTTCAGGTAGTTGGCGTAGAACACTACGCCGCCCGCGTCGGTGTCTTCCCAGTACACCCGCAGGGTCCAGACAAAGTTTGTCATGGCCGCAATTGTAACGGAGAGCGATAGCGGTTTCGTGTAAACCCGCATGACGACTTTGCAACAGCAAGTTGCTGGCCAGCCCTTGCCAGCGCTTGCCTGGCGGGGCCGACGGCTTGCGGCGGGCGCCCGCCTCGCGCTACACTGCGCGCAACCATTCCATCTTGCGCGACTGGCGAAGTCAGTGGGCACTACCACGAGGAAGCGCAAGTTCTCTGGCGTGACGTTCATTGCGCGTTCGCGTAACGTTCAGCACGCCTAGGCGTGAAGTTGCTTGCGCCTGCCGCTCGCCTGGGCAGCGAATGGGAAGCAGGGTGCGCCCTGCACCGACGGTTAGAAGCCGCCGGTGCTGGTCGCCGCTAGCCTTCCCCGCGCGCCCTACCCCCGATGCGTGAATCGGATTCCCTATTTTTCAGACGAGTTTCGCCATGTTCGAACGCAGCCGTTTTACGATCGACCAGATCGACCCCGAGGTCTTTGCCGCCATCCAGCAGGAGAACCAGCGCCAGGAAGACCACATCGAGCTGATCGCCTCCGAGAACTACACCTCGCCGGCCGTGATGGCCGCCCAGGGTTCGCAGCTGACCAACAAGTACGCCGAGGGCTATCCCGGCAAGCGCTACTACGGCGGCTGCGAGTACGTCGACGTCGTCGAGCAGCTGGCCATTGACCGCGTCAAGCAGCTGTTCGGCGCCGAAGCCGCCAACGTGCAACCCAACTCGGGCTCGCAGGCCAACCAGGGCGTGTACTTCGCCGTGCTCAAGCCGGGCGACACCATCATGGGCATGAGCCTGGCCGAAGGCGGCCACCTGACCCACGGCATGGCCCTGAACATGAGCGGCAAGTGGTTCAACGTGGTCAGCTACGGCCTGAACGCCCAGGAAGACATCGACTACGACGCGCTGGAAAAGCTGGCCCAGGAGAAGAAGCCCAAGCTGATCATCGCCGGCGCCTCGGCCTTCGCGCTGCGCATCGACTTCGAGCGCATCAGCAAGGTTGCCAAGTCGATCGGCGCTTACTTCATGGTCGACATGGCCCACTACGCCGGCCTGATCGCCGCGGGTGTCTACCCCAACCCGGTGCCGCACGCCGACTTCGTCACCACCACCACGCACAAGAGCCTGCGCGGCCCGCGCGGCGGCGTGATCCTGATGAAGGCCGAGCACGAGAAGGCCATCAACTCGGCGATCTTCCCCGGCATCCAGGGCGGCCCGCTGATGCACGTGATCGCCGGCAAGGCCGTCGCCTTCAAGGAAGCGCTGACGCCTGAGTTCAAGGAATACCAGCAGCAAGTGGTGAAGAACGCCGCCGTGCTGGCCGAGACCCTGATCGCGCGCGGCCTGCGCATCGTCTCGGGCCGCACCGAAAGCCACGTGATGCTGGTTGACCTGCGCGCCAAGAACATCACCGGCAAGGAAGCCGAGCGCATCCTGGGCGAGGCGCATATCACCGTCAACAAGAACGCCATCCCCAACGATCCGGAAAAGCCGTTCGTGACCTCGGGCATCCGCCTGGGCTCGCCGGCCATGACCACGCGCGGCTTCAAGGAAGAAGAAGCCCGCATCGTCGGCAACCTGATTGCCGATGTGCTGGACAACCCGCACGACGCCGCTAATATCGCCAGCGTGCGCGAGCAGGCGGCAGCCCTGACCAAGCGTTTCCCGGTCTACGGCTGATGCATCGAGGCCGCCCATGCGGATTCCGCATGAGCGGCCGGCAGCTCCGCAAGCCGGCGTCCTCGGGCACCGGCTTGCGGGCCTCGCCAACCCGCCCCGCCTCCGCAGAACGACAACACGGACAAGGCGACGGGGTTCAACTGAAGGTGGTCCGGCATGAAATGCCCCTTTTGCGGTCATTCCAATACCCAGGTACTCGACACGCGCATGTCGGAAGACGGCGATGCCGTGCGCCGGCGCCGCCGCTGCGAAGCCTGCGACCGCCGCTTCACCACCTATGAGCGGATCGAGCTGTTCTTCCCCGCCATCGTCAAGAAAAACGGCTCGCGCGTGGACTACACGCGCGCCAAGCTGAAGGATTCCATGCGCCTGGCGCTGCGCAAGCGCCCGGTCTCGGCCGAAGCCATCGACGAAGCCATCACCCGCATCGAAGAAAAACTGCTGGCACTGGGAGAGAAAGAAATCCCCAGCAGCCAGGTCGGCGAACTGGTGATGCGCGAATTGCGCAAGCTCGACAAGATCGCGTATATCCGCTTTGCTTCGGTGTACCGGAGCTTTGAGGACGTGTCGGAATTCCGCGACGTGCTGGATGAGTTTGCGGCGTCCACCCCCCGGAAGGGGTAGCAAAAGTAACAAAATCGTTGTTTAATCCCCGTTGCATTTCCGCAAGGCCCGCTGTCGCATATTAAAAGGGCCCGGGATTGCAGACCAAAAAAAGAAGTTAACGAAGTCGGACGTCTTTTGACGGGGGTCAGAATGGGTCAACGCTGCCGCGGGGCAGCCGGCTTTGCCATGCTCGAAGCATTGGTGGCAATTGTCGTTCTGGCGGTTGGCGTGCTCGGCGTCGCCAGCCTGCTGCTGAATTCATCCCGCTTCACGCAACAAGCTTCCTACGACACCACTGCCATGCAGCTGGCCACCGAGATGGCCGAGCGCATGCGTGCCAATCCGGCCGTCTCGCAAACCGGCGCGGCGGCGGAAGCCATCATCCCGAACCGCTACTTCATCGACACTGCCACCGGGCAGCCGCCCGCGCTCACGGCAGCAAACAGCCCGTACGCGATCGCCTGCCCGGGCACGGCGGCCGGGTGCGCGCAGCAACTGGCGGATTTCGATGTCGCAGAGTTCTGGGAGCGTGTCAGCACAGGCCTGCCTGGCGGACGCGCCGTGATTTGCCGGGACATGGTCGCCTACGACCAGACTACCGGCTTCTCATGGGGATGCACGCCATCGGCCACTGGCCGCGCGGACGACGCACCGATTGTCATCAAGATCGGCTGGATCTCGCGGCTTGCCGCCAAAACAGTGGCAGCACGGGTCGACATGTCCGATATGGGCACGCGCCCCCAGATGGTCATCGTGGCTACGCAGGGTACGGTGAACTGACATGCGCAATGCCAGGATGTATCTGAACGCCGGCCGGCATCGTCAACTGGGGCTGTCGCTGGTGGAGCTGATGGTGGCGATGACGCTGAGCCTGCTCCTGATCATGGCTGCCGCGGCGCTCTACCTGACCGGACGAGCCAACTACAACAGCATCGATGACACCACTGCACTGGATGAGAAAGGCCGCTTTGCGGTGGATACCGTGGTTCGGATCGTGCGCCAGGCCGCGTGGAGCAACTATGCGGGCAACAGCGCTGCGGCCTCTCCCGGCGCCAGCGGGCCTCCCGCGCCCAGCCCCGGAGGCGTCATGCTCACCACCACGAGCCTGTCGCCGACCATCAGCGGCCTCGACAGCTGCGGCGCCCCCGCGCAAGATCTCGGCAATCCGGCGCAAAACCTCGCGTGTCCGGCCCAAGCGGGTGCCGTGAACAAGAGCGATGTGCTGCAGGTCCGCTTCTTCGGCTCCGGCACGCAGCAGGACCGCACCGTCCCGGACAACAGCATGATCGACTGCTCCGGCAATGGCGTCGCCGAGCCGCAGGCCTGGGAAGACGCAGACCTAGCGCGCGGCATGGCGGTCTTCTATGTCAGCAACGATGCCGGCGGCATGCCTCAGCTGATGTGCGGCTATCGTCCACGGGACGCCGCCAACAAGGAAATCCTCACGGCCGGCACGGCGTACCAGGCTGTTTCGCTGATCTCAGGCGTCGAAGTCTTCCAGGTGCTTTACGGCATGGATACGAATTTCGACCAGACCCCGGACCGCTTCCTGTCGGCCACCGAGGTGCTGGCCCTGCCCACCACCTGGCAGAACGTCGTCGCCATAAAGATTGCCATGGTGCTGATGGGCGATACCGCCAGCGCATCGCCTCAGGATCCGCCAACCTTCCGCCTGTTCGGGCGCCTGTTCCCGGGCTCGCCGGGCAACGACACATCCTTCACGCCGGCCACGCAACTGCAGCGCATGCGCCGCCTGTACACCGTCACCGTACAGCTCCGGAACATGGCCACCTGCACCACGTGCTCGCCGACATGAACGCCCGCACCGCGCACCCCAACCCGCGTGGCATCGCGCTGATCACCGCCCTGGTGATGCTGCTGATCATCAGCGTCATCGCCATCGCCGGTGCCCGGCTGGCCATTGGCAGCAAGCGCATGGCATCGAACCAGCGCGACCGGGACCTGGCTCAGCAAGCGGCCGAGGCAGCCTTGCTGGATGCGGAAATCGACATCCAGGGTGTTTCCGCCCCAACCAGCCGGTCGGCCATCTTCTCCGGCACCACGATGAATGTGCTGCCGTTCGTGGCGGGTTGCAATACGGGCGTGACAGGCGCCTCACCCTTCCAGGGATTGTGCGACCCGGTGCTCGACGGCACGCCGAACTGGCTTGCCGTTGACTTCAGCCAGACGGGCGCCAACGCACGCACCACCGCCTACGGCACCTTCACCGGCCGCAGGTTCCCGACCGCGACAGGCGGGCTGCTGCCTGCCGCCCTGCCGCGCTACATCATCGAGCCGATCAGCGACATGTCGCCAGGCGCGAGCGAGGGCGCATACATCTTCCGCGTCACGGCCGTCGGCTTTGGCGCTAACCCGGCGACCCGGGTCATGTTGCAGTCGTACTACCGGAAGGGGGAATGAATGGCAACGTCCATGCCTGTCGCGGAGCACGGCAAATGAGCCGGATCCGGAAATTCATTTTCGCGGCAATGGCCGCGCTTCTCAGCCTGCCCGCCGGCCCGCTGCTTGCCGCAACGGAACAGAGCAGCCTCGCGACCGTCAAGCTCGCGCAGGCGCCGCTGTACGGCCGCAACCAGAATATCCATCCCAACCTGCTGCTGACGCTCTCGGTGGAGTTCCCCACGGTGGGGTCAGCCTATCGCTCCGGCACGTATTCGCCGACCACGGAATACATTGGCTACTTCAATCCGCGCAAGTGCTACAACTACAGCGGAAGCGCCAGCAATGGCTATTTTGTCATTGCCGGCGACGCCAACACGGCCGATCACACATGCACGGGCCAGTTCAGCGGCAACTTCATGAACTGGGCCACGGCCTCGGCCATCGATATGCTGCGCTACGCGCTGACCGGGGGCGACCGCGTCGTCGACTCCGCCACACAGACCATCCTGCAACGTGCCGTGCTGCAGGAGAGTTTTTTCAACAGCAACTCCTACTTCCCCCGCAAGACCTACGACAAGGCGTCCTCGGTCACGCCCTTCAGCAGCAGGACCTTGTACATCACCTCATGTGGCAACAAGGTGTTCTTTGGGGACAGCACCGAGTCCGGCGCCAGCTGCTCGAGCCCCGGCAAGTACAGGAGCCAGGGCACCTACCTGGTACGGGTGCAAGTCTGCGATGCAAGCGAAGCGAGGTCCCGCACCGATCTCTGCAAGCTGTATCGCACCGGGTACAAGCCGGTTGGCGAAATGCAGCGCAATGCAGACAAGGTCCGCTTTGGCGCGTTTGGCTACCTGAACGACAGCGCCAATACCCGTTATGGCGGTGTCTTGCGGGCGCCCCTGAAGTATGTGGGGCCGAACACCGTCGACAGCAATTTCAACCAAGCCAGCAACCTGCGCCGGGAATGGGATGACGACGGCGTATTCATCCAGAACCCCGAGAGCGCGTCAGAGAACATCAGCGGCGTCATCAATTACCTGAATCAGTTCGGGCGTTCCGGCGCCTACAAGTCATTGGATCCGGTCGGCGAACTCTACTACGAGAGCATCCGCTACCTGCAAGGCCGGCAACCAACGCCCGAAGCCATCGACAACGCCAGCGCCTACAAGGATGGATTTCCGGTCTACACACAATGGACAGACCCCATCCTTGCCAGTTGCCAGAAGAACTACGTCCTTGCCATTGCCGATATCAATACGCACTGGGACCGCTACATTCCCGGCAACTCCAGGACGACCTACCTCTCCGGTGGCAAGCCGGTCTCTGCCAACGACTCGGCCCGGCCGGCGGACGCGATATCGAAATACAGCAAGTACAGCTTCGATGTCACGACCTGGACGCAGGCGGTGGCCGATCTCGAGAGTTCGGGAACATCCGGCAACAGCCGCCCCGACACCTCGCTCGCCAACCTGGCTGGCGCCGACACCGGCTCCAGCGGCCACGGCACCTACTATATGGCCGGCGTCGCGTATTGGGCCCATACCTATGGCTTCCGCCCCGATATGCCGGAATTGCGCGTCACCACGTTCAGCATCGACGTCAATGAGAACGGGAACGGCAGCGTCGGCGACGAACAGCGCCGCAGCCAGATGTACCTGGCGGCAAAATACGGCGGCTTTGACGACCAGAATGGTGATGGCAATCCGTTCCGCACCAAGGGGGCCAGCGGCGCCACCGTCACCAGCAATGCCGAATGGGAATCGTCGGGCGGATCCGACGTCCCCGCCAACTGGTTCCTGGCCGGGCAGCCGGCCGCCATGATCGCTTCCATCAAGAAGGTCTTCGCGCAAATCGTCAACGCGGCCGGCACATTGTCTGGCGTGGCACTGACCTCTTCCCAGGTGGCGAGCGACACCCTCTTGTTCACTCCCGGATTCGACCAGCGATGGAACGGGCGCCTTTCGGCACTGGCGGTGACCAATGATCCCGACACCGGCGTTCAGATCTCCAGTACCGAAACCTGGGAGGCCGGCAAGGTGCTGACTGCCCGCACCGCCGCCCGCAATCTGCTGACCTGGGTCCCGTCGGGCACGGCCGACAATGCAGGAACCGGCGCGGGTGCGGGCGCCACCTTCGAATGGAAATCCCTCAACGCCGCGCAGAAGGCCGCACTGAAGCTCGCGCCGACAGAGACTGACACCGTGGCCCAGAGCCGGCTCAGCTATCTGCGTGGCGAGCGCAGCCAGGAGCAATCCACCGGCAGCACGGGGACCATGCGCTTGCGCGACTCACTGCTGGGCGACATCGTCAACTCGGGCCCCGTCTACATGGCGGCCCCGTCCAGCACCATCGCCGAAAGCGACTACACCGCCTTCTACAAGGCCCACAGCCAGCGTACCGCCGCAGTTTACATCGGCGCCAACGATGGCATGCTCCACGCCTTCAATGCGGCCAATGGCTCTGAACTGTTTGCCTACGTGCCAAACGCAGTGTTCGCCAACCTGGCCCAGCTGACCTCGCCGAGCTATATCCATCGGCCGTACGTGGACGCCACGCCTGCCGTGGCGGAAGCCCGGGTCGGCAACGCCTGGCAGACCGTGCTGGTCTCTGGCATGGGTGGCGGCGCGCAAGGCCTCTTTGCGCTGAATGTCAGCGATCCCGCCAGCGTCGGATCCGGCAATGTCTTGTGGGAGTTCACGGACAAGGATGATGCCGACATGGGCAACGTCATGTCGCCGCCCCAGATCGTCAAGCTGTTTGCCGGCAAGGACTCCGACAACAAGCCTGTGTACAGGTGGTTTGCCATGACGGGCAACGGCCTGAATGCCAACGATGCGGATGGCGCGAGCAATCCGGCCGCGCCTTCGGTGCTGTTCATCGTGGCACTGGACAAGCCGGCCGGGACGCCGTGGCAACTGGGCGTCAATTACTGGAAGATCTCGATGGCGGCGGACGTCACCGCCGGCATTGCCAACGGGCTGAGCTCGCCGGCGCTGGTGCGGCTTACCGACGGGCAGACCGTCGCCGCCTACGCCGGCGACCTCCAGGGCCGCCTCTGGAAGTTCATCCTGAATGGCGGCCCATCCACCTGGAACGCTGCCGGGGCCCTGCCCTACTACGGCGGCGGCAACTACGGCCGGCCGCTGTTCCAGGCCCGCGATGCCAGCGGAAAGCCGCAACCGATCACGGTCCAGCCCAAATGGGTCTACGCGCCCGGCGGCTACATGGTGGTGTTCGGCACCGGGAAGTACCTGGAGCCTGCCGACACCATCACCACCGGCACGCTGACCCGGAACGCCATGTACGGCATCTACGATGCGGGAGGCTCCCAGTCGATCGCAGACCGCAGCATGCTGAACCCGGTCACCCTGACCCGTAACAGCAAGGGCGCTTACGAATATTCGTCACGCAGCTATAGCCTCGGCTCAAAGACTGGGCAGAAGGCGGGGTGGTACTTTGATTTCCCGGGCAACGGAGAACGCCAGGTCACCGCACTCGTGCCAGCCTACGGAAAGATCTGGTTCAACTCGCTGATGACCGGCGATGATCTTTGCGGCGCCTCCAGCAACAGCGGCCGCTATCAGATCAATGCGCTGACCGGCATGCCCGCCACGGGGACATCGACCGGCGATCTCTCCACCTTCGGCATCCTGGGTGCGCCAGTGCTGATCCAGACCAAGACCACGGTCGATCCACAACGCAATGCCGTCGGCCAGATCACTACGCTGAAGTTCATCGACGTGTTCTCGTTCGGCGCATCGGGTGGCGGCCGCAGCGCAGGCGCGTCGTTGTCCAGCAGGCCGCTTGTGTCCGGCAACACAGCCACCGACGGGGGGCACCCCACCACCGGGCGCCTTGGCTGGCGCGAGATTCGCAATTTCGGAGCCGCAAAATGAAGCGCTGCCACCGTGACTGGCGTCGCCACGCCAGCGGCTTCACGCTGATGGAGATGCTGATTGCCATCGCCATCCTTGGCATCCTCGCCGGCATTGCGTATCCCAACTACGCCGAACATGTTGCCCGCGGGCGCCGCACCGAAGCCAAGGCTGCATTGATGACGGCCATGCAAGCGCTGGAGCGTCGTTACGCACAGGCCAACTCCTACGTCGACCCCGCCGACAGCACGCGCGCCTGGCGCGGCTTCCCGCAAGCCTCGGAAAGCGGCAACTACGCGATTGCATCCGGCGCGTGCGCAGGGCTGGCATTCAACGAATGCGTGCAGGTCAGCGCCACGCCCACGATCGCCGACAACCGCTGTGGCACGCTGCTGCTGCGCAGCACCGGCGAGCGCGGCGTGCTGATCAACAATGTCGCCGCCTTCGCGAACCTGCCCCAGGGATGCTGGTGATGCGCCCTCAAGCCCCCCGACCCCAGACCGGATTCACGCTGATCGAACTGCTGGTCACGCTGGTCGTGCTGGTCATCCTCGCCGGCATGGCGGCACCCGCCTACACCTCCTTCATTCAGCGCAACACGCTTGCCACTGAAGCAGACGCGCTGGCTTCGTCGCTTTCCCTGGCACGGGCCAGTGCGCTATCGCGCAATAGCTGGGTCACCGTGGCGCCCGTCAGCAATGACTGGCGCAACGGCTGGACTGTCTGCCTGAACCCAAATCGAAACGCGGACTGCACGGGCCAAGCCGTGCTGGTTCAGCATGTCCCCTCCGCCCAGGGATTGACCGTAGCATTCTCCAGCACGCCGCAGTCGGGGGTCCTCTCCTACTCGCCCGTAGGCTATACCCGCACGCTGGCAGATGCGATGCAGTCTGCCCAGGTGCTGATGGGACTGGGCACCGGCAACCAGAAGCTCATCGATATCAGCCAGTTGGGCAGGGTCCGCGTATGCGCGCCCGTGCCGACACAAGCCACGGTGTGTCAGTAGGCGAGGCTGCCTGGTCGCTGTTCCCGGGAAGACCGAAACAACATTCCGCAAATCCTCCACGCTTAGGCACGTATTCGCCTGCTCGCGACAGCTAGTCTGACGGTCCCTGCCAGTCTCGGTGACCGCCCATGCCGGATCTTCGCAAGCCAGCACATCCACCTGCCCGCCCGCGCCGCAGACCGCGTTGCGCCGGCCGCCCCGCGGGATTCGTGCTGCATGAAACGCTGTGCGCGCTGATCGTGCTTGGTGCCGGGCTGATGCCAATGATGGGGCTGGCGCCGAAGGCGCTGGCCCAGCTGCGCGAACTCGACGCGCTGGCCCGGTCCGCCCGCCTTGCCGTGGAGATGGCTGAGCTGGATACAGCGCAGCCGGCACTGCAAAGCGGGCGACCAGACCTCTGGTCGAGCCGGTGCGGGAGCAACCCGGCGTTTCCGTGCCCGGAAGATTCGCCACTGATCATGGCCGGACGGCTTGGCGGGCAGGCCGGCATACCCGCGATCGCCTTGTGGATGCAGCCATGAGGCGGGACGCATCCAGGGCATTCTCGCTGGTCGAGCTGCTGGTCGGACTGATACTCGGCCTGATCGTCACCGCGGCAGCCGTTGCGGCATTCCATGCCACTCGTACCGCCTACCTCACCGCCACCGACCGCATCCTGCTCGAAGAGCGCGGCCAGCGCGCCCTGACGATCATCGCCGCGCTGCTGCGCCAGTCCGGCTGGCCGGGCGAGCCCCTTCCCGCCACCTCCTACCCTGCGCCGCCGGCCGTCAGCGGCGCCGACGACTGCGGTCAGCCTGCCATCGGTGCGGTGCCGTCCTGCGGCAGGGCTGGCGTCGGCCGCAGCGATGCGCTGCTGGTCCGCTTCAGCGGCAGCGGCCTGCCGGCTGCGCCGTCGCAGCCGGATGAAAACATGACCGACTGCAGCGGCTACGCCGTCGCCGCGCGCGTGGCCGGTGCTGACGCGCACAGTGGCTACGTCGCAGCCAACCTGATCTATGTCGCGGCGGGCAGCGATGGCGTGCCGCAACTGCTGTGCCGCTACCCGGCACGCCGCGGTGGCGTGATCGACGGCACTGGCTGGACCTCCGGCGCGCTGGTCCGCGGCGTTGAATCACTGCAAGTGCGCTACGGCCTGGATACGGACGGCGACGGCCGGGCCGACCGCTTCGAGACGGCATCCGCGATCCACTCGCTGGATGAATCCGCCTGGCATCGCGTGGTGGCCGTGCAGATTGCCATTGCCGTGCGCGGCGAGCGCCCGGGTTCGGCAGCGGCAAGCCCGGGCAAAGACGCCGACCCACCCGGCACCGCCGCCGGCGATCTGGCGCCGGTGCCGCCGTCGCAGGCCGGCACCGCCCGCCGCGTCTTCGCCACCACGGTGCGGCTGCGCAATGCGCCACGCTGCCAGGAAACGCTGTGCTAGCCCGCCGCCTTCCATGTCGCCACAATGCAGGCGCCGTCACGCTGCTGCTCTGCGCCACGATGCTGCTGCTGGTAGTGCTGACCGCTGCCGGCACGCTGCACATGCTGCTGTCCGCGCGGCAACTTGCCGTCATGCAGCTCGAACGCGAAATCGCATTCCGGGCCGCCGAGGTCGCGTTGCTTGATGCCGAGTCGGACCTGCTTGCGGCCGCCATATCGCAAGACACGATGGGCCGGCTCGGCATCTGGCCGGCACCGGGACACTGCGGCAGCGGCCAGCAGGCTGGCGTGTGCCGGCCAGCGGTGACGGGCCCACCCGTGTGGCAGCCCTGGCTGCTGGCCGACACCAGCGCGGACGCCGTCGGCGTGCCATTCGGCCGCTTCTCGGGTGCGACGCTGCCGGTGCTGCCCGCGGGTGCCGCCGGCACGCGCGAACTGCCGCGGTATGTCGCCGAGATCCTGGACGAAGCACCGTCCGGCTACAGCACTCCGGATGCCCCTTCCGCCACCACACCGGCACCACGGATCCGGATCACGGCCATCGGCTTCGGCCGCAGCCGTGCCGTACGTGCCGTGCTACAGAGCGTGATCCAGCCGTGAATCGCCTCGTTGCCGTTGCCTCCGCCTGCCTGGCCATCGCCATTGCACCAGCGTCTGCCGCCACCGGATCCGAAGCAGGTCGGCTGCCCCTGGCTTACCGGACCACGGCGGGCGCATATCCATGGACCGGGCGCTTGTTCGCTGTCGGCTGGCAAGGACCGGCGCCAGTGCTGTCGCCTTATCTATGGGAAGCCGGCACGAGCCTCGACCATCGGCCGGTTGGATCGCGTCGCATATTCACGTCGTCAGCGCCGCCGCAGCGCGTCATCGCGCTGCAATGGGCTGCCATCGATGCCGCCTTCCGGAATACGGATAGCGCGGACATGCTGGGCCGCCTTGACCGCGCTCACCTCGAATGGCTGCGCGGCGACCGCACCGAGGCCGGCCTGCGCCAGCGCGACACGCGACTCGGCAATGCCGCAGGCGCGCGCGTGCGGGTGGTTGCGCCTCCGGCCTGGGCGCCTGGCAAACCCGGGCATGCCGGCTTTCGCGCGCGCTACAGCCTGCGCCCGCACGTCGTCTGGCTGGGCACCAACGACGGTCTGCTGCATGCGTTCAATGCCGTGACCGGCGAGGAGCGCGCCGCCTATCTGCCCGGCGTGCTGTTGCCCTATGCCGCCGCCACGCCGGCGAACGACGCGCCGCTGGCGCCCGCGCCCTGCCCTCGCCCCGAAGCGCAGGATGTGACGATCCATGGCGAGTGGCGCACGGTCGTGCTGTGCGGCATCCCTGGCAGCGCCAGGACCGGCAACCCCGCAGCGGCATTCGCGCTCGACGTCTCGGATCCCGACGGTCCGATGCCTTTTGCATTGCTGTGGGAGATCGCCGCCACGGACACATTGCCACTATCCGCACGCGGCCCGGTGCGTGCCGCCGGCATTCCTGGCCAGAACGGATTGCGCTGGTACGCAGTCGTGACGCTGGCTGCCGCGACCCATGACAAGTCGGAGGCAGCGCGCTCCGGCCTTGCGCTGCTGCCATTGGACAAGCCCGCCGGGGCGGCATGGGCCGGGCAGTACGCCGTCCGCACCTTGCCATTGCCGGAACGCGACTGCCTGGGCCGGCCGGCAACCGGCAACCTGGTGGCGGCCAGCGTGCTGTCCGACATGACAGGCACGGCACGCGCTGCCTATGCGACAGACGATGCCGGCCAGCTATGGCGCTTCCCGCTCGCGGAGGCGCCTCAGCCGGGCGGTGCGCCCGCCGTGTCATGCCTCCACCGGATGCAGACGTCGGCGCAGCCGCTCATGCCCGAAGCGCCCGTGCTGCTCGGAGCGCCGACTGCGCCGGTCGTGGTCTATGGCACGGGCAACGAACTTGCAGCGGTGCCCGACCTGTCGTCCACGCGCGCCGCCACGGCGGTCCCGTTGGTGGAAGTCGCGGCGCAGGCCGCAGATGGCGGGCACATCCTGCGCGCGCAGCCAGCCGGCGCCGGCGATGCCGGCTGGCATCTGACCCTGCCCCATGCCGGCGAACAGGTGGTGGAGGTCCAGCCGGTCTTCCCCGGCCATCTGCTGTTCGTGACGCGCACGCCCGATGGCGCGCAACGCAGCTACCTGGTGCTGGCGGCGACCGGGGAATCGGTCAGCCAGAGCGGAACCGGCGAACGCCTGCACATGGCCACCGGCCAGTTGCTGGCTCCAGGCGCCAGCGTGTTCGTGACCGTTGCCGAATTGCCCGCCGCACCGGCGCAGCCGGGACGCACCGCGCGCCAGGCTTACGAGCTGTCGCTGTGGGCTGTCGATGGCAACACGGTCACGCGGGTGTCGCAAACCATGGCCAGCCGGCACACCGGGCGCCTGCGCTGGCGCGAGATCGCCGGACCGGTACGGGAGGATTTGCCATGACTACCGCGGCGCCTGCCTCCCGGCCCCGGGCCGGGTTCAGCCTGGTCGAGCTTGCGGTTGCGTTGGCCGTCCTCGCCATCCTCGCGGCCATCGCCGTGCCCGCATGGCACGGCCACCTGATGCGGGGATGGCGGGCGCAGGCGCGTACCGCGCTGACCGAGGGAATGCTGCAACTGGAGCGCCACGCCGTCGGCGCCATGACGTTTGCCACCGAACCCGGTGCCGAAGTGGCCGCCGGGGAATGGCCACTATCCGTACCGGCCACCGGCACCGTGCGTCATATCGTGACAGCCGCGGCATGCCCGCAGGCCGGCCTGGATACCTGTGTTGAATTGCGAGCCGTCCCGCAGCGGCCCGACCCGGAGTGCGGCGTGCTGATCCTGCGCAGCACCGGACAGTGGCTGACGCTGCCCGAAGGTGAAGCCGTGCCACGGCCGCTTCCGTCCCATTGCTGAAGGCACGATGAACAGCCACGCTCCCCGCCGCCACCATGGCCTGACTCTGGCCGAGCTGCTCGCCGGCCTGGCCATCCTGGCACTGCTGGCGGCGGCATCCTATCCGGTGTTCGGCGGCCTGCTCGCCCGGCAACAGGTCACACTGGCGGCCGACCGGCTGGCGGCATCGCTGGCGCTGGCGCGGGCCACCGCACTGGCGCGCCGCCTCGAGGTGACGCTGCAGCCGCTGCCGGGCGAGGCGACGCTGGGCCCTGGCTGGCAACTGGTCGCGGCAGACGGCGCCCCGGATCGCCGCGCGGTGCTGGCCGTGGTCGAACCGGGCATGCCCTGCCTGTGGGTGACGCTGCGCCAGACCGCCCGCGGCACGAATGTGCTGAAATTCCTGCCTGTGGGATACTCTCGTTCTGAGCAGGGCGGTTTCCAGGCCGCTACTTTCACGCTCGGCTGCCGTGGCGAGCAGCGGCAAGTCAGGCTGGGCGCGCAGGGACGTATCCGACTCTGCACCCCCGGCCGCGACGCTGACTGCGATGCGACGGAGTCCTCCGGACCACCATAACCCGGCAGCCCTGTATTCCAGATCGCTGCGCCAAGGCAAACGCAACCGCCGAATGTTTTCCGATACCGACCACGCCGCCATGCAACAGGCCCTCGCGCTCGCCGCGCGGGGCATGTTCATCACCACGCCCAACCCGCGCGTCGGCTGCGTGCTCGTCAAGGATGGCCAGGTCATCGGCCAGGGGTTCACCCAGCCGGCCGGACAGGACCATGCCGAGATCCAGGCGATGAAGGACGCGCTGGCGCGCGGGCTGGACCCGGCCGGCTCCACCGCCTATGTCACGCTGGAGCCGTGCAGCCATTTCGGACGCACGCCGCCGTGCGCCGATGCGCTGGTGCGCGCGGGCGTAGCGCGCGTGGTAGCGGCCATGGAGGATCCCAACCCGTCGGTATCCGGGCGCGGCCTGCAGCGGTTGCGCGAGGCCGGCGTGGACGTGCGCTGCGGCCTGCTGGAGAAGGAAGCGCGCGACCTGAATATCGGCTTCGTCTCGCGCATGACGCGCGGGCTGCCGTGGGTGCGCATCAAGGTGGCGGCATCGATGGATGGTGGCACCGCGCTGCATGACGGCACCAGCCAGTGGATCACCGGCCAGGCCGCGCGCGACGACGGCCATGCCTGGCGCGCACGTGCGTGCGCGATCCTCACCGGCATCGGCACCGTGCGCGACGACAACCCCGCGCTGACGGTGCGGGCCATCGCCACGCCGCGCCAGCCCCAGCGGGTGCTGGTCGATTCGCGGCTGGAGGTCCCGCTGGACGCGCAGATCCTGACGCCGGACACCGGCCAGTTCGCCAAGCCGGTGCTGGTGTTCTGCGCGGTGGAGGACCGCGAACGCCAGCGCGCACTGGAAGGCCGCGGCGCCGAAGTCGTGGTCCTGCCCAACCCGCACGGCAAGGTCGAGTTGCGCCGCATGCTGGAAGAACTCGGCCGGCGCGGCATCAATGAGCTGCACGTGGAAGCCGGCTTCAAGCTCAACGGTTCGCTGGTGCGCGAGCATTGCGCCGACGAGCTGCTGATCTACCTCGCACCCAAGCTGCTGGGCGATGCCCAGGGCATGTTCAACCTGCCGCCGCTGGCGCGGCTGCAGGACGCCGCACAGTTCCGCTGGCATGAGATCCAGCAGATCGGCGACGACCTGCGCCTGATTGCCCGGCGCAACGACGCGTAGCGCGCCACCCATCGGCACCGCGTATCCAGATTCCAAATACCCAAAGCAGAAGACACCACCATGTTTACAGGCATTGTCGCGGCAGTCGGCCGCATTGATTCCGTAACCCCGCTGGGCGCCGCCGATGCCGGCGTGCGCTTGCATATCGCCGCGGGCGGGCTGGACCTGTCGGACGTTATCATCGGCGACAGCATTGCCATCCAGGGCGCCTGCATGACCGTGATCGCCATGGCGCCCGACAGTTTCGACGTCGAGGTCTCGCGCGAGTCGCTGGACAAGACCGTGGGGCTGGAGAGCACCGGCCGCGTCAACCTGGAAAAGGCACTGCGCCTGGCCGACCGCCTGGGCGGCCACCTGGTGTCCGGGCACGTCGACGGCCTGGGCGAAGTCGTGCACTTCGCGCCGGTGGGCGAATCGCATGAACTGCGCATCCGCGCCCCGCGCGAGCTGGCACGCTACCTGGCCTACAAGGGCTCGGTCGTGGTCAACGGGGTGTCGCTGACCGTCAACCGCGTCAATGACGAAGCCGACGGCTGCGTGTTCTCCATCAACCTGATCCCCCACACCGTGGAAGTCACCACGCTGCAGGAACTCAAGCCGGGCGCGCGCGTGAACCTGGAGATCGACCTGATCGCCCGCTATGTGGAGCGGATGCTGTCGACCGCGCAGGCCCCCGCGTAATCCCGCGGGCTACCTGCCCTCGTCAGGCACGTTATAGGTCTCGCGCAGCTTGTCGGTGAAGGGACGCAGCGCTTCCACGCAGGCGCTGCTGTTGCCGCCCTCCATCGTGGACAGGCTCCAGTTGCAGCCGCCGGCGTCCGGCGCGTGCCAGACCACATCGCCAAAGCAGGCGCCTTCGCAGGCGGCGAACTTCGACTGCTCGGCGCGTACCAGGGCACGCAGTTCGGCCTTGTTCTTGATCTGCCTCGACATGGTTGTCTCCCATTGTTGTACAAAGTCCGCGGGCGCGATCAGGCTGCCGCCCTGATTTGAAGTCCGAGCCGCCGCTTGCCAGCGCGGCGGCATTCAGGGCGGGGCGTGCCCTTTTGTCGCGAGCATACGCTGACAAACCCTTCCTGTGGCAATTTGCTTGCACCGCCGGCCCCCTGGGAGGCGCGCCGCGCGGGGCCTGGCAGCTTTGTTGTAAGTCAGCTGGTGCCTGCAGCGCCCGAGGCCTAGAATGGTTAAGCAGCGCTTGCAGTCCATGTATACCCACAGGCGCTCGCCACTCGTTCCCGGGCCTCCCCCCTCGACAACGTCTAGCACCGGTGACTGCTGAAGTCACTCACGGGGACCACCTGGACCTTCATGCTCCCCTGCCCGCCGCGCCGCGCGCTCGTCCGCGAGCTGGCGCTCCCGCCGTTTCTTTCAACTGCCGGCCGGATTGTTGCCCGGCACCCATGAAGGAACTCACTGTGCCCGACCCCACCGCCAGAATCCTGTATCAGCGACTTCCGGCCACGCGCCTGCTGCGTGACCGGCATCCCACTGCGCCGATGCGCGCGCGCCTGGGCTTTGTGCGCCTGGCCGCGACCCACCTGCACCGTGCCGCCACGCTGCTGATCGACTGGGACCAGGCCGTGGGCAACGGATGGCCGCGGCTGCAGCCGCCGTCCTCCCCCCTGGCGAAGACATTCCGGCGCCCAGGCGCCCGGCGTTTCGCAGGCTTTCCGTGGTCCAGCGGCAAATGGACCTGACACCAAGCGAGGCATGACCATGCTCACCCTGTTGTATTTCCGGCTGAACGACATTGCCGCGGCAAGGCGCGCGCACGCGCAGCTTGGCGAGCTGGCCGCGACTCCCGCACGCATCGATGGGCCATGGTTCTTCCAGCGCGACGACCAGCCGGCCGAAGGCCTGCCCTCGCCCCACGCGGCACAGGTCACCTATCGCAATGAAGTCGCGGCAGCCGGCATGGCCGCCGGCGCAGTGCTGGTGGCCTGGCTCGTGTTCCGCTACGGCACGCCGGTCAACGCGGCCACGGGCTTCATGGCCTACCTCGGCGGCATGGCGCTGGGCGCCGTGATCGGCCGGTGGCTGGGCAGCGTGATCGGCGCCGGGATCATGCGCGCCGGCCTGAGGCGGCAGAAGCGGCAAATGACCGCAGGCCAGCTGATGATGATCTGCGCGTGCGACCCGCACGCAAAGGGGCGGCTCTGCGAGATCGCCCAGGATGCCGGCGCCGCCGCCATCGACCCACAGGATGGCCGGCTGCCCCTGCGCGGCTGGCTGACAGACCGCCACTGGCCCGCATGGCTTGCAGGCCATGGCCAGCGCGCTGTCCCACACAGGAAACAAGCATGAGCGAGAGTTTTTTCTATCAGCATTGCCACGTTGTCGTGACACTGGCCGAGGTCACCTTCGGCAAGTGGGAATGGACCTATGCGCTGGATGCGCATGCCAGGTTCACCAAACCCAACGCCGGCTTCCTCACGCGCGAGCTCGCGCTGGCTGACGCGACCCGCGCGGCCAGGGCGCGCATCGCCAGGACCTCGCGGCTGCGCGCCGCAGGCCACGACCGCACCGCGCTGGCCGCCGCCGCATAGCCCCGGCCGAGCCAGGCGCCGGCACCCTGCCGGCAACGGGGCGGCCCATGCAGCACCGCGCTCCCCACCCGCTTCAGGCAGGCGCCGCACTTTCCGGCGCCGTCGCCTCACGCCTTGCCTGCCTTGGCGTACAATACCCGGCTTGACTGGGCAACCTGCCGGGCGTATATGGCCTGGCCGGCCCGGCCCGACGCCCCGCCTCAGTCCGGCCGCTTTCAACCGCGGCCATGTTTCCTGCCCCAGCTATTCGCCGGTTTTTCGCTCGATTCGCCCCAATTTGCCGTTCAGCACGCCATGAAAATCGCCCGTACCGAAGACATCATTGCCGACATCCGCGCCGGCCGCATGGTCATCCTCGTCGATGAGGAAGACCGCGAGAATGAAGGCGACCTGGTGCTGGCTGCCGATTTCGTCACACCGGAAGCGATCAACTTCATGGCCAAGCACGGCCGCGGGCTGATCTGCCTGACCCTGACCGCCGAGCGCTGCCGCCAGCTGGACCTGCACCCGATGGTCAGCCGCAACGGCACCCAGCACGGCACCAACTTCACCGTGTCGATCGAGGCTGCCGAGGGCGTGACCACCGGCATTTCCGCCGCCGACCGCGCCCGCACCGTGCAGGCCGCCGTCGCCCGCGACGCCAGGCCGGCCGACCTGGTCCAGCCCGGCCATATCTTCCCGCTGACGGCCCAGCCCGGCGGCGTGCTGATCCGCGCCGGCCATACCGAGGCCGGCTGCGACCTGGGCGCGCTGGCAGGCCTGACGCCGGCGGCCGTGATCTGCGAGATCATGAAGGACGACGGCACCATGGCGCGCCTGCCGGACCTGATCGAGTTCGCGCAGGAACATGACCTGAAGATCGGCACCATTGCCGACCTGATCCACTACCGCAGCCGCACCGAGAGCATTATCGAGCGTGTGGGCGAGCGCGCCATGCAGACGCCCTACGGCACCTTCCACAGCATCGCCTACCGCGACAAGCCCACCGGCCAGGCGCACCTGGCGCTGGTCAAGGGTTCGCCCGCGCCGGACCAGGAAACGCTGGTGCGCGTGCACGAGCCCTTCTCGGTGCTGGACCTGCTGGAAGTGAAGTGCACCACGCATTCCTGGAGCATTCCGGCGGCAATGAAAGCCATCGCCGAGGCCGACAGCGGCGTGATCGTGCTGCTTAACTGCGGCGACTCGGCCGACCAGCTGTTCACGCAGTTCAGCGCGCTGGACGCGCCGCAGTCGCGCCCGCGCCGCAAGCCGGACCTGCGCACCTACGGCATGGGCGCGCAGATCCTGAAGGATGTTGGCGTGGGCAGGATGCGCGTGCTGGCGTCGCCGCAGCGCATGCCCAGCATGACCGGCTTCGACCTCGAGGTCACCGGCTACCAACCCATGAACGGCCAGGCCGACTGAGCCTGCGCCACCCGGACACCCCGGCAGCGCGCACCAGCGCCGTTGCCGCCCCGAAAACTGGAGAACTGAACAATGGATCACGGCTTCTACCCCAGCAACCTCGACGGTGAAGGCCTGCGTATCGGCATCGTGCAGGCCCGCTTCAACGAGCCGGTCTGCGCCGAACTGCTCGAAGCCTGCGTGGCCGAGCTGGAAAAGCTCGGCGTCGAGGGCGAAGACACCCTGGTGGTGACCGTCCCCGGCGCGCTGGAAATCCCGCTGGCGCTGCAGAAGATGTGCGAGAGCGGCCAGTTCGACGCCCTGGTCGCCCTGGGCGCCGTGGTGCGCGGCGAGACCTACCACTTCGAGCTGGTCTCGAACGAGTCGGGCGCCGGCATCACCCGCGTCGGCCTGGACTTCAATGTGCCGATCGCCAATGGCATCCTGACCGTGGATACTGACGAGCAGGCCCACGCCCGCACGCGCGAGAAGGGCCGCGACTGCGCCCGCGCCGCGGTGGAGATGGCCAACCTGGTCGCCGCGCTCGATTCGCTGCGCGGCCAGGAAGATGAAGACGAGGACGACGATGAGTGATACGTCGAACACCCCCGACAACGACGGCGGCAAGGCAGCCGGCGGCAAGCCCGCCGCGGCCCGCACCGAGGCCAAGGCACCGCCCAAGAGCGCGCGCCGCCGCTCGCGCGAGCTGGCTCTGCAAGGGCTGTATCAGTGGCTGCTGAACCGTAATGACATCGGGGCGATCCAGGCTCACCTGCATGATGCGCAAGGTTTCAACAAGGCCGACCGCGAGCACTTCGACGCGCTCCTCAACGGCGCCGTACGCGAGGAAGCCCGCCTGACCGCCGCCTTCGAGCCGTTCCTGGACCGCAAGGTCGAAGAACTGTCGCCGGTCGAGCGCGCCGCCCTGCTGGTCGGCAGCTATGAGCTGGTGCACTGCCTCGACATCCCGTACAAGGTCGTGATCAACGAAGCCGTCGAGCTGACCAAGACCTTTGGCGGCGTCGAGGGCTACAAGTACGTCAACGGCGTACTGGACAAGCTTGCCGCCCAGGTGCGCGCGGCCGAGGTCGCGGCGCGCCGCTGAGTTGCCAGCTGAGCGGCCCGCGGGCCGGCCCACGCCATCACGGCCGGCTTGCGCCGGCAGTGATGAAGACGACACCCGCCCCGGCGGGTGTTTTCATTCCTACCTATCCTTTTGCTGAACGGGCCCCGGGCCCGTCCCGGACCACCATGGACATGCAGCACCTGGCCACCGCCTCCCGCCTCGCCAATATCGAAGCCTTCCACGTGATGGAACTGGCCAAGCAGGCCGCCGCGCTGGAACGCGCCGGCCGCCATATCGTGCACATGGGTATCGGCGAGCCGGACTTTACCGCCGCCGAGCCGGTGGTGCGCGCGGCCGAAGCCGCCATGCGCCGCGGCGTGACCCAGTACACCGGTGCGCTCGGCATCCATCCGCTGCGCGAGGCCATCGCGGGCTATTACAAGACGGCCTACGGGCTGGATATCCCGGCCCGGCGCGTGATCGTCACGGCCGGCGCCTCGGGCGCGCTGCTGCTGGCGTGCGCGGTGCTGGTCGAGATCGGCGCCGAGGTGCTGATGCCCGACCCCAGCTACCCCTGCAACCGGCACTTCGTCGCCGCCTTCGACGGCGCCGCGCGCATGATCCCGAGCGGCCCGGCCGAGCGCTTCCAGCTGACCGCCGCGCAGGTCGAGGCCAACTGGGGCGAGCAGACCCGCGGCGTGCTGCTGGCATCGCCTTCCAACCCCACCGGCACCTCGATCCTGCCCGACGAGCTCGCCCGCATCCTGCAGGCCGTGCGCGCGCGCAACGGCTTTGCCATCCTCGACGAGATCTACCAGGGCCTGTCCTATGACGCGCCGCCGGTCTCGGCACTGAGCCTGGACGAGAACGTGGTCACGGTGAACAGCTTCTCCAAGTACTTCAACATGACGGGCTGGCGCCTGGGCTGGCTGGTGGTGCCGGAGGCGCTGGTCGAAGCCTTCGAGAAGGTCGCGCAGAACCTGTTCATCTGCGCGTCGGCCGTGGCGCAGTACGCCGCGCTGGCCTGCTTCACCCCCGAGGCCCTGGCGATCTACGACGAACGCAAGGCCGAGTTCCGCCGCCGCCGCGACCTGATCGTGCCGGCACTGGAGTCCCTTGGCCTGCGCGTGCCGGTGCGCCCCGACGGCGCCTTCTATGTCTACGCCGACTGCCGCGGCGTCAACCACCCCGCCGCCGGCGATGCCGACCGGCTGACGCAGGCGATGCTGCACGATGCGGGCGTGGTCATGGTGCCGGGGCAGGATTTCGGCCCGCATACGGCGAAGGACTACATCCGGATCTCGTACGCGACCTCGCGCGAGAATATCGAGGAGGCGATGGCGCGCCTCGGCAAGCTGTTCCGCTGACCGGCCTCTGCCGCGGCTGAAGCAGGCAAAAGAAAAGCACCCCGCGGGGTGCTTTTCTGATTGGCGGTACCGTTGCGCGCTCAGGCGTTGTGCGGACCGTTGTTCGCTTCCAGTTTCTCGGTCGGGGCCAGCCGCTCGGCCGGGGCCTTGACCTCGACCGGCTTGTCGGCGTTGGCGGGCGCGTTGCGCACGCCCAGCAGCTGGCGCAGGCGGGCACGCTCGGCCAGCACCTTGGCGCCGTAGCCGCCATCGGTAGCCGTGGTGGCACCGACGTAGTACTTCAGGCCGCCTTCGATCGAGCCGGCGCGGGCGATGCAGTCCTTGAGCACCAGCGCGCCGATCTTGATATTGGCATACGGGTTCAGTGCCGCGGCAACGCCGCCGACGGCCTCGTACTTGTCCTGGTGGACCTTGGTCATGACCTGCATCAGGCCCTGCGCGCCCACGCCGCTTTCGGCGTACGGGTTGAAGCTGGACTCGATCGCGATCACGCCCAGGATCAGCAGCGGGTCGATGCCGACCTCGCGGCCGGTCAGGTAGGCCGCCTTCACCAGCTGCGCGGTGGCCTGCGCCGCCACGCGGTACTTGCGGGCGATATAGTCGGCGACGGCCGCCTGCTCGCGCGCGCTGCCCAGCGTGGCGGTGCTGCGGGCGTCTTGCGCCACGCGCGTGACCGGGATCCGCGCGGCGAGGTGCGCGACCGACGGCACCTTGGCGGATGCCGCCAGGGTCCATTCGTCCACGCCCGACACCGTCGGCAGGCCGGCCTTGCCAAAGGCAAGCTTGGCCGCGGCGACGTCCGCCGAATGCGGCGGCACGGCAGTGCTGGCCACGGCAGGCGCGGCCGGCATGGCGGCGCCAACCAGCACCGCGGGTGCCTCGTCACCCGCCAGCAGCGCGGCCAGCGTGGTGCGCCATTCCTGGCTCAGCGACAGCGACACGGCCGAAACGACCGCGACCACGCCCAGGCTGTTCAGCGCGTACTTCAGCGTTGTGCGGCCACCGCGCAACGCGCGGCCCGCGACCGGATGCGCAAGACGGACCTGCAATGCCCGACTCACTCCGGGTACCGGCTGTCGGAGACGGACCTGCAAGGCCCGCCCGATGCCGGGAAGATGAAGGGTTTTCCAACCGCTCATGCTTACCTCCATCCGTTGCCCGCTTCGCGCGCCCGACTGCGGCACGCGCCCGATCTCAACGTACTCAAGTAAGGATGCCGCGCCGTCCAGCAGTGACGACCAAGCATCTGTTGGCAGGCGCTCCCCGTGCGCCCAACTGGAAACAGGCTACGCTCTGGGGGAGCGCACCCTGCCACGACTAAACTCACTACGCTCCGGCAAGTCGCCGGAGGCGACCGGTCGGCCCGCTTTGCTTCGGGTCCATACATCGGTCCTTGCTGGAGGGACTTTCTGGCACATTTTCTTTATGTGCACCCCTTGACACAGGGGGAAAATCCATGTTGCGACGCAACACTCCATGGAGCAAGACCGGATTGTAGGAACGGTGTTATATCCCGTCAAGAATAATAACTTCGGTTTCTACTACTTACAGTTATTTGTAACAATGATTGCCATGTCGCCACCGGATCACCCGATTGCCCGCAAACGCAGGCCTGGCCTTGGCTGGTCGCTCGGAAAAGTACGCTGTCAGCGACAAAAAACTTACAATTTGCGCGGCTTGGCTTTGATGATTTTTTTGCCGCGGCGCCGGTGAATGTGTATCGTCACCGACTTCGACGCCGCCTTGCAGAGGCTTTCCCCCAGCCCCGCACCACAACAGAATTCACTATGCAATACAAAGACTTGCGCGATTTCATCGGCCAACTCGAAGGCATGGGCGAGCTGCGGCGCAGCGCCCGGCCGGTTGCGCCCAACCTGGAAATGACCGAAGTCTGCGACCGGCTGCTGCGCGCTGGAGGCCCCGCGGTCCTTTTTGAGAAACCTTCCGGAGCCAGCACCGATGGAGGTATCTATAGCGTCCCCGTACTGGCCAATCTGTTCGGCACGACACACAGAGTCGCACTTGGCATGGGCGCCGAATCGATGGAGGACCTGCGCGACATCGGCCGGGTCTTGTCAGCATTGAAGGAACCGGAACCGCCGCGCGGCCTGCGCGAGGCCGGCAAGCTGTTCACGCTGGCCAAATCTGTGTGGGATATGGCACCAAAGCGCGTCAGCAGCCCGGCCTGCCAGGAGGTGGTGTGGGAAGGCAACGACGTCGACCTGGCGCGCCTGCCGATCCAGACCTGCTGGCCCGGCGACGCCGCGCCGCTGATCACCTGGGGCCTGGTGGTGACCAAGGGCCCGCACAAGAAGCGCCAGAACCTGGGCATCTACCGCCAGCAGGTGATCGGCCGCAACCAGGTCATCATGCGCTGGCTGGCGCACCGCGGCGGCGCGCTGGATTTCCGCGAGCATGCGCTGGCCAATCCCGGCAAGCCCTTCCCGATCGCGGTGGCGCTGGGCGCGGACCCCGCCACCATCCTGGGCGCGGTGACGCCGGTGCCCGATACGCTGTCCGAGTACCAGTTCGCCGGCCTGCTGCGCGGCAGCCGCACCGCGCTGGCCGGCTGCCTCACGCCGACGCTGTCCGAGCTGAGCGTGCCCGCGTCGGCCGAGATCGTGCTCGAAGGCCATATCCAGCCCGACCCGAACCACCCGTCCGGCTACCAGCATGCGCTGGAAGGCCCGTTCGGCGACCACACCGGCTATTACAACGAGCAGGACTGGTTCCCGGTGTTCACCATCGACCGCATCACCATGCGGCGCGACCCGATCTACCACTCCACCTACACCGGCAAGCCGCCCGATGAGCCGGCGGTGCTGGGCGTGGCGCTGAACGAGGTGTTCGTGCCGCTGCTGCAGAAGCAGTTCCCGGAGATCACCGACTTCTACCTGCCGCCCGAGGGCTGCAGCTACCGCATGGCGCTGGTGCGCATGAAGAAGCAGTACGCCGGCCATGCCAAGCGCGTGATGTTCGGCGTGTGGAGCTTCCTGCGGCAGTTCATGTATACGAAGTTCATCGTGGTGGTCGATGACGATGTCGACGTGCGCGACTGGAAGGAAGTGATCTGGGCCATCACCACCCGGGTCGACCCCAGCCGCGACACGGTGCTGGTCGACAACACGCCGATCGATTACCTGGACTTCGCCTCGCCGGTGTCGGGCCTGGGCTCCAAGATGGGCATCGACGCGACCGACAAGTGGCCGGGCGAGACCACGCGCGAATGGGGCACGCCGATCTCCATGGATGCCGCGGTCAAGGCGAAGGTCGACACCATGTGGGAAAGCCTGTTCGAGCGTCCGGCCGGCAACTGAATCTAAGGGCCGTTATCATTGCAGGCTGATGCCGGCTGCCGCCACACGAGCCCGGCATACCCATCGCCACCATCCGATGCCCGCGACAGACGGGCCCGAGGAGGAGACATGAGCACCCCCGCCCCTCTGACCGAAGGGAATCTGATGTGGACGCCGTCCGCGGCGTTCCGCGACAGCAGCCAGATCGCCGCCTTCATGCGCTGGCTGCGCGCCGAGCGCAGCCTGGCCTTTGACGACTACGACAGCCTGTGGCAGTGGTCGGTCACCGAGCTGGAAGCCTTCTGGGATGCCGTGCGCGCGTATTTCGACGTGCATTTCGACACGCCCGCCACGCAGGTGCTGGACCGCCACACCATGCCGGGCGCGCGCTGGTTCGAAGGCGCGACGCTGAACTACGTGCAGCAGGTATTCCGCCATGCCGGCACCAGCACCGGCACCGCCCGCCAGCGCGCCGCGATCCGTTACGCCGGCGAAGCGCAGCCGCTGGCCGAAGTGAGCTGGGACACCCTCGAAGCCCAGGTCGCGTCGCTGGCGCATGCGCTGCGCCAGATGGGTGTGCAGCGCGGCGACCGTGTCGCCGGCTACCTGCCCAATATCCCCGCCACCATCGTCGCCTTCCTCGCCACCGCCAGCCTCGGCGCGGTGTGGTCGGGCTGCGCGCCCGACATGGGCCAGGTGGCAGTGATCGACCGCTTCCGCCAGATCGAGCCCAAGGTGCTGATAGCAGTCGATGCCTACCGCTATGGCGGCAAGGTCTACGACCGCGCCCCGGTGGTGGCAGACCTGGTCGCCACCCTGCCCTCGCTGACCGATCTCGTGCTCGTGCCACAGGTCGGCAGCAATGCGGCGCCGCCCGCCGGCGTGCGCACCCATGCCTGGCAGGAGGTGCTGGCGCACGACGTGCCGCTGGCGATCGAGCCGGTGCCGTTCGACCACCCGCTGTGGATCGTCTATTCGTCCGGCACCACCGGCATGCCCAAGCCGATCGTGCATGGCCATGGCGGCATCGTCATCGAGCAGCTCAAGCTGATGGCCTTCCATAACAACCTGGACCCGGACGATGTCTTCCACTGGTACAGCAGCAGCGGCTGGATCATGTGGAACGCGCAGGTGGCCGGGCTGCTGCTGGGCACCACCATCGCACTGTATGACGGCAACCCGGCTTTTCCGGATGCCGGCGTGCTGTGGCGCTTCGTCGACGATGCCGGCGTGACCATGTTCGGCGCCGGCGCGGCCTTCTTCACCAACTGCATGAAGGCGGGCATCGAGCCGGCGCGCATCGCCGACGTGTCGCGCCTGCGCGGGCTCGGCTCGACCGGCTCGCCGCTGCCGGTCGAGGCCTACGACTGGATCTACCGCCATGTGCGCGAAGACATCTGGCTGGTGCCGATGTCGGGCGGCACCGACTTTGCCGGCTCGTTCGTCGCCGGCTGCCCGCTGCTGCCGGTCTATTCCGGCGAGATGCAGTGCCGCTGCCTGGGCGCCAGGGTGGAGGCCTTCGACGACCACGGCCAGCCGCTGCTCGACGCGGTGGGCGAACTGGTCTGCACCGAGCCGATGCCGTCGATGCCGCTCTACCTGTGGGGCGACACCGACGGCAAGCGCTATCGCGACAGCTATTTCGACACCTATCCCGGCGTCTGGCGGCATGGCGACTGGATCAAGATCACAAGGCGCGGCGGCGCTGTGATCTACGGGCGCTCGGACGCCACCATCAACCGCCACGGCATCCGCATGGGCACCAGCGAGCTGTACCGCGTGGTGGAAGACCTGCCGGAGGTGCTCGACAGCATGGTGGTCGACCTGGAATACCTGGGCCGCGAATCCTATATGCCGCTGTTCGTAGTGCTGCGCGAAGGCCTGGTGCTGGATGATGCGCTGCGCGACACCCTGCGCGCGCGCATCCGCGACGCGCTGTCCTCGCGCCACGTGCCCAACGAGATCGTGCAGGTGCCCGGCGTGCCGCGCACGCTGTCGGGCAAGAAGATGGAGGTGCCGATCAAGAAGCTGCTGCTCGGCCATGCGCCGCAGGGCATCGCCAACCGCGATGCGATGGCCAACCCGGACACGCTCGACTGGTACTTCGACTACGCCGCACGCTTCCTGGCTGCGCGGCAAGCCGAATCGGCCACGGCGTAGCGTCAGCGCCGGCGGCGGCCGCTAGAACTCCACATCCAGCTCGCTGATTTCGTCGGGTTCCTCGCGCGCCGCCGCGATCCACTCCTGCAGTTCCGGCATCGACAGGATCTGCTTGCAGTAGGCAACCGGCACGGGATCGAGCATCACGCCATAGGTGACAAAGCGCGTCACCACCGGCGCGTACATGGCGTCGGCCATGGTGCGCGTGCCGAACAGGTATGGCCCGCCGTAGCGCGTCAGGCATTCGGTCCAGATCGCCGTGACGCGATCGATGTCCGCCTGCGCACGCGACCACACCTTCATCCCGGGGAAATGCCCCTTCAGGTTCATCGGCAGCGCCGAACGCATCGCGGCGAACCCGGAATGCATCTCGCCGCAGATGGCACGGCAGTGGGCACGCGCGGCGCGGTCTTCCGGCAGCAGGCCAGCCTTGGGGTGGATTTCATTCAGGTATTCGGCGATTGCCAGCGTGTCCCACACCGTCACGCCGTGGTGGCGCAGGCACGGCACCAGGATCGACGGGGACAGCAGCAGGATTTCCGCACGCGCCGCGGCGTCGTCCGGCGGCACCAGCACTTCTTCGAATTCCAGGCCGGCAAAGCGCGCCAGCAGCCAGCCGCGCAGCGACCATGAGGAATAGGTCTTGCTGCTGATGGTGAGTGTGGTCTTGGACATCGCGCCTCCTTTACTGCTTGTTGCCGCTAATGGCCGCGCACCTATGCAGTGCATCCGGCAGGCACCAGTCTGAAGCCGCTGCGCGCAACGCGCCGCGAAGCGGCGCCATGCCCATGCGCCAGGCGCATGCCTCGCTACTTGCGCGGCATTGTCCGCCCGCTCACAGCACAATGCGCAAGGCGCGTGCCAGGCATAAACTGATGGCATGCATATTGCGGCTCGCAAGAACCAGAATAGCGGGGACCGAGCCATGCTGTACCACGCCTACCAGATCTACGCGGACATGATACTGCCGGCCTGCACGCTGGCGGAGCTGGCTGCCGCGACGCTGGCGGCAAATCCCAGGTCCGGTGGTTTCGACGCGGTGCCCCGCCTGCGTGCCGCCTGCGAGCTCATCGCACTGGTGCGGCTCACGCACCACCGGCCGGCCTTCGGCATCGACCACGCAACCGTCGGCGGCCAGCCGGTGCCGGTCACCGAGGAAGTCGTCGCGCGCACGCCGTTCTGCTCGCTGCTGCACTTCCGCCGCCACGGCATCGTCGGCCAGCCGCGCGTGCTGCTGGTGGCGCCGATGTCCGGCCACTTCGCCACGCTGCTGCGCGGCACGGTCCAGACCATGCTGGCCGACCACGACGTCTATCTCACCGACTGGCACAACCCCCGCGACATTCCGTTGCTGGCCGGGCGCTTCGGCTTCGATGAATTCGTGCAGCACCTGATCGGCTTCCTGCAGACGCTGGGCGGCGGCACGCATCTGGTGGCGATTTGCCAGCCTGCCGTGGCAGCGCTGGCGGCAGCGGCACTCATGGCCGAGGACGGGGATCCCGCCCAGCCGCCCAGCCTGACGCTGATGGCCGGCCCCATCGACGCGCGCGTCAATCCGACCAAGGTCAACGCGCTGGCCATGAGCCAACCCCTCGAATGGTTCGAGCGCACCTTGATCGGCATGGTGCCGCTGCGCTTTGCCGGCGCGATGCGGCGCGTCTACCCGGGCCACGTGCAGCTGCTGGCCTTCATGAGCATGAACCCGGAGCGGCACGAACAGGCGCTGCGCGAGCTCTACGCCCTGCGCGAGCGCGGCGAGCACGACAAGGCCGATGCCATCCGCGACTTCTACATCGAGTACTTCGCCACCATGGACCTGACCGCGGAGTTCTACCTGGAAACCGTCAGCCTGGTATTCCAGCGCTTCCTGCTGGCCCAGGGCCTGCTTGACGTGAGCGGACGCCGTGTCCGCACGCGCGCCATCCACCGCACCGCCCTGCTCACCGTGGAGGGTGAACGCGACGATATCTGCGCCATCGGCCAGACCGTGGCGGCGCAGGACCTGTGCTCCAGCCTGCGCCCCTACATGCGCATGCATCATGTGCAGACCGGGGTCGGGCACTATGGCGTGTTCAACGGCAGGCGGTGGGAGACGCAGGTGTACCCGCTGGTGCGCAACACCATCTACACCAGCAGCTAACCCGGCAGCCGCCAGCGCGCTGGCCTCGCTTATCATGGCAGCTGCGCCGGGCGGCACGCGAACGGCGCGGCACCAACGATCAACATGCCATTGCTACCGACACAAGACTTCCAGGGCCAGCCGCTGGTCCGGATCGGCGATGCCGACACGTTCCTGCTGCTCGCCCCGCAACACGGCGGGCGGCTGGTCCGCTGGGTGCACCGCGGACAGGACATCCTCTACTGGCCGGACGCTGCCGACTGGTCCCGCCCGGCCAAGGTCCGCGGCGGCAACCCGCTGCTGTTTCCGTTTATCGGCCGGCATTTTGCCGATGGCAATCCGGGCCAGTGGCGCGACGGACAAGGGACCATGCGCACGCTGGCGCAGCACGGCTTTGCGCGCGACCTGCCCTTCGACGTCAGCGCCATCGACGCGCAAGCCGCGATCACGATGACGCTGCGCGACAGCGATGCAACGCGGGCCGGCTACCCCTTTGCCTTTGTCTTCGACGCCATCTACCGCTTGCTGCCCGACGGCCTCGAAGTCACGCTGCGCACCATCAATACCGGCGCGCAACGCCTGCCCTGCTATCCCGGCCACCATTTCTATTTCGCGCTGCCGCACGCGCAACGTGGCGCCGCGTCGCTGGCATTGCCGGGCACGGACCGCATGCGCCAGCTACCCGATGGCAGCCCCGGGCCCGCAGAGCGGGGCGAGACGACTTACTGGCTGGACGACGCACGCCTGCAGGACACGTTCCACGTCTTTCGCGACAGCCCGTCCGCCGCGCTGGCGATGCCGGACCGCCGCGTCACGTTCGAACTCGACCTTGCCGGCAGCGCGCCATGGCATGCCGTGACGACCTGGTCCGAAAACGAAACCTCCGACTTCTATTGCGTGGAACCGTGGGCAGGCCTGCCCGACGCGATCCACCACGGTCAGGGGCTGCGCTGGATCGAGCCGGGGCAAACGGAAAGCGCGATATGCCGGCTGCGGGTGGCTGGCTGAGTCAGTGCACCCGGCTCAGCGCTCGAAATCCAGTCCGCCGATCAGGATCGCCGGGTCAGCCTGCGACAGCGAGCGGAAATCGATCCCGCGCGGCTCCTGCCAGGCGCGCAGCTTTGCCGGCAGCGCCGCCAGGTAACCGGCAAAGCGCGTCTCGCCCCCTGCCGCAAACAGCCGTTGCACCTCCAGCCCGTCCCACGCCAGCGTGATATCCAGCGCATAAGGGTGGCGCCGCAGGTCCGGCGGACCATCCCCGGTCATGCGCAGGCGCGGTGGCCGGCCGGGGGCTTCGGCGGGCAGGGTATGGAGTTGCACGCGCCGGTCATGCTGGCCAATCGCGGCGGCGATGCGCGGCAGGCATTCCGCTTCAAAGCGGGCGAAGAAATCGGTGGTCAAGGTGGCGGCGTCCTGACGTTGCGAGTTGGAGCGATGGCGGCACACAGCCGTGCGCCATCGTGCCAGCAACTATACGCCGCCGGGTGTCATACCGGGCGGTAGACCTGGAAGCCCAGCCCCGGCGACAGCACCTCGGTCTCCCCTTCCTGCAGCGCCACCGGCCGCAGGCTGCCATTGGCCATCGACTCCCCCGCAAACTCAGCGATATTGCGCAGGCGGGCCGCCGGGATCCCCAGCGCGCTGAGGCGCAATTCCAGATCCTCCGCGGTGCCCGCCGCCACTGCGCCCGCAATCGCCCGCTTGAGCGCGGCCGGATCGAGCGAGCGCACGAAGGCAGGCAAGGCGCCCGCATCCAGCGGCGTCTCGAACAAGGCCGGATCTTGCGCAAGCCCGCCCAGCCCGAGTGCGTCAAGCAGCGCCAGCAACTGCTTCGGCGTATTCGCGCCGATCGCCAGCCAGCCATCCTGCGTGCGGAAGAAATCGGCCGACGGGCTGCCCGAATAGCCCTGGTTGCCCTGCCGCGCCGGCACGCCGCCGGTGGTCATGGCATCGCACGTCATCGGATACATCAGTTGCAGGCCGGCGGTGGCCATCGAGACATCGAGCAGCATGCCCCGCCCCGTGCGTTCGCTCTCGCGCACGCCGGCCAGGATGGCAAAGGCGGCCAGCATGCCGGTGGCCGAGTCGATCACCGGGAAGCCGGTCTTCATCGGCGGATCGCCCTCGGTGCCGGCCATCCAGGCCATGCCGGTGGCGGCCTGCACCACGTGGTCGTAGGCAGGCCGGCCATGCCACTGCGCCGCGCCGCGGCCAAAGCCCGAGATGCTGCAATAGACCACGCGCGGATTGCGCGCGCGCACGGCTTCATAGCCCAGCCCGAAGCGCTCGAGCACGCCCGGCCGCAGGTTGTCGACGAAGACATCGCAGCGGCCGGCCAGTTCCAGCGCGTGTTCGCGCCCTGCCTCATCCGACAGGTCGAGCGCCAGCGACGACTTGCCCGCATTGAGCGCGACAAAGGCGGCATGCCCCTTGCCCGCGCGGCGCATCACGTCGCCACCGCCGGCGCTCTCGACCTTGGTGATCCGCGCCCCCAACTGCGCCAGCAGGAAGGTGGCAAACGGCCCGGCGATCACGTGCGAGAAATCCAGCACGGTGATGCCGGCCAGCGGGGCAAAGTCCGGTTGTGGAGTGAGGGTCATGGGATAGCCTATTCGATGGTGATGCGGTTCTTGTCGATAACCTGGCGGATGCGGGTGGTCTCATCGGCCACCAGCCGCGAGAAGGCTTCAGGCGTGGGCGTCGGCGCAAGCACCGCGCCCATCTCGGCATAGCGCCGGCGCAGGCCGGGATCGCCCAGCGCCTGCATCACCGCGGCATGCAGCCGCGCCACGATCGGCGCGGGCAGATGCGGCGGCGCCCAGATGCCGCTCCATGCGTCGAGATCGAGATCCTTGCGGCCCAGCGCCTCATTCAGCGTGGGCACCTGCGGCAGCACCGCGGCGCGGCTGGCCGAGGTCACCGCCAGGGCCCGCACCTTGCCGCTGGCGATCTGCGGAATCGCCGTCGCCGCCACCGGGAAGCCGAACTGCGTGTCGCCCTTTATCAGCGATGGCACGATCTCGACCGAGCCCTTGTACGGCACATGCACCACGTCGATGCCGGCGGCCGACGCAAACGCCGCGCCCGACACATGCGCGGCCGAGCCGATCCCGCCCGAGGCGTAGTTCAGCGTGCCCGGCGCGCGCCGCGCCGCGGCGACCAGGTCGGCCACGTTCTGGTACGGCGAGCCGGCGCTGACCACCAGCACCGCCGGACTGACGCCGACGCGGATGATGTGGGTGAACGCCATCGGGTCGAACTTCGCGCCGGGCTGCAGCAGCTTCTGCGTGACATGGGTCGAGGCACCCAGCATCAGCGTGTAGCCATCCGCCGGCTGCTGCGCGACAAACTCCGCGGCCAGGATGCCGCCTGCACCGACCTTGTTCTCGACCACCACCGGCTGGCCAAGCTCTCGCGCCAGCAACTCAGCCAGCTTGCGGGTCTGGATATCCGGACCGCCGCCGGCGGCGTAGGGCACCACCAGCCGGATCGGGCGGTTGGGATAGGGACTGGCCGCACCGGCCCTGCCCAGCGCGGCAGCGGCCGGCAGCGCCAGCAGGGACTTCAGCAGCAGGCGGCGCCCGACGTTGGCATGCATCGCATGTCTCCTCCATGGTTTGCCCCGATTGTCCGGCGCCGGGCCATTCGAAACAATTATCCAGTCTTGATGGAATCATCACGTTTTGTTATGAGTCCCGCCTCCCCTACGCGCGCCAGCGCCGCCACGCCGTCTCCCAACCGGATTGACCGGCTGCGCATCCGGCACCTGCGCCTGCTCGACCTGGTGGCGCGCAGCGGCTCGCTGACCGCGGCCGGCGAAGCGCTGCATATCAGCCAGCCCGCCGTCACCAAGATGCTGCAGGAACTGGAGTACGCCTTCGGCTGCAGGCTGATCGAACGCACCACGCGCGGCGGACGGCTGAGTGCCGCGGGCGAACGCGCGCTGGAGCGGCTGCGCGTGGTGCTGGGCGTGATCGACGCCGCCGGCGAGGCGCTGCAGGCGCGCCCGGAAGTGCCGCTGGTCCGGCTGGGCATGCTGCCGCTGGTGGGCGTGGACGTGCTGCCGCAGGCGGTCGCGCTGCTGCGGGCCCAGGACGCGCTGCCGCGGCTGGCAGTGCGCGAACATAGCGTCGGCGGCCTGACCGCAATGCTCTGCGAAGGCGAACTCGACTGCATCGTGGGCCGGCTGCAGAAAGACGACACCGACCAGCTCAAGGCCAGGGTCCACATCACCCCGCTGCGCGATGAATACCTGGCCGTGGTCTGCGCCCCCGCCCACGCGCTGGCGCGGCGCCGCGAGGTCGCGCTGGCGGACCTGCATGAAGGTCCCTGGATCCTGCCGCCGCGCGGCACCCACACGCGCGACGTGTTCGAGCAGCCATTCCTCGACGCCGGCCAGCTGCCGCCCGTTCCGCATATCGAATCGGCCTCGTTCCACAGCAACCTGGCCATGACCGCCGCGGGCGGCTTCCTGACGGTGGCGCCGGCCACGGCGCTGTCCCACTACCAGGCCATGTCGATGGTGCGGGAAGTGCGGCTGCGCACCCCGTTTGCATCGGGCCGGCTGGTCTTCATCACCCCGGCGCAGATCGAGGCGCCGCCCGCCGTGATCCGGTTGCGCGAAGCCCTCGAAGCGGTGACAAGGCAGGACACCGGCGCACCGCCGGCACGCGCGCGGCGCCGCTGACAGGTCACGGTCTGGCTGCCGCACTACACTGGCAATGGATGCACCGCCATTTCCGGCCCCAGGGAACCGGCCGCCTTTCCACGGCCCCAGCCAGTGCTGACCACCCGATGAACCGCCTCAGGTACGCAGTAAGCCTGTCCTATGAAGTCATGGATCCCATGGCGGACTTCCTGCTCAATATCGAAGCCGCCCGCACGCCCCGGCAGTCCGTCGTCTCGGAGCAGCTGACGCTGCCGCCCGGCCTCGAGACCGCCCGCTACACCGATCCCGTGCTGGCCAACCGGCTGCTCAGGCTGCGCGCACCCCAGGGCCCCCTCGGCATCCGCTATGAGGCGATCATCGACATCGATCACTACCTGGAAGACGGCGACAGGTTGTCAGAAGTGCCCGTTGCCGAGCTGCCCTTCGATGTCCTGCCCTACCTGGCACCAAGCCGCTACTGCGAATCCGACCGCCTGATGGAATTCGCCAGCCGCGAGTTCGGCGGCATGCTGCGGGGCTATGTGCGCGTCTACGCCATCCGCGAGTGGGTGCGCAATCATGTGCGCTTCCTGTCGCGGTCCACCAACGAACGCACCTCGGCTGCCGACACAATCGTGGAACGCACCGGCGTCTGCAGGGATTTCGCCCACCTGATGATCGCCCTGTGCCGCGCGCTGAGCATCCCGGCACGCATGTCCAGCAGCCTCGACTACGGCGCGGACGCAGACATGGGCGGGCCGGATTTCCACGCGGTGGTGGAGGTCTACCTGTCGCACCGCTGGTACCTGCTGGATCCTTCGGGCATCTCGATCCCCACCGGCCTGCTTCGCATCGGCACCGGCCGGGATGCCGCGGACATACCGTTTGCGGCCATCTTCGGCCAGGTAAGGTCGGAGCGTCCCGCGGTGGAAATCGAGCCGTTGACGGATGCGGCGGCTGGTATCGGGATGCCGGTGTTTACGCCGCAGGCGATTTCTACGTGGTAGCGGATCAGGACGTTAGTGCTGGCACAGGCACTTATTTTGCCCGTACCGTAGCTGGCTGCTTGCGTCTTCGCCGGAAATCCGCATAGAATCGCGGATTCGCGGGCGTCGTATAATGGCTATTACCTTAGCTTCCCAAGCTAAAGACGTGGGTTCGATTCCCATCGCCCGCTCCACTTCCAGTCGAGACAAGCCGCCTTTGCCACCATTACGGTGATCTGCCCGGCGGCTTTTTTGTTGCCATGCTTCCCCAAGACCCCAGCACCGAACCGACGCCGGCTGACGACGCCGCGCCGGTAGACAGCGCCGGACAAGCGTCCGCCCCCTCTCCTGCCGATCCTGAAGGCGTTGCGCATCCGCGCCGGATCCGTTCGTTCGTGCGCCGCGCGGGGCGGACCTCGACCGGGCAGCAGCGTGCCATCGACGAAGTCGGGCCGCGCATGATGGTGCCGTACGCACCGCAGCCACTGGACTGGGAGGCAACATTTGGCCGCAAGGCACCGTCGATCCTTGAGATCGGCTTCGGCATGGGCGAGACCACCGCGCATATCGCCGGCCTGCGGCCGCAAGACAACTTCCTGGGCTGCGAGGTGCATGAGCCCGGCGTGGGCGCGCTGCTCAAGCTGATCGACGAGCGCGGCCTGGCCAATGTGCGGATCCTCCAGCACGATGCGGTGGAGGTGATCGCGCATATGCTGACCGATGACTGCCTGGACGGCGTGCATATCTACTTCCCGGACCCCTGGCACAAGAAGCGCCACAACAAGCGCCGGCTGGTGCAGCCGCCGCTGGTGAAGGTGCTGGCCGCGCGGCTGAAGCCGGGCGGCTATATCCATTGCGCGACCGACTGGGAAGAGTATGCGCACCAGATGGTGGAAGTGCTGTCGGGCGAGCCGTTGCTGGAGAACACCTCGATCGCTGCGGACGGATTTGCCGAGCGGCCCGATTACCGGCCCGTGACCAAGTTCGAGCGGCGCGGCGTGCGCCTCGGGCATGGCGTGTGGGACGTGGTCTTTCGCAAGCGCGCCTGAGCGCTGGCGACGGAGAAACAAAAAAGCGTGGCACCTGCCACGCTTTTTTGTTGCCTGCTGCAATCCCGCTCAGGCGTGCCAGGACACCAGGCCGGAGTACGCGGTCAACAGCACCACGATGCCGAAGGCGATACGGTACCAGGCAAACGGCTTGAAATCATGCGTGGCGACGAAACGCAGCAGCCAGCGCACGCACAGGAAGGCGGACAGGAAGGCAAAGACGAAGCCCACCGCGAAGATGCCGAGGTCGTCCCCGTTCAGCAGCGCGCGCGCCTTGTACAGCTCGTAGACGGTGGCGCCGAAGATCACCGGGATCGCCAGGAAGAACGAGAACTCGGTGGCCACCTGCCGCGACAGCCCGAACAGCATGCCGCCGATGATGGTGGCGCCCGAGCGCGAGGTGCCCGGCACCAGCGCGAAGCATTGCGCCAGGCCGACCTTGAGGGCATCGCGCCAGTTCAGGTCATCGACCGATTCAATCCGCGGCGCGCCGGCCTTGGCGGCCTCCAGCAGCGCATTGCCCTGCGGATGCGAGACCGTGCCGCGGCGCGCGTCGCGCCATTCGGCCAGCAGGATCACCACGCCGCCGACGATAAAGGCCAGCGCCACCGAGATCGGGTTGAACAGGTGGGCCTTGATCCATTTGCCGAAGATAAAGGCCAGCACGATGGCCGGCACCGAGGCGATCACCACGTTGGCGGCAAAGCGTTGCGCGAGCGGCTCGGCGCGCAGGCCGCGCACCACGTTGCCGATGCGCGCGCGGAATTCCCAGCATACCGCCAGGATCGCGCCGAACTGGATCACGATTTCGAAGATCTTGCCCTTCTCGTCGTTGAAGTCGAGCAGCTGGCCGGCCAGGATCAGGTGGCCGGTGCTGGAGATGGGGAGAAACTCGGTCAGTCCTTCGACGATGCCGAGTATCACGGCTTTCAGGGCAAGTGCGATTTCCATGCGGAACGGAGAAACGTGGTCATGGGCGTTGCCCGGCATGCGCGCCGGACCGCCTGGATTGTTGTATGAGCGCCCCGGTCACGGGCGGTTGATCTTGACGTTGATGCCGTCTGGCAAAACGGTGATTGTACCGGGTGCCACATTCCTGCCGGCAACCCGCAGCTGGTCTTCGCGGAAGGTATAGAGCGGATAGTCCTGCAGCAGCTGCTCGGCCAGGATGCCGCCCAGCGCGTTGAGCTGGCGCGAAAACTGCGCGGGCATGCCCTGCACGTCGAAGCGCTGCACCTCGGGGTCCTGCAGCACCACCGAGCGCGTGGGCTCGTCATAGCGCAGGCCGCTGTCCAGGGCGAAACGCCCTGACAGGGCCCGGCTGAAGAACAGCTTGTTGTCGATCATGGCGTCAAACTGCACGTTGACGCGGTTGCGCGCCGGGTCCAGCGTCAGCTGCGGGTTGGTCAGCTGGATGTCGAACAACTCCATATAGCGCTTGTTGAACGGAAACTTGCGCTCCAGCGCCGCCTGCAGCTGGCTTTGCGAGAAGGTGTATTCGTTGCGGAAGGCGCCGCAGGCGGCCAGGCCCACGGCCAGCGTGGCCGCGGCTGCCGCGGCAAGCCAGCGCCGTCGGGAAGTCCGGATCATATTGCCTCCGATTGCGGGATAGTCAGGTGGCGTACCAGGCGTCATGCGAGCGGACCGGGCCGCCCGGGCCCGGCCTGCGGCGCGGTCAGGATTTCCAGCCGGGTCAGCCAGTGCAGCGCGGCTTCGCGCGAATCGCCGCACATCTCGGCCGACGGCTTCAGGCCGCCGCAGAACGCAGGCCGGTCCGGGCTGCCGAATACCGCGCAGCGCATATCCGGCAGCAGCTGCGCGCACGGCTCGCCTGCCGGCTTGCCGGCGGGCATGCCGGGTAGCGGCGAGGCAATCGACGGGGCGATGCAGCAGGCGCCGCAGCCCGCGCGGCAGGAAAGGTCTGACCGGCAGCTCATGACGATGGTTCAGGATGTGCAATGGACAGCCGCAAAGCGGCCGGCACAAAACGGACATTGTGCCCGAAGGGCCGCTGTCGTCCTGTAAGAAAAGGAAAACGCCGTAAGCCGCGCCCGGGCGCCGCCGGAGAAAGCGCACAACAAGCCACACATAGCAAATCAGCCTCAGTGCCGCCTCGGTGTGTTCCCGAGGGTCGCCGGCCTGCGCTTGACCCCCTCATGGCGCTCATCTACATTACTGACCCACAAGTTATTAACTTTCTGACCCGCCCCCACGTGCCCCGCAGTACCCGCAAGACATCCGTGAAAACACCCGCCGATCCGCACAAGGACGCCGACACCCCGCGCTGGAGCCGGCGCAAGGCCGCCCGCCCGCAAGAGCTGGTGGCCGCGGCGCTCGACCTCTTCGTTGAGCGCGGGTATGCGGCCACCCGGCTGGAAGACGTGGCCGCGGCGGCCGGCGTGTCCAAGGGCACGGTCTATCTTTACTTTGCCAACAAGGAAGAGCTGTTCAAGTCGGTGGTGCGCGAGAACCTGGTGCCGGCACTGGCGCGCGGCTCGGACCTGGTCGACGCCTACGACGGCAGCACACCCGAGCTGTTGCGCGAGCTGCTGCGCGGCTGGTGGGGCCTGATCGGCGCCACGCCAGTGGCGGGCCTGACCAAGCTGATCATGGCCGAGTCGGCCAATTTCCCCGACATCGCCCGTTTCTATAACCAGGAAGTGATGATGCCGGGCGACGAGTTGTTCGCCAAGGTGCTGGCCCGTGGCGTGGCGCGCGGCGAATTCCGCGCTCTGCCGGCCAACCCCACCACGACGCTGGTCTGTGCGCCGCTGGTGTTCCTGATGCTGTGGCAGCGCGCGCTGCGCGCCACCGCCGAGAAGGACATCGACCCCGAGGCCTTCCTGGACGGCCTGCTGGACACGCTGCTGTTCGGGCTCACCACCGGCGATGCCCGCAATCGCCCGCTGCCGCCGCAGACCGGCCCCTATATCTGGGAACGCATCCGCGACGACATGCTGGCGCAACGCGCCGCCGCCATGGAAGCCGACGCCGAGCCCGATCCCCCTGCGCCGCGATCCGGCCCCTGAACATGAAGCGCAAGCCCCTGCTGATCACCGCCGCCTGCATCGCCATCGCGCTGACCGCCACGGTCGCCGTGCGCAAGGCCGGCAGCGCGCGCCAGCCGCAGGCGCCGGCCCAGGCCGCCGTCAACGTGGTGGAATTCCTGCAGACCGACCTGGTCAGCGTGGCGCGCCAGGACCTGCGGGTGTCGCTGCCGCTGTCGGGCAGCCTGCGCGCGCTGAACCAGGCCTCGGTCAAGGCCAAGGTCTCTGGCGAGGTCAAGGCGGTGCTGGTACGTGAGGGCGAGCCGGTGCGCGCCGGCCAGGTGATCGTGCGCATCGATCCCACCGAGTACGAGGCCAGGGTGGCGCAGGCGCGCGGCCAGATGCTGGCCACGCGCGGGCAGTTCGAGAACTCGCGCCAGACCTGGGAGCGCAACCGCGAGCTGGTCGGCAAAGGGTTTATCTCCAGGACCGCGTTCGACAAGTACCAGGCCGACCTGGACGTCGCCCACGCCAACCTAGACGCGGCCCAGGGCGGCCTGGCGGTGGCGCAGAAGGCGCTGGCCGACACCGTGGTCAAGGCCCCGCTCGACGGCATGGTGGCCGCGCGCGCGGTGCAGCCGGGCGAGAAGGTCTCGCCGGATACGCGCCTGGTCGACGTGGTCGACCTGCGCGTGCTGGAACTGGAAGCGCCGATCCCGATGGCGGACGTGGCGCGCGCCGCGGTCGGCCAACCGGTGGCGCTGGACGTGGAAGGCGCCGGCCGCTTCACCGGCAAGCTGGTGCGCATCAACCCGGCAGTCAGCCAGGGCACGCGCAGCATCATGGTCTATATCCGCGTCGAGAATGCAGACCAGAAGCTGCGCGCCGGCATGTTCGCGCGCGGCGCGCTGGTGCTGGGCGAGCGTGCCGGCGTAGTGGCGGTGCCGTCCTCGGCGGTGCGCACGGAAGGCGAGCGCGCCTTTGTCTATGCCATCGACAAGGACACGCTGGCCGAGCGCCCGGTGCAGCTTGGCATCCGCGACGAGGCCAGCGGCATGGTGGAGATCGTCTCGGGGCTGAACGCGGGCACCGAGATCGTCCGCAACAACCTCGGCACGCTGCGCAGCGGCAGCCAGGTCAAGCGCGTCAAGGCATAAGGGCCCGCGCCATGTGGTTCACGCGCCTGTCGATCCGCAACCCGGTGCTGGCCACCATGATGATGATGGCCTTCATCGTGGTGGGGCTGTTCTCTTACCAGCGGCTGCCGGTCGACCAGTTCCCCGACATCACCTTCCCGGTGGTGGTGGTGCAGACGGAATATCCCGGCGCCGCGCCGGAGTCGGTGGAGTCCGACGTCACGCGCAAGGTCGAGGAGATCGTCAACACCATCTCCGGCATCGACGAGATCTTCTCGCATTCGTACCAGGGCACTTCGGTCGTCGTCATCAAGTTCGACCTGAGCGTCGACGTCGGCCAGGCCGCGCAGGACGTACGCGACAAGATCGCGCTGATCCGCCCGCAGTTCCGCGACGAGGTGAAAGAGCCGCGCGTGCTGCGCTATGACCCGTCCGATGCGCCGATCTTCTATCTCTCGGTCTCCAACGCACCGGGCGCCACCCGCAGCCAGCGCGAGCTGACCACCATCGCCGACCAGATCGTGCGCAAGCGGCTGGAGACGGTGCGCGGCGTGGGCGCCATCAATATCGTGGGCGGCACCAAGCGCGAGGTCGAGATCCGCATCCGGCCGGCGCAGCTCGAGGCGCTGGGGATCGGCGTGGACCAGGTCATGAACGCCATCCGCAACGAGAACCAGGAACTGCCCGCGGGCGAGCTGCGTTCCTCGGCCACGGAAACGGTGGTGCAGATCAAGGGCCGCGTGCCCACCCCCGACGCGTTCCGCCAGATCATCGTCGCGCGCCGCGCCGGACAGCCGGTCACGCTGGGCGAGATTGCCGATGTGCGCGACGGCCAGGAAGAGCAGGAAAGCCTGGCGCTGCTGGACGGCAAGCGCGCCCTGTTCCTGTCGGTGGTGAAGGCGCAGGGACAGAACACGGTCGATACCGTCGACGGCCTGGTGCGCATGACCGAGGAAACACGCAAGCTGGTGCCGGCCGGGGTGCAGCTGAACGTGGTCAACGACACCGCGCGCGGCATCCGCAGCAGCGTCAAGGAGGTGCGATCGACGCTGCTGGAAGGCGCCTTCCTGACGGTGGCGATCGTATTCCTGTTCCTGGGCTCCTGGCGCAGCACGGTGATCACCGGCCTGACGCTGCCGATCGCGCTGATCGGCACCTTCGGCGTGATGTATATGTGCGGCTTCACGCTCAACGTGATCACGCTGATGGCGCTGTCGCTGTGCGTGGGCCTGCTGATCGACGATGCCATCGTGGTGCGCGAGAACATCGTGCGCCACAACCTGATGGGCAAGGACCACCGCAGCGCGGCGCTGGACGGCACCAACGAGATTGGGCTGGCGGTGCTGGCCACCACCTTCTCGATCGTGGCGGTGTTCCTGCCGGTGGGCTTCATGGGCGGCATCATCGGGCGCTTCTTCCACCAGTTCGGCATCACCGTGGTGGCGGCGGTGCTGATCTCGATGTTCGTCTCGTTCACGCTGGACCCGATGCTGTCGTCGGTCTGGCATGACCCGGACCTGCACGGCACCGGCAACAAGAAGAGCTGGTATGGGCGCACGGTGGGGCGGTTGCTGGACTGGTTCTCGGCAAAGATGGACAAGCTTGGCAACGGCTACGCCGGCATGCTGGGCTGGGCGCTGAAGCACCGGCTGGCCACCGCCATCATCGCCGCGGTGACCTTCTTCGGCAGCTTTGCGCTGGTGCCGCTGATCGGCACGGAATTCGTGCCCAATGCCGACCTGGGCGAGACCCAGGTGGGCTTCACCACGCCGGTCGGCACCTCGATCGAAGTCACCGAAGCCAAGGTGCGGCAGGTGGAAGCCGCGCTCAAATCGTTCCCCGAAGTGGCCTACACCTACGCCACCATCAACTCGGGCAATGCCTCGGGCCGCAACAATGCGCTGGTGTCGGTGCGCCTGACCGAGCGGCGCTCGCGCCAGCTGTCCACCGCGCAGCTCAACCCGCTGATCCGGCAGCGCCTGGCGGGCATTGCCGGCATCACGCTGACGATGGTGGGCATGCCCGACGGCGCCGGCGGCCAGAAGGCGATCCAGGTATCGATCCAGGGCGATGACCTGGACGAACTGCGGCGCCTGTCCAGGGAAGCCGGCACGCGCATGAAGGCGATCCGCGGCCTGGCCGACCTGGATTCGAGCATGAAGGACGACCGCCCCACCATCGAGGTGCGCATCCGGCGCGAGCTGGCCTCGGACCTGGGCGTGGGCGTAGCGCAGATCGGCAATGCCCTGCGCCCGCTGCTGGCCGGCGACGCCATCAGCTCATGGCGCGCGCCCGATGACGAGAACTACGACGTGCGCGTGCGCCTGCCCAGGGACGCGCGCACCGGCATGGCCGACCTGAGCGCGCTGATGATCGCCAGCAGCCAGACCAACGCCGACGGCTCGCCCAGGATGGTGCCGCTGCGCCAGATCGCCGAGCTGGTGCCGACCACCGGCGCCAACCAGATCAGCCGGCGCGACCTGAACCGCGAGGTCGAGCTGACCGCCAACGTGGCCGGGCGCTCGGCCGGCGAAGTCGCGCGCGACGTCAAGGCCGCGCTGGACGGCATGAACTGGCCGGGCGGCTACAAGTACCGCTTTGGCGGGTCGACCAAGTCGATGAACGAGTCCTTCGGCTACGCCGTGTCCGCGCTGGCGCTGGCGGTGATCTTCATCTACATGATCCTGGCCTCGCAGTTCGCCAGCTTCTTCCAGCCGATCGCCATCATGACCTCGCTGCCGCTGACGCTGGTCGGCGTGTTCGCGGCGCTGCTGCTGTTCCGCTCGACGCTGAACATGTTCTCGATCATCGGCTTCATCATGCTGATGGGGCTGGTGACCAAGAACGCGATCCTGCTGGTGGACTTCGCCAACCAGGCGCGCCAGGGCCATGTGGACCAGGGTGGAGTTGGCGACGGCCGCCAGCCGCTGTCGCGCGAGGCGGCGCTGGTGGAGGCCGCGCACGTGCGGCTGCGCCCCATCCTGATGACCACGCTGGCGATGATCTTCGGCATGGTGCCGCTGGCCTTCAGCCTGGGCGAAGGCGCCGAGCAGCGCGCGCCGATGGGCCAGACCGTGATCGGCGGGATCATTACCTCATCGATCCTGACGCTGGTGGTGGTGCCGGTGATCTATACGTATCTTGATGATTTCGGCGCCTGGCTGCGCCGGCTGTGGCAAGGCAAGCCCGCCAGCGAGCCCGCAGCGCACGCGCAGCCCGCGCCCGGCCGGCAAGCGGCACCGGATCGCCCGGCCCCGGCGGAGGCCAGCGCGGAATGAGCCTGGCGGCGTCTGCAAGGTTAAAATAAAGGGTTTGATAAGACTGTCCGGCCGTGGCACCGCGCGGCCGGCGCACAGACCGACAGCGGTTGGCATTGGTAAGGAATGGCAAGATGGATCTCGAAAAAGCCCGATTCAACATGATCGAACAGCAAATCCGCCCGTGGGACGTGCTGGACCAGGAAATCCTGGACCTGCTGGCGGTAGTCAAGCGGGAGCAGTTCGTCCCGGCCGCCTACGCCTCGCTGGCGTTCGTCGACATGGAGATTCCGCTGCCCGCCGGGCAGAACATGCTGGCGCCGCGCGTGGAAGCCCGCATCCTGCAGGACCTGGCCGTGCGCAAGCATGAGAACGTGCTGGAAATCGGCGCCGGCTCCGGCTACATGGCCGCCCTGCTGGCCAACCGCGCGCGCCACGTGCTGACCGTGGACATCGTGCCCGAGCTGGTCGAGCTGGCCCGCACCAACCTGGCCAACGCGGGCGTCACCAACGTCGACGTGGCCGAAGGCAACGCCGCCGACGGCTGGAGCGCCGCCGCGCCCTACGACGTGATCTGCATCTCGGGCTCGCTGCCGGCGATTCCGCAGTCGATCCTGTCGCAGGTCAAGGTGGGCGGCCGCATCGCCGCCTTCATCGGCGAACTGCCGGTAATGGAAGCGCGCCTGGTCACACGCGTGTCCGAGACCGAATACCAGGTCGTCAACCTGTTCGAAACCGCGGTCAAGCCCCTGCAGGGCGCGGCCCGGCCGTCGCAATTCCAGTTCTGAGGACAGATCCACCATGCAGGTCATCAAAGCGACCGAACTGGCCCAGTGGCTGGCCGATGCCAGCCGCGCCAAGCCGGTCTTGCTCGACGTGCGTGAAGGCTGGGAGGTGCAGACCTGCGCCATGCCCGGCATCACCCACATCCCGATGCGGGACATCCCCGCGCGCGCGGCCGAACTCGACGAAGACGCCGACATCGTCTGCATCTGCCACCACGGCGCACGCAGCATGCAGGTGGCGGCCTACCTGGAGCGCCAGGGCTACGGCAAGGTCTACAACCTGACCGGCGGCGTCGACGCCTGGGCCAGCGATGTCGACCCGGCCATGCCGAAGTACTGAAGCGGCAGTCCAGCACAGCAACACCAAGAAGAATCGACTGTAGCCGCGGCCCGCGCCCGGCAACCTGGAGCTTTCATGACGTTTGCGCCCAACGCCCTGCCCGGAGTGATCCGGACACGCCTGGCGATCGCGGTTTCCCTGCTTGCCCCGCTGCTGGCCATGATGCCGGCGGCACCGGCAAGCGCGGCCGACCTGCTGCAGGTCTATCGCGATGCGCAAGCCAATGACGCGCAGTTTGCCAGCGCGCGCTCGCAGCTGCTGGCCACGCGCGAGCGGCTGCCCCAGGGCCGCGCCGGGCTGCTGCCGCAGGTGGTCGGCACCGCGGGCGCCAACCGCACCAAGCTCGACCAGACCGCGTCCCTGCCGATCGGCGGATCGCCCAGCGCCTCCGGCACGCGTTTCTTCAACAACAACAACTGGCAGCTGCAGCTGAGCCAGCCGCTGTTCCGCTGGGACCGCTGGGAAACCTACAAGCAGGGCGAACTGGCGTCGCTGGCCGGTGAAGTCAGCTTCCACCAGGCCGAGCTCGACCTGATCACGCGCAGCGCGCAGGCCTACTTCGACGTGCTGGCGGCACAGGACAACCTCTACCTGGCACGCGCGCAGAAGAAGGCCATCTCCGAGCAGCTGGAGCAGGCCAAGCGCAATTTCGAAGTCGGCACCGCCACCATCACCGACACCAACGACGCCCAAGCCCGCTACGACCTGGCCACCTCGACCGAAATCGCCGCGCAGAGCGACCTTGAGATCAAGCGCGCCACGCTGCAGCAGATCACCGGCAAGCCGGTCGACGAAGTGCTGGGCCTGCGCCCCGAGGCACCCATCCCCGGCCCGCAGCCGCCCGACGTCAACGCCTGGGCCGCGCAGGCAGAGACCAGCAACCTGCAGGTGAACCTGGCCAGCTACAACCTGGAAACCGCCCAGCGCGAAACCAACAAGGCCAAGGCCGGCCACCTGCCCTCGGTCGACCTGGTGGCCTCGTACGGCTTCACCAACCAGACCGGCAGCGCCACGCAGGCGATCTCCACCCATTACAACGCCTCGCAGATCGGCGTGCAGCTGACCATGCCGATCTTCGCCGGCGGCCAGATCCAGTCGCGCGTGCGCGAGACCCTGGCCCTGGCCGACAAGGCCGCCAGCGACCTGGAATTCGCGCGCCGCAGCGCCGCGCAGACGGCCCGCCAGACCTACTCCGGCGTGTCCAACGGCCTGGCCCAGGTCAAGGCCCTGGAAGCCGCCGAACGCTCGGCCACCAGTGCGGTGGAATCCAACCAGCTCGGCTATGAAGTGGGCGTGCGCATCAATATCGACGTGCTCAACGCCGAAGCGCAACTGTTTTCGACCCGGCGCGACCTGGCCAAGGCCCGCTACGACACCATCATGAACGGCCTGAGGCTGAAGGCCTCCACTGGCGTGCTGCAGGAAGCCGATGTGGTGCAGATCAACACCCTGCTGACCTCTTCGCCGGGCGCGCTGTACAAACTGCCCGCGCCCGCCCAGGCCGGCGCCAGGGCCCCGGCAAACCCGCGCGCCTCGGTCGAGCGCCGCGGCACGCGGCGCGAAGCCACGCCCGCCGGCGCACCGCGCTCCTGATCCTCCGCAGCACGCCGCAAAGCAAAACGGGCCGCAACTGCGGCCCGTTTGCGTGAACGGCGTCGCACTACTTCGCCCGCGTACGCGACTCCACCTTCAGCAGCTGCCAGCGGATCGACGACGCATCCGCCGGCGGGTTCGGCACCTGGTACTCGCGCACTCGCAGCGTGTAGGCCACGCCCGGCTCAAAGTCCAGCCCCTCGATCGGGCCATACCAGAGCTGCCACGGCGCCTCCGGCGATTCGCGCCAGCGGTAGCACGTCATCTTGCCCACGCCGGAGCACTCCACGCGCTGAGAATCGATAAAGACCACCTTCTCCACGCCGCCGGCCTCCACGCTCGCACCGCGCCTGCCCACGCCTTCGCGCTCGACAAACTGCAGCAGGTCGCCGCCGGCGGTCTTCCAGATGATCTGCCGGCCCGTGCTGCCCGCCGACGGCTGCGTGCCGACCGTGGCAAACGGCGTCTGCATCGCCTTGAGCAACGCCGATTCCAGTTCCATGCGCGGCGGCGGGCAAGCCATGCGCGTGCCGGCGATGCGGTCGAAGCGGATGCCGGTATCGGTCTTGCCATAGCTGCCGGTAAAGCGGTTGCAGCCACTGGTACCGCTGACCGTGCCCTGCGCGGCATCGATGCCCTCATTGAACTCAAAAATGATGGGCTGGCCGTTGTCGCCGTGCGGGATATCGCGCTGCGCGCCGTCGGGCTGCTGCCAGCGCACCAGTTCCCAGCGGCTGGGGCCGGAGGGTTGGGTCTGGTTGAGGTTGGTGCCGGCGGAGGGGAGGTCAGGCGCCGGCGCGGTCGTGCAGGCCCCGAGCATGGCTGCCACCAGCAAGGCGGCCGCGCTGCGGGCAGCCAGGGAGAAGGGGAACAGGCTGGTACGGCTGTGCATGAAGGGCTCCTGTAACAGGCCGCTCAAGACGGCCGCATGGATGCAATCGACAGATCTGACAAAGGGCATGCCGAAAAGTGCACCCTACTGATACATCAGTTTAGCAAGGCGGTTGCGCCAAAGCGCCGGTGAAGCATCGATTGAATCACATACATTCTGTAACGTCCCAACCGGTTCGGCGGGCTAGGATGCGGAACATCAAGAAATCCCACCCTGACCATCCGATATAATTGCCTCGCCCGGCCCAGCAATGTGACCGACAGGCTCCGCTGCCCAACAGGCGGCGACAAAATAATAAGAAGGATGGATCGGCCCGCATCCCGAGTGCACAACCCTTCCTCCGGAAACCTCTCTCCATGCTCTTGATGACGAGATTGCAGAGACCCCAATCGTATGGGGTCGACAAAGCTCTGTACCTGGCCGCCTGTGCCGTTCTGGCAGCGTTCCCTGCGCTGATGTTTGTCAAGCCGACGGTTAGCAACCTCTGCTACGGACTCCTGCTCGGCTGGAGCGCCATCACTCTCGTTGCCGGCGGACGCGAGGGCCGGACGGAATGTGGGGGGCTGTTGCGCAGGTACTGGTTCTTCATGCTGGCCATGGCGGCGTTGCCGCTGGCAGTGCTGTTGCAGCAACTGCTGTCGGGGGCGGAGGAGCCGCATGTTTCTTACCTTTACCTGCGCTTTGCTTTGTTCATTCCGTTGGTTTTTGGGATGGTACGGCTTGGCAGGGGTGGGATGCGGAATGTGCAGTGGGGTTTCGTGGTCTGTGCGCTCCTTTCCGCGGCCTGGATTCACGAGGCGACAGCTGCCGGTCGCCCAGCTCACGTAGGGTCCTCCAATATCATTCCCCTTAGCAATCTTTCCATGCTGATGGGAATACTCGCCCTGATTTCAATTGGATGGGATCGTCCCAGGGACTACCTGCAATCGGGCCTGAAGCTGCTGGCAGGCTTTGCCGGCCTGTACGCCTCATACATGAGCGGCACGCGTGGCGGCTGGCTCGCCATCCCCGTGCTGGCACTCATTGCGCTAGCTGCATCACACAGGCTGACGCGGATGCACAAAGCGGCGGCCATGGTTGGGCTGGCTGGCCTCATGAGCCTCGCGTGGCTCGGCAGCGCCCGCGTGCAGCAGCGCATGGCAGACGTTGTATCCGAAGTGTCTCAATTCGCTCAGCATGTAACGCTGGACACCCCAACCGGGATACGGCTACAGCTCTGGCGGGCCTCACTGGAAATGATACAGGCTCACCCCTGGACCGGCGTAGGGCCAGAGAAGTTTGAGTGGACCCTGCAAACACTTGCGGCGCGGCATGTAATCACCCCAATGGCTGCCACCATGCCGCATTCACACAATGAACTCCTGCATGCTACGGCCACGCTCGGCATCCCGGGCCTACTGGCAATCCTTGCCCTGTATCTGGTACCAGCCGCCTTCTTCCTGCGCCATCTTGGCAATGCAGACCGGGGCACGCAGGTTGCCAGCGCCATGGGCCTGGCCCTGTGCTGCGGCTTCATGGTGTTCGGCCTGACCGAGGTCATGTTCGCCACGACCCTGGTCAATGCCTTCTACAGCCTGATCATGGCCGTTTGCTTTGCCTATGTGGTTGCTCGCAAGGACGCATTGCCCGCGCGGGCGGCCAGTTGAGCCAGGACTCACGACGCCACATCTGCTTCCTGACCGGTACCTTGAATGCGATGGCCGGCGCGGAGCGGATGACCGCAACGATCGCCAATGCGCTGGCCGATCTTGGCCATCGTGTCACGATCCTGAGCCTCTGGGATGCTGCCAGCCGGTTCCCTCTGCATCCACGCGTGCGCCATGAAGCGCTGTTCGCGCAACGGCCCTCCTTCAAACGCGCCTATTTCGCCACGGTCGCTGGCATCCGCAGGCACTGCACCGCGCATCGCATCGATGTGCTGGTACAGGTCGACACCATGCTCGAACTCTTCGTGCTGCCTGGCACGCTCGGCCTGGGCCTGCACCATATCGCGTGGGAGCATTGCCATTTCGACGAGGATCTCGGCAAGCCGGCGCGCAAGGTGGCACGTCGGCTGGCCGCGCAGTTCTGCCGGCAGGTGGTCGTGCTGACAGAACGGGACCGCCGCCGCTGGCTTGAGGCACTGCGGCCGCGCAGCGAGGTAGTCTGCCTGCCGAATCCGTTGCCATTTCCGATGCCGGCCGAACCCGCGCCACGCATGCAGAAGACCGTGCTGGCCATGGGCCGGCTGGTCCCGGCGAAAGGTTTCGATGTCTTGCTGCGCGCCTGGCAGAAGGTGGTGGAAGCGGAACCGGAATGGCAACTGGTCATCCACGGCGAAGGCGAAGCGCGCGCTGCCCTCACTGCACTGGTCGGCCAGTTGCAACTGCAAGGCCGGGCCAGCCTGCCGGGCATCTGCCAGGATCCGGCGCAGGCCTACGGGCGTGCATCGGTCTTCTGCCTGAGTTCGCGCTATGAGGGATTCGGGCTGGTGCTGATCGAAGCGATGGCCTTTGGCCTGCCGATCGTATCAACCGATTGCGAGACCGGACCCCGCGAACTGCTCACCCCGGGGCAGGATGCGCTGGTGGTTGCCCCGGATGACGCCGATGCGCTGGCCAAGGCGCTGCTGGCGGTGATCCGCCAACCGGAACTGGCGAGCCGCCTTGGCGCCGGTGGCCGCCACAAGGCAAGCCATTTCACGCTGGAACGGCTTGCCTTGCAGTGGGATGCCCTGGTCAAGGCACCAGGGTAAGCGCCGGATCAGCCTTCCAGCGCCGGGGCCAGCGCAGCGAGGGTGCGCACGGTGGCGCCCCGATGCAGACCCGCAAAGGTCTGCGCATGCGCGCGCATATCGGCCAGACGGGCCGGATCGGCCAGCACGATTGCTGCGGTGCGCATCAGCGCATCGGCATTGTCGACGCGCAGGCAAGCGCCCGCGGCAATCGCGTCTTCCGTCGCCTGCGCAAAGTTGAAGGTATGCGGACCGACCAGCACCGGCGTGCCGACCGCGCAGGCCTCGATCAGGTTCTGTCCCCCCAACGGCAACAGGCTGCCACCGATAAAGGCAAGATCCGACGCAGCAAAGTACATCGCCATCTCGCCCATCGAATCGCCCAGCACGATATCGGCAGTCAGCGGCGACTGGATGCCGTCAAGATCCAGTGCACTCCGGCGCTCGACCGAGAACCCCGCACGCGCCGCCATCGCGGCGACTTCATCGAAGCGTTGCGGGTGACGGGGGATCAGCAGCAGAGCGGGACGCGGGACATCGCCCGCCAGTGATTGCCAACGGGAGAACGCGTCGAGCAACATCGGCTCCTCTCCCTCGCGCGTGCTGGCGGCTGCCAGCACCGCACGCGTGCCAATGACCTTGCGCAACTGCTCGCCCAGCGCAACGTCTGCCGGCGCCGGCTGCATATCGAACTTCAGGTTGCCGGTTATCTGCACCGCCGGCACGCCCAACGCCTGAAAGCGCTCGGCATCACCCGCCGTCTGCGCCAGCACGCCCGCAAAATCCCCATACATGACCGCCGCAGCACGCCCAAACCGCGCCGTGCGCCGGAAGCTGCGCGGCGACAGGCGCGCATTGACCAGGAACAACGGCACTCCGGCCTTGCGCGCGCCGCGCACCAGGTTGGGCCACACCTCCGTCTCCATCAGCATGCCCGCCTGCGGCCGGAAGTACCGCATGAAACACCCCACCAGCCATGGCAGGTCATACGGCAGGTAGCACTGCAGGATGCGCGGCTCCTTGCCGAACAGCTGCGCACCGGTCTGGCGGCCGGTCGGCGTCATGTGCGTCAGCAGCAGGCGGTGGTGCGGATAGGCGCCGAGCAGCGCCTCGATCAGCGGCTGCGCGGCGCGGGTCTCGCCCACCGACACGGCGTGGACCCATAGCCACGGACCTTTCCGGGGCAGGCTGCCGTATATACCCAGGCGTTCGCCGACATGCTGCAAGTAGCCCGGCTCCTTGCGCGCACGCCAGGCCAGGCGCAGCAGCGCCAGCGGCAGCACCACCACCCACAACATGCTATAGAGCAAACGCAGCATCAGGCAGCCACTCCGCGCACGCGGCAAGCCGCGTCGTAGACCTCATCGACCGATGGCACCACGCCGTCGTCACCGACATTGGCGATGCGCCCGGACCAGTAGCCCTCAGTCTTCCAGCGCCACGTGGCCGTATAGATCTCTACCGTCGGCCGGCACAATGCCGCGGCGATATGGACCAGGCCCGTATCGACCCCGATCACCACCTCGGCCCGGTTGATCAGCCCGAAACCCTGCATCACCGAGAATCGCGGCAACACCCTCGCCTGCGGCACACCGGCAGCGATCTCTTCGGCAGCCTGGCGTTCCTTGTCATTGCCCCACGGCAGCAACATCACCAGTCCCTCATCCGCCAGCCGCCTGCCCAGCGCATGCCAGTTCTGCACCGCCCATTTCTTGCGCGCGCCAGCGGTCGCATGGAAGCACACGGCATAGCGCGCAGGCAGATCGCCCCACAGCGGATCGTCCACATGCAGCGACTGCGCGGCAGGCCCGAAAAACTGCGGCGGCTCCGCCGGCACAAGCCCGGTCAGCGCAGCGCCCAGCAAGCGCGAGCGCCGCACCGAATGCGTCTGGCGCGGCACACGCACCGGATCGGTGTATAGCAGCCGCGCCGCCGGCTCATAGCCGGAGCCCTGCGTGGCATTGCCCAGCCCGATAATCGGCGCACCGGGCGCCCGCGCGGCCACGCGCGCAACCACCGCGGTCTTGAGCAAACCCTGGCTCTCGATCACCGCGTCATAGCGCTCCTGGCGCAGCGCGTCACGCACCTCGCGCACCTCGCGCCAGGTGCCGCCCTGCAGGACGCGCTTGCGCCAGCGCCGCAGCGCAAACGGAATTACCCGGCGCACCTCCGGCAACAGACGGACAAGCTCGACATAGCCCTCTTCCACCACCCAGTCGATCTCGGCGCCCGGCCAGCGCGCGCGCAGATCATGCACCAGCGGCATGTTGTGCACCACGTCACCGAGCGACGACACCTTTACCAGCAGGATGCGCGGCCGTTCCGGCAGTATGAAAGGCACCGCGGCCGGCGTGGGCTGCGCCACACCGGCCGCGTCCGATGATGCCGCCGGCACCGTCGCGCGCTCAGAACGGGAGCTGAGCATCCGGCTTCTCTGCCAGGATCACGCGCTTGAACTCCGCCTGGATACGCGCCAGCGCGGCGTCGTTATCCGCCTCGAAACGCATCACCACCACCGGGGTGGTGTTGGACGGGCGTGCCAGGCCGAAGCCATCGGCATACTCCACGCGCACGCCATCGATGGTGATCACCTCACGCGCCCCTTCGAACTTCGCGTTCGCCTTGATCTGGTCCAGCAGCGTGAACGGCTCACCCTCGGCACACTTGAGCTGCAGTTCCGGCGTGTTGTTGGCATTCGGCAGCGCGTTCAGCACCGCGCTCGGATCCGCGTGGCGCGACAGGATCTCCAGCAGGCGCGCACCCGTGTACAGGCCATCGTCAAAACCGTACCAGCGATCCTTGAAAAACACGTGGCCGCTCATCTCGCCCGCGATCGGCGCGCCCGTTTCCTTCAGCTTGGCCTTGACCAGCGAATGGCCGGTCTTCCACATCAGCGGCTCACCGCCGTGCTCGCGGATCCAGGGGGCCAGTTTGCCGGTGCATTTCACGTCGTAAATAACCTGCGCGCCCGGATTACGCGACAGGATCTCTTCAGCGAACAGCATCAGTTGCCTGTCCGGGAAAATCACCTGACCGTCCTTGGTCACCACGCCAAGGCGGTCGCCGTCACCGTCGAAGGCCAGGCCAAGCTCGCAGTCCGTCTCGCGCAGGGCCTTCATCAGATCCTGCAGATTCTCGATATGTGCGGGATCAGGGTGGTGGTTCGGGAAATTGCCGTCCACGTCGCAGAACAGCTCAGTCACCTCGCAGCCCAGGCCACGGAACAGGTCACCCACGAAGGCGCCGGCCACGCCGTTGCCGGCATCCAGGGCAATCTTCATGGGACGCGCCAGCTTGACGTCGCTGATAATGCGGTCGAGGTACTTTTGACGCACATCGACTTGCTTGTAGGTGCCGGCACCGCTGCTGAACTGGCCCGCTTCGATCCGCTGGCGCAGCGCCTGGATCTGCTCGCCATAGATCGCCTTGCCGGCCAGCACCATCTTGAAACCGTTGTAGTCCGGCGGGTTGTGGCTGCCGGTGACCATGATGCCGGAGGTCGGGCGGACGCCGTCGATCTCGATGTTGGTGGCGAAGTAGACCATGGGGGTGGCTACCAGGCCGATGTCGATCACGTCCAGGCCGGCGGCGCGCAGGCCTTCTACCAGGCCGGAGATGAGATCGGGGCCGGAGAGGCGGCCGTCGCGGCCTACGGCGATGGATTTTTCGCCCAGTTCAGTCGCCGCCGAACCGAACGACAGCCCGATCTGGCGCGCAACGTCGCGCGTGAGAGTCTTACCCACGATTCCGCGGATGTCGTAGGCTTTAAAAATGGTGGGATCGATTTGCATGTGGCTTCCTGTATCGCGTTCCGGCCGCACCGCACTTTCAAAAACAGAAAATGCGACGCACCAAAGGGTGCTATTTTGCCGGATTGCGGCATCCCCGGGCGGTATAATCGCCGCATTATCACGGATGGACACAATTTTCGGAGTCTGTCCTACATCGAGCGGTGCCCTGTCCGCCGCTCCTGGGCCGCTCCCCGTTTGGGGCGCCATGGTTGCCGGCAGCAATCTGCCCGGGCACCCGGCAACCTCCCTCACAGCTTGCATTGCCCTGTGACATATGGCGGCCGCGACCCGGCTACAGACGTACAGAACCTTGAGACCAACTGCCCAGCCTTCGCCACGCCCTCGCATCGCCTATCTGATCACCAATTCGGAGATCGGCGGCGCGCAGTCGCATGTCGCCGACCTGTTGCAGTCGATGGCGGGCAAGGCAGATACCGTCCTGCTGGCGGGCGGCGACGGCCCCCTGTTCGATATCGCAAAACAGGCGGGTGCCCGGGCCATCCGGCTAGAGCGGCTAGACAACGCGCTGTCCCCGTGGCGGGCGATCGCTGCCCTGCGCGAGTTGGTCAAGGCGCTGAAACAGGTCGCGCCCGACCTGATCCATGCGCATAGCGCCAAGGCCGGCGCGCTGGGCCGCATCGCCGGATTCCTGCTCGGCATACCTGTCATCTACACAGTCCATGGCTTCGCGTTCAAGCCCGAGGCTCCGGCGCGCCAGCGCATCGCTGCGCGCGTGGCGGAATGGATGTTGGCGCCGCTGACGGCGCGCGTAATCTGCGTGGCGGAAGCGGAGCGGCGGCTGGCAAAGGCACTGCCCTTGCCGGCTGATCGAATCGCTGTCGTTCCAAATGGGATAGCGGATACCATTCAGCGTGCCACGCTTGAGAATCCGATGCGCCGGATCGTAATGGTGGCACGCTTTGCGGCGCCGAAACGGCCCGATGCGGTGATCCGGGCGTTTGCGAGATCCAGCCTGCCCGATTGCGAACTCGTTCTGGCAGGGGATGGTCCGGAGCGTGAGGCTATGCAGCAGTTGGCCGAGGCCATCGCGCCCGGCCGGGTCTCATTCCCAGGCAGCGTGACAGATATCGCCGGACTGTTGGCCACCGCCCAGGCATTCACGCTGGCCTCCGACCATGAAGGCCTCCCCCTTTCCGTGCTGGAAGCCATGCGAGCCGGGCTGCCGATCATCGCCTCTGACCTGCCCGGAATCCGGGAACAGCTGGAAGATGGCAAGCATGGCCTGCTGGTCAACCACCATGACGAATCCGCATTGTCCGCAGCCTTCGAGCGCCTTGCCGGCGAACCCGCCCTCCGCGCCAGCCTTGGCCGCGCCGCCCGCCAACGCTGGGAACAACTTTTCGGCCTGAAACGGATGGCCGACGCCACATGGACCATCTACCAGGCCGCGCTCCCGACCCCGCCGCGCGCGACGCGAGTGCCGACATGATGCATTCGACCAAGACCGACGCCCTGCCCCGCCATACGGTCCGCCGGCGCATCGCCGGCTCGGAAACCATTCGCCGCATCAGCCGGATGCTGGCATGGGCGGCGCTGGGACTGGCCTTGTTTGCAGTCAACGCGGCGCTGGCGGAGCTGGCCCATCGGGCCGGGTTCGTGACCCATGTGTTCACGCGCACGCTGCTGTGGTCGATCGTGCCGTATCTGGCCGGTTTCATGCTCCTGCATCGCTCACTGCACCTGCCGGCGATGGAAGGGAACAGCCTTGTCGGGCTGGCCGCCACGCTGCCATTCGTGGCGCTTCTATTCGTCTTCGCTGCATTCCATATCGAATACTCCCGCGGCGCGATGCTGCTCGCCTACATCATCACGCTGGGTTGGACGTGGCTGGGCTACCGCCGTTTCGTGCAGAACTACGTTCCGGTGTTCGGCTATACGGACCCCCATGCGCTAGAGCAACTGGACACCATACTGACCATACCCGGTGCAGCACGAGCTGCGCACATGCGATTCGAACTCATCCGCTCACTGGAGGACGCCGAGCATTGTGACGGGCTGATGCTCGACCGAAGCGCCACGGCAGACCCGGAGCGCACCCGGCAACTCGCCCGGTACAAGATGAGCGACGTGCGGATGTATTCGGTGGAGCGCGTTGGCGAAATGCTGACCGGAAGAGTTGGGCTGTCCCACATCGATGAGAACTTCCTCGATGACTACGCGGCCCATTACCTCTACGGTTATCTCAAGCGAGCCGTCGACATCCTTGGCGTGCTTTGCCTGGCACCATTCGCCCTGCCCGTCGGCCTGGCCGTGGCATTGGCGATCCGGCTGGAAACGCCAGGCAGCGCCATCTTCCGCCAGTCACGCGTGGGCCTGTTCGGCAAACCGTTTGTCATGCTCAAGTTCCGCAGCATGGGCGTCGATAAAAGCGCCCCGGCGCAGTTCGCCGCGCAGCGCGATCCGCGTGTCACGCGTGTGGGCCGCATCATCCGCAAATACCGGCTCGACGAGATTCCACAACTGTGGAACGTCTTGATCGGCCAAATGAGTTTCATTGGACCCCGGCCGGAGCAGGTGCCAATGGTCGAGCAGTTCTCGGAAACGATTGCTTACTACCCCTACCGTCACCTGGTTCGTCCCGGGCTATCCGGCTGGGCGCAGGTACAACAGGGATACGCCGGTAGTCATGAAGAAACCGTGACCAAGCTGAGCTACGACCTGTACTACGTCAAGCACTGCTCGCTGGCACTGGATATGCTGATCGCGGTGAAGACAATGCGTACGCTATTGACAGGCTACGGGGCCCGCTGATGGCGAATGCAGGCAGTCATGATTCGCAACGGCCATTGCGCATCCTGGTGATCACCACCGGGCTCAAGCTAGGTGGGGCCGAGCAGCAAATCGCCGCGCTTGCCGGAAGCTTCCTAGCCCTTGGGAACGACGTTGCCATCCTGAACCTGACCGCCGGCACGGAAGTGGATCTGCCGCCAGGCATCCCCGTGACCGAACTTGGCATGCGCAAAATGCCGGCGTCGATGCTCGCTGCGCTGCGCAAGGCACGACACATTATTCGCCAGTGGCAACCGGACGTGATCCACGCCCACATGATCCACGGCAACCTGTTTGCTCGGATGCTCGCACGGACTTGCGCGATGCCGCCAGTCATTTGTTCCGCCCATAGCGCGCGCGAAGGCGGCAGGCTGAGCGCCCTCGCCTATCGCGCGACGGACCGTTGGTGCGACCTCACCACCCATGTCAGCGAAGCGGGCAGGCAGGCCATGATTGCGAGTGGCGCGGTGCCAAGCGGCCGCGTGATCGTGATGCCCAACGGCATCGATACCAATCGCTTCCGGCAGGACGATGCCTCGCGTGAGCGCATGCGCCAGGATCTTGGCCTCAATGCTGAAGAAGTGCTGGTGCTGAATGTTGGCCGGCTGGTGCCAGAGAAGGACCAGGCCATGTTGATCGAGGCATTCCGCGAGGTGTATCGCAGGCTTCCGAGGGCCAGGCTGATGATTGCCGGCGACGGACCGCTGCGCGCCAAACTCGCAAGCCAGATCGCAGATTTTGGATTGAATCAAGCCGTGCTGCTGGCTGGCGCAAGGAACGACATCCCTGAGCTATTGCGCGCAGCCGATGTCTTTGTCCTGTCATCGCGCATCGAGGGCATGCCGCTGGCCGTTGGCGAAGCCTTGGCCAGCGGTTTGCCGGTAGTCTCGACCGCAGCGGCCGGTGTGGCCGAACTGGCAGGCGATGTCGCCACGATCACACCGGTTGGCGACGCTGCAGCGCTGGCCAGGGGCCTCGCGGCCGCCATCGAGGAACTGCCCGGCACCCAAGCTCAACAGCATCGACGCCGACAGCGGGTGATCAACAGCTTCGACATGGCCGCCGTCGCACGGCAATGGCTGGCGCAATACCACCAACTGAAGGAAGCCCGTTGATGCGCCGCAAAGTTGCCGGCAACTTGCTTTGGATGCTCGCTGACCGCGGGCTTCAGGTCGCGGTCGGCATCGCAGTAGTCGGCATGCTGGCGCGCGCGCTTGGTACTGAGGGCTTCGCGCATTTCCAGTATGCGCAATCGCTGGTGTTCATCGCGGCCTCCATTCCATTGATCTGCTCCGCCGAAGTCGTGGTACCAAGGCTCGTCGCCCGGCCGGCCCCGGAAGCCACCCACGCGCTGCTCGCCCACGCCTTTGCGATCCGCCTGACCGCAGGCCTTGCCGGCTATGCCCTGATGTGCGCTTACCTGGCATTCACACAACAGCCGGCAGACACGTGGATCCCCGCAGCCATCCTCGGCACGGCCATCATGCTGCGCGAACCCTTCGGCGTGGTCATCGCTTGGATGCAGGCGCGTACGCACAACCGGCCGAACGTAGTCTTCAACCTCATTGCACTGGCTGCGAAGGCTGGGCTGGTCGGCACACTGTTCTTTACCGGCGTCAACCTGGTGCCTGCGTATGCGACAGCATTTGCCATCGAACCGCTGATTGCCGCTGCGCTGCTAGCCTGGTACTACCTGTCGCGCGCGCCGCGTACCGTACCGACCCGCGACACGTCGCTGACCCGAGACCTGGTACGCGATGGGACGCTGTTCTGGGTGAGCTTCATGCTGATGGTGTGCGCGCGACGTGCGGACCAGCTGATTCTCAAGCCGTACGTGCCACTTGCAGAGCTGGGGGCGTATGCAGCGACCATGCAAGTACTGGATAATTTTTCAGCTATCGCTACGATCCTGGCGGCCGGGGTTGCGCCGATGTATGTGTTCGGCCAGCAATCGGTGGGAGCGGCACGACGGAATGTGCTGCGCGTAACTGGCGGCATTGTCGCAATCGGGCTTTGCGGGGCAATCATCCTGGCACTTTGTGCTGAATGGGTGGTTCAGTTGTTGTACGGGCAGGCGTTCGGTGAGACGGTCGTGCTGCTGCGGCTGGCAGCGCTGGCGTCGACGCTGATATTTGCGGATGTTGGATTGGGTTTATTGCCGGTGTATCTGCGCAAGCCACGGTGGGTGGCAGTGAAGTGGGCGCTGGTGCTCGCAACAACAGTAATTGTCGACCTGATTGCTGTGCCGCGTCTGGGGGCACGTGGGGCGGTGCTGGGTTATGCCGTGGCTAATGCTGTTGCATTGATTTTTGGGTTAGCGTTGGTGCTTCGCACGCGCCCTGCTACTGCTATCGTATCGGCATAAGCCAGTCCGGAAGCGCTTCTTGGCTGGCAAGAGGCACGCCCACTGGCGTCGCCTCCAGTGACTCTTAAGTATCTCTTTCTCCGCGCGGCCTGTGCCGCCCCCGCTATTTGCTTGGGTTCCTTGAAGGAGCTGCAACTTAACACGTACTTGCGCAGGGTCTCTACAGCTCATCCGTCTCGCTCTAGCACCATTCAGCAATGAACGGAGTGAATGTCGGATCAATAGGATTTGCGCGTCAATCTAACCACAATACGACGGCCTACCCGTATTAAGCGCCACGCATTGCGCATGATCATCAAGTGAACAAGGACTAGCCCAAGAAAGAGAATAAATAGTGTTTGCTCGGAATATCCTGCTTTCCATCCATATACGCCGCAAAACCCAAATATAGCGTTGCTGGCCAAGATGACCCAGACAATTGCGTCAGGCCCTAACCCTAGTCTCAGCAGCACGTGATGAAGATGAGTCCTATCCGCCGCCAGCGGGTTCTTGCCCTTCAGTACCCGCCGCACAACCACAGTGAAGAGGTCAATCAGAACAAATCCAAGGACCCATAACATCACCACAGGAGGTATTTGTCGATCCGCGTTATAGCTACGCTGCGAGAGAAGAACCGCGAACCACACTATACTGAACCCCAGCATCAAACTACCGGCATCCCCCAGGAAGACCTTTTTTCCTCCCCGAAACGGATTCTTCATATTGAACAAGAGAAAACCAAGAATGGCGCCGCAAAATATTACGCACATGCGTTGAGCGGCACCATTATCGATCTGCCCTGCCAAATATGCGAACCACGCAAATGTAATGGCGGCTAGCCCTCCCGCCAAGCCATCCAGACCGTCACACATATTCATGGCATTAATTACGGCGACGGCTGCAAAGAGTGTCAGAGGAATTCCCCAATTACCCAGTTCAATTTCTCTGCGACCAAAAATATCTCCAAGCGTGCCAAGATAAATTCCACCCCATGATGTCATCAGAATGGCCGCCAGCAACTGAGCTCCAAGCTTCGCCACCGGCGACATTCCCTTCATATCATCGATGACCCCGACAATTGCCAAGAGTGTCAAGCCCCCCAAGAGGGCGACATAGTACCCGTGAGAGCGCATAAACAGCATCGCACCCGCCCACACGGCGATCGTGATTGCAATTCCGCCCACTAAGGGTATTTCGCCATGGTGACGCTTGCGCGAGTCGGGCCGATCGACCAACCCGCCTACAATTGCCGCCGGTCGCAATGCGACTACCGCGATGACCGTGGCCAACAGCGAGAATAGCGGAACCCAAAAAAAATCAAACATTTAGAAAACCCGAATAGATCCTGCACAGCCTGCCTGTCCGGCACGTGCAGAGCACGCCCGGAGCATGCCTCTAGCAGGCCCTTCTGTAGCTTACCCTGCTCACTGCAACGCTCGCTCGCTGCCGCGATAGGTGAAGAATTGTCGCAGGGCACGAGCTTAGCCGGAAGTTGGGCGCGATTGTGCAGGACTATATACTACGCGCAGCGCATCCTGTGTTCCACGGCCGTGCCTTAGGCCTCCTATCGCCTACAACCGGCACGGAGCCTTCCCCATAACCATGGCATTAACGCCCACAATATCTGCTTTGCATGGCCATTAAGTGCCCACAGGCCAAAGGTGAAGGCAACGGGCCCCGGTTACAGTTCGACATACACTTAACAGGCTGTTGCAAGCAGCAGCCACTCCAAGACTGGCAGCGGAGTCGGTGGCCTGGGGCGCCGAGGTGATAGCCATATCCCCGCACACCGATTAAAATATCGCGATTCTTCAGGCCTTGGCTGTCGACACGTGACTCGCTGCGATCAAGAGAACAGGACTTTGCCCTATTTCCCCGTATTTATTTCCGTTCTCTTCGTGGTGCGCAACGAAGCTGCGCAGTACGAAAAGATCCTCTCCGAAGCATCTGCGGCGATTGCGCCACTTGTGAGCGACTATGAGCTGATCGTGGTCGACAACGCATCGACCGATGACAGTGTCCAGACCCTGAAAAGCCTTTCGGGAGAAGGCGGTCTTCCCAATCTGCAGATCTACGCGTTGACCAAGGAGGTCGACACAGACACGGCCGCATGGGTGGGCCTGGAAAATGCCCTCGGGGACTTCGTCGCCGTTGTCGATCCGTTTGTGGACGACATTGCCTTCCTCCCCGAAATGCTCGACAAAGCTGCAAGCGGCGCGGATGTCGTCTTCGCGACGAACAAGCAGAAACCGGCGCAAGGCCTGCTGTACCGCGGTGCGTTCGGTGTGTTTAACGGCCTGTTCAGATGGTTCAGCGGGGTGGACCTCGCTCGTGAGGCACCACAATATCGACTTCTTAGCAAGCGCGTCATCAACTTCATACTTCAGCACCGACAGCCGGCGCTAACCTATCGCCATCTGCCTGCCACTGGAGGCTTTGCGCGCGCCAACCTCGCGTACAGCGCCGCGCCCCGGCAAGCGCCTCGCAAGCGTCTGGGCAACAGCATCGATCGGGGCATGCGACTGCTGGTCTCCACGACGCGCGCGCCGATGCGGCTGGTGACGGTCTTGTCGCTGTTCGGCGCGGTCGCCAACCTTCTGTATTCGGCCTACGTTGTCGTGATCTGGCTCTTCAAGCCCGACGTCGCGCCAGGATGGATCAGCCTTTCGCTGCAACAGTCAGGCATGTTCTTCCTGATTTCGCTGGTCCTGCTGGTGCTTGGCGAGTACATCCTTGATATGGCGACTGCCTCCAACGAGGGACCTCTCTACCACGTGGGACAGGAATTCACGAGCGCGCGCATGACGCGCAACGAGAAGCTAAATATCGAGGTGGTAGCGTCTGTACCGTCCGAGAACCGGACTGCGAAGCCGCAGCAGATCACCTGATGGCCAGTGTGCGCACCATTTACGATGCGGTCATCATCGGCGGAGGGTTTTACGGCGCAGCCATTGCCGTCTATCTCGCGCAGCAGCGTGGGCTGAAGCAGATCCTGCTCGTCGAGCGCGAACCGGCATTGCTATCTCGCGCCTCCTATAGCAACCAGGCGCGCGTCCACAACGGGTACCACTATCCGCGCAGCTTCACGACGGCCTACCGGAGCCGGATCAACCTTCCACGCTTCGTCCGTGACTGGCCGCAGGCGGTCAAGCAGGATTTCACCAAACTGTATGCGATTGCCCGGCGCAACTCCAAGGTCAGCTCACGCCAGTTTCAGCGGTTCTGCCAAGAAATCGGCGCCCGGATCGAGCCTGCCGGTCCGACGCTGCGCAACCTGTTCGCACCGCGGCTGATCGAAGATGTATTCCTTGTCGAAGAGTACGCGTTCGACACTAGACGGCTCGCGGAATGGGCACGTCGTGAACTAGAGGAGCACAACGTTGAAGTCTGCTGTGAGACCGTGGTCAGCGCCATTTCGCGCAGCGACCCCGGACTCTGCGCCGTTGAAATGCATGACCGCGCGGGGAACGAACGCGTGGTCAAGAGCGCCAACGTCTTCAATTGCACGTACAGCGGACTGAACCAGTTTGGCGGAGACTTCCCGGGCACCCGGACGGAGCTGAAGCAGGAAATCACGGAGATGGCGCTGGTGGATGCGCCGGCCGGCCTGAAGGATATCGGCATCACTGTCATGGACGGCCCATTCTTCTCGATGATGCCCTTTCCTGCGCGCGGCTTGCATACACTTTCGCACGTGCGCTATACCCCGCATCTGCATTGGGACGACTGTGGTGGTGTCAGTCCCTACGACCGACTCGCGGCATATGACAAGGCCTCACGCGTAGACCGCATGATTCGCGACGTTTCGCGCTATGTTCCTTTGGTCGCCGAAGCCCGTCATATCGATTCGCTGTTCGAGATCAAAACCGTCCTGCGCAAAAACGAGGGGGACGATGGCAGGCCCATCCTCTTCGAAAAGCACGCGGAACTGCCTGGCTGTTATTCGATCCTCGGCGGCAAGATCGACAACATCTACGACGTCCTTGAAAGACTGGATGACGAAACACTCACTCCGGCCCCCGCCTCACTGAGCAAAAGCAACACATGAACAATGCACTGATCGGCTTCACGGGCTTCGTTGGCACGACGCTTCTTAGGCAAGCCCCTTTCGAGGCCTTGTACCGTTCGACCAATATTGGCGAGATCGATGGCAAGAACTTTGACACGGTGGTCTGTGCCGGCGCGCCCGCTCAAAAATGGATCGCAAATCGCGAGCCGGCAGCAGACCGTGAAAAAATCGAAGCGCTCATCGCCCACCTTCGCACGGTCTCATGCAAGACGTTTGTCCTGATCAGCACTGTCGATGTGTTCAAGACGCCGGTCGGCGTCGACGAAAGCTCGCCGGTGGATAAGAGCGGGTTGCATGCCTATGGCCTGAACCGCCTAATGCTCGAGGAATTTGTCGCCAGCCATTTCGCGAACCATCTGATCGTCCGCCTGCCTGGGCTGGTCGGCCCGAGCCTGCGCAAGAACGTTATCTTCGACTTCTTGAACGACAACAACCTGCACGCGATCGACAGCCGCGGCATCTTCCAGTTCTACCCGATGGTCAATCTCTGGTACGACATTGAAGTCGCGTTGCGCGCGGGCCTGAAACTAGTTCACCTGACCGCCGCACCAATCAGTGTCGCAGACGTGTCGGCCCAGGGCTTCGGCAAGCCGTTCGAGCAGGTGGTGGGTGACAATGCCGCCCGTTATGACTTGCGCACGCGCCACGCGGCAGTGTTCGGCGCCTCGGGCGCATACCAGTATGACCAGCGTGCGACGCTGCAGGCGGTCCGTGCATACGCCCAGTCCGAGCCGCGCACCTTGAAGGCCGGGAGCGGAGCGTGAGAATCGCTATCTCGAACATCGCCTGGGATGTCTCCGAAGACGAGTCTGTGGCGGCGCTGCTGCACAAGTTCGGCGTCGACGCGATCGACGTAGCCCCTGGCAAATACTTCCCGGATCCTGAACATGCGCGCGATGCCGACATCGCGCGGGTGCGCGATCAGTGGAAGGCACACGGGATTGAACTGACCGGCATGCAATCGCTGCTGTTCGGCACTTCTGGACTCAATATGTTCGGTTCGTCGGCAGCGCGCTCGGCGATGCTGAATCGCCTCGCCGCTGTAGCACGGATCGGCGGCAAACTGGGCGCGACCCGACTGGTATTCGGCTCCCCAAAGAATCGGGATCGCGGTGCCCTTGACGATCGTGAGGTCGCAGAGATTGCCGTGCCATTTTTTCGCGAGCTAGGCGACATTGCACATGGCAACGGCGTGACATTCTGCCTCGAGCCCAACCCGGTGTGCTACGGCGCGAATTTTATGACGACCAGCGCAGAGACCGCGAGCATGGTGCGGCTGGTCGCCCATCCGGCTATCCGCATGCAGTTCGACACGGGATCGCTGGCCATCAATGGGGAAGCCCCCGCCGACGTGCTGGAGCACAACGCCGATCTGATCGGTCATGTCCACGCCAGCGAGCCCGAGCTGGTTCCGCTGGGTGATGGCCGGACCGACCATGCCGCCATGGCTGCACAACTGGCCACGCACCTGCCCGGACACGTCGTCTCCATTGAAATGGTAGCGACGGCGAACGAGCCGCACCTTCCAGCCATCCAGCGCGCGCTGGCGACGGCCCAACGCTGGTATCGGCAAGCACCAGGAGTCCAATTCGCATGAAATGGCTGATTCTGATTCTAGGCATCGCCAGCAACGCATCGGCCAGCGTACTGGTCAAGATGGCGATGATTCCGCCCCGCAGATTTCCCTCGCTAAGTGAACCGCTAGCCGCCTTCGCCAACTGGCCATTCTGGGTCGGCCTCGGCCTGTATGGCGCAGCCTTTCTGCTCTATGCCGCGGCGCTGGCCCGGCTGCCGCTCAACGTCGCCCACCCCGTCCTGACATCGGGAGCCGTGGCAACTGTAGCCACGCTTTCGGTGCTCATCTTCCGCGAGCCTTTTCACTGGACTACCGGCGCGGGCATCCTGCTTGTCATCGCGGGCGTCGTCCTGATCACCGCCAAGGTGGCCTGACTGTTAACCATGACCCGAACGATGAAATCTGAAATCCCTTCCGACACGCGAGCAACTTGGCAAGTGCCGACGTACAACGTCGCGATGTGGGAGGGGCGACACCACCCCTGGTGCGTGATCATTCCGGTGATCAACGAAGGCGAGCGCATCCGCACCCTGCTCGCGCGGATGTCGACCCTGCGGATCGCGGACATCGCGGACATCGTCATCGTCGACGGCGGAAGCACAGATGGCTCGCTTCAGCACGAATTCCTGCGCAGCCAGGACGTGGCGGGACTTATCGTCAAGACCGGCGCCGGCAGGCTGAGTGCCCAGCTGCGCTGCGCATACGCGTTCGCGCTCGATCAGGGCTATGACGGCATCGTGACGATCGATGGCAACGACAAGGATGATCCCGAGGCGATTCCGCGTTTCGTGGAAGCGTTGAAGAACGGTGTCGACTTCGTGCAAGCGTCGCGCTTCCTCGTCGGTGGCCTCGCCGAGAACACGCCGAAATCGCGAGACCTGGCGATCCGCTTCATTCACGCGCCCGCGCTCAGCCTGAGCTCAGGCTTTCACTGGACAGACACGACCCAAGGCTTCCGGGCCTACAGCAGCCGTATGCTTCTCGATCCCCTCGTGGCCCCGTTTCGCGATGTCTTTTCGGGCTACGAGCTCCTCGCCTACCTCTCTTACCGCGTACCGAAACTGGGCTATCGGTGCCAGGAGCTCGCGACGGTGCGCCGTTATCCCAAGGGGGAGGTTCCGACCAAGATCGGCGGCATGCGGGGCAATCTGAAGCTTCTCGAAGTCCTGTTCCGTGCGTGCACGGGCCACTACAACCCTAAGGCCGTCTCGTAAGTGACAAGCGTGTCGACCCCACACCCATCGTTTCCACAAAAGGCCGCAGCGATCCTGTCGGCTTCTGCCGTTGCCGCCGCGGCGCTGTCGACTGCCCTAACCTTCAAGAACACGACCACATATTCCGACTTCATCGTCGGCAATGCGGCATGGCACGCGAACACCAAGGTGCAGGACCTGATGGCACCGCCGATCGCGATACTTGCGTTCATCGCCACGCTGTGGAGCATTGGCGCGCTGCTGCGCAACCAGGAATCCAGGCACGGCCAGGGCCATGCGGAAGCACTCGCCGGCCAGTTCCTGCTATGGACGCTTCCGTTCGCCATCGCGGTCGGTCTGCTAGCCGTCGGCTTTCCCGCAGATCCCAACCTGATTCGGATATCAGCCGGCGGCGTGATCGCACTTGCGACGATATACGGCTGCAGGCCTCGATGCACCGCGCAAATCTCGCCGGCTACTGCCGGTGCGCTGCTGTTGGCGGGCGTGCTGATGGCTACGCTGCCGCTCGCGGCGGCAGTCGTTCGTGGACGATTCTTCGCTCCGGAAATTAGCGCTGACCAGCTCGCCTTGTTCACGAAAATTTCCCAGGCGCTGATGTGGGCAGGTCTGGTCGCAGCTGGCGCGCTCGCATGCCTCAGGCGCAGTTGGGCGGAGCGGTGCCTCCCGTTTGCCGCGCTTGCCGCGCAGATGGGAACGGCGACGCTGATGGTGCTGCTGATTCCCGCAGGCTGGATCACGGCAAACGGAACCGGGAGCGGTTACCACACGGACCACCGGCTCGATATCCTGGTCGCCGTGCTCATCGCATGGGGGGTGGTGGATGCTGTCGTGCGCGCCTTCCGGTGGCGAACGTCCGTCGATGCAAACCCCGGCGCGCTTTGGTCACCTGTCGCTCTGTTCGGATTGCTGGTGGCGATCAAGTGTGGCATGACACAAACGCCGCTTGTGCCGGCTGATGATTATCACTTCGGCGAGTATCTACTCGGATGGTGGTCCTACCTTCACGGCGCGGTTCCCTATATCGATTACATTCCGGCGCACGGCATCGCGGAAGACGATCTGCGCGGCATCGTGGCGGTGCTGTTCTACGACGGTACCGCTGCAGCCATCGGCGACGCCAGCCGTCTGGCCGGTGCCTTGCTGTCTCTCGTCGCCTATCTGTGTATGCTGCGTTTCTCGCGCAGCCTGCCGCTGGCGTTTGTTGCAACGCTGATCATTGGCGACCGCCTTCCATGGTTGTTTCTGACGCCATTCATCTGCCTGTGGTGCAGCCCGACGCTGTTCGCCCGCCCGGCGCGCTGGCTGGCATGCTGGCTGCTGACGGTGCCGGTCGCGATTCTTGGACTCCCTCCGCAAGCCAGTCTGCTAGTTGCCGGATCGGCGCCGCTGGTGGTATTTGCGATGTGGCGCTGCTGGAAACTTCCGGAGCAGCGTGAATGGAAATACCTGGTACCGGCACTTCTCCTGCTCGGACTCGTGACACTCGCCACGCCACTAGTGGCGATGCTGCTCGGCGCCGCCCGGTATGTCCTTGAGAACGGCCCGATCAACCAGGTCGCCTATGGGATTCCCTGGCAGGCAAGCTGGAACGGCGGCCCGCGCTCTGGCCTTTTGTATGAGCTTCTGCGCGGCTCCTGGGTGCTGACACCCTTGTTCGGGCTCTGGCTGATGCTCAGTGCCCGGCGCGACGCTACCCTGCGCTGGCAGATCCTCCCGCCCGCGATCGTGCTCGTAGTCTTCGTGCTGCTGCTCATTCCCTACTCGATGGGACGCATCGACGCCAATGATCTGTCGCGGCCTGGCCGCGTCGCCATTTTCAGCTGCGCCGTGCTGCTCCCGATCCTGCTCTGGCGCGCAGGTCGGCCCGGTCTGCAGGGCAGTGTGCTGGTGCTGGCAGCAGTCATGGGGAGTGCCCTTGGTTTTGGCCCACTCACAGTGACGCCACTGTTCGCGGCCTCGCCCTCGCGAATTTGGGTGGGGTCGCCTCGGGACGGTGCATCGGTGGGGCTACCCAATCTCGGTACCGGGATTGTCCGGGACGACCAATGGCAGCGCTTGACCGAGCTGCGGGAGCGTGTCGATGCTCGGATTGCGCCCGGCGAGCGCTATCTCGACCTGACCTCGCGCAATGCACAGTACTTCTACCTGAATCGTCTGCCGCCACTGCCCGTCACTGCGGCCTACAATATGGTGCCTGGCCCGCAGCAATTACGCGCGGCCCGGATGCTTATGAGCAATCCGCCCGGGCTGGCGCTGTTTGAGGGAGACAACGTCGTCCACGACGGCGGTGGACTCGCGCTGCGCGACCCTCTGCTCTATCGCTTCATCGTCGCGCATTACGCGCCGGTCCAGGATGGTCGCTTCATCTTCGGCACTTGGAAGAGAAATGACAACACGGAGCCGACGCCGGCCGAGGTGACGCTACTGGAAAAGGCGTTTGCCCCGTCCGATCTGCTGAAGATTCCCGTCGCCTGGGGACGATCCGAGCACAGCTTGCAGCGCAAGATGACACTGGTCCGAAAACTCGCCCCGACGGTCGCAGGCACCTCGGTGAAAAGCGGCGCTCCGGCCGTCGTGCATGGACAGGACACCATCGCGCTGCCGCTTTCCCCTGCGCTGGCCGGCAAGTCTGCAGGTCTTCTGCGCATGCGCTTTGCGTGCATCGGCGCCAACGCGCCGCCTCGCCTGCGCGTACGCTGGTCGACGGATACACTAGGCGCTGACGCCGCGGCCAGCGGACTCGTGTTCACGGCTGACGAAGGCATATTGATCGTCCCGCTCGACGCGTCTCCCCGCTGGCTGACCGCGCGGGACATCACGGGCATCCGGATCAACCTGGAGAATCCGGATGCCTGCAAGGATGTCTCGATCGACGATGCCGGACTGTATCAGCGCAACGACGTGGCACACCTGCCGCAATCCTGACGCCCGGCAGCCAGCCCGGAGGTAGCACGATGCCGCATGCGCGCATCACAGGCCATGCGTCCTGAAGCACGGACGCATGCCGTCTCGCCGTTTCAAATGCATCGCCGAGCGCCAGGTCGACACGGCAACCATGACAGACGGGAACAATGAATCTTCGCGCGCCCGATAGACCTTCGCTGATACCGTTCATGCTGCTGTCCACCGGTGTTCGGCATTCCATGGTCCGGAAAAGAAAAGCCCGCGCGAGACGGGCATGAAAATGTGGCTCTTTGTTCGGCTATACTGCCGAAACCGGATCTATTGATGGCAACCATGAGCAACGGGCATAACGAAGTCCGCCGCGAAAAGCTTCTCGGTGGTTTAGTCTTGGAGTCGCAGCTTGGCATAGAAATCGGTGCTCTATGCCGACCAATTGTTAGGTCCGGGGACTGCAATGTCATCTATGTTGACCATGCCGATACCCCCACGCTCAAGCACAAATACAAGGACGACCCCAATGTGGACGTTGAGTCCATTGTCGATGTGGGTGCCGTATGGGGACAAAACACCCTACATGATGCCATCAGCGGCAAATATGTTGACTATGTGATCGCCTCACACGTCATTGAGCATGTCCCGGACTTGATCGGATGGCTTCGAGAACTTGCATCCATCTTGAGGCCCACTGGCGAGGTTCGACTCGCTGTACCAGATATGCGCTTCACTTTCGACCGCCTGAGAAGAGAAACGCAACTCTCCGATGTGCTGCTCAGCTATCTGGTCAAAGCCCGCGTTCCGCAACCCCACTCAATGCTGGACTTCACATTGAGCGTGATCAAGGATGATTGTGCTGACGTTTGGAGCAATTCGGCTGCCGCCAGACCGGCCAAGCTGTATAACTACTCTGATGCAATCTCGCTGGCGATGGACATAATGGAGAACGGCCATTATCACGACATCCACTGCTGGGCTTTCACTCCCGCATCCTTCGCACAACTCATGGCACAAATAGCCGACGCCGGCTTGATCGACTTTGCATGCGAAGGTTTTCAGGATACGGCACTTGACCAAAACGAATTTTTCGTCAGGCTGCGCCGTTCAGAAAACCCTTCCTACATCGCGAACACCTGGCGAGAAATGCAGAATGCAGCTATTAAGGCCGGCCCCGGGATGCAACTTTGGAAACTGCGGCGCGCCATTGGTGCGCGCCTCCGGAATTTCGTCCCACGTCGCACTCCTGGTGTACCTAGCGAGATGGATGCCTCGCATGTGCTCAGCGTTTCGTCTTACTTTGACGCTGCCGCATATTACGAGGCGAATCCCGACGTTCTGGCTGCTGGCGTTGATGCCGCCGCACATTATCAATACCACGGGTGGCGCGAGGGAAGACCCCTATCACCAGTGGCACTCTGACAGACTTCAATCATGCAGACGGCACTGGTAGCGCCGCCTGAGTTTGCAAAGATTGAGCGTTATAAGACGCTTTCCCTCGCGCATCCGTTGCATCCACCTGGCCAAAGGTCGGCCGATCCTTCGGATCCGGCCGGCGTCATGCAGTTCCCGAAGCAGCACCGTCGCCGGAATCCAGTCCGGGCGCGCGGCGGCGACACGCTCGGGCAGATAGTTCTTAAACGGGTCGAGCTTCGTCGGGCGTGGCTCGCGCTGCCTGTAACGGCCAGCCTGCTCGTCGCGCAGATAGCGCCGTACGGTGTTGCGCGATAGACCCGTTTGCCGCGCTATTTCCCGTACCGCCGTACCCGTCTTGCCAATACCTTGATTTCCACTGCTTGCTCCTGAGTCAGCATCGGCGGCAAAAAAGCCGCCCTCCTCTCCCAGGTGGGTCAGGATTACTTCGGCGGGTGAGTCATTTTTACATCGGCGCTAACACTTATCTCGCCAAATCGGTCACGTGCTCTCCACCACGCGCCCTGTATGCGGATGCGGCCGTGTCGCAAAGTAATCGAAGAAATGCTGCTGCCAAAGGCTGCAGGCAAGATCCATGCGCGTCTTCAACTCCGGCGTGAAGGAGCCATTCCTGTCGGCGGCATCTATGTCGTCGCGCATGCGCTGAAGAAGCAAGCGCTCGAATGAATTGACGCAATATGACTCGACCTGCTCCTGATCAAACTCGTAAGCACGCGTTCTGAGCTCAGGATGAATCGCCAAATAGGTGCTAAGCAGCCGTTCAATCACGAAAGGCAGATACGGCGCCCTATCGGTATGGGTCGTTTCCTGCATTACGCCGAGTGCGGCGGTATGATCGGGCCGATCTTCTAGAAAACGAGCGATGGGCTCCAGCACGCCTCCCACGTACTGATCCCAGAAGGCTTGGCTACCGATCCAGAAATTGCAATAAGCCAGGGTACGGAAGTCATTGCGGGGAGCTTGACGCACGTCCATGCTCACGCCGCTCGCGTCAAGCAACGCTTGTGCGGCATCGACAAGCCCAGGATGTGCGTATTCGCCCTGCATCCAGACGTTGTAGGACCAGTAGGCGATTTGCGGGAATGGATTGATGAACACGACATCGACCGAATCGTTCTCTTGCACGAAGCGTAAGAAACGCTCCCCGGAAATCCCAGCCTTCAAGCCGAACTTGGGCGAGAAGAGCCCCATATACCGGTGGTGCCGATGCACGCCGTTCCGGTAGAGATCGATTAGGAGCTGGAATTCACGCCACTCGGGTCGTGCGTTCTCGAACCGGAGTGGCAGAAAGGCGGGTTCGACGAGTTGCACTCCTTCCGCGAAAACCGGTTCAAAGATCGCGATATCGGCGCTCATACGTGCCCAAGCCTCTCAACGCAGAAGCGATTCAGGTCCGCACGCCACCTCAAGTAAGTGAAAGAGGCATTGGGCACGGTGAAAGTCGGATAATGTGACTCGATTGGCACACCTAGCAAGTGCTGCAGGATGACGCTGATCGGCCCACCATGAGCGACCACGGCCAGCAGGCCGGTGTTTGCAATTCCGGCCATTACAGTCTCGTCCGTCCACGCGCGAACACGCACCGTCATGTCCCAATGCGACTCGCCGCCCTCATAGGTATTGCGGATATCGCGATGGAAATCGGGATAGGCGGAATTGAAGTCGCGCTCGAGCCACGTTCCAAAAATGCCGGGATGTGTTTCGGCCAGGCGCGCGTCGAATGCAATCTCCGCAGTATCGAACACCATCTCGGCAGTCTGTCTCGCCCGGCGCCAGGGACTACTAACAACACGCGAGGGCGCATAGTCGTACTGCGCCAGCGTTTTGCGCAAGCATTCCGACTGGCTTCGCCCCAGCTCGGACAACTCGTCCTGGTCATTGGAAATCAGCAGGCCATTGGCATTTGCGTTCGATTGGCCATGACGAATGATCAACAGGTCCATGCAGTCCTCAGTTACACCGTTATTGCGCACCGTACTTCAGCAGTTCCATGAACGTCCGCGCGGGACGCTCAAGTCCAAATCGGGCGCGCGTATCCGCATGCGCATTCTGTCGCAGTGCGTTTCGCAGAGTTTCATCTCGATACAACTCCTCCATCGCCTCGGACCACTCGCCCACGTTGTTCTCCACCAGCATCGCAGTCTGGCGGTGCGTGATCGCATCCTCGTAGACCGGCGTGCGAGAGTAGATTCCCGGGATGCCAAGGCTGCCATAGTCGATGTATTTGATACAGGATTTGCAGCTATTGAAGAACAACGCATCCGGATCCTCACGTCCGCCCAGAGGAACGATTGCGAAAAGATAGCCGGCATCGCGGATCGCGTGCTTATACCCGGTATTGTCGAGGAAACCGCGTGCGCGCAAACGCGGAATGCGAGACATTTCCGGAAAGCGGTCTCCCCAGAAATCAAGCTCCGCTTCCGGATGGCGCTCCATGAAGTCCGCGATGACCTGAAGAAAGCCCTTCTTGAAATGGACCAGCTTGATACCGTCTGTATTCGAAAAAAGGATCCGCGGCGGGCTAGCCTCCAGCCATTCGCCATCGGCACATGCGGTCGACTGATGATCGAACCCGTTAGGAATAATCACCACTGACGGCCGAATGCGCCTGAGGCGCTCCTGAAGAACTCGATTGGATACGGTCGCCACAGAAGCATGCCGCACCATCCACATAATATTAGCGAGCAGGTCATCGCTCAGATCGGTGACGCTGTACATCGGCAAGTCGATGATCCAGTCGTCCATATCGTAGATGGTCTTCAACCCGAGGTCGTTGGCCATCTTCATTATGTCGACTGCTCGCGTCGAGGTGTGCTTGTTGAAGAGCACGGCATCGAAGCGCCGCAACTGGCTGATCGTCACATCGCCTTCAACTATCTCTTCCCACTCGATCAGTCCTGCGTTATCCATGTAGGTCAGCAGCGGACCAAAACGTGCCGCTATCGACCGCGACATCAGCTTGTCGTGAGAGAGGGAGATACGCTGGACAACCAGTAGGCGAGGAATCCTGTCCATGTCAGGTATCCCCATTTTCCAGCAATTCGGCAAGCTGGCGCCCGATCACTTCTGCGGAGTGCCGGCTCATTGTGCGTTCGTACGTCGCCTGGATCTTGCGCTCCCAATCGGCATCCGCGAGGCTCTTCCTGATCGTAGTCGCCAGCGCCTCCGCGGAGTCCGGCGGCGCATACCAGACATCGCCGCCAAAGTGTTCCCGCTGCCAGGGCCCATCTGCCATGATCATCGGCTTCTTCATGATCGCGGCCTCCAGGCTGGACCGCCCGGGCGGGTCGCTGCTGACTTCCACCATCACGCTGCAGTTGTCGATTATCGACCGAAGCAACGCACTGCACGGCTGCACAAATGGCAGGAATACGATGCGACCATGCGCTTCCTCCACGCATTGCCGATAGTACTCGTCATCGCGAGCACCGCCGACAAATACGCCATCCATGCCCAGCATGTTCAGGGCGCGAATAAGTTGCAGCTGGTTCTTGATTGGCTCAATCAGACCAAGACAAAGTGCGTAGTCGCTCGCACCGCAGACCGCAGAGGCCAAGTCCTTATCAACCGGTGTGAGAAAGCGCCGGGACACGCAGGCCGGGACGACCTCCGCCTTGCCGTCAGGCAAGTCCACGTAACGACTGAAGTTCAGCAGCTCAGACTCGGATTTGAACAGCAGCTTGTGCACCACGCCGATGATGCCCTCTATCCGGGCGACTTCTGATTGCGACGGCGGCTCGTTCCACCAGACATTCGGCCACAGGAAAATTGGCTTGTTGCGGTGCCGAGCCTCACGAATCATCGCATCGCCATCGGCGTGAACCGAGAAATGCATGATTCCATCATAGAAGCTGAATGGGCGGCTGCCGATGCCATAGATATCCGCGTGAATACCCGATGCGTTGAGAATCTCCGCCACCTGCACCATTTCAGATTCGCCACCGCCGCTGGTGGCGAAAGCCGTGCTGTAAGTCGTAAGCAAGAACTTCAAGCCGTTCATTTGCGACCTCCCTCTCTGGCAGAGGCCAGCGCTTCCGCCCAGTGCGAATCCGATGCCCTGTCCAGCACTCCCAATGCGCGCGAAACGCGCGCCGCGCGGTCAACTGAAGACCCATCCAGGTACCGGACGACGCCAGCAGCCCACTTGCCAGCAGTCGCATCCGGCGCGTAGACGTCCCCTGCATCGCACAGCTCCTCGGCAGCCGTACCACCCCGGACAAGCGCAGGCATGCCCCTGAACATCGCTTCGAGCACCGGCACGCAGAAACCCTCGTGACGGCTCATGACCAACATGACGTCGCTATCCTCGAAGCAATCGAGCAGATCCTCGTCATCGAGCACCCCTTTGAAATCCAGATACTCCAGAATACCCAGCGCGCGGGCGCGATTGATCAGGTAACGCAAATACTCGTGGTTGGGCGTACTGCCGACGATCGACATGGATACCTCGACGTTATCGTGCCGGAGGACTTGCAGGACCTCCAGCGCGTCTTCGATCCGCTTGTGCGGGACCACGCGCCCAACCATCAACAGGTTCCGGAGCCCGTTTGAGCGGGCGCGCGGGCTCCTGAGCTCGAAGCCCGGCATATCGGCGAACACCGGTGGTATGACATGTACCGGTCTGTTATCCACTGCCTGAGCTAGGCTTCTCGCTGTGAAGTGCGAGTTTGCCACTAGCACATCGAATCCGACGAGGCGCGGCAACTGGCGGATTGCCTCCGCGCAGAGTTCGGCCGTGCGGGGCTCGAACTCCTGAAGCAGCTCAGGATCCGTGACACCATGAAAATAGCAAGCCTTGCGATTCGGAAGCGCCAGCAGCCTGTCGAGCTGCGGATCGACAATAGAGTAGCTCACCAGCAATAAATCCTCAGGTGCGATCTCGTCGAACAAGGCGCTTATCGGGCGGATATCCGCGACGCCGATATCGAAATTGCGCGCGTACAACCGCACTTCCCAGCCGGACCGCTGCGCGCAACGCGCAATGCCGAGGCAGTGATTGCCAACGGCGTCTCCGACGAAGATGTCGATAGCGCAGATCATCAGCCTCATCGCTGCCCCCCTGGTACTCCGCCTTCCGCAACGATGGCTTTCAAGCGCGTCTCGTAAGCGCGTGCGACCGCGGCAAGCGAGTAACTGTCTTTGATGCGCTCTTGACCAGCGGCCGCAATGCGCGCGCGCTCCTCGGGAATTTCGTAAAGTCGGCGAAGCTGTTGAGCTGCGATCGAAACGTCTGGATCACACCAGTACTGGCCTTCACTGAACAGATACTCACCGGCACGCAACGGAACGAGTTCGCCGTCCACAAGGTACGAAGTCTGCGGGTCGCAGAAGTCGACATTGCCAGAGAAATTGGTCGCCACGACAGGTTGGCCAAGACCCATGGCTTCGGCGATCACACGCCCAAAGCCCTCGCTGCGGTGTAGCGAGATGTATGCGTCGCAAGCGGCCATGAAATCGACCGAGTCCTGTCGGCTCATGTGTTCGGACACGATCTGAATACGTGGATCCGCTTCCGCCATCCGTAGTACACCTTGCCAAGTCGGATCGGAGTCGCGCACGTTCATTGCCTTGATCACAAGACCGACCGGCTCGTTGTCCGAGCCGAATGCCTTCTGAAAAGCCTGCACCCCCGCTATTGGGTTCTTGCGGCTGAGCCAGGAGTTACCGTCAAACATCAGATAGAACAGGAAGCGGTCTTCAGCCATTCCAAAACGCTGACGATCCGGGTTCACTGGCTCTGGGATCTCAACGGCCATCGGCATGTGGACAACACGTGAGTGACCAAGGCGCTTATAGACAGCATCGACGAATCGACTCTGCGCCCAGATCTCGTCCACAAAGCCATGCACCTCACCGAACGCCTGGGGCCAATGGGGTAGCTCCCACGGCCATGCGCCAATCCTGTACGTATTTGAATTGATGATCCGACGGCCGCCTTCGAGCGCAAGACGGACCATCTCCGGTGGCGGCAAGCAGAACAAGGATACGCCGTAGCGTAGATCGGCACTGAGCAGATGATCGGCAGAGTGGTCGCGCTTTGCCGGCCCCACCATTGGCGCGTTGACAAGCACCACCGGGACCGACAGGCGTTCGAATACGCGCGCTGCTGTTCGTGCGTCCTCCCCAAGACCAAGGGAGCCTTGTGGAAAGCCAACGATATTGACGCCAAACGGCAGCATGCCAAAACGCTGCGTCGCCGCACCTACGTATTCAGCGCGCTCATCGTCCAGTTGAACGTCCAAGCCAGTCAGTGCCTTGCACTCCTTACTCCCTGAGCTTTGCCACCACTGCACAAGTCCGCGTATGCCTTCGACGTTGCTCAGGTCGAAACTTGCATGAAGATCTGGGCGCTCCAACCACAGTGCGTAGAGGAACTTTGGCAACGGATGAAGGCTACCGCGCGCATGGTATGGCTCTAGCAGGCGTTCCCACTGCCCATCCGCCGACCATTCAAGCATGGGATATTCATTGCGGCCATACTGGCTCCACCATTCGTAGCATGCCAACTGTCCGGTAAATGTGCCCAGCTGCATTGCCTTCTGCAAATCCGGGCGCATGTCAAAAATGACCGCTAGGAAACGCGGCAGCCTCAAGATGGCTTGCGGATCGTCAGCCACGCCGTTCAGATAGTTCCAAAGCGGCGTTGTACTCCAGGCCAGTTTCGAGTACTCATGCCGGCCATGGCGCTCCCACCAATTCGCACACTCGAACAGGCCCCTCAGGGAATCAGTCGTCATCGAAAGCGGGAAATCCGGACGCTCCGCCAACAGAGTTTCCAGAAAACGTGGTAGCCGCAGCCCGGTCTGTGCGTCGATACGCTCGATCTCATTCATCCCGGTCCAAATACCTGCAGTGGACCAGATGAGACGAGGGTACTCTTGCTTACCATGCCGCTCCCACCAGTCTACGCATGCGAACATCCCGAGCAGCGTATTCGTCGTAAGTACGGGCTTGAGGTCTGGCCGTTCGGCCAGAAGCATTGGGAGAAATCGAGGTGCAGGTATCTCCAGCGCCATCGGAACACCGGCAGGCTCACTCAGGTGTAGCCATATCGCAGTCGAACTCCAATTGAGGCGCGGGTACTCTTCCCGTCCGTGTGATTCCCACCAATTCATCGCCGCTAGTTGCCCAGCGAATGTAGACAGGTCCAGCGTCCGGCGCAAGTCCGGTCTGCTGTTGATGATCAGATCCAGAAAGCGCGGGAATTCCTCTATGCCGCTACCGGCAATGGGGCGGCGCTCGCTCAGCGCACGAATCAGGGGTTCGGGCTCTAGCACATCCGGGGTCGAGCTGCGCAGCCATAGCGCTACGCATTCCGGGAATTCATCGATCAGCGTCTTGCTATCGAACTGATTTATGAATGCCACATCCTGTTCGCGAAGTTCCCAGTCGAAGTCTGGATAGTCCTTTCGACCGAGGGCCTTCCACCAGAAATACAGCACCATCCGCCCACGAACGGTGCGGCTTTCGAAGTGCGCCAAGTCAGCCCGGAATTTAATCAGGAAATAGATCGCGCTAGGTAACGCGAAGGGTGCACTTTCGAGGGGGTGGCGGTATTCGGCAAGCCAACCGGTAATATTCGACTTCATGCGAGTTCAATGCGAACCGGGGACACGCGAATACATGGCAATCGCGAAGTCTTCCGAATCCAGAGTGAGATTGGGGGAGTAGCAGCGGTCATTCAGGAGTTTCTCACCCCAGCGGGATTTGACGAAGGCAATCTCGCGGTCAAACCGCGCCTTCTTCTCAGGCGTATCCTCATATCCTCGCGACGCCGATTCGTGATGATAAAGCTCGGCATACGGCGTCCACACGTTACGATAACCAGCCCGCTGTACGCGCAGGCAGAAGTCGACATCGTTGAAGGCGACTTCCAGCTGCTCGTCGAGACCTCCAACCTCCATGTAGATAGATGCGCGAATCAGCAGGCAGGCTGCCGTCACGGCGCTCATGTCGCTGCGTAGCAGCAGCCGATAGAAGTAGCCTGGGGCGTGGCGGGGCGAATGCTTGTGCGAATGCCCCGCTACGCCTCCCAGACCGACGATCACACCGGCGTGCTGAACCGTATCGTCGGGATAGAGTAGCTTCGCACCCACCGCACCGACCCTGTCCTGAACCGCCAATGACACCATCTCGGTCAGCCAGTCCGGATCAATGACTTCGATGTCATTGTTCATCAGACAGACGAAGTCGGCATCGCTGGCCAATGCTACTCGGTTATTGATTCTCGAATAGTTAAAGGGGGATTCGTCACGTGAAACGCGGATGTGTGCATCGCCCGCATAGGATGCGAACAGATCAAATGTCGACTGCTCGGTCGAGCCGTTGTCGATGATGGTGATCACATAGTTCGCGTATGTCGTCTTCTCACGAATCGAATCGACACACTGGCGCACGAGAACTGCAGCGTCGCGCGTTGGGATGATGATCTCCACCCGCGGCAACTTTTCCGGCAGGGAATAGACAACCTTGTTGAAGCCGCTCGCTCGCGGTGCCGGCTCTACCGTGCCTGAGACGCCTATACGCACTAGGTGATCGGCAATTGCACGGTGCGCAGCAGTCGAAGCATAAGGCTTCACCTCATGGCTGGACGCGGTACTCTGCGGAATCAGTCTCCAGTGATACAAAACCCTGGGCACGTGGTGCACGGCTTCCCTGCCGTAGGCATCCATCACACGCAATGCGAGGTCATAGTCCTGCGCACCCTCAAAGCCTATGCGAAACCCTCCCACTTCACGCAATGCGGCCGTCTTGTAGACGGAAAAGTGACAGATCATATTCTGGCTCAGGAGGAGCGCATAGTTGAGATCGCACTTGAAATAAGGCTCCGAGCGTACACCTTCCACGGAAATCTTGTCCTCGTCGCTGTAGAGCAGCACGGCATCCGGCCTTGCGTTGATCGCCTCGACCATGTGGAACAGCGCAAGTGGATGCAGCTCATCGTCGTGATCCAGCAGGCCGACATACTCGCCCGCCGCCATCTCGATTGCGGTATTGCTCGCCGCACTGATGTGACCGTTGGTCTCGCGATGAGTCACCTTGATGCGCGGATCGCGTGCGGCATAGGCATCGAGCATTTCGCGAACATGCGGTTCAGTCGAACAGTCGTCCGCGACGCAAAGCTCCCAGCGATCGTAGACCTGCGCGGCTACCGACTCGATAGCCTTCTGGAGCCATTGTGCCGGCGTGTTGTAGGTCGGCATCGCAATGCTGATCAGCGGCCGCTGAGCCCAACGCGCAGCGCATTCGCGATAGCGCGGGTAGTTCGCCGGCGACGGCTCGTTGTTCTCGATCCAGCGGTCGTAGCTAAGATCAACCTGATTACCTGCGCAGCTCGGACCATTGCCGATATTCTTATCCGTCACAACTATGCGCCGCGAGTCGGGCTCGGCCTGATCGACACCGCCGACAATCTCGATACGCAGATCAAGCACCGAGAACAAGCCCGGATGCGAGACCGCATCGAATCGCAAACCGCGCAGCGACGCCGGGAAAACGATCTCCTGATCTACGAAACCATCAGGATCGACATTGAAATAGATAGCACCCTGCTCCGACAGGCCCGCACCGACATCAACATAGAGCACGCAGGGCGAGCGGCGCAGATGCTTGGTGGCAAGCCTGAATGAGAACCGTACAACCTGTTCACGCATCTGCTCCCAGCCCTCTATCAGGAATTGAGGATCCCCGGAGATTGCTTGCCACTGGAACGCGGCTTCCGTGGCGGCCTCGACGTTCCTGAATGCTTTCAGTTGGATTTTCATTTCGTAATCACAGAGCTATAGATTGTCGCCATGGGTTCAAGCACAGCAGACCAGCGAAAGTCCCGCGTCGGGGTATGCTGACTGGAACCAATTGAGCCGCCGATGGCGGCCAGGATCGCGCGAACGATACTTTGGGTATCGGCCGGATCCAGGTAGGCAGCGTCGTCGCCGAAATACTCACAGGTAGACCCAACTTGGGTAACAGCAATACGGCAGCCGGCTGCGTAGGCCTCGAGGGCTGCGAGGCCGGGCGTCTCAAGCGTACTTGGCAGGCAAAACACATCACACGCCGCATAGGCCGAGCGCAACAGCACGGAATCATGTGGAAGGGGGCCCAGATAGGCCACCTGGTTGCCGCCCTCCTCCAGGCATTGGCGCGCGTAGGCCGGATCGCGCTGGTGGCCAATCAGAACGAGCTTACGCTCAGGGAAAGCTTTCATCGCCCGCACCAGCGAAAGCTGGTTCTTGCGCGGCTCAATATTCCCGACATTGAGCACAAAGTCGCTGCCTATTTCGAAATGTTCGCGGAACAGATCAGGCGAAACCGCCTCATAGAACATCGGCTCTACACCATTGAGCACCGAGACGAAGCGCTCGCGGGGCTGGTCGAATACGCGCGCGAGCGTGTCGCATTCAATCTCCGAGTTCGCGATGACACGATCGGCCAGCGAAAACTGGTGTGCGATCTCGGCCATCGGATACAGGTGTGCGGTTTCTTCAGTAACCCACAAGCTGGACGATACGACCAGGGGCAAGCCCAGTTGCCGGACGAAATTGCAGTAGTGGACCGAACCACCCACGCACGAAAAGAAATGAACCAGTTCGTGATCGAGGAAGCGTGGATTCCAAGGGTCAAACAGCGTGACGTCGATACCGAAACGCGAAAGATTGCGTTGGTACGCCAGCAACTGAATCTCCCCACCGCCAGGGGTGTGGAATGCCATTGGATAGGTAGAAAATAGTGCCTTCATTCGCAGTACTCTTCAGTACAGTGCAGCGACCACGCGGGTCACGCCTTATTCATTGCACGGTGCATGCCGCCGGCGCAGTCAGTCACGGCAACTTCCGCGCCCGCCGTCGACATCACAGTCAGGCTTGCCAATTGTTCGGCATTGCCGGTCAACATGCGCCTTCCGTCGCCCCTGCTCCAATGACTCTGTGCGCAGCGTAATGCGTCTGAGCGACCTCCCGGTACAGATCGTCATAAGCCTTGCCAAGCGCGGTGCCCGAAAACAAGCGCAAATATCGTTCACGCGCGGCCGTGCCCATCCTCGTGGCAAGTGCCGAATCCGCCAGCAATTGGCGAAGCGCTGCCGCCATCTCTGTTGGCGCCTCAGGGGGAACCACGAAGCCGGTCACACCGTGCTCGTTCACGAACGATGTGCCACTACCAATCTCACAACAGACCATTGGCTTGCCGAACATTGCGGCTTCGACCAGCACCATGCCGAATGCCTCCGATCGGAGATGCGACGGGAGCACAAGCGCGCGGCAGCGACGTAACAGAGCGACCTTCTCTGCGTCGGAAACCTGACCGGCAAACACAACCCGGTCGGCGCGATGCTTCACAGCCAGCGCCCTCAGGCGTTCCATCTCAGGGCCGGATCCTGCGATCACGATCGTTGCCGGTACATCACCTGCAGCCTCAATCAGTGTGTGCAGGCCCTTGTAGTAGCGAAGCACGCCGAGCGCCAGGAAGACCGGAGCACCGGCGCAATCATCATCCAGGCCAAAGCGCGCAAGCAGCGCCGCGTCGTTCGATGTCGGCGTCGCGCTAGCGTAGTCCCCGATACCAAGCGGAATCGCATGCAGCCGCCGCTTTTCCACCATCGTTCCGAGTACCGGACTCGTGTGTGCATATGTCGGGGACGTCGCAACTACCGCATCCATCGAGTCAAGCATTCGCCGCATTAGCGGCTTGTACAGCATTCCCAGATAGCGCTGGCGAACAATATCCGAGTGATAGGTCATCACCGCCGGCTTGTTTCGTCGGCCCAGCATGCGCAGCACGTCGCCGAATGGCCACGGGAAATGAAAGTGAAGCACATCAGCCCAACGCTCGAGCGCGCGAAAGCGGAGCAGGGACTGGGGTCCACCGAGATCGCAAGAAGCCGGCTCCGCCCACGACCTGGCACGAACGACCTGAGCCTCAGGCAAGCTCACCAGTTCCGGCTCTGGCGTCGGCGACAGCGTGAATATCCGCGATTCGATTCCGCGCTCAGAGCAAGACAGCGCAATCTGCCGAATAGCTTCCTGAAGGCCACCCGGCGGATCAGGAAAGTAAGTGCGATAGATATGCAGCACGCGAAGCGGCTTCACGCCGCCGCCGTCAGCACTGGTAGCGCGTCCAGGGGGATATACAGGCAATCGCATATCGTTCATGCGCGTGCCTCCAGGCTGCGAACCGTATCAAGCATCTTGGTGGTACGTGCTTCCCAGGTATTGTCGCCAACGAAACGGCATGCCTCGTCACGACTCAGCTTGCCGCGCGCGAGCTGTTTCTCGATTGCAGCGACAAAGCTGTCGGCGTCAGCGCCGACCTCGAGGCCTTCCGAACGTGTCTCGGTAAACGCAAGCGGCGTAGATACGACCGGCAGGCCAGCTGCAAGGTACTCGAAAAACTTCATCGGGAACATGGACTTCGTGTAGTCGTTGAGCAATGTCGGCAGCAATCCGACGCACATGGCCCGAAGGTAGTCCGGCAACTGCGCATAGCTGCGGTAGCCCAGAAAATGCACATTGGACAATTGCGCAAGTTCAGCGACCGGCTTGCTTCGCTGACCCTCGCGCTCCTCGCCGATGAATACCCACTGCCAGTCTGGGCGCGCGCGTGCTGCCGCAAGCAGCAGACCGAAGTCAACCTTGAAGTCAGACAACACACCATGGTAGACGACGCGCGGCTCGGGGATCGCGGCCAGTTCCGGTGGCAACTGTCCTGGCTCAAGTGCCTGACCGAAGTGGCGATCATCCACGACATTGGCAAGAAAGTACGTGTTCGGATTGAATGACTGACAACGTTCTTTGAGCGACATTGCCGTGGCGAACACTACATCGCACCCGGCCAGCAGCCGCCGCTCTGCCATGTTGAATGCCTCCACATCGACACCAGGAACTGCGGCCAGGTCATCAACACAGTGATAAACCAGCGCACCGCGCTCCAGGCTGTCGACGGCATCCATCATGAACGGGTGATACGTCCAAACCAGCGGTTTGTGAATACCGCGCGCGCGCGCAAAGCGGCTGATGCCGCTGCGCAGCAATGCCTGATTGAAACGTCGGACCAGCGGCCAGTGGTGAAGGGCGGGCACGACCAGGGGCGAGAACACCCATATATTGGTATCGCGCCTGGGAGCGCCAAGCAGCACTGACTGCATGCCACGCCAGAGCCGGCGCCAGAGTCGGCCCCAGTCGCGCTGGCTCGCCATGCGTGGTGCACGCAGCCCAACGCTCTCCACATAGAGAACACGCCAGCCCATGCGGGCAAGGACGCGCGCCGTATGCTGCTTGTTGGTCCAATACGGCTCGTCCCAGTCTGCGGTCGAAAACAGCACGCAATCGCCAACGGCGCCAGACACTTGATGGCTACCCAAGGAACGCCTCCATTGGCTCGCCAGTCAGGCTCGCCACAATCCGCTCCGCAGCGCGGCCGTCGCCATAGGGATTGCTTCTGGCAGCCAGAGCCTCCCGGCGTGTGGGTTCTTCCAGCCAGCGAATCACTTCCTGCTCAATGTTGATATCGGAACGCCCGGCCAATGTGGCATAGCCGGCATCGATGCCTTCCATTCGCTCTGTCACATCACGCATGACGACAGTAGGCACGCCAAACGTAGGAGCCTCCTCCTGGATCCCACCAGAATCACTGACGACCAGCACACTCCGGCTGATCAGATAGAGACTGGTCGGGTAGTCGACCGGCTCAAGCAAAACAAGATTCGCGATGCCCGACAACTCTTCGAGAACCGGCTTCCGAACTTTTGGATTCAGGTGGACCGGGAAGACCCACTGATATTCCGGATACCGGCCACAGAGGCGCCTGAGCATCCGGCAAATAGCAAGCAACACCTCGCCATGATTCTCCCGACGATGGCAAGTGACGAGAATCTGGGGCGCTCCATCCTTCAGTGCCGCAAGCTCCGCCGGCACCGACGGCGGGGCTTCGCTCCAACTCTGCCGCACTGCATTGATAGCATCAACAACTGTATTGCCGGTCACGACAATCGCATCATCGCGAACACCTTCGCTGAGAAGGCTCGCGCGTGCGCGTGCAGTCGGCGCGAAATGCCGAGTAGCAATGCGGCCAAGCAGACTCCGATTTGCCTCCTCTGGAAATGGGCTCGCAAGATCGCCTGTGCGCAAGCCCGCCTCCACATGCCCGACCTTGATCCCGCGATGGAAAGCTGCCAAGCCCGCGCACAGCGCTGTAGTCGTGTCCCCCTGCACGAGCACCCAGTCTGGCTGCTCCACTTCAAATGCCTCGTCGAACTGCGCTATCAGACGTGCTGTCAGCGCATTCAGCGACTGACCTGGAACCATTGCGTCGTACCGCAGGTCCGGCTTGAGCGAAAAAAACGACATGGCGTGCTCAAGCATCTCGCGATGCTGGCCGCTGCTACAAACAACGGTATCCACTAGCGGCCGCAGAGCGGTGATAACCGGGGCCAGCTTGATGACTTCCGGGCGCGTACCCATGACGACCAAGACCTTCATGACAAGCACAACTCCTTTGATACCGGCAAACGGTGGCCCTTGTATTCAACCGCGAACGCGAGGTCGCCGACATGCACCGGTGCCGCCGCGATCCTGTAGCCATCGCCTCCAGCTACGACCTGCGTCAACGACTTGGCGCGCACGAAGTCCATGGCGATATCCTCATTCATGAAGAGCGGCTTATCGCTCGACTGGCGGATATAGGCGACTAGCGCACGATGTGCGTCGATCCGGCTCCGCTCATCCTGCCAACCATAGGCGTAACGCTCGGAAAACGGGTGATCAAGGTAGCCAAACAGTGTGCCGGTGTCCCGAGCAACATCAAACGCCTGCTTGAAGATCGCCAGTGGATCGCCTTCTGCCAGCATGCATTCGCCGTGCAGCATGCATTGCTGACTATGTCCGATGAAGCCGGCCGGCAACCCGGCAAGTTCCCCGCCGCGCGCGAGAACGAATTCGGGATCATTGCGGATGATGCCACCGATGCAACCTTGGTAGCCTATGTCGGCCAGGGCATGAAGCGCATAGCCTGGCGACTGGTGAAACGGCGAAACGGCGTAGCGCACGTGGCATCCTGTTGCCTCACGGAGACGGATGACGGACTGTGAGCCTTCCTGCAAAGCAGCCTCGTAGCTGCCCCCCCAGTTGGGTGCATGTGTGGCCGTGTGCGACAGAAGCGCACCGCCTTGAGCAAGCAACTCGTTAAGCAGCGGAATATTGCGCGCAGCGGCGAGATTACTTGTGTGAACCGCGAGGCTGAATGGGACATCCAAGTCACGATATGCGTCCCACAACGGGCGTGCTGATTCTACGTCCTCGTCGCAATCCAAACGCGATGTGATCGCGGCATCATAGCCCCACGGGATCTCGCTCAGAACTGGTTGGCATGGCAAGGTCTCGGCGCGATGGTTCGCGAGAAATGTCTCAACAATCCGCCATTCGAACGAATCGCAAGGCCCAACTTGACGGTTGAACCACAACACGCTCGCGTCGGCCAACTCTCCGAGTGCGGCATACGAACCGGCACGAACGCCATCGACAGTAACTGCAGCAATTTCATCGGCGCCTGCGTCCATCGCGCGAGACACGGCCCAGGGCGAACCATCAGCCCGGATCGCGCCGAAGCCAAGGTTATTCCACTCGTCTGTGAAGTCGAATCGCTCGAAGGCCCGCTCCCACTTCGCACCGCCTAGTATGGCGGCACGCTCACAATAGGCGACAACTGCTGGGCTGGCACTCCAGGCGCGTCTTGGTGCCGCCTGGCTTCGGCTAGCTTCAGGTAGCGACGCCGGCCATTCTGCGGATGCCCACCCCAGCCTGTCTGCCAATACAGGGGGAAGCGTGCCGAAAAGAATCAGCTTCCGGCGCCCACCGCGCAGCCAGCCGACTAGTAGATCCCCCCAGGAATCGGGCAAATCGACGGCGGTAAGTATCGGATAGCCGACATCTAGTGCACCGTGTCCGGCCAGGGCAACTTGCGCGCGGCTGACCGATCGGCGCAGGGCCGCGGCAACAAGCCGGCCCGCTGTACTCGACGGTTGCGCGAACAATACGCCGATCATGCTGTCACCACGTGCCTGAACTTAGCGCGGCGCCCCACGCGCACGAAGTCATCATGTCCTACGAAGGCGATATCGAACCCCGACGGCCAAAACGCCCTGAGCTTCTGGCGCGTCTCGTCGGGATTCGCCCATGGTTCGAGCACGAGTCGCAGCGTCGGCAACGTCGTACGCAGATCGATCTGGAACTCCTGAATTCCACCAACTCGATGGTCGAGGATGTCCTGAATGTGGTGGGTGGGATAGTCGACGCCGTTGATCGGGACGACATCGTGGATACGGCCTATGATATTTGTCAGAACGAACGCGTCCGGACGCTCTTCAACGGCAGCAAGGTCGCCGGTGGCGTAACGGATCAACGGCATGAGCTTGTTGCGAAAACCGGTGAAAACAAGTTCATGCGCACCATCGGCGTTGTCGGAAAGCGGCCGACTCTCGGGCCAGCCTTCCGACTCGAGGACCTGCAAGCCCTTTCCAGAACCGTTCAATTCATAAGCCATCACTCCCAGCTCGGCCAGGCCGTAACGATCCACTACGCGGCAACGCAATGCCGACGCAATCAGCTCGCGTGCCTTTGGCTCGAGCAACTCACCGCTCGACTCGAACACGGCAAATGTTTTGCCGCCGCCATATCGACGTTGAACATAGGCGGCCAACGCGTGGATCGTCGACGGATGCGCGTGCACGAGATAGGGCTTGCGCCGCTTCAGTGTCGTCCAGATTTCCTCCAGGCCGACATCGTCGATACGGTCAAAGAAGATATTGCTGCGATTCATCGCGAAACATTTGAAGTCTTCGCGCGATGGCCATTCGGGAGTTGGATCGTTGGGAAAACGACACGCAAAGTGCAGTTCCGAACGATGGCGCAGCTTGCCGATTGCCTGGCGTGCGAAATACGTTACGGATGACGAATAGTCGGCAGCAGGCTGGTCGTAGAATATCGTGCACGACAGACCAGTAGAACCACCAGTCTTGCAAGCGTGATGACGAAGGCTTTCCAACGGCCTGGAGAGCAGTCGATTGCCCTGTTCGCGGATGATGTCCTTCGTCAGATAGGGAAGTGCTTCAAGCTGGCGCGCATCCGTGACCTTTTCGGGATTGAATGAGATCGCTCGGAACAGGTCTCGGTAGTACGGCACCTCGGAGCCGGCAAAGCACAGAATGTCACGCAACCGCCCTAGTGCAATGGCGCGACGTTGCGGAAACGGCAATTTGTAATGATGGCGGAGCTCAGCCACTTTGGCGGTCACGTCACGTCGCTCCATGCGATGGGCGATCGGATAGGCGACATAGCCGCCTACGATGCCTTTGGCCAGCCTCAATGGCTGGTGTGCGAAAAGCGTTTCGCCGTACTGGAGCAAAGGGTGATCAGCTCGCATCTCAATTCAATTGGGGTTTCTGCCGCATTGCTGGCGGCCGATGCATGTCGGTCGCCGCAATGGGTGATTGTCTTTCCAGCTCTCTGTTCCGCGATCAGCAACGTCGCCGCGGCTTTCTTGTCCAGACTTTCGTCTGTAAGTCAGCTTGCTTCCTGCCACGTCACTTCTTCGGCCACTGCGGGAGCAATCGGAGTATCGGATACGATCCTGCCGTGCTGCATTTCGATTCGCCGAGTGCAAATCCGCTGCACCATATTCGGGTCATGTGAGGCAACCACCAGGATCGATGCATTCTGAACCAGTGCACCGAGCCGCTTCTCGGCCTTCTCGGCAAAAGCCGCATCACCGACGCTCAACCATTCGTCCATGATCAATATGTCTGCCTCAACACTCGTTGAGATAGCAAACGCTAGGCGCAACATCATGCCGCTCGAATACGTCCGTACCGGCAAGTTCAGGTATTCGTCCAACTCGCTGAAATCAGCAATCTCATCAATCTTGCTGCGGATCTTTGCCGGTGTCAGGCCATCCAGAATGCCGCGAAGATAAATGTTCTCGAAGCCTGTCGCATCAGGATCCAGTCCCATTGACACGTCCAGCAGCGAGGCGATCTTGCCCTTCGTTTCCAGCATGCCGCTCACCGGGGCGTAGACTCCGGACAGTGTCCGCAACAGCGTGGTCTTGCCAGAACCGTTGTGGCCGACCAAAGCAATCCGCTCGCCGTCAGAAAAGCGGAAGCTAAGCTGATCCAGCGCCGTCACTACCGCGTGATTGCCTGCGTCCCGGCCAATCCGGCCGCCAGTTGTCAGGTTCAACACCGCCTTTTTGAGTGAACGATGCGAGTTTTCGTAGATGGGAAAGGAAACCGAAATTTCCCGGGCATTAATGTATGAGCTCACGATGTCACAGCCAGTAAGGAACACGGTTGCGATAGCGACGCATCAACGTCTGCGCGACCGCAAAGCCAAACACCAGCAAACCGATTGACCATGCCCACGACTCCCAATGGAGAGGCCGGCCGGTGATTGGCGCGCGAACCGTCTCGATCAGGTGGTACAACGGATTATATTCGGCCACCCAGCTGCGCTCTTTCAATATCTCCGGCGACCACATAACCGGCGTGAAGAAAAACACAACCTGGATCAAATTGCCGACGATCGGCGGAATGTCGCGGAACCGCGCGCACAAGACGCCGAGCGAGACACCGACCCAAATGCCGTGTAGAAGCAACAGCGCGAGAGCCAGCGGCACCAGAAAAAACTCCCAGGTCGGCCAGTGACCGAACGCGATCAGCACGATCACCACTACCGGGAGGCTATGCAGCAAGATCGCAAAATTACGCCACGCGATCCGGCAAACGTGAATTGTCAACGGAATCCGAACCTGTTTGATCAGGTATGCCGCCCCGATAAACGACAAGCAGCCTTCATTGGCGACTGCACCGATGAACTGCCATACCACCAGGCCGACGGCCAAGTATGGAAGATAGTCGCGGATTTCCTGATGCAGCAACGTTGAATACAACGCCCCAAGAACCACGACCATGATTGCCGTGCTCAGCGTGAACCAGAATGGTCCAATGACCGAGCGTCGATACCGCTGCTTGATGTCATGCCAGCCCAGCGTTCCCCAGATCCGCGCCGAGCGAATGCCGATGATCAGGTCATCGTTTCCAGCATGCTCCGCGAGATGCCGTTCCGTGCGTCCAGTTGCTGCAATATCCATATCAGACACGTCCATACACGTCCTCGAAGCGGACGATGTCGTCCTCCCCGAGGTAATCTCCGCTTTGCACTTCGATCATGATGAGATCGACAACACCCGGATTCTCCAGCCGGTGCTTGTGTCCCGCGGGGATGTAGGTTGATTCATCCGTGGCAACCAGAAACGATTTCTCGCCGTTGACCACTTTCGCCGTGCCGCGCACCACGATCCAGTGTTCGCTGCGATGGTGATGCATTTGCAGGCTGAGACTCGCGCCCGGCTTCACCTCGATCCGCTTGATCTTGAAACGCGGACCCTCTTCGAGCACCGTATAGGTGCCCCAAGGCCGGCGCACAGTGCGATGTAGCTTATAGGTATCGTGACCACGCTTCTTCAGCTCGCCGTAGATGTGCTTCACATCCTGCGTGCGATCCTTGTGGGCAATCAGCAGCGCGTCGGGCGTATCAACCACAACGAGATTTTCGACGCCAACCGCTCCAATCAGGCGCTCATGGCTCATCACGAAACAGTTGGTGACGTCATACATGACCACGTCTCCATCGATTCTGTTTCCGTGCGCGTCAGCCTCCTGTAGGTCGCCAAGCGCCTTCCATGACCCGATGTCGCTCCATCCAATGTTGCAAGGCACCACCGAGGCACTCGTGCACTTCTCCATCACGGCATAATCAAGTGACTCATCAGGAACCGCGCGAAAAGCGATTGAATCCAAGTCGATTTGGGTCCACTCCGGGCCTGCTGCGACATGCGATTGCTCCATGCATTCGGTAGCGGCGGCAAGAATGTCCGGCCGGTGCTCATTCAGTTCGCGGAGGATGCTGCCGGCGGTAAAACAGAACATGCCGGAGTTCCACAGGAAACGCCCCGAGGCAAGATATTCCTGAGCCTTTTCCAGCGTTGGCTTCTCTACGAAGCGAACAACCTTCGTACCATCCGCCTCGATATAACCAAAGCCGGTTTCCGGCGAATCGGGCTGGATCCCGAACGTCACGATCTTGCCATCGCGCGATAGTGCTTCCGCGCGTGCAACGGCTTCAGCGAACGCAGACTGATCGGCGATCAGGTGATCGGCGGTGAGGACCAGCAAAACCTGGTCCTCACCGAACGTATCGGCCACATACCGCGCAGTTACCGCGATCGCGGCTGCAGTATTGCGCCCCGCAGGCTCCAGCAGAAACGACGTGCGAACGCCATCGATACCGACTTCCCGATACTCGTCGACGGTCTTGAAAAAGAGCTCACGATTGGTCACCGTGATGACATGCTCAACCTCAGGCAAGCCCGCCGCCCGAAGATAGGCCTTCTGCAGCAGGCTCTGTCCATCCGCGAGCCGGATAAATGGCTTAGGATGGTGTTCGCGCGATACCGGCCAGAGCCGGGAGCCAGCGCCGCCACTCAGAATGATTGGAATCAGACTCACATCGTCCTCGCTACCAGCATCGGGCAGAAAGAGAGCAAACTCAAACTGCGTCTTCGAAAACTTCCGCCGCGTCGAAGCGCTGGCCCGCAGCATCCTTCGCTGCGAGCATCGGTTCGGCTATCGGCCAGTCGATCGATAGCGTCGGATCATTCCAGACAATGCTACGTTCGAACTCCTGGTACCAGTAGTCAGTGGTCTTGTACAGGAACTCTGCGTACTCTGAAGTCACGACAAAGCCATGCGCAAACCCTTCAGGCACCCACAGCTGGCGCTTGTTCTCGGCGGAGAGCGTGACACCGACCCATTGACCGAATGTCGGGGATTGCCTGCGGATATCCACGGCAACATCGAAAACCTCGCCGGCCACCACGCGCACCAGCTTGCCTTGCGGGTTCTTGATCTGATAATGCAGGCCGCGGAGGACCCCACGGACTGAACGGGAATGGTTGTCCTGCACGAACGCCCGCCTCACGCCAGTCGCTTCCTCGAACTGACGAGCATTAAAGCTCTCGAAAAAAAAACCACGATCGTCGCCGAACACCTTTGGCTCGATGATCATGACGTCCGGAATCGCAGTGCGAATGACGTTCAGACTCATTTGATGGACTCCGAGATGATTTGCTGCAGGTATTTGCCGTACCCGTTCTTGGTGAGTGGCATGGCCAGCGCGGCGACCTGTTCCGCACTGATCCATTTGCTGCGGTAAGCAATCTCTTCAGGGCAAGCCACCATCAGCCCCTGGCGGTTCTGCAGTGTGGCAATAAAGCTGGCTGCTTCCAGCAACGACTCATGCGTCCCGGTATCAAGCCAAGCATACCCCCGCCCCATGATCTCCACATCCAACTGCGCCATCTCCAGATAACGCTTGTTGACATCGGTAATCTCGAGCTCGCCGCGTGCAGACGGCTTGATATCAGCGGCAATATCGCAAACCTGGTTGTCATAGAAATACAGCCCAGTAACAGCGTAGTGGGAACGCGGCTTCAGCGGCTTCTCTTCGAGCGACAACGCACGGAAGTTCTCATCGAACTCAACCACGCCATAACGCTCGGGATCATGCACATGATATGCAAAGACCGTTGCCCCCACCGACTGCTGGGCCGAGCGAGTCAACTGGCTAACCAGATCGTGGCCATGGAAGATGTTGTCGCCAAGAATCAGCGTGGACGGATCGTTGCCGATAAAGTCACGCCCGATGATGAAAGCCTGCGCCAACCCGTCCGGCGACGGCTGCACCGCATACTGCAGGTTGATGCCCCACTTGCTGCCGTCGCCGAGCATATCGACAAAACGCGGGGTGTCTTCCGGAGTGGAGATGATCAGAATGTCCCGAATCCCCGCCAGCATCAGCGTGGACAGTGGGTAGTAAATCATCGGCTTGTCATACACCGGCAGCAACTGCTTGGAGACCGATCGCGTGATCGGATAGAGCCGAGTACCGGAACCTCCGGCGAGGATAATGCCCTTGCGCATGATGTCTTGCTCAGGAAAAGATCTGGTCCAGCAGGTGGTGCACACCTTGCTGCCAATCTGGAAGATGGATACCGAAGGTCTGGCGCAGCTTGCCAGTGTCCAGGCGGGAGTTGGCCGGACGCGGGGCAGGCAGGGGATACGCCGTGGCGGGGATGGCCTCGATGCGGGCTGGGTCCACCTTCAGGTCGATGCCTTGGGTCGCGGCGTAGCGCAGCACTTCGGTGGCGTAGGCGTGCCAGCTGGTCTCGCCGGCGGCTGCCAGGTGGTACATGCCGGAGGCGAAGGCCTGGCGGTCGCCGTGGAGCCAGTGTCGCGCCACGATCTGTGCAGTCACATCGGCGATCAGCGCGGCCGTGGTGGGAGCGCCGAACTGGTCGGCAATCACGCGCAGGCTGTCGCGCTCGCGGCCGAGCTTGAGCATGGTCTTGGCGAAGTTACCGCCATGAGCACCAGCCACCCAGCAGGTCCGCAGAACCAGCGCGGCACCACCGGCCGCGGCAATTGCCTGCTCCCCGGCCAGTTTGCTCTTGCCATAGACCGATTGCGGATTGACGGCATCGCTTTCGACATAGACACCGTCCTTGGTGCCGTCAAAGACATAGTCGGTCGAATAGTGGACCAGCAGACTGCCGAGAGCCTTTGCCTCCTCGGCGAGGATGCCGGGTGCCGTGCCGTTGATGGCAAAGGCGAGACCCACCTCGGTTTCCGCCTTGTCCACCGCGGTGTAGGCCGCCGGATTGACGATCACGTCGGGCCGGCAATCACGCACCACACGACGGACTTCGTCCGGTCGCGACAGGTCGCAGCCAGTGCGATCCAGTGCCACCACGTTTCCCAGCGGCGCAAGGCTCCGGCGCAGTTCAAACCCCACCTGCCCGTTGCTGCCCGTTACGAGAATGGTCGGAACCGCGGGATTACGCTGCATATTGCTTCGCCACCCAGTGCCGGTACTCGCCGGACATCACGTCCTGCACCCACGCCTGGTTATCCAGGTACCACTGCACCGTCTTGCGCATGCCGGATTCAAACGTCTCCGCCGGCTTCCAACCCAACTCGCGCTCCAGCTTGCGAGCATCGATGGCATAGCGGCGGTCATGCCCCGGACGATCCTTCACGAATGTAATCTGGTCGCGGTAAGAACCGGTGGCCTTCGGACGCAGTTCGTCCAGCAGATCGCACAGCGTGTGCACCACGTCCAGGTTGGTCTTCTCGTTCCAGCCGCCGACGTTGTAGGTCTCGCCGAGTCGCCCGTTGGCAAGCACCTCACGGATCGCCGAGCAGTGGTCACGCACGTACAGCCAGTCACGCACATTCAGCCCATCGCCATAGATCGGCAGCGGCTTGCCCGCCAGCGCATTGGCGATAATCAGCGGGATCAGCTTTTCCGGGAAATGATACGGACCGTAGTTGTTGGAACAGTTCGTCGTCAGGACCGGCAAGCCGTAGGTATGGTGATACGCGCGCACCAGATGATCCGAGGCCGCCTTGGAGGCCGAGTACGGGCTGTTGGGCGCGTACGGCGTCGTTTCCGAGAACTGGGGATCGGTCTCGCTCAGCGAGCCGAACACCTCGTCGGTTGAGACATGCAGGAAGCGGAAGTCCGACTTGGCCTGCCCTTCGAGGCTGCCCCAGTAAGCGCGAGCCGCTTCCAGGAGCGTGAAGGTACCAACGATATTCGTCTGGATAAATTCGCCCGGACCATGGATGGACCGGTCTACATGGCTCTCCGCCGCGAAGTGCACGACTGCGCGCGGATTGTAGGTGGCGAAGAGCTCGTCCAGGGCATCACGGTCACAAATATCCGTTTGCGAGAACACGTGCCGTGGATCGTCCTCGACCGACGCCAGCGTCTTCCGATTGCCTGCATAGGTGAGCTTATCGACGTTGATGACCCCATCCGCCGATTTGTCGCCCAGCCATGCCAGAACGAAATTGGCGCCGATAAACCCGGCACCGCCTGTGACCAAAATATGCGACAAAACTTGCTCCTTGCCTCGATATGTTTCGATGACCCGGCAAATGCCGAGCGCCCACCTTGTCCGCATCCTGGACGGCGGGGCGTTAAGTGCCTGCAGAAGTGGCGGTATTCTATCCGACGGAATGCCCTAACCTACGTGCCCTTCCCCTCTTTTTGTAGCCTCATGTAACCATGCCACGGTATATCGGTCACAAAACTACAAATAGAAGCGAAATAGTTTGTCTCCGATTCTGATGCCCAACAATAAAGTGCTTCACTCAACACTATTCGCCGTCGGCGACCTACAGGGTTGCGCAGCCTCGCTGGACACCCTGCTGGGCGAATTTCCGGCACAGCCAACCCTCCGCTTCGTCGGCGACCTGGTCAACCGCGGCCCAGCCTCCCTCCAAACCCTCCGCGCCATCCGCGCTGTGGGCAGCCGCGCCGAAACCGTCCTCGGCAACCACGACATCCACCTCCTCGCCGTCGCCGCCGGCGTCCGCAAAAAAGGCAAATCCGACACCCTGGACGACATCCTCACCGCCCCCGACTGTGAGGACTTGCTAAGCTGGCTCCGCCACCGCCCCCTGGCCCTGCTGGAAAACAACTTCCTCCTAATCCACGCCGGCGTCCTCCCCCAATGGACCGCCACCCAAGTCATCGACCTCGCCCGCGAAGTCGAAGACCAACTCCAAGGCCCCAACTGGCAAGGCTTCCTCGCCGACATCTTCGGCAACGCCGCCAACCGCTGGCACGACGGCCTGCGCGGCATCGAACGCCACCGCGTGGTGGTCAATGCCCTCACCCGGCTGCGCTACTGCACTGTCGATGGCGTGATGGACTTCAAGACCAAGGAAGGCCTGGGCAAGGCGCCGGACGGGTTCATGCCGTGGTTCGACGTGCCAGGGCGGCGTACCGGGGATGTGACGGTGGTATGCGGCCATTGGTCGACGCTGGGCCTGGTCATGCGGCCGAATCTGATGGCGCTGGATACTGGCTGCGTCTGGGGTGGCAAGCTGACGGCGGCCCGGTTGGCACAGGATCCTGCCGAACGGACCGTCGTTCAGGTTGATTGCCCGCAATATTGTGACCCGCTGGCCTGACTGGCAATCCCGCGTTGGCGGGGACGACAGGACGGCTAGCTGATGGCAGCGGAGCTTGGCTGGGGCACGCCGCCGGGCTCGACGGGGTGGTTCAGCCGTCGGGCCGCGGCGGCGGCGTGTTCCGGCGCGCCCTGGCTGAGGTGGGCGACCACCTCCCTGGCGGAGTTCGCAAGCTCGCGGCGGTCGCCCGAGGCCGGCACCAGCGCAGGTCCGATTACCAGCCTGGCCTTGATCCTGGGTGCGCGCAAGACCGCTTCCAGTGACTGCAGCAGTGTGGTCTCGCCGATGTAGGCGGCGGCAAGCGTTGGTTGACCCGTAGTGGCATCGAGGTAGTTCAGTCCGAGGGGCTGCACGGGCAATCCACCAGAAATCGGTGCCTGCATCAGGTTGGCGTGGAATGGCAGCACCTCGGTGCCGTCGGTCGTGGTGCCTTCCGGGAACACGCCGACGAGGTCGCCCTGCAGCATCACGTCGGTGATGTCGTGCAGCACGCGGTGGGCATCGCGTTTGCGCGCACGTTCGATGAAGATCGTTCCCGTCTTATCGCACAGCCACCCAATCAGCGGCCAGCTGCGGATCTCCGACTTGGCGACAAACCGCACCGGCTGCCAGCTGTGGATGACGTAGATGTCCAGCCACGAAATGTGGTTGGAAACCACCATCGCACCCTGGCGGCCGGCACCGTGCGGCGCTGCGCCGGTGGCGTCCACCACCTCGACCTCCACCCCGCAAATCCGCAGCAACCGCCGCGACCAGCGGCGGATATGCCACTCGCGCGTGCGCACGCCCAGCCACGGGAACAGCAAGGCGCAGGTCACCAGCCCGCGCAGCAGGTGCAGCACCAGCGCGGTCTTGCGCAGCCAGATCATGCGTGGGCGTGGTTTCCGTAGACGACTTGCCCGCCGACCAGAGTCATGCGGACCTTGCCTTCCATCTCGTAGCCGAGCCACGGCGAGTTCTTGCCCTGGCTCTTGATGGAGCGGCGGTCGACCTTCCAGACCTGCCTGGGGTCGAACACGCATACGTCTGCGGCGCTGCCGACGGCCAGGGTTCCGGCCTTCAGGCCGATCACGCGGGCGGGCTCGGCGGTGATGCGGCCCAGTGCCAGGGCCAGCGGAACCTTGTGCTCGGCGGCCCAGCGCAGGGTCAGCGGCAGCAGCAGTTCCAGGCCGGTTGCGCCCGGCGATGCCTCGGCGAACGGCAGCAGCTTCTCGTCGTCGTCGACCGGGGTGTGATCGGAGCACAGGGCGTCGATGGTGCCGTCGGCCAGCGCGGCGACGATGGCGTCGCGGTCGCGCGGGCTGCGCAGCGGCGGCGAGAAGCGCATCTGCGAGTTGAAGTAGCCGATATCCATGTCGGTCAGCGAGACATGGTGGATGTTGACGTCGCAGGTCACGGCCAGGCCTTCGCGCTTGGCCTGGCGCACCAGTTCCAGCCCGGCGGCTGACGACAGCCGGCACAGGTGCACGCGCGCGCCGGTGCTGCGCATCAGTTCGAAGATGGTGTGCAGGCGCACGGTTTCGGCGATCACTGACACGCCGGACAGGCCCAGGCGCGACGCCACCGCGCCGCTGGCGGCGACGCCGCCGCCCAGGAACGGGTCTTCCGGGCGCAGCCAGACGGTGAAGCCGAAGGTCTTGGCGTATTGCAGCGCGCGCAGCAGCACCTGGGTGTTGTGCACCGGGGCCTCGGCCTGGCTGAAGCCGACGCAGCCGGCCTCGGTCAGCTGGCTCATCTCGGTCAGGGTCTCGCCTTTCAGGCCCAGCGTCAGCGCGCCCAGCGGGTACACGTGGGTCTGGTTCAGGGTGCGGGCGCGGAATTTCAGCATTTCGACCAGGCCGGGCTCATCGAGCACCGGATCGGTATCGGGCGGGCAGACCAGGCTGGTCACGCCGCCGGCAGTGGCGGCGGCCACTTCGGATTCGAGCGTGGCCTTGTATTCGTAGCCGGGCTCGCGCAGGCGCGCGGAGAGGTCGACCAGGCCGGGGCACACGATCAGGCCGCTGGCATCGATGGTCTTGTTGGCGGTGAAGTCCGCCGGGGCACTGCCCACGCCGACGATCTTGCCGGCGGCGATGTAGAGGTCCTGCGCGGCGTCGGTGTTGCTGGCCGGATCGATCAGGCGGCCGCCCTTGATGTGAATCTTCATAGCTTGGCTTGTCGTGTCGCTTGGCTGGTTCAGTGTGTTCTGGCTCGTGTCGCTCGACTGCATCATTCGTCGCTATTTCCCGCCACGATGCCCATCACCGCCATGCGCACGGCGATGCCGAAGGTCACCTGGTTCAGGATCACGGACTGCGGCCCGTCGGCCACGGCGGAGTCGATCTCGACGCCGCGGTTCATGGGGCCCGGGTGCATCACAATGGCGTCGCGATTGGCCAGTGCCAGGCGCTCCGGCGTGAGGCCGTAGGCCTTGAAGTATTCCTGCGCCGACGGCAGCAGCGCGCCGCTCATGCGCTCGTTCTGCAGCCGCAGCATGATGACCACGTCCACGCCCTTCAGGCCCTCTTCCATGTCGTGGAAGACGCGCACGCCCATCTGCTCCAGCCCCGACGGCAGCAGCGTGCGCGGACCGATGGCGCGCACTTCGGGCACGCCCAGCGTGGTCAGCGCGTGGATGTCGGAGCGTGCCACGCGCGAGTGCAGGATGTCGCCGACGATAGCCACCGTCAGGTTGGTGAAGTCCTTCTTGAAGTGCCGGATCGTGTACATGTCCAGCAGGCCTTGCGTCGGGTGCGCGTGGCGGCCGTCGCCGGCATTGATCACGTGCACGTGCGGCGCGACGTGCTCGGCGATCAGGTAAGGTGCGCCCGAGCTGGCATGGCGCACCACGAACATGTCGGCGGACATCGCCGACAGGTTGTTGATGGTGTCCAGCAGCGACTCGCCCTTGCTGGTCGACGAGGCATTGATGTTCAGGTTCAGCACGTCCGCCGACAACCGCTTGGCGGCGATCTCGAAGGTGGTGCGGGTGCGGGTGGAGTTCTCGAAGAACAGGTTGAACACGCTCTTGCCGCGCAGCAGCGGCACCTTCTTGACATCGCGGTCTGAGTCGGACAGCGATACGAACTGGCTGGCGGTGTCGAGGATGTGCGTGATCATGTCACGCGACAACCCCTCGATCGACAACAGGTGCTTCAGTTCGCCGTTCTTGGTGAGCTGCGGGTTGCGGAACGTCTTGGTCATGGCTGGTCGGGCGCGGGCAAAAAACGGAGGTGGTCTGGTCTCGGAGCTGGGGGTCAGGCGCGCACGGGCGCGCCTGGGGCATGCGGGCCGGTTCAGCCGGTGGCGGAATCGGTAGGTTCGGTCGCAAACGCGAATTGTGCGCCGGCGCCCTCGCCCTGGCGCGACAGCACCAGCGTGGTGCCGGGCGGCAGCGCCATCTCGGCGGCAGTCAGGTCGGCGGCAATCGGCAGCTGGCGCCCGCCGCGGTCGACCAGCACGCCCAGCGCCACGCGCGCGGGGCGGCCGTAGTCGAACAGCTCGTTGACGGCGGCACGGATGGTGCGGCCGGTGGCCAGCACATCATCGATCAGCAGGATGTTGCGGTCATCCACCGAAAACGGCAGCGTGGTCGGCTGGGCCTGGCTGTGCAGGCCCTTCTTGGCATAGTCGTCGCGATGGAAGGCAACGTTGATCACGCCATGCTCGGGCAGCTTCAGGTCAGCGGCCAGCCGCGCGGCGATCCATGCGCCGCCTGAGTAGATGCCGGCCACCGACCAGCGCGCGCGCTCGGCCTCGGGGATCAACGCCTGGGCCTGGTCCAGCAGCTTGCGGTACAGCGACTCGGCGTCGGGAACGGAAATCTGCGTCATAGCGGGAATTGGTCGAAGTACTGTTGCAGGATGATACGGGCGGCCTCGGCATCGAGCTCGCCGCGGCGGGCGCCGGCCATCGACGCGGCGCGCGAGGTATAGCGCTCGTCCACCCACTCCACCGGCAGGCCGAAGCGGCCATTGAGCTGGTTGCCGAAACGCCGCGCCAGCTTCATCGAGGGCTGCTCGCCCCCTTCGGGGTTGACCGGCATGCCGACGATCAGCTGCACCGGGTTCCACTCCTGGATGAGCGCCGCCACGGCCTCGAAGCGGCCTTCCACGGTGATATTGGGGAGGATGGTCAGCGCACGCGCCTCGCGCGTGATGAAGTTGCCCAGCGCGACACCGATCTTTTTTTCGCCGTAGTCGAATGCCAGGACCGTGCCGTCGCGGGGCAGTTCACGCCCCACGGCATCAGGCATGCCCGGCCTCGCCGGACAGCATGGTGAAGTCGATGCCCAGCAGCCGGATGGCGGCGGCGAAGCGATCGTCGGGCGGCACGCTGAAGATGATCTCGGGGTCGGCCTGGACCGTCAGCCAGCCGTTGCGGCTGAGCTCTTCCTCCAGCTGGCCGGCGCCCCAGCCGGAGTAACCCAGCGTCAGCAGGAAGCGGTGCGGGCCGCTGCCGTTGGCCACGGCCTCGAGCACGTCCTTGGAGGTGGTCATCTCCAGCCCGCCGGGCACGGCCAGCGACGACACATAGACGCCCACCGGGTCATGCAGCACAAAGCCGCGCTCGGTCTGCACGGGGCCGCCGAAGTAGACCGGCTGGTGCGCGACTGGCTGGATTTCAAGCTTGAGGTCGATCTTGTCGAACAGCGTGGCCATGTCGATGTCGATGGGCCGGTTGATCACCAGCCCGAGCGCGCCACGCTCATTGTGTTCGCAGATGTAGACGACGGAACCCGAAAAGGTCGGATCAGCCATGCCAGGCATGGCAATCAGGAACTGATTGGTCAGATTGATAGGTGCTTCGGGCTTCGCCATGCCTTGCATTTTATCAAATCGCCGGGGGTCTTCCGGAAAAGATTGGCGGACGCTGCAGTGCAGCAATGAGCGCCCGGCCACGGTCTGGGGTTGCAGTTTGGCTCAATCCTTGCGGGTCAGTGCGGCCAGCTCCTGCGCCGTCAGCCAGCGCCACTCGCCTTCGGCCAGGGCCGGATCGAGCCGCAGGCCGCCAATGGCGCTGCGATGCAGCGCGCTGACATGGTTGCCGGCCGCCGCCACCATGCGCTTGACCTGATGGTACTTGCCTTGCACCAGGGTCAGCCGCAGGCTGCGTTCGCCGGTGATCTCGCACGCTTCCGCAGCGATCGGCGCCGGTTCGTCGAGCAGTTGCACGCCACTGCACAGCGCTTCGGCCTGCTCCGGCGTGACCGGCTCGGCAGTCGTCACTTCATAGATCTTGGGCACCTTGCGCTTGGGCGAGGTCTGGGCGTGGATGAACTGGCCATCATCGGTCAGCAGCAGCAGCCCGGTGGTGTCGTGGTCCAGCCGCCCCACGGCCTGCACCTCGCGCTGGCGCAGCGGCACCGGCAGCAGGTTGTAGACGCTGGGATGATGGCGCGGGCGCTGCGAGCATTCGTAGCCGGTGGGCTTGTTCAGCATCAGGTAGGCCTTGGTGCAGGCCAGCCATTCCTCGCCGTCGACGGTGAGCCGCAGGCCGTCGACTTCAAACTGCGCGCGCGGGTCTTCGCACAGTTCGCCGTTGACCTCGACCAGCCCGGCGGCGATCAGGTCGCCGCAGTACCGGCGCGTGCCAAAGCCCTGGGATTGGAGGATGCGGTCGAGAGTCATGGAATGGATGGTGGTAGGGATGGATGGTGACGCGGCTGCTGGGTGGCAAGCCGGATTGCTGCCGCAGTTTGCCTGCGGTCGGTGCGCCCCACTCCCGCTTGCGGGAGAGAGGGAGCACACAATCGGTTAGTTTACGCGCAGCCTGAAATCCTCAGGCCGCCAGCATCGCGCTCTCGCGATAGTGCCGCTGCGCGTCGTCGAAGCGCTCGGTTTCCTCAAAAAGCCGCGCCAGCGCCAGGTGCGTGCGCACGCGCAGGCGGCGCTGCTGGTCGGGCTCGGCATATTTCAGCGCGCGCTCGAAGCTGGACTGGGCCTTGCCCCACAGCTTCTCGCCCAGGCACAGCACGCCCAGCGTGTAGTAGAGATCGGCGTCGGCGGGATGCGCGGCCAGCCATTTCTCGGCCTGCTGGATCTGCGGCAGCGCGTGGCCTGGCACGGCGCAATCGGCATAGCGCAGCACCAGGCGGCTGTCCCAGTTGACCTTGAGCGCGTCTTCGATGATGCGGCGGGCTTCGTTCTGCCGGCCCAGCGCCGCGAAGTAACGCGCCGCGGGTTCGGCGATGCGGGTGGCGCGGCGCTCGTCGGCGGACAATGAGCGCCAGAACTCGGTCAGCGCGTCGGCGTCGTGGCGGCGTTCCTCCAGCATGGCTTCGACGGCCATCTGCTTGAGCCGCAGCGCCAGCACCGGATGCAGCGCGTTGCGCTTTTCCAGCGAGCGCGCCAGACGCAGCACCTCGGTCCAGTTCTTCAGGTGCTGGTGCGCGCGCAACGCGATGCGCTGCACGTGGATCTGGCGCGCGCCCTGCGACTGCAGCTGGGCGATGGTCTCCAGCGCGCCGTCGGCATCGCGGGCATCGACCAGCAACTCGGCCATCGACACCAGCCGCGCCTGCTCGCGCTCGGGGTCGGTGACCTGCGCCATCCAGGCGTCGCGCCGCTCGGTTTCCTGCATCCGGTGCGCGGCGCGGGCGCCGATCAGCGCGGCGGTCTGGGCCTGGTCGTCCCAGGACTGCGCCTCGCGCGCGGCGCGCTCGGCGCGGGCGAAGCGGCCGGCAAACAGGTTTTCGATCGACTCGCGCAGCGCCGCCTGTGCCTTGCTCATGCGGCTGCGCTCGCGGTAGGCGGCGGCGCGGCGCGGCATGTCGGCCAGATGGCGGACGGTGGACATCACCGTCCAAACCACGAAGAACAGCAACAGCAGCAAGGCCAGCGCCAGGTTCAGCGACAGCTCGACGCGATACGGCGGATAGAACAGCACCACATTGCTGTGGTTGAACTGCGTGAACAGGGCCAGCCCGACGGCGCCGCCAAACAGGACCGCAACCCAGAACAGAAGGCGCATGGGCTTACTCCTTCTTCAGGGCATGCAGCGCGCCCAGGCTTTCGGACATGGTGGGCAGCTGCACCGTGACCGCGCCGGCCTGCGCCTGCCGCAGCAGCGTCAGCACCCCCTGCACCCGGCGCGACTTGGTATCGAAATAGCGGCTGATCATCGCTTGCGCGGCGGCCAGGTCGTTGCGGAACACGGGTTCGTTGCGCGACAGCAATGCCAGGCGCGCGTTGAGCAGGCGCAGCTTGACGTTCTCGCGCAGGAACCAGCCCTGGTCGCCAGACAGCAGCAGCGCCTCGGCGTCGTCGACCTTGCGGATGCGGACCACCTGCGCCAGTTCTTCGCGCAGGTAATCCCACAGGCGCGTGAACCAGCCCGGGCCCGCGCCGTTGGCGGCGGCGGCCGGCGCGCTGGCACCGTTGGCCGCGGCACCCTTGCGGGCGTCGGCCTCGCTGCGCTCCAGCATGCGTTCGCTGGACAGCAGCGGCAGTGAGTCGACCTGGTTGATGGCCTCGTCCAGTTTAATTGCAGCACCGGTCAGGTCGGTGTCGGGCACCGCCTTCATGCGCGCGACGTCGCGCGCGATCGCGCGGCGCAGCAGGTTGTATTGCGGCTTGTCGGCGCGCGCCAGGCGCGCGTCGGCGCTTTGCAGCGCGGCCAGCGCCACCTGCACGTTGCCGGTCAGCTGCAGTTGCTGGCCGGCACTGGTCAGCAACTGCTGGATCTCGGCGATTTCCCAGTCGTCGCGGTTGCGCATCAGGTCCTGGTAGACCTGTTCCAGCGCCACCTGCTTGTCGCGGGTCTCTCCGACCTGGTTCTCCAGTGCGCCGACCTTGGCCTGCAGTTCCTTGACCGTGTCCTGCGCGTTGCGGGTCAGCACGCGCGACTCCTGCACCAGCGCATCGTTGCTTTGCTGGCGGCGCGCCAGCTCGCCGGTCAGGTGGTCAACGCGCTGCTGCAGCCACCAGAAGCCGCCAGCCGTCGCCACCACCAGCACGGCGACGAGCGCCCACAACGCAGCGGACCGCCGTGAGGCTGCACTGGGAGCAGCGGAGGTAGCGGGGCCCGGCGCGGACGCTGCTTGCGCCGATGCTGCGGAGGCCGCCGTGGGCGGCGGCGTAGCGGAGGAGGACGTGGTTTCTTGCGTCACGCGTTCGACCTTCGTTGACGTTGCGGGAACTGCTGCGTCCGGCACGGGGGCCGGCGGCGCTTCGGCTGTGGCGCTGGGCGGGCCGGCTTCGATTGACGCGCTGGCCATGCTTGCCGGCGCGGGACCAGCATGGGCATCGGCCCACTGCAGGCACGCCGCCAGCAGGCCGGCATCGCCCGGGGCGGCGCGCAGGATATGGGGGAAGCCCAGCGCCAGCGCCTGTTCGGCGATTCTCGCATGCGGCGCGATGCACTGCACCTGCCGCAGGGCAGCGTCTTCCTCAGGCGACAGATGCTGGCGTGCCAGCGCGTCAAGGTTGCGCACCGCTTCAGAACTGGTTAGGAGCCACGCATGCGGCGCCGCGCCGGGACGCAGGTTGTCGCGCACGGCCTGCCACTGCATGGCGCTGGGTTCGGGCAGCGTGCGCTGGTAGGCCTCGACGGCCTCGACCTGGGCGCCGGCCTCGCGCAGGCGGTCGCCCAGCCAGTCGCGCCCGCCGTTGCCGCGGATGATCAGGACCGGCTTGCCCGCCAGCGCGGCGGGATCGAGCCGGGCCCACAGGGCCTCGGAGTCGAAGCGCAGCGCTTCGGCCTCCGGTGCGGCGTCATCGGGGCCCTGCCCGTTTGCGGCAGCGCCCGCGGGCGCGATCACCCGGCACGCGGGCGGCGCGATGCCGCGCTCGGCCAGGGCCGCGACGCTGGCCGGCCCGACCACCGCCACCGGCACCTGCGCCGGCCATTGGGCCACGCCCTGCACGCCGGCCAGTGCGTCGAGCGCGTAGGCAATGGCATTGGGACTGACAAAGACCACCAGCGCAAAGGTGTTCAGCCGCGCCAGCGCCGCGCGCAGCGGCGCGTCGTCAACGGCCGGGCCGATGCCCAGCAAGGGAAAGCTGAGTACGTCCAGGCCCGCGGCCTGCAGCGCCTCGGTCAGTTGCCGGGACTGCCCGGCGGGTCGTGTGACAACGACGGTCGGGCTGGGCATGGGGCAGCCTCAGGCAGGAGCTTGGGAGCCGGCGGGATCGCCAGAATCGGCCAGTGCCGCGAGGATGGCTTCGGCACCCTGCGCCAGCAGGTCGCGCGCGCAGGCCTGGCCAAGCGCTTCGGCAGCAGCCAGGTCAACTGCCGGCCCGGACGCGGCAGCGCGGATGGCGCGCGTGCCATCGGGCAAGGCGACAAAGGCGTCCAGCTTCAGCTGATCGCCTTCCCAGCGCGCATGGGCGGCCAGCGGCACCTGGCACGAGCCGCCCAGCATGCGCGACACGGCGCGCTCGGCGCTCACGGCCAGCGCCGTCGGCTGGTGGTTCAGGGGCGCCAGCCATTGCGCAAGTTCAGGCCGGTTGGCCAGGATCTCGATGCCGAGGGCGCCCTGGCCTGCGGCCGGCAGCGACACCTCGATCGGGATCAGCGCGCGGATGCGCTCGCCCAGGCCCAGGCGCTTGAGGCCGGCGGCGGCCAGGATGATGGCGCCGTATTCGCCGCGATCGAGCTTGCCCAGCCGCGTGTCCAGATTGCCGCGCAGCGGCTTGATCACCAGTTGCGGATAGCGGCTGCGCAGCGCGGCCTCACGGCGCAGGCTGGAGGTGCCGACCACGGTGCCGGCCGGCATCTCGTCCAGCGAGGCGTAGGCGGAAGACACCAGCGCGTCGCGCGGATCCTCGCGTTCCATCACCGCGGCCAGGGCGAAGCCTTCGGGCAACTCCATCGGCACATCCTTGAGCGAGTGCACCGCCAGGTCCGCCCGGCCTTCGTCCATCGCGAACTCCAGTTCTTTGACAAACAGACCCTTGCCGCCGACTTTGGACAGCGTACGGTCTAGAATCTGGTCTCCGCGCGTGGTCATGCCAAGAATGGACACGTCGCACGCGGGATAGTATTGTTGCAATGCAGCACGCACATGTTCTGCCTGCCACAGGGCCAGACGGCTCTCTCGGGAGGCAATGACGAGCTTTTGCGGAAGATTGCGAGACACGACAGCGGTAGAGGAAGACAGGGTGGCAGACGACATGCGTCAATGGTAGCACGCGACCCAATAGTCCCTCCGCACCAATAGATAAGCTAGAAGCAGAACGAGGAGATTGCATGACGCAGCATGCTGCGCGCCCCAACGGCCGGCGGACCGCCCCGGCTGCGAAAGACCAAAGCCCTGCCCTCGGCGCCGGCCAGGGTGACGCAAACGGCGCATCCGCCGCCGAACCGAAACGCCCCGCCAGCCGCAGCGGGACCAAACGTTCCCCCAAGCCCAAGCTTTCCATCGTGTCGAGCAACGGAACCACCATCGCCCCCACCGCCCGCCGCACCGCCGACAAGGACGTGCCGCTGCGCGAGGACATCCGCTTCCTGGGCCGCCTGCTGGGCGAATGCCTGCGTGAACAGGAAGGCGACGCCGCCTTCGAGGTGGTCGAGACCATCCGCCAGACCGCGGTGCGCTTCCGCCGCGAGAACGACCGCGCCGCCGGCGCCGAGCTGGACCGCCTGCTCAAGCGCCTGTCGCGCGACCAGACCAACCAGGTCGTGCGCGCGTTCAGCTATTTCTCGCACCTGGCCAATATCGCCGAGGACCAGCACCACAACCGCCGCCGCCGCGTGCACGCGCTGGCCGGCTCGCCGCCGCAGGCGGGCAGCCTGGCCCACGCGCTGGAGGCGATCGACGCCGCCGGCGTGACCGGCAAGCAGCTGCGCAAGTTCCTGGACGAGGCCCTGATCGTGCCGGTGCTGACCGCGCACCCGACCGAAGTCCAGCGCAAGAGTATTCTCGACGCCGAGCGCGAGATCGCCCGCCTGCTGGCCGAGCGCGACCTGCCGATGACCGCGCGCGAGCGCGACCACAACACCGCGCAGCTGCGCGCCAAGGTCACCACGCTGTGGCAGACCCGCATGCTGCGCGATTCGCGCCTGACGGTGGCCGACGAGATCGAAAACGCCCTGTCCTACTACCGCACCTGTTTCCTGCGCGGCATCCCGCAGTTGATGAGCGAGCTGGAAGAAGACATCGCCGCGGTGTTCCCGACCACGCGCAAGCGCAAGGGCACTCCGGGCGCGCAGCCGGCGCCGCTGGCGCCGTTCCTGCAGATGGGTTCCTGGATCGGCGGCGACCGCGACGGCAACCCCAACGTCACCGCCGAGACGCTGGAGCATGCCGCCAGCCAGCAGGGGCAGATGATCATCGACTGGTACCTGGATGAAGTCCATGCGCTGGGCGCGGAGCTGTCGATGTCGACGCTGATGGTCGACGCCAGCCCGGAACTGCTGGCGCTGGCCGAGCGCTCGCCCGACCACTCCGAGCATCGCGCCGACGAACCCTACCGCCGCGCGCTGATCGGCATCTACGCGCGCCTGGCCGCAACCAGCAAGGCGCTGACCGGCCACGCCGTGCCGCGCCGCCCGGTGGCGCCGGCCGAGCCCTATGACAGCGCCGAGGCCTTTGCCGCCGACGTGCAGGTGGTGGTCGACTCGCTGCGCGCCAACCATGGCCAGGCGCTGGCCAATGGCCGTATCGAAGCGCTGGCGCGCGCCATCGGCGTGTTCGGTTTCCACCTGGCATCGGTCGACATGCGCCAGGTCTCGGACGTGCACGAGGCGGTCATCGCCGAGCTGTTCGCCGCCGCCGGCATCGCCCCCGACTACGCCGCCCTGCCCGAGGCGCGCAAGCTGGAACTGCTGCTGGCCGAACTGCGCCAGCCGCGCCTGCTGACGCTGCCGTGGCACGAGTATTCCGAGCAGACCCGCAAGGAACTGGCGATCTTCGCCGCCGCGCGCGAGCTGCGCGCGCGCTATGGCAAGCGCATTGCGCGCAACTACATCATCTCGCACACCGAGACGCTGTCGGACCTGGTCGAAGTGATGCTGCTGCAGAAGGAATCCGGCATGCTGCAGGGCACGCTGGGCAGCAAGACCGACCCGGCGCGCATGGAGCTGATGGTGATCCCGCTGTTCGAGACCATTGAGGACTTGCGCAACGCCGCCGGCATCATGCAGTCGCTGCTGGACCTGCCGGGCTTCGACTCGGTGATCGCGCACCATGGCGTCGAGCAGGAAGTGATGCTTGGCTACTCGGACTCGAACAAGGACGGCGGCTTCCTGACTTCCACCTGGGAGCTGTACAAGGCCGAGCTGGAGCTGGTGCAGCTGTTCGAGCAGCGCCAGGTCAAGCTGCGCCTGTTCCACGGCCGCGGCGGCACCGTCGGCCGCGGCGGCGGCCCGACCTACCAGGCCATCCTGTCGCAGCCGCCGGGCACGGTGAACGGCCAGATCCGTCTGACCGAGCAGGGCGAGATCATCAACAGCAAGTTCGCCAACGCCGAGATCGGCCGGCGCAACCTGGAAACGGTGGTCGCCGCCACGCTGGAAGCCTCGCTGTTGCCGCAGCAGAACGCACCCAAGGACCTCGACATGTTCGAGGCCGTGATGCAGCAGCTGTCGGACCGCGCCTTCACCGCCTACCGCGACCTGGTCTACGAGACCCCGGGCTTCAAGGACTACTTCTTCGCCACCACGCCGATCACCGAGATCGCCGACCTGAACCTGGGTTCGCGCCCGGCCTCGCGCAAGCTGATGGACAAGAAGAACCGCCGCATCGAAGACCTGCGCGCAATCCCGTGGGGCTTCTCGTGGGGCCAGTGCCGGCTGCTGCTGCCGGGCTGGTACGGCTTCGGCAGCGCGGTCAAGTCGCTGCTGGACACCGCGCCGGACGACAAGGCGCGCAAGCTGGCCGTGACCACGCTGCGCCGCATGGTCAAGACCTGGCCGTTCTTCTCGACGCTGCTGTCCAACATGGACATGGTGCTGGCCAAGACCGACCTGGCCGTGGCCTCGCGCTATGCCCAGCTGTGCGACGACGCGGCCCTGCGCCGCACCGTGTTCAACCGCATCAGCAAGGAATGGCACCTGACCTGCGAGATGCTGACACTGGTCACCGGCCACCAGGAACGGCTGGCGGACAACCCGCTGCTGGCGCGCTCGATCAAGAACCGCTTTGCCTACCTCGACCCGCTGAACCACTTGCAGGTTGAGTTGCTGAAACGCTACCGCTCGGGCAAGGATGGCGACGACATCCGGGTGCGGCGCGGCATCCACCTGACCATCAACGGCGTCGCGGCGGGCCTGCGCAATACGGGCTGATTGGCGTCAGAGTCCTGCCGGTTTGCGCCCCTCTCCCGCGTGCGGGAGAGGGGCGCGTCCACATCGGGCGGCAGCTCTTTCAAATGGCGCCAGTCTGACCCCTCACCCCACAAACGCCCCCGGCACCGGATCCTCACCCAGCGCGTGCAGCAGCACCGCCCAGTGCATCGCCTCGTCCCCGAGGATGCTGCCGGCGGCGCGGGTCAGTTCGCGGTTGTGGAAGTTCGGCAGCACGCCCAGGTAGGCGGCGGTGGCGCCCTTCTCCAGCCCCGCGGCAAAGCGCAGCACATCGGCCTGGGTCTTCAGCTTGTCAGTCGGGAAGGTGTATTCCGACGCCTTCTTCGCCACCACCGGGGTGCCGCCCAGCTTTGACACCGTCCCGGCCAGCACCTGCGCGTGCGCCTTGTGGTGGTCCTGGAACTTGACCGCGGTGGCAAGCACCGGCTTTTGCAGCAGGCCGCTTTCCGCGCCCACCTGGTAGGCCGCGATCGCCTGGTATTCCAGTCCCAGCGCAGTGTTCAGGATATTGATGTCGTCCCTGGTGCTGCCCGACTGGGTCTGCGCCCAGGCCGGCATGGACTCGCCAAGGCTGATGACGGCGAGCGAGCCCAGCGCGAACAGCCCCGGCGCCTTGAGCAGCCCGCGGCGGCGCGCATCGGGCGCGGTCACAATGCGGTCAAGGGAATCGGTCGGATCTGTCGTGACCGCAGTGGTGCGCATGCGTTCCATGATGTTCTCCTGTGTGGGATCAACGGCGCCGCGGCCCGCAGCCCGGGGCCGCCATCGTGCGCCTGCCACCTGATACGCACGCCGGGGCCAATCGGATGCAAGGTCGTGCCTATAATCCGGCAACACCCTTTCGCGAGACGCCCCGGTGCCCCCCTCTCCGGTGTCCCCTTCCGCCGAAACCTACGCCGCGCCGCCCGGCGCCGAGCGGCTTGCGGCCCTGCTCCAGGCCGTGGCCATCGGCGAGCGGCAGGCGCTGCGCGGCCTCTATGACCTCACCGCGACGAAACTGTTTGGCCTTGCGCTGCGTATCACTGGCAGGCGCGATTGGGCGGAGGATGTCGTGCAGGAAAGCTTTGTCAGCATCTGGCACCACGCCGGCGACTACCGGCCGCACCTGGCCGCGCCGATGACCTGGATGACCGCGATCGTGCGCAACCGCGCGCTGGACTGCCTGCGCCGGGCAAGCGCGGCACGCGTCGGGCAGACGGTCGAGCTTGACAAAGACCTGGGCGAGTGGCTGGCCGACGACACCGCCGGGCCCGCGGAACTGGCCGATGCCAGCCAGCAGGCACGCGCGCTCAACCGCTGCCTGCAGCGCCTGGAGCAGCCGCAGCGCCAGGCCATCATGCTGGCCTACCTGCAGGACCTGAGCCACGCCGAGCTGGCCGCCCGCCTGCGCGCGCCGCTGGGGACGGTCAAGTCCTGGATCCGGCGCGGCCTGGAGCGGCTGCGCAGCTGCATGGAGGGCGCGGCATGAAGCTGGCCAGCCATCCCGACCTGCTCGACCGCATCGCCGCGCAGTACGCGCTGGGGGTGCTGCGCGGCGGCGCACGCCGACGCCTGGAACAACTCGCGCGCGAAGAGCCCGCGGTGCGCGCCGCGATCCACCGCTGGCAGGCGCGGCTGGCGGGCGTGGCCGAGTTGCAGGCGGCCGCCGAGCCGGTCGACAAGGTCTGGTGCGGGATCGAGGATCGCCTCGGCTGGAAAATGGCAGATCCGGCCAGTCAGCCGGACCGCCCGGCGCCTGACACCCGCCCTGCGGACGGCTGGTGGCAGCGCCTGTGGTCAGCCCCGGTGTTCTGGCGCGGCGCCGCGGCGGCAATGGCCATGGTGGCGGTGCTGGCCGTCGGCATCGGCATCCAGCTGGCCCGGCAGGATCAGGCGGCGCCGGCCGAGGTCCTCGCCGTGCTGAACGACGACCGTGCCCAGCCTGCGATGCTGGTGTCGTGGGACGCCGGCGCACGCAGCCTGATCGTGCGCCGCCTGGATCACCTGGCCCTGAGCGACCAGCAGGTACTGCAGTTGTGGGCGCTGCCTGCGGGCGGCAAGCCGCAGTCGCTCGGCGTGATCGGGCGGGCACCCGAAGCCCGGCTGGCGCTGGCGCAACTGCCCGCGGCGGTGCCCGCGCTGGCGGTCAGCATCGAGCCGCCGGGCGGCTCGCCCAATGCCGATGGGCCAAGCGGCCCGGTGGTGTTCAAGGGGCCTGTGATCCACAGCCGGCTCTGATGAACGGCGCTGCCGCGCCGGCCGACGCCGCCAGCGGGCTGGCGGGCGATATAATCGCCGTTTCCCAATTTCTCGCGCCCGCCGCCGTCCGCACGCCGGCGCCTGCCCGCGCGAGCCACTGCAGCCGACGTCCATGTCCACCTCCCAACTTGCCAAGAAAGGCGAAGCCTGGTCCGCCCGCTTCTCCGAACCGATGTCCGACCTGGTGAAGCGCTACACCGCCTCGGTGTTCTTCGACAAGCGCCTGGCCCTGTTCGACATCCAGGGCTCGCTGGCCCACGCGGCCATGCTGGCAAAGCAGGGCATCATCGCCGAGGCCGACCGCGCCGAGATCGAGCGCGGCATGGCGCAGATCAAGGCCGAGATCGAGGCCGGCGGCTTCGAGTGGAAGCTGGACCTGGAAGACGTCCACCTGAACATCGAGGCGCGCCTGACCGCGCTGGTGGGCGATGCCGGCAAGCGCCTGCACACCGGCCGCTCGCGCAATGACCAGGTCGCCACCGACATCCGCCTGTGGCTGCGCAGCGAGATCGACAACATCATGGTGCTGCTGGGCGCGCTGCGCGCCGCGCTGCTGGACCTGGCCGAACAGAACGCCGACACCATCCTGCCCGGCTTCACCCACCTGCAGGTGGCGCAGCCGGTGACCTTCGGCCACCACCTGCTGGCCTACAACGAGATGTTCACGCGCGATGCCGAGCGCATGGCCGACTGCCGCAAGCGCGTCAACCGCCTGCCGCTGGGCGCGGCCGCGCTGGCCGGCACCAGCTACCCGATCGACCGCGAGTTCGTGGCGCAGCAGCTTGGCTTCGACGGCGTGTGCCGCAACTCGCTGGACGCCGTGTCGGACCGCGACTTCGCCATTGAATTCTGCGCCGCCGCCGCGCTGGTGATGACCCACGTGTCGCGCTTCTCGGAAGAACTGGTGCTGTGGATGAGCCCGCGCGTGGGCTTTATCGACATCGCCGACCGTTTCTGCACCGGCAGCTCGATCATGCCGCAGAAGAAGAACCCCGACGTGCCCGAACTGGCGCGCGGCAAGACCGGCCGCGTCAACGGCCACCTGATCGGCCTGCTGACGCTGATGAAGGGCCAGCCGCTGGCGTACAACAAGGACAACCAGGAAGACAAGGAGCCGCTGTTCGATACGGTCGATACCGTCGTGGACACGCTGCGCATCTTTGCCGACATGGTGCCGGGCATCACCGTCAAGCCCGAAGCGATGCGCGCCGCCGCGCTGCAGGGCTACGCCACCGCCACCGACCTGGCCGACTACCTGGTCAAGAAGGGCCTGCCCTTCCGCGACGCCCACGAGGCCGTGGCCCACGCGGTGCGCGCCTGCGACAGCCGCCAGTGCGACCTGGCCGACCTGAGCGTGGCCGAGCTGCGCGAAGTCTCGGGCCTGGGCGACAAGGCCGCGCTGATCGGCGACGACGTGCACGCGGTGCTGACGCTGGAAGGCTCGGTCGCCGCGCGCGACCATATCGGCGGCACGGCGCCGGCGCAGGTGCGCGCCGCCATCGCGGCCGCGCGTGCGGCGCTGTAACAGCAGGACCCTCTGTAAGTTTCGCGTAAGTTTTGCGCAAGAAGAAGCCACCGCGGCGCGAGCCCGGTGGCTTTTTCTGTTGGCGTTCCCCATTCTGGCGCAATCTCGTCGCCCCCGTAGGTAGTAGCCCCTAGCGCCTGCGAATTTTGTTACAGATAAACTAGGCGCCGCAAAAACCGGGGAGACAACCCATGTATTACTTGCTTGGTCTGTCACGACAGATCGACAGGTTGAATCAGCACACTGGCAGGCTTGCAAACATCATGATCCTGCTGTCGTGCCTGATCAGCGCAGGCAACGCCCTTCTGCGCTATGGCTTCAACTTGAGCGACAACTGGCCACTCGAACTGCAGTGGTACATGTTTGCCATTGCCGTGATGTTCGGCGCCTCCTACACCTTCCAGCGCAATGAGCACGTGCGCGTAGACCTGATCTACGGCAACGTGTCGGAACGCGCGCAGCACTGGATCGACATCTTCGGCATCGTCGTATTCCTGCTGCCCTCGTGCGTGCTGTTCACCTGGCTGTCGTGGGAATCGCTGTTTCTGCCCTCGTGGCGCATCCTCGAGCAATCGGGCAATTCCGGCGGCCTGCCGCGTTACCCGATCAAGCTGGTGGTGCCCATCGGCTTTGCCCTGCTGACGCTGCAGGGCGTGTCCGAACTGATCAAGCGCTTCGCCGCCCTCAAGGGCCTGGTGCGCATCGAATCCAAGTACGAGAGGCCGGTTCAATGATTCCGTTGGAATATATGCCGCCGATGATGTTCGGCGGCCTGGTGCTGTTCATGCTGATCGGCTTCCCGGTCGCGTTCTCGCTGTCGGCGGTGGGCCTGGCCTTCGGCTTCCTGGCGATCGAATGGGGTTACTTCCCGGCCAGCTTCCTGCAGGCCGTGCCGAGCCGCGTGTTCGGCAGCGTGCTGGCCAACGAGCTGCTGCTGGCGATCCCGTTCTTCACTTTCATGGGCGCCATCCTGGAGAAATGCGGGCTGGCCGAGGACATGCTGGACTCCATGGGCCAGCTGTTCGGCCCGGTGCGCGGCGGCCTGGGCTACTCGGTGATCCTGGTCGGCTTTATCCTGGGTGCGATCACCGGCACCGTGGCCGCACAGGTGATCGCCATGGCGATGATCTCGCTGCCGGTGATGATGCGCTACCGCTACAACATGAAGTACGCCACCGGCGTGCTGGCCGCATCGGGCACCATCACGCAGCTGGTGCCGCCGTCGCTGGTGCTGGTGGTGCTGGCCGACCAGCTCAAGACCCCGATGGGCAGCGCCGACGTGGGCAGCATGTACCTGGGCGCCTGGGGCCCGTCGGTGATCCAGATCGCGCTGTTTGCGCTCTACACCTTCTTCCTGACGCGTTTCAAGCCCGACTGGCTGCCGCCGGTTCCCGCCGAAGCGCGCACGCTGCGCGGCTGGGCGCTGTGGCGCAAATGCCTGCGCGGCATCATCCCCTGCGCGGTGCTGATCTTCCTGGTGCTGGGCACCATCATGCTGGGCATTGCCACGCCGACGGAATCCGGCGCCATGGGCGCGGTCGGCGCGCTGGTGCTGGCAGTGATCCGCGACAAGGCCTTTACCCGGATCGACCGCCAGATCTACCGCGTCGGCATCGCCGCCACGCTGGTGGCCGCGGCGGTGGGCTTCTTCGCCTTCGGCTCGCACGTGTTCCGCATCCCGCTGGCGGTGGTGTACCTGGTCATCCTCTGGCTGCTGCTGCGCGCCGGCCAGATGACCGAGTTGCGCCTGCTGATCGTCGATGCCTACCAGTCCACCGCGCGCATCACCGCGATGGTGGTCTTCATCCTGATCGGCTCCACCTGCTTCTCGGTGGTGTTCCAGGGCGTGGACGGCGGCGCCTGGGTGGAGCATCTGTTCACCTCGCTGCCAGGCGGCTGGATCGGCTTCCTGATCGTGGTGAACCTGTTTATCTTCTTCCTGGCCTTCTTCCTGGACTTCTTCGAGATCGCCTTCATCGTGGTGCCGATGCTGGCGCCGGTGGCGGTCAAGGTGCTGGCACCGGTGGTGGCCGACTCCATGGGCGGCAACCCGGAAGCCGCGGCGACGGCGGCGCTGGTGTGGTTCGGCGTGATGCTGTGCGTGAACATGCAGACCTCGTTCATGCACCCGCCGTTCGGCTTCGCGCTGTTCTACCTGCGCGGCATCGCCCCGAAGGAAGTGAAGAGCTCCGACATCTACTGGGGTGCCCTGCCCTGGGTCGGGCTGCAGATGGTGATGGTGCTGCTGGTGATGTTCTGGCCGGGCATGGTGACAGGGCTGCTGGACAAGGGTTCGCTCAAGCACAGCAACGCGGCGGAGGTCAGTATCCCGCTTGGCACAGAGCCGGAGAAACCGGCGTCGGCGCCAGGACCGGCCGCCCCGCCGGGTTCGCTGGAACTGCCAGGCGCGGCACCGGCACCTGAGCCCGCGGCACCGCAGTTCGAGTTCGAAAAGAAGAACTGAGCCGGATGGCAGACCCAGGGCCCCGCAGCAATGCGGGGCTTTTTCATGGGCGCGCGTCCGCCCCGGCGCCGGCCGGCGCCAGGCATTGCACCAGGAAATCCACCGTCGCGCGCACGCCGGGCAACTGCCCGCGCCGCGCCGGCATCAGCAGCGTGGTGGTCACGCTGCCCGCGGTCCAGTCCGGCAGCACGCGCACCAGTTCGCCGGCCGCCAGCGCCGCGCGGCACAGTTCCTGCGGCAGCGGCACGATACCCAGCCCCGCCACGGCGGCACCGAGCAGCACGGCGGATTCGTTCACGGTCATGCGGGGCACCGGCGTGACTTCCGCACCCGTGCCGGCCGGCCCGCTCAGGCGCCAGGTGCCGGCGGCGGCCCCGGTCAGCAGCCCATCATGGTCGGACAGCTGCGCGGGCGCTTGCGGCGTGCCGCGGCCCGACAGGTAGGCGGGCGACGCCACCAGCACGATCTCGTCCACTGCAAGCTGGCGCTGCACCAGGCCCGAGTCCGGCAGCGGCGCGAAATGGCTGCGTACGGCAATGTCGAAACCCTCCTGGACCAGGTCGACCCTCCGGTCGGACACCTCCAGTTGCAAGTGCAGGCGCGGATAGGCACGGGCCAGCGCGGGCAGGTGCATGGCCAGATACTGCTGCGCGGTAGGCACCGACGCCGTGATGCGCACCGTGCCGCTGGGTTCGGCCACGCGCCGCTGCACAGCCTCCTGCGCCGCCTCGGCCTCGATCAGTGCCGCGCGCGCATGCTCGTAGAAATCCCGGCCGGCATCGGTCAGCGTAAAGCTGCGTGAACTCCGGTAGAGCAGCCGCGCCTGCAGCGCCTGCTCCAGTTCGGCCACGCGCTTGCTGACGGTGGATTTGGGCACGCCCAGCGCGCGCCCGGCGGCGGCAAAGCCGCCATTGGCTACGGCCATGACAAAGAAGCGCAGGTCGTTCAGGTTCAGCATGACGGCGCAAAGTCTACACATGTGGACGATAGGTCGGATTTTTGCCCACTACTCGCGCAAAGTCCACACATCTACAGTTCCCCTATGCCCGATCGGCGGGCGCTACCCAAACCAGGAGAACTTCCCATGCCTACTACCACCCTCTTCTATGGCGTCCCCTCTGGCTGCTCGTTCGGTTCGATCGTCGCGCTTGAATGGCTGGGCGAACCGTATCGCCTGAGCCGCATCGAGATGCCGGAAATCGTGACCAGCGACGCCTACCGCCGCATCAACCCGATTGGTGAAACGCCAACGCTGATGGACGCGCAAGGCAACTTCCTCAGCGAAAGCCAGGCGATCATGAACCACATCGGCGCGCGCGGCATCGCCGGCAAGCTCGGCTTTGCGCAGGACACGCGGGATTTCGACCGGCTCAACCAGATGCTGGGCTACCTCAACACCAGCTTTTTCAGCGCCTTCGCACCGCTCTGGTACGCGCTGGAGCATGGCGTGCAAGGGGCCGAACTCGAGGCCCTGACCCGCTATGGCGCGGCGGAAGTCCGCAACGTGCATGCCGAGCTTGAAGCCATGCTGGGCGGCCGGCCGTGGCTGCTTGGCGAGCACCGCACGGTGGCCGACGCCTACTTCATAGGCATCGCCCGCTGGACCAAGTACCACGCAGTGCTGAACCGCGAGGACTATCCGAACCTGCAGCGCCTCTACAACCAGCTGGAAGCCGATCCGGCGGTACGCTTCGCCCACGCCGTCGAGCGGCAGGCGCCGGCGCAAAGCCAAGGCGGCTTCCAGGGCCATGTCACGCTGGAGGAAGTCCTGGCGCAGCTCTGATCCGCGGTGCGGCGGTATTGTAAAAGCGGGCGTTGCGGGAAGGAGACGGGCGCGCGATTGCGAATCGGCTCATCGACCGGCGCCCCGGCGCGGCCCAGACTGGCTCCTGCGTTCAGCGACTTGATCCAGGAGATCACCATGCAAATCACCAAAGCCTTGGACCGGCCCGGCACCGCCACAATGTATGGCCTGCCATCGATACGTGACCGCCGTACTGATAACAATGCTATCATCCCTCCATCCGATGGTGAGGAGCTCAAGATGGCAACACTACTCGTTCGTGGCATCGATGAATCCCTGGTCCAGCGCCTGCGCGAGCGGGCCGTCGCCAACGGCCGCAGCGCCGAGGCCGAACACCGCGCCATCCTGGCGCAGGCGCTGGGCGGCACGCGCCGGCGCAGCCTGGCCGAGGTGCTGGCCAGCATCCCGGACGTCGGGCAAGACGCCGACTTCGAGCGGATCCAGAATCCAGGCGAGGCGCCGCGTGTATTTGATTGATACCAACGTCATCAGCGAAACGCGCAAGCGCGAGCGCGCCAACCCCGGCGTGCGCGCGTTCTTCCGGCAGGCGGCGCGGGAAGGTGCCGCGCTCTACCTGTCGGCGCTGACCGTGGGCGAGCTCCAGCGTGGCGTAGCGCTGATCCGCCATCGCGGCGATACGGCGCAGGCCGAGCTGCTTGAGCGATGGCTGGCGACCGTGCTGGAGGATTTTGGCCGGCTGGTGTTGCCGGTCGATGCCGACGTCGCCCAGGTCTGGGGCCAGCTGCGCGCGCCGCGGCCTGAGCACGCGCTGGACAAGTTCATTGCCGCCACCGCGCTGATCCACGACCTGACCATTGTCACGCGCAATGTTGAGGATTTCCGCGGCACGGGCGCGATGCTGCTGAATCCGTTCACCTAGCCCCACCCCAAAAGAAAGGACCCCGCATAGCGGGGCCCTGCTCACGTCAGCGGAACGCGGACTGGCGCTCAGCCGCCCTGCTTCACGCAGTCGACAAAGTACGCCGTCTTGCCGTCGACCTCGTCCTCGACCAGGCCGTGGATGTCGGTCTCGAAGCCAGGGAACAGCTTGTTGAACTCGCGCGCGAACTTCAGGTACTGCACGATGGTGCGGTTGAAGCGCTCGCCCGGAATCAGCAGCGGAATGCCCGGCGGGTACGGCGTCAGCAGGATGGCGGTGACGCGGCCCTCCAGGTCGTCGACCGGCACGCGCTCGATCTCGCGGTGCGCCATCATGGCCCAGGCGTCCGACGGCTTCATCGCCGGCTCCATGTCCGACAGGTACATCTCCGTCGTCACACGGGCCACGTCGTTGGCCTTGTACACGCTGTGGATCGCATCGCACAGGTCACGCAGGCCCATGCGCTCGTATTGCGGGTGCTTGGCGACGAATTCCGGCAGCACGCGCCACAGCGGCTGGTTCTGGTCGTAGTCGTCCTTGAACTGCTGCAGCTCAGTCACCAGCGAGTTCCAGCGGCCCTTGGTGATGCCGATAGTGAACATGATGAAGAACGAATACAGCCCGGTCTTCTCGATGATGATGCCGTGCTCGGCCAGGTACTTGGTGACGATGGCCGCCGGGATGCCGCGTTCGCTGAACTCGCCGTCCACGTCCAGGCCCGGGGTGATGATGGTGGCCTTGATCGGGTCGAGCAGGTTGAAGCCGTCGGCGAGGTCGCCGAAGCCGTGCCAGCGCTCATTGGCCTTGAGCATCCACTCTTCGCGGTCGCCGATGCCGTCTTCGATCAGTGCGTCCGGGCCCCACACCTTGAACCACCAGTCGCCGTTGTTGCCGTCGTCGTAGTCGCCCTCGACCTTGCGCATGGCGCGGCGGAAATCCATCGCCTCCTGGATGCTTTCTTCCACCAGCGCGGTGCCGCCCGGCGCTTCCATCATCGCCGCGGCCACGTCGCACGAGGCGATGATCGAGTACTGCGGGCTGGTCGAGGTGTGCATCAGGTACGCCTCGTTGAAGCGGTAGCGGTCCAGCTTGCGCGTCTCGGAATCCTGCACCAGGATCTGCGAGGCCTGCGACAGGCCGGCCAGCAGCTTGTGCGTCGACTGGGTGGCGAACACCAGCGCGTCCTTGCTGCGCGGGCGGTCCTTGCCGATCGCGTGCATATTGCGATAGAAGTCGTGGAAGGCCGCATGCGGCAGCCAGGCTTCATCGAAGTGCAGCGTATCGATCTCGGCGGCCAGCATTTCCTTGATCTGCTCGGCGTTGTACAGCACGCCGTCGTACGTACCCTGAGTGATGGTCAGGATGCGCGGCTTCTGGTTCTTGGCCTTGCTGGCGAACGGGTGGTTGGCGATCTTCTTCCTGATCGTCTCCGGATCGAACTCGCTCTTCGGGATCGGGCCGATGATGCCGTAGTGGTTGCGCGTGGGCATCAGGAAGACCGGGATCGCGCCCGTCATCATGATCGCGTGCAGGATCGACTTGTGGCAGTTGCGGTCCACCACCACGATGTCGCCCGGCGCCACGTTGGCATGCCACACCATCTTGTTCGAGGTGGAGGTGCCGTTGGTGACGAAATACATGTGGTCGGAGTTGAAGATGCGCGCGGCATTGCGCTCCGACGCGGCCACCGGGCCGGTGTGGTCCAGCAGCTGGCCCAGTTCATCGACCGCGTTGCAGACGTCGGCGCGCAGCATGTTCTCGCCGAAGAACTGGTGGAACACCTGGCCCACCGGGCTCTTCAGGAAAGCCACGCCGCCCGAGTGCCCCGGGCAGTGCCACGAGTACGAGCTGTCCTGCGCGTAGTCGATCAGCGCCTTGAAGAACGGCGGCGCCAGCGTGTCGAGGTAGACCTTGGCTTCGCGGATGATGTGGCGTGCCACGAATTCCGGCGTGTCCTCGAACATGTGGATGAAGCCGTGCAGCTCGCGCAGAATATCGTTGGGGATGTGGCGCGAGGTGCGGGTCTCGCCGTACAGGAAGATCGGCAGGTCCGAGTTGCGGCGGCGCACTTCGGTGACGAAGGCGCGCAGCTTTTCGATGGCGGCGGCCTCGGGCTGGTCATCGCCGTCGCGCGTGAACTCGTCGTCATCGATCGAGACAATAAAGGTCGATGCCCGGCTGGACTGCTGCGCAAACGACGTCAGGTCGCCGTAGCTGGTCAGGCCCATGACCTCCATGCCCTCTTTCTCGATCGCCTCGGCCAGCGCGCGGATGCCCGAGCCGGAGATGTTCTCGGAGCGAAAGTCTTCGTCAATGATGATGACGGGGAAACGGAATTTCATCGGGCATCCTTGATGGAAAGCAGGACATAAAGGACTTGAGCCACATGGCCGGCAGGAGGTTCCCCGCTGCGGCGACATGTGGCTCTGACGTCAGGTGTGGCGGCCATTCTCGGGGCCAGCCTTCCGGCAAACGCCGGCATTGTAATGCGCTCAGGTCTTCGGCAGTGTGACACCGTGCTGGCCCTGGTACTTGCCGCCGCGGTCGCGGTACGAGGTCTCGCAGACTTCGTCGCTCTCGAAGAACAGCACCTGGGCGCAACCCTCGCCGGCGTAGATCTTGGCGGGCAGCGGCGTGGTGTTGGAGAACTCCAGCGTCACATAGCCTTCCCACTCAGGCTCGAACGGCGTCACATTGACGATGATGCCGCAGCGGGCGTAGGTGCTCTTGCCCAGGCAGATGGTCAGCACGCTGCGCGGGATCCGGAAGTATTCCATCGTGCGCGCCAGCGCGAACGAATTGGGCGGGATGATGCAGACATCGCCCTTGAAATCCACGAACGACTTCTCGTCGAAATTCTTCGGATCGACGATGGTGCTGTTGATATTGGTGAAGATCTTGAATTCGTCGGCGCAGCGGATGTCGTAGCCGTAGCTCGAGGTGCCGTACGAAACGATCTTGCGCCCGTCCTGCTCCCGGACCTGGCCTGGCGCGAACGGCTCGATCATGCCGTGCTGCTCCGCCATGCGGCGGATCCACTTGTCGGATTTGATGCTCATAAGGTTGGGAGGGTAAACACACTGGCTCGGAGTGCGCCGCATTGTACAACCAATCGCGCCCACCCCTTTATGCAAACGCAAACAACCAAGTGCCGCTTACGCCACCGCGTCTTCAGGCAGCCGGTGGCGGAAGCGCTCGCGCCCGGTGTAGAGCAGGAAGTGCTTGCCGGTGCAGCGCGCAAACAGCGTCAGGTTGACGCGCCGGGCCATCTGGTAGCCCATCTGCGTCACGCCCGAGCGCGACAGCAGGAACGGGATGCCCATCTGCGCGCCCTTGATCACCATCTCGGAAGTCAGGCGCCCGGTGGTGTAGAAGATCTTGTCGCTGCCCGTCATGCCTTCCAGCCACATGCGCCCGGCGATGGCGTCCACGGCGTTGTGGCGGCCCACGTCCTCGATGAACATCAGCAGCTCGGTGCCCTGGAACAGCGCGCAGCCGTGCACCGAGCCAGCCTGCTTGTAGACCGACTGCTGCAGCCGGATGGTGTCGATGATGCCGTACAGGGTGTCCTGGTCCAGCGTGGCGCCAACCGGCAGGCGGATGTTGTCGACCTCATCGAGCAGCGAGCCGAACACGGTGCCTTGCCCGCAGCCGGTGGTCACCACGCGGCGCGCGGTGCGTTCCTCGATGCGGTCCACGCCATTGCGCGTGGTCACGGCGGCGGACTCGGTTTCCCAGTCGACCTGCACCGCGGCGATGTCTTCGATCGATTCCACCAGCCGCTGGTTGCGCAGGTAGCCGAGCACCAGGTGCTCGGGCGCGCCGCCCAGGGTCATCAGCGTGACCAGCTCGCGCTTGTCGAGGTAGACCGTCAGCGGACGCTCGCCCGGCAGGTAGGCCGCGCGCACGCGGCCCTGCTCGTCGACGACTTCAACCTCTTCGATCAGGGGAACGGCTGCCTGGGTAAGCTCGGGACGCAGGGTCATGACGAGGGGCTCGGGACTGCTGGTGAGGGCCCCGCGCCGCGCGCGGCGTGCATGGGGCTGTGGTTACGGCGCCTTTGCAGGGGATTGTACCGCGCCGGCCGCGGCTGGTTTGGCGTCGGCCGCGGTGCTGGCCACGGCTGGCGCCGGGGCGGCAGGCGCAGCGGCGGTCGGCGCCACAAACGGGCCCGGATCGGCACACGCGGCGGCTTGCGACGGCGCGCGGGTTTCCTGGCCGTGGGCCTTGCGCTCGGCGAAGTAACGCGCCGCGGTCTTGTCCTGCGCGCGGCACAACTGGTAGGCGGCGACCTTGTCGGCCCAGGCGGCGCGCGCCTTGGTCTCAGCGGCCTTGGCCTGCTGGGCCTCGGTCGGCGGCGGCAGCTTGGCCAGCGCGCCGGTGGCAAGGGTGGCGCCCGCGCACAGGGCAACCAGCGTCAGGGTGCGTGTCATCGTCATCGTGGGTTCCGCATGGTCTGGTTGGCAGCCGGCCTCAGGCTTCGCCCGGGGTATGCCGGGTGTTGCGCCCCGCGGCGGCTTCCGGGCTGGCCGAACGCTGGGCCGGGATCTTGCCGGACTTGATGTCGTCGTACCAGTGCTCGTGGTGCTCCTTGGCCCAGGCCTCGTCCACCCAGCCGTCGCGCATGGCGCGGTAGGCGCCTTCCATGCCGACCGTGCCCATGTAGATATGGCCGCACGCCATCGCGATCATCAGCACGGCCGAGATCCCATGGATCACGTTGGCGATCTGCATGGTCGCGCGGTAGTAGTCCATGCCTGGCACGATCATGTCCAGCACCCAGCCCGATGCCGACAGCACCAGCCCGAACACGAACACGCCGATCCAGAACCACATCTTCTCGCCGGCATTGAAGCGCCCGCTCGGCACATGCTTGCCGGACGCCAGGCCGCCAAGGCTGGTGACCCAGCGCATGTCGTCGCGGTTGGGCAGGTTGTCGCGCACGAACACCACGAAGGCCACGATCACCGACAGCGTGAAGATCGGGCCGATCACGTTGTGCAGGTTCTTCAGCACGTAGGTCAGCCAGCCGAACAGCATGTGGCCCATCAGCGGCAGCAGGAAATGCTTGCCCAGCAGCAGCACGATGCCCGACACCGCCAGCACCACGAACGAGATCGCCATGGTCCAGTGGACAATGCGCTCAAGCGGCGTGAAGCGCTCGATCATGCGGCCGGTGCGCGGCGTGCGCAGCGGGATGGCGCCGCGCCAGAGGAAGAAGCCCAGGATGGCAAGCGGCACCACCAGCAGCAGCCAGCCGCCCCAGACGGTGATGACGCCGTTGCGGAACAGGCGCCATTGCTGCCCGGTGCGCTGGATCAGCACGCCGGCTTCCTTGTCGGGCAGGCTGCTGTAGTGGCGCTGGTCGGAATTGACCTCGCGCCAGACCGGCGCATTGTTGCCGGGCTGCGTGACGGTGCGCTGCTGCTGCGACTGGGCCTCGGCGGCGATATCGCGGCGCGGTATGTTGAAGATATTCTCGGATGCGATGCCGGCCAGCGGCTGGACCGGGTGCGTGGCCGGGTTGTTGGTGTCGGCATTGGCCTGCGCGGCGGCCGGTGCCGGCGGTGCCGAGGCCGGCGCCTGTGCGGCGGCGGTGCCGGCAAAGGCCGCCAGTGCCAGCGCGCCGGCGCTGAGCCAGCGCCGCCAGCCTGCGCGGCATGCATTCTGCGACGGCGTCATGTGCACTCCTTCGGATCGTCGAGGGCCAGCGCCCGGCTGCCGGGGCGGCCCAGCTGCAGCGCCTTCATTGCGTGCGGTTGTACTCGTTCTGCAACTGGTTGCGCTGGCGAATCTGGTTGTCCCAGCTGGTCTTGTCGCCCTGCTTCCAGCCCTTGGCCACGAACGGATCATCCGGGGCGCCCTGGTAGGCCTGGGCGTCAGTCTTGCGGTGCGACGGGCTGATGGTCTGCGGCTTCTCGCCGCAAGCTGCCAGCAGCACGCCGCACAGCGACACCAATGCAACAACGCGGACGCGGTTCATGACGCTTGCCCTCCCGGGGCCGCGGGTGCGGCCGGTGCAGCGGGCGCCGGCTGTGCCGGTTGGGCCGGCTGGGCCGCGCCGCCCTTGGCGGTGCCGTAGGCCGTGCCCCAGCCGAACACGTCGCCGCCGGTGCCGCGCTTGATCACGCGGTTGCGCAGGATGTCGGCGATCACATCGCCGTCGCCGCCCAGCAGCGCCTTGGTCGAGCACATCTCGGCGCACAGCGGCAGCTTGCCTTCGGCCAGGCGGTTGCGGCCGTATTTCTCGAACTCAGCTTCCGAGCCGTTCTTTTCCGGGCCGCCAGCGCAGAAGGTGCACTTGTCCATCTTGCCGCGCACGCCGAAGGTGCCGGTCGACGGGAACTGCGGCGCGCCGAACGGGCAGGCGTAGGAGCAGTAGCCGCAGCCGATGCAGACGTCCTTGTCGTGCAGCACCACGCCGTCCTCGGTGCGGTAGAAGCAGTCGACCGGGCAGACCGCCATGCAGGGCGCGTCCGAACAGTGCATGCAGGCCACCGAGATCGATTTCTCGGCGCCGACCATGCCGTCGTTGACGGTGACCACGCGGCGCCGGTTCACGCCCCAGGGCACCTCGTGCTCGTTCTTGCAGGCAGTGACGCAGCTGTTGCACTCGATGCAGCGCTCGGCGTCACAGATAAATTTCATGCGTGCCATGGTGTCCCTCTGCGCTTAGGCAAACCGCTCGATCTGGCAAACGGTGGTCTTGGTTTCCTGCATCATCGTCACCGAGTCATAGCCGTAGGTGGTGGCCGTGTTGACCGCCTCGCCGCGCACCACCGGCATCGCGCCCGCGGGATAGTAGTCCTTCAGGTCCTTGCCTTGCCACCAGCCCGAGAAATGGAACGGGATAAACGCGGTATCGGGCCCCACCCGCTCGGTCACCAGCGCGCGCACCTTGATGCGGGCCCCGGTGGGCGTCTTCACCCAGCAGAAGTCACCGTTGCGGATACCGCGGTCGGACGCCGCGCGCGGGTTGATCTCGACGAAGTTCTCCTGCTGCAGTTCGGCCAGCCACGGGTTGGAGCGGGTTTCTTCGCCACCGCCCTCGTACTCGACCAGCCGCCCGGAGGTCAGGATGATCGGGAACTTTTCATAGACCTTGTTCTCGATATTGCGCTGCTGCACCGACTTGTACAGCGTCGGCAGCCGCCAGAACGCCATCTTGTCGTCGTGGGTCGGGTACTTGGCGACCATGTCCGGGCGCGTGGAGTACAGCGGCTCGCGATGCTGCGGGATCGCGTCGGGGAAGTTCCATACCACCGCGCGCGCCTTGGCGTTGCCGAACGGGTGGCAGCCATGGTTCTTCATCACCACGCGCTGGATGCCGCCCGACAGGTCGGTCTTCCAGTTCTTGCCTTCGGCCTTGGCCTTCTCGGCATCGGTCAGGTCGTCCCACCACCCCAGCTTCTTCAGCAGCACATGATCGAACTCCGGATAGCCGGTGGTGATCTCAGCGCCCAGCGAATACGAACCGTCCTCCGCCAGCAGGCTGACGCCGTCGCGCTCCACGCCGAAATTGGCGCGGAAGTTGCCGCCGCCGTCCATCACGTGCTTGCTGGTGTCGTACAGGTTGGGCGAGCCCGGGTGCTTCAGTTCCGGCGTGCCGTAGCACGGCCACGGCAGCCCGAAGTAGTCGCCGGTCAGGTCGTAGCCGGTCACCGGATCCTTGCCCGCCTTGCAGCGCAGCGTCTTGACGTCGAACATCTGCATATTGCGCATATGCGCCTTCAACCGCTCCGGCGACTGGCCGGTGTAGCCGATGGTCCAGTTGCTGGCGTTGATCTCGCGCAGGATCGATTCTGGCTCCGGCTCCATCCAGGTGCGGCCGGCGCGCTTCACCTCGATCAGCTTCATGTTCTTCGACAGCTCCTTGCCAAAGCCGAGCCGGTCGGCAAACGCCTGCATCAGCGTATGGTCGGGCATCGACTCGAACAGCGGCTCGATGACCTTCTCGCGCCATTGCAGCGAGCGGTTCGACGCGGTGCACGTGCCCGAGGTCTCGAACTGCGTGCAGGCCGGCAGCAGGTAGACCGCGCGGTTCGGGTTGACCTTGTCGCCCTCGGCCGGCGGCATGTTGGCCATGGCCGCGGTCGCCGACGGATAGGGGTCGACCACCACCAGCAGGTCGAGCTTGTCCAGCGCCTTCTTCATCTCCAGGCCGCGCGTCTGCGAGTTCGGGGCATGGCCCCAGAAGAACACGCCGCGCACGTTGTTGTCCTGGTCGATCAGCTCGTTCTTCTCGGTGACGATATCGATCCAGCGCGACACCGTGGTGCCGGACTTCTCCATCATCGCCTGCGAGACGAACTGCTTCTTGATCCATTCATAGTCCACACCCCACACCGCGGCGTAGTGCTTCCACGCGCCGGTGGCCAGGCCGTAGTAGCCCGGCAGCGAGTCCGGGTTGGGGCCCACGTCCGTGGCACCTTGCACGTTGTCATGGCCGCGGAAGATGTTGGCGCCGCCTCCCGCCACGCCGATATTGCCCAGCGCCAGCTGCACGAGGCACGAGGCCCGCACGATCGCGTTGCCGATGGTGTGCTGGGTCTGACCCATGCACCACACCAGCGTGCTGGGACGGTTCTTGGCCATGATCTCGGCCACCATCTTCACCTGCGCCTCGGGCACGCCGCAGACTTCCTCGACCTTGTCGGGCGTCCACTTGGCCATGACCTCTTCCTTGACCTTGTCCATGCCGTAGACGCGGTCCTGCAGGTACTTCTGGTCTTCCCAGCCGTTCTGGAAGATGTGGTACAGCATGCCGAACAGGAACGCGATGTCGGTACCCGAGCGGATGCGCACGTAGTGTTGCGCCTTGGCTGCGGTGCGCGTGTAACGCGGATCGACCACGATCACCTTGCAGCCGTTCTCCTTGGCGTGCAGCAGGTGCAGCATCGATACCGGGTGCGCCTCGGCCGCGTTGGATCCGATATACAGCGCTGCCTTCGCGTTCTGCATATCGTTGTACGAGTTGGTCATCGCCCCGTATCCCCAGGTATTCGCCACGCCCGCCACGGTGGTGGAGTGGCAGATGCGCGCCTGGTGGTCGGTGTTGTTGGTGCCGAAGAACGACACCCACTTGCGCAGCAGGTAGGCCTGCTCGTTGCTGTGCTTGGACGAGCCGACGAAGAACATCGAGTCCGGGCCGGTCTGCTGGCGGATCTCCTTCATCTTCGCGGTGATCTCGTCCAGCGCCTGGTCCCAGCTGATGCGCTGGTACTTGCCGTTGACCAGCTTCATCGGGTACTTGAGGCGGTATTCGCCGTGGCCGTGCTCGCGCAGCGCCGCGCCCTTGGCGCAGTGCGCGCCCAGGTTGATGGGCGAATCGAACACCGGCTCCTGGCGGATCCACACGCCGTTCTGCACCACCGCGTCGACCGCGCAGCCGACCGAGCAGTGGCCGCACACGGTGCGCCTGACCACGATGCCGGTCTTGCCGTCGGCAGCCGCCTTCTTGTCGTCGGCGGCGTCCGCCTTGCGGATCAGCGTCAGCTGCGAGGCCGCCAGCCCGGCACCGACGCCGATGCCAGAGCGCTTGAGGAAGCTGCGGCGGTCCATGGTCGGCATCGCGCCGGCCAGGCTGGCCGCGAGCCGCTGCGAGAGTCGGCCGGAGGCTGCGCCGGCATGTTCAGGCCGGTTGGCCAGGCCGTCAGCGAGGCGGGCGGATGCGCCCTGCGCCGCGCGTTTGCGGGTCAAGATCATGTCTCACCTCAGATGCGGACGCAGGTCGCGTCCGGTTGCAGGCGGTGCGGCAGACCACACCGCCCTGGCAGCTACACCAGCGTGGTCCGGTAGTACTTGCGGATGTGGTCAGAGACCCGGTAACCCTTGCTGGCCGACGGAGGATCGGTGGGTTCCGGCAGAGCTGCGGCCTGGTCCGGCATGGCCGGACCGCGCGCGGTCAGCGCTGCCGCACCCGTAGCGGCAGCCACAACTCCAGCGCCCGCGAGAAACGTGCGGCGCGCGACCCTGGTTTGCTTCTGTGTCATGTGGGGGCTCCTCGGCTGTCCAAGCCCGATGGTTTTAGCCGTTATGCGTTGTTATGCATATTCTAGAATCAACTAGCAGGAAAGACCATGATATGCACGGGTTTTTCCCTACTTTCCAACCCATTTTCGTGTAAATGGCCGCCTTGGGCCCGCTGCGCTAAAGAAGCCTCGAAGCGCGCCGATATTCAATGCCGCCGGCTCAATGCATCTCGAGCGCCATCGCTTCCACGCCGGCAAACGCGCCCAGCAAGCCTGCCACGCTGCGATAGAAACGCGCCTGCGGGTGCGTCGTCACTGCATCGCACAATCGCTCCACCCAGGGCTGCAGGTGCTGCGCATAGAAACGCTGCTGCTCGCCCAGGTTGGACACCGCCAGGTCGTCGCCCGCCACCAGGAAGCGCATCACCTCGCACAGCGTGGCGATATGGTCCTCGGTTTCGCTGACATCTTCATGGCGCTCCAGGCCGTAGCGGGCCAGGTCTTCGCGCAGCGCCACCAGCGGGCGCTCGTTCAGGAAGCCGGTCATGTAGAAGGAGCCGTACAGGAACACATCCTGGCGGCCCACGCCCACGAACAGCTGCCGGTACTCGTCCTCGGCCTCGGCCGCCGTGGTCTCCGATGCTGCATCGCACAATGCGTTCCACGCCTTGCCCAGCACGGTGTTCGCGTCCTCGCCCACGGCGCGGTTGGCGGCGATGTGGTGCAGCAGCGCGGCGTCGGGCGCGTGGTAGAACAGCGTGGCAAGCAGACCGTAGAGGTCGGCGCGGGCGGTGTCTTCGGCATCGTCGGCGGGCGGCGCGGCGGTGAGCTGGATCGGCTGGAAATCTGTCATGTCGTGATGATTTGTCCTGGGTGGCCTGGCCGCTGTCAGCGCAGCGTGGCGCCGGTGGCGGTTCCCGTATCGCGCTCTATCATGTCGATGACGCGGCAGTCAGGGCACATCTTCAGGCGCTCGGCCGCGGCGCCGGCAAAGGCCGGATGGCCGGCCAGGCGCACCAGCATCGACTCCACCATCTGCGCCGTGCCGAACGGCTTGGCGCAGCGGATGCAATGGAACGGCTGGGTCTCGTTCAGGGTCACCGGGCGGCGCGCTGCGTCGCCGGCCAGCAGGCGCGGCACCAGGCTGATGGCGTCTTCCGGGCAGGTCTTCTCGCACAGCCCGCACTGCACGCAGTTGCGCTCGATAAAGCTGAGCACCGGGCGCTCGGGATTGTCGCGCAGCGCCTGCGACGGGCACGCGCCGACGCAGGCCATGCACATGGTGCACTTGCCCGTATCCACCGCGATCGCGCCGATCGGCGCGCCGGCCGGCAGCGGCACGCTTGGCGCGGGCACCGGCGCGTGCCGCGCCAGGTGGTCCAGCACAAAGTCCAGCATCTCGCGCTTGGCCGCGACGGGGCCGAACGGCGCCGGCGGCACTGCGTTGCGGCCCGGGCGCAGCGCCGCCAGGCCGGCATCCAGCGCCGGCGTATCGGCGGCCTCGACCAGCGACAGTACCTCGCCGTCATAGCCCAGGCCGGCCAGCAGAGCGCGCCCGACCGCGATCTGCTCCAGCAGCGCGGTGCGGTACTGCGGTGCCTCGTCGCCGGTCAGCAGCACCGCTACGCGGCTGGCGCCCCAGCACAGCGCGGCGAGCCATAGCTCCAGCCCGGCCGAGGCCGGGTGGAACAGCGACAACGGCATCACATTGGCGGGCACCCCCCTGGCCTTGCCGCCGCGGGCGGAACGGCCCAGTGCCAGCAGCGCGGGCGTGCCGTATTCCTCGCCATGCAGCAGCACCACCGGATCGCGCGCGCCGGCCTGGCGGTACGCTGACAGCAGCGTGCGCAGGCGCGCGCCGGTCACTTCCGGCCCCGGGTAGCCATAGCTGATGGCCCCGCTCGGGCACACAGTGGTGCACGCGCCGCAGCCCATGCACAAGTTGGGCGTGACCTCGATGCGCCCCTTGCCGTCGTGCCAGCGCGAGCCGATGGCCTCGGTCGAGCAGATGTCGATGCAGGCGGTGCAGCCGGTGGTCTGGTTGCGGCCATGCGCGCACAGGTTTTCCTTGTAGCGGAAGAACCTGGGCTTCTCGAACTCGCCCACCAGCCCCGCCAGCATCAGCGCCTGGGCCTGCTGGCGCGCGGCATCGGCGCCGGCGTGCAGATAGCCCTGCGGCGGCTGGTGCATGGTGAAGGCAGGCGTGTCGCACAGGTCGAAGACCAGGTCGAAGCGTCCCTGCACAGTGCCCTGCGGGCGGTCGAAGTCGATCGCCGCGGCGGCGCCGCAGGCGCGCACGCAAGCACGGTGCGAGCGGCAGCGCGACAGGTCGATCTGGTAGCTGAAGTCGATCGCGTCCTCGGGACAGGCGTCGATGCAGGCGTTGCAGCGGGTGCACAGGTCCAGGTCGATCGGGTTGCTGCGGCCGGCGCCGGTCTCCCAGCTGGCCTCGAACGCGCCCAGCCAGCCTGTCAGCGAGGCCAGCCGGCCGCTGTGGACCGGATAGGCGCGCGCCGCAGGCTGCGCCGCGGCGCCTTCACGCATGTCGCTGCCGGTCAGCAGCACCGTGACCTCCAGCTGCATCGCGGCCAGCCGCTCGGCCCACGGCAGCGCCCGCTGGGCCGGGCCCAGCACCAGCACCGCGCCGTCGGAACGGTAATCCACCACCGGCACCGGGTCAGGTTCGGGCAGCGCTGCCACGGCCAGCAGCGCGGCGATCTTGGCATTGGCGGTCTTGGGGTCGCGCCGGGCGCCCTGTGACCAGCCGCCGGTCTCGCGGATATTGACGAAGCGCACCGGCGCGGTCACCACCGGGCGGCCATCGCTGCCCTGCGCGGCCTGCGCCGCGACTTCGGTAAATAGCTGGCGTTCCTGGGTGCAGGCGACGATGACGTCGTCGGTGCCGTCGAGCGCGGCGGTGAAGTCGCCGATCTCGCGCCGGCACAGCAGGCGATGGACCTTCAAGGGGCCCTGGTTGGCGTCCTTGGTTGCTTCGGACAATGCCGCCCCGTCAAGCGGCATGGTGTCGTTGCAGTTGCAGATCAGCGTCGGCATGGCGAATGCGGCTGACCGGTCCGGACGTCCTTCTTGGCGAGGGGTCTGCGGGCCGGCGGATTGTGGGGATGCCTATTGTAGGCTGCGCTGCACCTGTGAGGCTACGCGCATTTATCCGGGTCTTGCGGGCCCTGTTCTGCGCTTTGACTTACAGTTTGCTGCGGCGTTTCGACTGGTGCGGGTATGTCCGTAGTGTCGGCGGTCTCGCCGGATTCGGCGAACTCGGCGGGCGCCGCCGGCGGTACATCCACAGGCCCCGCGGCGGCGGCCGCGGCCTGTGCCGCCGCGCGTTCCTCGTCGGTCGGCTCGAACAGGCCCAGTGTCTCGGACTGGCGCAGCTGGCGCAGGATCTCCGGCGGGATCGGGTCGGGCTTGCTGTAGTCGTCGATATAGATGTCGAGCCCGTCCATGACTTTGAAGTGCGGATCAGCGAACAGCGTCTTCAGCGCCGCGCGCTTGACTGACTCATCCACGCCGCGGGCCACGAACCGGGCGATCTCGTCGCCGGGGCGCAGCGCGGCCACGTCCTCCAGCGTCGGGGCCGGTACTTGCGGCGCTTCGGGCGCGGCCCCGGTGGCCGCGGGGACGGCTTCGGCATGCGCCGGTGGTGCCGGTTCTGCCGGCACGGGCACGCCCTCCCGCACCGCGGCCTTGCGGCGCGACCAGCGCGACAGGAAGGACGAATCGCTCATCGGCAGGGCAAGCTCAGGTCGTCAGGATCAGTAGCGGGCGCGGTCTTCCGGCGCCTTGAAGGATTCGGGCCGGCGCCGCTGCTTGGGCTCGGGCCGGTAGTGCTGGTCGACATAGGCCTGCAGCCACTCGCGCTGCTCGGGCGCCAGCGGCACGTTCTCGACGGTCTCGCCGGCATCGAGCCAGCGGCCGGCCTCGTTGTACGACAGCGTCACGGTCATCGGCACCGGATGGGCCTCTTCGCCAGCGCCGTCGTCCTCTGGCATGCGCCACAGCACGAACCAGCACGGCGTGTTCGAGGTCAGGTTCAGGTAATAGCCTTCGCCCTGGTCGCGGAACAACGTCACCTCGAAGCCCGGGTAGAGCCAGTGCGCGCCGTGGGCGTCGTGCTCCAGGCACACGGGATGCGTGCCGAACTCGCCAAGGTCCGGCAGCACCGCGTCCAGCTCCCACTTCCACGGCTGCCAGCGGTTGGCCAGCGCGACCTTGCGCATCACCACCGCCATGGTGACGGCGGGGCGGGCAGCGGGTGCCGGCAGGTCGGGGGCAGGCTGGCTTTCCATGGTTGCTGCGCGCGGCGCGCGCTCAGGTGTTTTGCACCACGATACTCGGAAACTTGCTGGTCATGTCGCGCGCCTTGTCGGCGACCTTGATCGCCACCTTGCGCGCGATGGCGCGGTACATCTCGGCCACCGGGCTGTCGGGCTCGGCCACCACGGTCGGGCGGCCGGAGTCGGCCTGCTCGCGGATCTGCAGGTTCAGCGGCAGGCTGCCCAGCAGGTCAACGCCGTAGTCGGCGCACATCTTCTCGCCGCCGCCGTGGCCGAAGATATGCTCGACATGGCCGCAGTTCGGGCAGCAGTAGACCGCCATGTTCTCGACGATGCCCAGGATGGGAATGCCCACCTTCTCGAACATCTTCAGGCCCTTCTTGGCATCCAGCAGCGCGATATCCTGAGGCGTGGTGACGATCACCGCGCCGGTGACCGGCACCTTCTGCGACAGCGTCAGCTGGACGTCGCCGGTGCCCGGCGGCATGTCGACGATCAGGTAGTCCAGGTCGTGCCAGTTGGTCTGGCGCAGCAGCTGCTCCAGCGCCGAGGTGACCATCGGGCCGCGCCATACCATCGGGTTGTCCTGCTCGATCAGGAAGCCGATCGAGTTGGCCTGCAGGCCGTGCCCTTCCAGCGGCTCCATGGTCTGGCCGTCGGCGGATTCCGGGCGGCCGTCGATGCCCAGCATCATCGGCAGGCTCGGCCCATAGATGTCTGCGTCGAGCATGCCGACGCGCGCGCCTTCCGCCGCCAGCGCCAGCGCCAGGTTCACGGCCGTGGTGGACTTGCCCACCCCGCCCTTGCCCGACGCCACCGCAATCACGTTCTTCACGCCCGGCAGCAGCTTGACCCCGCGCTGCACCGCGTGCGCGACGATCTTCATGGTCACGGCCACGCTGACGTTGCTCACGCCCGGCACTTGCCGCACCGCAGCAACCACCAGCTTGCGGATCGGATCGAACTGGCTCTTCGCGGGGTAGCCGAGTTCGACTTCCAGCGAGACATCGCCGCCGTCGACGCGGATGTTCCTGGCCGAGCGGGTGGACACCAGGTCCTTGCCCGTATTGGGGTCGATGACGGTGCGCAGGGCTTCGGTGACCTGCTCAGTGCTGACGCTCAAGACAAACTCCGCTTCGATGATTTGGGGGACTGGCGCATGATGGCCTGCGCCTAATGTATCAAAGTATGCAGCACCGGCCATGAACGCCGGAAATCCGCGCGCAATACCCTGCATAGGGTGTGGGATTACAGACATTTACAAATCTCACAAGCTTGCACTTGTGCGCGCGCCGCCATATCCATATTGTAGTGCGGTTGGTCGGCCCGGTACGCCGGCACCGCAGGCGGTGCCCGGGCCGGCCGGGCCCGACGCGTACAAAGGGTTACCTGCCGCTAGCCTTGGCGTTACCATCGCGATGCGGTACCAAGAACATTTACGGGAACATCAGAAGGAGAAAGCATGAAGATCAAGCTCGTTACTGTCTCGCTCACCGCTGCCACGCTGCTGGCCGCAGGTTGCGCCACTGAACAGCAAACCCATACGGCAGTCGGCACCGGCGTGGGCGCCGCGGTCGGCGCCGGGCTTGGCAACCTGATCGGCGGCAATACCACCGGCACGCTGGTGGGCGCGGCAGTGGGCGGTGCCATCGGCGGCGCAACCGGCTACAACTGGAACGCCATCCGCGGCAAGCTGAACAAGGACACCGCGGGCACGGGCACCCAGATCACCGAGCAGCCGGATGGCACGCTCAAGGTCAACATCCCCAGCCAGGTTACCTTCGATACCGACAGCGCCACCATCAAGCCGTCGTTCCGCTCGGTGCTCGACCAGGTCGCGCAGACCCTGGGCCAGCACCAGGACGTGAGCGCCAACGTGGTGGGCCATACCGACAGCACCGGCAACCCCAACTACAACATGCAGCTGTCGCAGCGCCGCGCCCAGAGCGTGGCCGGCTACCTGGGTGATCGCGGCGTCGCACGCAACCGACTGACGGCCGAAGGGCGCGGGCAATCCCAGCCGGTTGCGGACAACGGCACTGAGGCCGGACGGGCACAAAATCGCCGCGTCGAAATTTTTTTGAAACCAATTCAAGGATGACCTAGTCATAGAAACAGGTGCCGCTTGCCACCGTTGCTGGCTCGCGATGGGTGGCTGACCTCCCGGGCGGTACCTGATTTCTCCTCCTTTTCCGTTGTGGAAAGCTGCGCCGGTTCTGACCGGCGCTTTTTTTTGGCCGAACGGATCCGTGGGTTTCGCCATTCCGCCATGCGGAACCGGCGCGCAGGCGCTGGCCAGTTGCTAAAATAGCCCCTTCCCGGCACGCGCCCTCCCTTCCTGGCTGGCGCCGTCCCCTGATATTTCCCCGCTCCTGACCGGCTCCTGTTTATGACCGCACGTCGCATCCTCGTCACATCCGCCCTGCCTTATGCCAACGGCCAGATCCATATCGGCCACCTGGTGGAATACATCCAGACCGATATCTGGGTGCGTTTCCAGCGCATGATGGGCAACGAGGTCTACTACGTCGGCGCCGACGACACCCACGGCACGCCGGTCATGCTGCGCGCCGAGAAGGAAGGCATCACACCCAAGGCACTGATAGACCGCGTCTGGACCGAGCACAAGCGCGACTTCGACAGCTTCCTGGTGTCGTTCGACAACTACTACAGCACCGACGCTGAAGAAAACCGCGAGCTGTGCGAAAAGATCTACCTGGCCCTGAAGGCCGAGGACCTGATCGCCGAGCGCGAGGTCGAACAGTTCTTCGACCCGGTCAAGAACATGTTCCTGCCGGACCGCTTCATCAAGGGCGAGTGCCCCAAGTGCGGCGCCAAGGACCAGTACGGCGACTCGTGCGAGGTCTGCGGCACCACCTATGTGCCGACCGACCTGAAGAACCCGTATTCGGTGGTGTCCGGCGCCACGCCGGTGCGCAAGTCGTCGGCCCATTACTTCTTCAAGCTGTCCGATCCGCGCTGCGAGACCTTCCTGCGCGAATGGGTGGCCGACCTGGCCCAGCCCGAGGCCGCCAACAAGATGCAGGAATGGCTGGGCGCCGAGGGCGAGGCCTCGACCCTGTCCGACTGGGACATCTCGCGCGATGCGCCCTACTTCGGCTTCGAGATCCCCGGCGCGCCCGGCAAGTACTTCTACGTGTGGCTGGACGCCCCGATCGGCTACTACGCCAGCTTCCAGAACCTGGCCGCGAAGAAGGGCATCGACTTCGACGCCTGGGTCGGCCCGCATTCGACCGCCGAGCAGTACCACTTCATCGGCAAGGACATCCTGTACTTCCACACGCTGTTCTGGCCGGCGATGCTGCGCTTCTCGGGCTACCGCACCCCGACCAATGTGTTCGCCCACGGCTTCCTGACCGTGGACGGCGCCAAGATGAGCAAGTCGCGCGGCACCTTCATCACCGCGCAGAGCTATGTCGACACCGGCATGAATCCGGAATGGCTGCGCTACTACTTCGCCGCCAAGCTCAACGCGAGCATGGAAGACCTCGACCTGAACCTCGATGACTTCATTGCGCGCGTGAACAGCGACCTGATCGGCAAGTACGTCAATATCGCCAGCCGCGCCGCGGGCTTCCTGGTCAAGCGTTTCGAAGGCAAGGTCGACGAGGCCGCGCTGGCCCACCCGCTGCTCGAACAGCTGCGCCAGGCCGCACCGCAGGTCGCCCACCTCTATGAAGCCCGCGAGTACAGCAAGGCGTTGCGCCTGGTGATGGAGCTGACCGATGCGGTCAACGCCTTCGTCGACACCGAGAAGCCGTGGGAACTGGCCAAGGACGAAAACAAGCGCGCGGCGCTGCATGCGGCGTGCTCGGTCTCGCTGGAAGCCTTCCGCCTGCTGACGGTCTACCTGAAGCCGGTGGTGCCGAACGTGGCTGCCGGCGTTGAGCGCTTCCTGAACGTCGAGCCGTTGGACTGGCGTGCCATCGACAAGCAGCTGTCGGCCGCCAGCCCGGTGCAGGCCTACCAGCACCTGATGACGCGCGTCGATGCCAAGCAGGTCGACGCGCTGCTGGCTGCCAACCGCGAATCGCTGCAGGCAACCGCGGCGCCGGCCGCCGCGGGCGCGGCGATCGAGCCGATCGCCGACACCATCACCATCGACGACTTCGCCAAGGTGGACCTGCGCGTCGCGAAGATCGTCGAATGCCAGAAGGTGGAAGGTTCGAACAAGCTGCTGCAGCTGACGCTGGATCTGGGCGAAGGCCGCACCCGCAATGTGTTCTCCGGCATCCAGTCGGCCTACACGCCGGAGCAGCTGGTCGGCAAGCTGACCGTGGTGGTGGCCAACCTGGCCCCGCGCAAGATGAAGTTCGGCGTGTCCGAAGGCATGGTGCTGGCTGCGTCTGCGGCGGATGAGAAGGCCACGCCGGGCCTGTATATCCTGGAACCGCACGAGGGCGCGGTGCCGGGCATGCGCATCGGCTGAAGCAGGGCACTCATTGCCGTTCCCCTCTCCCGCTGGCGGGAGAGGGCGGCAAACCCGCGGTAACGCCATGTTCCGCGCGTCCCATCGGTAGCGATCCAAGGCCAGCCGGGCCTCTGGATCGACCCGCCACACCGCCCGAGATTCTGCAATGCAGAACAGAACGGGCAGCACCCCTCCTCCCCCTCGCTCGCGCGCTATGCACGCGCGGCATGTCATACATGGTTCTGGCGCATCGCGCTTGTGACCCCTGGACGAGCCGCGTAGATTCCACCTCGCAGAATCACAAACCAAAAAACAGAAGCCGGCCACGCAACGCTGCTTGCGCGACGCCGCTTCGCATGGAAGGGGACATTTGTGAAGAAGCTCCTGATCGCCAATCGTGGCGAGATCGCGTTGCGCGTGCAGCGCGCCGCACGAGACCTTGGCATCGCCACCGTGGCGGTCTATGCCACCGACGACGATGCCAGCCGGCACCGCCTGCTGGCCGACGAAGCTGTCGCGCTGCAGGGCCAGGGGGCCGCTGCCTATCTCGACATTCCCGCCATCATCAGCGCAGCGCGCGCCACCGGCTGCGACGCCATCCACCCTGGCTATGGCTTTCTCAGCGAGCGCGCCGACTTTGCCAGCGCTTGCGCAGCCGCGGAGATCATCTTTGTCGGCCCCGAGCCCGAACAGCTGGCCCTGTTCGGCGACAAGGGCCGCGCGCTGGCGCTGGCCGCGCGCTGCGGCATACCGGTGATGCCCGCCACCGCGGGCGGCGCCACGCTCGATGCGGTGACCGCATTCTTCGACGAACAGGACGGCGCCGGCGTGGTGCTCAAGGCGGTGGGCGGCGGCGGCGGGCGCGGCATGCGCGTGGTGCGCGAGCGCGACGCGCTGCCCGAAGCCTATGCGCGCTGCCGCTCCGAAGCACGCTCGGCCTTCGGCATCGATGCCATCTACGCCGAACGGCTGGTGGCCCGCGCGCGCCATATCGAAGTGCAGATCGCCGGCGACGGCCACCATGTGATCGCACTGGGCGAGCGTGACTGCACGCTGCAACGCCGCTTCCAGAAAGTGGTCGAGATCGCGCCCAGCCCGGCGCTCGATCCCGCGCTGCGCCGGCGCATTGTCGATGCCGCCTGCACGCTGGCGCGCGAAGCGCGCTACCGCAGCCTGGGCACGTTTGAATTCCTGGTCGAAGAGCCCGAGGACGGTGCGCGCCGCGATGGCGCGGCCCTGCCCTTTGTCTTTATCGAAGCCAACCCGCGCCTGCAGGTCGAGCACACCGTCACCGAGCAGGTCACCGGCGTGGACCTGGTGGCCGTGCAGCTGGGGCTGGCCGAAGGCCGGCGCCTGGCGGAACTGGGGCTGGACCCGCAGCACCCGCCGCGCGTGCGCGGCTATGCCATCCAGGTGCGCGTGAATGCCGAGGCCACCGACGCGCAAGGGCTGGCACGTCCGGCACAGGGGCGGCTGGAGCGTTTCGATCCGCCCACCGGGCCGGACGTGCGCGTCGACACCCACGGCTATACCGGCTATGCACCGTCCGCGCATTACGACACGCTGCTGGCCAAGCTGATCGTCACTTCGGCCAGCGACAACTTCGCTGACGCAGTGCGGCGCCTGCAGCGCGCGCTCGGGGAATTCAATATCGGCGGCATCGTCACCAACCTCGACCTGCTGCGGGCGCTGGCCGAGCGCGACGACTTTGCCAGCCAGCACGTGCATACGCGCTATATGGAAGCCGCGCTGCCCGCCCTGCTGGAACGCGCCGCGCAGATTGCGGCGCAGGACGCGGCGCGGCAGGCCCTCGCAGGAGGCAGCGCCCCCAGGGTGGCGGCACCTTCCAGCACGGCAAGCTTCGAGGAGCGACTGGGCGAGGGCCTGTGCGCGGTGCGCGCGTCCATGAACGGACGCGTGATCGAACTGGCGCGCGAGAACGACCTGGTCAAGGCCGGCCAGACCGTGGCCGTGCTCGATGCGATGAAGATGGAACATGCCATCGTGGCCGAGCATGCGGGCCGCGTGATCGACCTGCGCACCGCTTCCGGCGAGCAAGTCGCCGAGGGCCAGGTCATGCTGGTGCTGGAGCCTGCCGACGCCGGCGCCCATGCCGATGGCGAGGCCGAGCACACCGACCCGTCGGCGATCCGCGCCGACCTGCAGCGCGTGCTCGACCGCCATGCCTTCCTGTACGACGCGGCCCGCCCCGAGGCCGTGGCACGCCGCCATGCGCGCGGCCAGCGCACCGCGCGCGAAAACGTCGACGACCTGTGCGATGCCGGCAGCTTCCGCGAATACGGCGGCCTGGCGCTGGCGGCACAGGCCAGCCGGCGCAGCGAGGCCGACCTGATCGCCAACACCCCTGCCGACGGGCTGATCACCGGCACCGGCGCCGTCAACGGCAGCCTGTTCGCACCGGAGCGCGCGCGCTGCGCGGTGCTGGCCTACGACGCCACCGTGCTGGCCGGCACCCAGGGCAAGCGCAACCATATCAAGACCGACCGCATCCTGGAGGTGGCGCTGCGGAACCGGCTGCCCACGGTGATCTTTGCCGAAGGCGGCGGCGGCCGCCCGGGCGACATCGACTTCCCCACCGTGGCCGGCCTGTACCAGCCTTCGTTCGCCGCCTTCGCCGAGCTCAGCGGCGAAGTGCCGGTGGTGGGCATCGCCTCCGGGCGCTGCTTTGCCGGCAATGCCGCGCTGCTGGGCTGTTGCGACCTGATCATCGCCACGCGCAACGCCAATATCGGCATGGCCGGCCCGGCCATGATCGAGGGCGGCGGCCTGGGCGTGTTCCGCCCCGAGGATATCGGCCCGGCCACGGTGCAGTACCACAACGGCGTGGTCGACCTGCTGGTCGACGATGAGGCCGACGCGGTGGCCGCGGCCAGGCATTACCTGTCGATGTTCCAGGGCCGTGTCGACGACTGGCAGGCGCCTGACACGCTGGCGCTGCGCCAGGTGGTGCCGGAAAACCGCCTGCGCGTCTACGACACGCGCGCCGCCATCGCCGGCCTGGCCGACGCGGGCAGCGTGCTGGAACTGCGCGCCGGCTTCGGCACCGGCATCCACACCGCGCTGGCGCGCATCGAAGGCCGGCCCGTCGGCATTCTCGCCAACAACCCGCGCCACCTCGGCGGCGCCATCGATGCCGACGCCGCCGACAAGGCCGCGCGCTTCATGCAGGTGTGCAATGCGCACGGGCTGCCGATCGTGTCGCTGATCGACACGCCGGGCTTCATGGTGGGCCCGGAGGTCGAGGCCCGCGCCCAGGTGCGCCATGTGTCGCGCATGTTCGTCGCCGGCGCCAAGCTGCGCGTGCCGTTCCTGGCGGTGGTACTGCGCAAGGGCTACGGCCTGGGCGCGATGGCGATGGCCGCGGGCGGCTTCCGCGCGCCAACCTTCACGGTCTCGTGGCCAACCGGCGAATTCGGCGGCATGGGCCTGGAGGGCGCGGTGCGGCTGGGCTTCCGCAAGGAGCTGGAAGCGCTGCCGGCCGGCCCGCAGCGCGATGCGCTGTACCAACAGCTGGTGGCGCAGATGTACGAGCGCGGCCATGCCATCAACGCCGCTGCGGCATTGGAGCTGGACGCCGTGATCGACCCCGCCGCCACCCGCCAGTGGGTGGTCAGCGGGCTCGAGGCCGGTGCCGCCAATCCCCAGCGCCCGATGCGCACCTTCGTCGACGCCTGGTAGGCGCGGCGGCGGACAGAACCAGAGCGAAAGCAAGAGGAGACAGCAGATGAACGAACAGGCGTTCTTCGAGGACCTGGAAGCCCGGCATCGCAAGATCTGGCCCGCAGGCCTGCCCGACGCACCGGTCTACCCCCATGGCGAGGCCCCGCTGGGCGACTACCTGCGCGCGTGGGCGCGCAAGCGCCCGGACCACGCCGCGCTGGTCTGGTACGGCACCACCGTGACCTATGCCGAGCTCGACAACCTGTCCGAGCGCTGCGCCGCGCTGCTCAAGGGCCGCGGCGTGGGCGCGGGCGACCGGGTAGCGGTGATGATGGGCAACTGCCCGCAGTTCCACGTGGTCTTCTACGGCATCCTGAAGCTGGGCGCGGTCTATGTGCCGGTCAACCCGCTCTTCAAGGAACAGGAGCTGGTCTACGAACTGAACGATGCCGGCGCCACCACCGTCATCGTGCAGGACCAGCTTGCGCCGCTGCTGATGTCGGTGCGCGCGCAGACGCGGCTGCGCACCGTCTACACCACCAGTGCCGGCGCGATGTTGCCGGCACAGCCGGACCTGCCGCTGCCAGCGGGCCTCGACGCGCCCCCGCTGACCGTGGAAGGCACCATCGACCTGCTGCGGGCACTGCGCGACACCGCGCCGGTCGCACTGCCCCCGGTCGACATGGACGCGCTGGCCGCACTGAACTACACCGGCGGCACCACCGGCCTGCCCAAGGGCTGCATGCACACGCAGCGCGACATGGTCTACACCGCGGCGGCTTCCTACGCGCTCACCGGCGGTGTCGATGCGGAACGGCTGGCAGAAGGCTCCGGCGACGTGATGCTGAACTTCCTGCCGATGTTCTGGATCGCGGGCGAGAACCTCGGGCTGATCTACCCGATCTTCAGCGGCGCGACCGTGGTGCTGCTGGCGCGCTGGGACCCGGTCGCGGTGATGGCCGCGATCGAGCGCTATCGCGTCAACCGCACCTTCGTGGTGGTCGACAACGCGGTCGAGCTGATGAACCACCCCGAATCCGGCCGCTACGACCTGCGTTCGCTGCAGCACACGCGCGCCGCCTCGTTCATCCGCAAGATCACCCCCGACATCCGCCAGCGCTGGCACGCGCTGACCGGCAGCATCATCGCCGAAGGCGCCTGGGGCATGACCGAGACCCATACCAGCGACACCTTCACCACCGGCATGCAGGACGACGACATGGACCTGCGCGGCCGCCCGGTCTTTGTCGGCCTGCCGGTGCCGGGCACGCGCATCAAGATCTGCGACTTCGACACCGGCGCGGTGCTGCCGGTCGGCGCGGAAGGCGAGATCGTGGTCAGCACGCCGTCGCTGTTCAAGGGCTACTGGGGCCGCCCCGACGTCGATGCCGAGGTATTCCGCGACGGCTGGTTCCGCACCGGCGATATCGGTGCCTATGACGAGGCGGGCTACCTGCATTTCCTGGGACGGCGCAAGGAGATGCTCAAGGTGCGCGGCATGAGCGTGTTCCCGTCCGAGCTGGAGGTGCTGCTGTCGCGCCACCCGGCGGTGCTGGGGTCGGCCGTGGTCGGCCGCCCCGACCCGGACAAGGGCCAGGTGCCGGTGGCCTTTATCCGCCTGCGCGCCGAGCACGCCGACGGCATCACTGCCGACACGCTGCATGCATGGTGCCGCGAGCAGATGGCGGTCTACAAGGTGCCCGAGATCCGCATCCTGCCCGAGTTCCCGCTGACCGCCACCGGCAAGGTGCGCAAGGTCGAGCTGCAGGCCTTGCTGGATACCGAGGCCGGCGGCTGAACGGGACCGCTGTCGGGTAGTACCGCCGTACCGGACCAGGACGCCGCGCGCGCGTCCGGCACGCCTGCGCGTCGAGCAAGCGCGGCTGGCGTGCAACGGCACAACGAGGGAGCCAACGGTTATGCAGGACCGATCCACCGGCAATGCCTTCAAGGAAGACCGCCACTTCGTCACCGCGCTGGCGCGCGGGCTGGAAGTGCTGGCCTGCTTCCGCACCAGCGACCGCGTGCTCGGCAACCAGGAAATCGCCCGGCGCTGCGGACTGCCCAAGTCGACCGTATCGCGCCTGACCTCCACCCTGACCCGGCTGGGCTATCTGGCGCAGGCCGAAGGCAGCCACAAGTACAGCCTGGGCACGGCCTGCCTGCGGCTGGGCAGCGCCATGCTGTCGCGGCTGGACATCCGCAAGGTGGCGCGACCGCTGATGCAGGAGCTGGCGGACTTTTCCGGCGGCACGGTGTCGCTGGGCACGCGCGACCGGTTCTCGATGATCTATGTCGAGCACTGCCGCAGCTGCGCCGCGATTGCGCTGACGCTCGATACCGGCTCGCGCATTCCGGTCGCCACCTCGGCCATCGGCCGCGCCTGGCTGGCGGTGGTGCCGGACGAAGAGCGGCAGGCCTTCATGGAACAGGTGCGCGACGTCGACGACATGGCATGGCCGCGCCTGCGCCAGGGCATCGAACAGGGCCTGGCGGACCACCTCACCCTGGGCGTGACCTGCTCGATGGGCGAGTGGCAGCCGGACGTCAACGGCATTGCGCGCGGCTTCGAGCCCGGCCATGGCATGCCGCCCATGGCGATCAACGTGGGCGGACCGTCGTTCCGGCTGTCCCCGTCATTCCTGCTCGACGAGGTGCGCCCGCGCCTGCTGGAGGTGGTACGCCAGCTGGAAGGCAGCTTCCCGCGCTGAGCGCATCCGTTGTTCACACCAACAGCGCCGCCACGAGACGGCGCAACAGGAGGAGCACCATGCAAGTAAAGTTGACCGACGCCGCCCGGCGCCGCCTGCTGGCCGGCATGCTGGCCGCCGCCACCGTCCCCGCGGCCCAGGCCGCCCCGCCCTCGCCGGCCACCGGCAGCCTCACCGTCGCCTTCGGCGCGGAGTCGACCACGCTCGATCCGGTCAAGATCTCGGCCGGCGTCGACCACTACTTTGTCGGCCAGATCTTCGAGATGCTGGTGCGCCGCAATGCCGCGCTCAAGGACGAGAACTGGCTGGCGGAGAACTGGAAGCTGGAAACCGGCAAGGACGGCAAGCCCGTGCTCGACGTGCAGCTGCGCAAGGGCGTGCGCTTCCACAACGGCGACCCGCTGACCTCCGAGGACCTCGAGTTCTCCTGGCAACGCCAGCGCGACCCCAAGAGCAGCTTCTTCTCGCACTATGTCTCGTCGGTCGAGCGTTTCGAGATCGTGGATGCGCACCGCTTCAGGCTGCATTTCAAGGAGCCGGATGCGCAGTTCATCGTCGGCAACATGCAGCTGTGGGCCATGCCCAAGAAGTACATCCAGAAGGTCGGCGAAGAAGAGTTCGCCCGCAAGCCGGTCGGCACCGGGCCATGGAAGTTTGTCTCGCGCACGGTCAAGGACGAGCTGAAGCTGGAAGCCTTTGACGGCTACTGGAACAAGGAGAAACGGCCCGGCGTCAAGGAGCTGACCATCAAGGTGATTCCCGAGGACCTGACCCGGGTGGCGGCCTTCAAGACCGGCAAGGTCGATTTCATCGACAACGTACCGCCTTCGATGGTCGAAGAGTTCAAGAAGATGCCGGGCGTGAAGACCGTCACGCTGGTGAGCGGCAACAACCTCTTCCTCAATTTCAATACGCAGATGCCGAAGTCGCCGTTCAACGATGTGCGCGTGCGGCAGGCGGCCGCGCACGCCATCGATGTCGACGCCATCATCAAGCGCGTGCTGTTCGGCCAGGGCGAGCGCTATGCGCAGGTGGGCAAGGAGTCGAATGGCTACGACCCCGAGCTCAAGCCCTACGCCTTCGACCAGAAGCGTGCGCGCGAGCTGCTCAGGCAGGCGGGCTACCCCAATGGCTTCGAGACCCCCTGCTACAACCTCACCACGCCGCGCGAACCTGGCGTGAAGGAAGTGGGCGAAGCCATGTATGCCTACCTGAGTTCCGTGGGCATCCGCTGCCAGGTGCGCAACCTGGAGTACGGGGCCTGGATCAGCCTGGGCAAGCGCGGCCGCTCGGGCCCGCCGGAGATGGACGGCGTGCTGAGCTGGATGTGGTCGCAGGGCCTGCCCGGCGACCCGGGCCTGGCCTGGTCCGGCCATTTGCACAGCTACCAGGGCGGCGGCGGCTGGGGCACCTATTCCTACACCAGCGACCCCGAGGTCGACGCGCTGCTGGAGAAGCAGCGCCAGACCATGGACCCCGCGGCGCGCACCGCGCTGCTGCGCCAGATCGCGCGGCTCAAGCAGGAGCGCGTGCTGGGTGGCCTGCCGACCTACCGGCCGCTGGTGACCTTTGCCTGGCGCGACAACAAGATCGACTACGTGCCCTGGCCCATCCGCGACTACTGGCGCTCGTTCCAGGAAGTCAGCTGGAAGCAGCGCTGATCCGCCGCCGCGCCCGGCGCCCGTGCCGGGCGCGGCATTCCCGCTGACGAATCTCCGACGGAGCCTGTCATGCCTATTGCAAAACGCGTGCTGCACGGCCTGATCAGCATTCTTGGCGCGAGCGTGATCATCTTCCTGATCTCGCGCCTGTCCGGCGACCCGCTTGCCTTGCTGCTGCCGGCCGACGCGCCGCCGCAGGTGATCGAGGCAACGCGCCGCCATCTCGGCCTGGACCAGCCCCTGGTGGCGCAGTACCTGGTCTTCCTCGGCCATGCCGTCACCGGCGACTTCGGCAACTCCTACCGCTGGCAGGAACCGGCACTGGGGCTGATCCTGGAGCGGCTGCCGGCCACGGTGGAGCTGGCGCTGGCCGCGCTGGGCTTCTCGATTGCGATGGCGGTGCCGTTCGGCGTGCTGTCGGCGGTCTACCGCGGCTCCTGGTTCGACCGCTTTGCCAAGGTCTTCGCCATGCTCGGCCAGGCCATGCCCAACTTCTGGGTCGGACTGCTGCTGATCCTGTTCTTCGCGGTGCAGCTGAACTGGCTGCCCGCGTTCGGGCGCGATTCGTGGAACAGCCTGGTGCTGCCCGCGATTGCGCTGGGCTGGTATCCGGTGGCGGCGCAGACCCGCGTGGTGCGCTCGGCCATGCTGGATGTGCTGGACAGCGACTACATCCGCATGGGCCGCGCCATGGGCCTGCCCGAGCGCGTGCTGATCTGGAAGTACGCGCTGCGCAACGCGGCGATTCCGCTGGTGACCATCCTCGGCGTGTACTTCGCGGCGATGCTGGGCGGCGCCTTCGTGGTCGAAGTCATCTTCGCCTGGCCAGGCGTTGGCCGCACCGTGGTCGAGGCCGTGTTCGCGCGCGATTTTCCCGTGGTGCAGGCGGGCGTGATGCTCACCTCTGTGCTGTTCGTGCTGTCCAACCTGCTGGTCGACCTGAGCTACGGCCTGATCGACCCGAGGATCCGCCATGCCTGAGATCGCCGCTCCTCCCGCCAGCGCCACGGCGGCGCCGGCCCGCAAGCGCCAGCGGCGTGACCTGGGTGGCCTGCCCTGGTTTGCGCTGGCAATCTTCCCGGTGCTGCTGGTCTGCGCCATCGGCGGCGAGGCGCTGCTGCCGCACGACCCCAACGGCCTCGACCTCGGCCTGGCCTTCCAGCCGCCGGCCTGGCTGGAGGGCGGCAGCTGGGCCTATCCGCTGGGCACCGACAACATGGGGCGCGACCTGCTCTCGCGCATCATGGCCGGCACGCGCATCTCGCTGGTGGTCGCGCTGTACGCCATCCTGATCTCGGGCGGCATCGGCACCGCCGCCGGCATGCTGGCCGGCTACTTCGGCGGGCGCCTGGACGCGCTCATCATGCGGCTGGTCGATATCCAGATGTCGATCCCCGCGCTGGCGCTGGCGCTGGTGCTGGCCGCGGTGCTGGGCCCGGGCTTCAATACCGTGGTGCTGGTGATCGTGGTGACCTACTGGACCTGGTACGCGCGCATCGTGCGCGGCGAGGTGATGTCGCTCAAGCAGCGCGACTACGTGGCGCTGGCGCGCGTGGCCGGCTGCGGCACGCTCACCATCTTCCGCCGCCACCTGCTGCCCAACCTGCTCAACACCCTGCTGGTGCTGGCCACGCTGCAGGTGGGCCAGGTGATCATCTTCGAGGCCTCGCTCAGCTTTCTCGGCCTCGGCATCCAGCAACCCGATGTGTCGTGGGGGCTGATGCTGGCCGATGCGCGCAACTACATCACCAACGCGTGGTGGGCCATCACCATGCCCGGACTGGCCATCATGGCCACCTGCCTGGCGTCCAACCTGCTGGGCGACTGGCTGCGCGACCACTTCGACCCGAAAAGGAGGCAGCTATGACCGGCCCCGACCCGCACGTGACGCAACGCCCGTCGCCAACGCCCGCCGCCGGGGGCTCCCCCCGCGGCGCGCCCATGCTGTCGGTGCAGGGGCTGACCACGCACCTAGGACTGCGCCGCGGCACGGTGCGCGCCGTGGACGGCGTCGACCTGCACGTGCATGAAGGCGAGACCCTGGGCGTGGTGGGCGAATCCGGCTCTGGCAAGTCCATGACCATTCTGTCCATCCTGCGCCTGCTGCCGCGCCAGGGCGGCGTGCAACTGGGCGGCAAGGTGCTGCTCGATGGCGTGGACCTGCTGCAGCTGCCCGAGAAGACCATGAGCACGCAGTACCGCGGCCGCAAGATCGCGATGATCTCGCAGGACCCGCTGACCTCGCTGAACCCGGTCTTCACGGTGGGCGACCAGGTCGGCGCGCCGCTGCGCTACCATGGCCGCGCCGACAGCCGCGAGGCGCGCCGGCGCCAGGTGGTGCAGGTGCTGGACAGCGTGCGCATCCCCTCGCCCGAGACGCGGCTGGACGACTATCCGCACCAGTTCAGCGGCGGCATGCGCCAGCGCGTGGTGACCGGCATGGCCATTGCCAGCGCGCCGCGCCTGCTGGTGGCGGACGAACCCACCTCGGCACTGGACGTGACCATCCAGGTGCAGATCATGGCGCTGTTCCGCAAGATCCAGGCGCAGACCGGTGTCGGCATCATCCTGATCACGCACGACCTGGGCGTGGCGGCCAGCATCTGCCACCGGGTGGCGGTGATGTACGCCGGGCGCATTGTCGAGACCGGCGATGTGCGCACGCTGTACCAGCGCCCCGCCCATCCCTACACGCAGGCCCTGCTCCAGGCCATTCCCCACTTCGGCGAAAAACGCGAGCGGCTCTACGCCATCCAGGGCAGCCCGCCCAGCCTGATCGACCCGCCGCACGGCTGCCGCTTCGCGGCGCGCTGCCCGCACCGCAAGCCGCTGTGCGATGACGCCTATCCCCCCGAGATCGAACTTGAATCCGGCCACAAGGTCAGCTGCTGGCTGGCTTCGGCCGGCTGAGAACCCAGGAGGCGCCATGCTGCTCGAAGTCGAAAACCTGAAGAAGCATTTCCCCGCGCGCGGCGGCGGCACAGTGCGCGCCGTCGACGGCGTCAGCTTTGCCGTGGATGCCGGCCAGACCTATGCGCTGGTGGGCGAGTCCGGCTGCGGCAAGACCACCATCGCCAGGCAGCTGCTGCTGCTTGAGCGCCCCAGCGCCGGCACCATCCGCTTCGACGGCCAGGACGTACTGGCGCTGGACCGCAAGGGCGTGCTGGGCTACCGGCGCCAGGTGCAGGCGGTGTTCCAGGACCCGTCGTCCTCGCTCAATCCGCGCCTGAAAGTGGGCATGCTGCTGGCCGAGCCGCTGCTTGCGCACGGCCAGGGCGGCGACCGCGCCGCGCTGCGCCGGCGGCTGCTGGAGCTGCTGGAGATCGTCGGCCTGCCGCCCGGCGCGCTCGACCTGTACCCGCACGAGTTCAGCGGCGGCCAGCGCCAGCGCATTGCCGTGGCGCGCGCGCTGGCGCTGCAGCCGCGGCTGATCGTGCTGGACGAGCCCACCTCGGCACTGGATGTCTCGATCCGGGCGCAGATCGTCAACCTGCTGTCCGATATCCAGCGCAGCTTCGGCCTGGCCTATGTGGTGATCGCCCATGACCTGGCGCTGGTGGAGCACTTCAGCTCGGCCGTGGGCGTGATGTACCTGGGCAATATGGCCGAAAGCGGGCCCAGCGCCGCGGTGTTCAGCACCCCGCGCCACCCCTACACGCAGGCATTGCTGGGCTCGGCGCCGCGGCCCGACCCCGACCACCAGCCGGCCGAGGGGCTGATCCTGGGCGATATCGGCTCGGCGCTGAACCCGCCAGCGGGCTGCAAGTTCCATCCGCGCTGCCCGCGCGCGGTGCCGGCCTGCGCCACCGAGATCCCCCGCATGCTGCGGCTGGACCCGGCCGCCGGCTCAGCCGCGCCGGCGCACGTGGCCGCCTGCCACCTGCTCCATTGACCGCCGGGGCATGCGTCAGCCGCCCTGCATCTTCGACGGATCGTCGCTGCGCGAGGTCGTGGTGACGGTGCCGTCGCTGTTGAAATGCACGTTGAAGAAGGCCTTGTCGGTGGCGGTTTCCATCCAGCGGTAGCCCCACACCTCTTCCTTCTTCAGCGCAAATGCCTCCACCTTGGTGGGCTTGCCCAGCAGGCGGCGGATGTCGTCCTTGCTCATGCCGGCGCGCACGCGGGCGAAGTTCTCGGCCGACAGCACCTGCTCGATCTTCGCGACCTTGCCATCGGCACTGATGGTGACCATCCAGGTGGTGGTGCCCTCGGGGCCGCGCGGGTATTCAAGCCGGCGCCCGCCGTCCGCTTCTTCCCAGACGATCTCCGGCTTGCCGGCCTGGCGCCGCAGGTCTTCCTCGGTGGACTGACCGGGGACGATGCCCTTGAACAGCTCGCTGTCGGGCTTGATCGCGTTCCAGGTGTTGCGGGCGGTCTCGCCCGCCTTCTTCATGGCTTCATCGACCTTCTGCTGGTCGCAGCCGAACAGCGCAAGCAAAGAGGCAAAGAGTCCCATGGCGGCAAGGCGTCGCGGCGACGCGAAAGTGGCGGGGCGTCCGTCAGCGGCGCACGGGCTCGGCAATGGCTGCCGAGGCAGCCTGTGCCGCGCTGTCGGGACTGGTTGGCTGGCTCTCATCCTGCTGGCTCCTTCTGGTGTCGCTGCGACCCGAGGTCCCGCTGAACAGGTTCGCCCAGCTGTCGAAGCGGCGGTTGAACAAGACCGACAAACCGTTGATGGACCCGCCCTTGGCAATCAGCGACCAGCGCCGTGAAAACTGCCAGGTCAGCTTCACCACGTTCGAGGCCGATGTCAGGCTTTGCTCATAGCCTACCGACATACGCTCGGTAATGGCCTTGCCCATGCTGACCACCTGCTGGTCATTGAGACCCGCGGTGCTGGGCCCGATCGAGAATTCGTCGATGCCGAAATGCTGCACGATGCCCTTGCCGGCCTTGCCGCCGATCATGCCCAGCGCCGCGCCGCCCAGCGCGGCGCCACCCAGCTGGCGCTGCTGGCCGGCACCGGCGCTTTCGGCGCCGTAGCCGAACATCAGCCACGAGAGCTTATCCTCATCCGGCACATTGGGTTCCGACACCAGCCGCACGCGCGGCAGCCGCACCGTGCCGGTCACCTCCACGCCCGCCTCCACTTCCTGGTTGCGGCGCATGGCGCGGATGTTCATGTTCGGGTTGTCGATCGGGCCGTTGAAATTGATGATGCCGCGCTCGATGTCCAGCTTGCGCCCGAAGGCTTCATAGGTGCCGTCGGTCACGCGCACCGTGCCGGTGGCCTTCATCGGTACCAGGGGTTCGCTCTTGACACCCATCTGGCCGGCCAGCAACAGGTCCGCGCCCGCGCCCCGGAAGCGGAAGTTGTTGCCCAGGTCCACGGTCAGGTCGATCACCGGGCTGAACTTGCTTGCCGGCTTGGTCTCCGGCGCCTGCGTGGCGGCAGTCTTAACGGCGCGCTGGTCCTTGCGCCGGATCACCACCACATCGTCGCCCAGCACCGGCGCGCCGGCCTTGGGCAGGTCGAACAGGCCGCGGTCGACATGGATCTTGCCGCGGATCACGACCTGCTTGTTCTCGTTGGCGATGGTGGCGTCGCCCGAGACCACCAGCGTGCGCTCGGGGCTGGCGAACAGCTGCAGCTTGTCGGCGACGATCTTGCCGGTCAGGTTGGGATCGGCCTCGCCCAGCTTGACGTTGCCGGTGGCCGTGATCTTGCCGTCGCCGCCGTGGAATTCCACGTGCTTGAGCTCGACCGTGTTCTGGTCCAGCACCACGCGCACAGTGCCGTCGGTCAGGCGCAGGCCCAGGTCGTACAGCGTGACGGCGAGGTTGTCGCCGTCGACGGTGCCGGTCAGCAGCGGCGCGCCGATCGTGCCGGCCAGGCGCATCGCCGCGGCCAGTTTGCCGTCGAAAGCGTACTGCGGGCCTGTCAGCGCTTCCAGCGATTTCAGCCGCGGCACGTCGACGGTGACCGTGCCGCCCAGGGTCGAGGCCGGGCCCACGGTCTGCAGCCCCTGCTCCTGCACCAGTCCGGCGGAGGCGTCCACCACCACCTTGCCGATGCGGCCCGACACCATGCCGCCGCGCATTGCGATACGGTTGCCGCCGGCGTCGGCGCGCAGGCTGGTCTCGCCCAGGCCGAGCGTGGTGAAGCCCCGGCCGGCGTTGACCGAGAGGTCGCCGCTGCGCCGGCGCAGTTCGGCAAAGCCGGTCGCGGTCTCGGCCAGCGCCAGGTTCCAGCGGCCGTCGATGACCAGGTCGGAGCGCACCGGCGGCTTCTCGCCGGTGATGGTTTCCATCAGTTCCAGCACATGGCCCACCTGCAGGCCGTCCAGGCTGCCCGCGCTGCGGATGCGGCCGTGGTCCCAGTCCAGGCTGTCGATGGTCAGCGTGGCGCGGTCCAGCAGCAGGCGCGCCGCGCCCAGGCGCACCCGCTGGTCGGCCACCAGCAGCTGCGTCGGCGCGGCCAGGCGCAGGTTGACGGTGCCGCGCTCTTCCAGCGTGCGGATGGTGCCGTTCCAGCCGTCCTTGCCCTTCCACGCGCCCTGCCCCGCCAGCGCCAGCTGCAATGGCCGCTTGTTCAGGCTGCCGGCCGCCTTGACGTCGAAGGTATGGTTGGCCTGGGTGCCGTCGAGCGTGGCGTCGAGCGTGCTCAGGCTGGCCTGCGGGCCGCGGTAGTCGCGCGCGGCCAGCTGCACCGAGAGCGGGCCGTCCAGGCCGCCGCGCACCTCGGCGCGGCCGCTGGCGCTGGCCACCTTGTGCGGGCCCACTTCCAGCGCCTGCGCGTTGTAGTCGGCCACCACTTCGGGTTTCTTCAGCGTGCCGGTGATGGTGGCGTCGAGCTTGAGCTTGCCGGCCACGCCAAACTTGAGCCGCTCCAGCTGCGGCGCATCGACCGCCAGCTTGAGCGCATCGCCGCGCGCGCCGAAGCTGCCGCGCAGGTTGGCCTGGTTGCCGGCCATGCTGAGCGAAGCCTCGCTCGGCAAGAGCCGCTCGTCGGCCAGGCGCACCTTGCCGCCGCCGGTCATCGGCAGGCCCGCGTATTCGCTCTCATGCACGGCGAAATCCAGCGCCACACCGAGTTCGGGCGCGATCTCGCCGGTCGCGGTGAAGTCCGCATTGATGCGGCCGGCGGCAACCTTGGCCAGGCGCGAGGGATCGAACGAGGCCAGCTTGCCCTTGAAGCTGAACGGCTGCTTGTCCTTCAGGCCGAGCTTGCCTTCCGCGGTCAGCAAACCCGGCCCCACCGCGGCGCGCAGCGTGGCCAGCGTGAGCGCCTCGGCATCGATGCTGGCATCGGCGAAAAGCTTGAGCGGCCCGCCCGACAGGTCCAGCGCCACGCTTTGCCGGCCCGGCTCCATCCGCACCACCACCGGGCCGGACAGGCTGGCGCTGGTCAGCGAGCCATGCAGCGCGGCCGGGTCCAGCTTGCGCACGTCCAGGTCGAAACCGCCACGGCCGCCGCGCAGCGAACCGCCGCCGGAGATCTCGGCCTTGCCGGCCAGCGCCACGCGCAGGTCCGAGACGGCCTGTGCCATCTCGCTCAGCTCGACATGGGCGCGCACCGACTGCACCGGCAGCCGCTCCTTGTCCAGCGGACCGGCTTCCAGGTTGCTGATCTCGATGTCGCCGGCGACAGCCAGCGGTGCGGGCGCAGGCGCGGCCGCAGGGGCGGATGCGGAGACCCCCGATGCCGCCGGGGGGGCCGATGCCGACACGGCGCTGGCCGCCTGCGCGCCGGCAGCCGCCGCCACGCCGCCCACCGGCTGCAGTTCGGCATGCACGGTCAGGTTGGCCTGTGGCGCCGACGGGCTGAACAGGCGCGGGTTGATGCGATCGCCATCGACCAGCAGGTGCGTGAACGGCACCTTGCCGAACGGCGTCAGGTCGGCGCCGGCGCGCAGGTGGATGCGGTCGCCGCTGGCCTGCAGCTCGGCTCGCAGCGCGTCCAGGTTGCCCTTGGCGGTGGCGTTGACGGCAAAGGATTCATCCTGCCAGCTGCTCTCCAGCAAGGCTTCGGCGCTGAGCGCGAACGGGGCGCGTGCGCCCAGCTGGGCGTTGGCTGCCAGCTTGCCGTATGGTGTTTCCAGCTTGTCCACGCTGACGCGGTGGCGCTGGCCGTCGCTGTGCAGCGCGCCGGCCAGGTTGCTGAACACCATCGGCTCGGCCGTGGGCGCCGTGCCCTGCAGCAGCGACAGCCGCTCAAGCGTCAGCGAATCGACATCGATGGCCAGCGGCAGTTCGAGCGAGGTGGGCTTCTGCATCGGCTCGGTGCTCGGCTCGGACGGGCCGAGCTTCACTTCGGCCTTGCCAATGCGCAGCCACTGCACGTGCAGGCGCCGCGCCTGCCAGCCGAGCACCCAGTTGCCATCCACGCGGTCCACCGCCACGCGCGTCTGGCCGCTGGCGAACACCACGTCGCGCAGGCGCAGGCCGTGCGCCACGGTGCCGCCTTCCAGCCGGCCGCTGAGCATGCCGGCCGACAGCCGCGTGGCCAGCGTCCACAGGTGGCGGGTGCCGGTCTCGGTGCGCAGCGCCGCCACGCCCGCCGCCGCCAGCGCCACCATCAGCAGCAGCAGGATGCCGACCAGCCAGGCCAGCACGCGCCACAGCCGCCGCCGCTTGCGCGGCGCGGGCGGGATCGGGGTCCGGGCCGAATCGCCGCCGGGCACCGAAGGCAGATCGTGGGCGCTCATGCCGGCATCCGGGTCAGGCGTGAAATACAAGGGTGCCGCATCAGAACGCCACCCCCAGCGAGATATGCGGGCGGAACTGCTGCTCCTGGATGCCGTAGCCCACGTCCAGCTGCAGCGGGCCCACCGGCGTGCGCCAGCGCACGCCGACGCCCACGCCGTTGTAGATGGTCACGCCGCGCAGGTTGTCGGCGGCGGTGCCGAGATCCCAGAACACCGCCACGCCCCAGTCCGGCTTGAACCAGTACTGGTACTCCAGGCTGCCGGTGCCCAGGTACTTGGCCGGCAAGATGCTGGAGCCGCTGGGCGTGCCGATCGACTGGTAGGTGTAGCCCCGAATCGAATCGGTGCCACCGGCGCGGAAGCGCAGCGTGGCCGGGATCTGGCTGGAGCTGTCGCCGGTCAGGTCGGCACCGAGTTCCAGCCGTGCCACCACCAGGTCGCGCTTGCCCACCGGTATGTACTGGCGGATACGGCCGTACAGCCGCAGGAATGTGGCATCGCTGAGGAATCCCCTGGCGGCCACCCCGATCTGGGTGCTGATCACGTTGCCGCGGCGCGGGAACACGGGATTGTCGACGTCGCGCCGCGTCCAGGCAAAGGCCGGCACCAGCGCCTTGCTGATCTGGGCGGCCTGGCCCTCCGGCAGCAGCTTGTCGTAGTAGAAATCCAGCGACGTCGTCACGTCGTACTTCTCGCGCGAGCGCGAGCGCTTCAGGCCCGCGCGCAGGCTGGTGGTGTCGGTGTTCTCGATGTCGATGGTGCGCTCGTAGCTGCTGTACACGCTGTTGCGGTAGTTGCCCCTGTCCGGCGGCATCGCGGCCTCGGCGAACAGATAGGAGCGCTTCTGCTCCAGCCGCGCCTGCGAGTCGAAGGTCCAGGCGCGGTTGAACAGGTTATAGTACGAATAGCGGCCTTCGATCTGCGCGCCGGTGTCGGTGGTAAAGCCCACGCCGCTGTTGAGCCGGTGCGCCGGATATTCGCGCACGCGCACCGAGACCGGCGCGGTCACCACGCCGTCTGCCGCCTTGTCGGCGTCCGGGGGCGGTTCCAGGTCGACCTGCACGTTGGAGAAGTACGGCTGGTTCTGGATCGCGCGCTGCAACTCGAGCAGCCGCTCCACGCGGTACGGCTCGCCCTCGTTCAGCGGGTTGACGTTGTAGATGATCTGTTGCGGATAGCGGCGCGTGCCGGTCACCTTCAGCGGCCCCAGCAGGTAGGCCGGGCCGCTGGCGTAATGCGCGGACAGGTCCGCGCGCTGGTCGTCCGGCTCCACGCGCGCCTGCGACGCGGCCAGGCGCGCGCCGTAGTAATTGTGGCTCTGCAGCGTGACCAGCGCATCCTCCTTGGCCTTGTCCCAGTCGCCCTGCCGGAACGGCTCGCCCACCGGCAGTCCCCACTTGGCCTGCAGCTCGGCCACCTGTTCGGGCGAACGCGTGGCCGCCGGGCCCGTCACCTGGACGTCGACATTGCGGATCAGCGTGCGCGCGCCGGGGTCGACCATCACGTGGACCACGCGCTTGTCGCCCTCGCCTTCCACGCGGGTGGTGGTGGTCGGGTCGAAGTAGCCCTCGGTTGAGGTGAACGCCCGCACCTGCTCGCCGACGGTCTCGATCATATAGTCGAGCTGGTCCGGCGAAAGGTCGGCGCGGTCCTGGTAGCGTGCCAGGTCCAGATGCTCTTCCAGCATCTCGCGGATCGGCTTGGGCGCCTCGACTTCGACCTTGTAGGCGGCGCGCGCCGGGGCGGCCGCCAGCGCCAGCACCGCGCCCAGCGCGGCCAGTACGCGAACGGCCACGCGCGCGCGGCCAGCGGAGTCAGCGGTAATAGCGGTGTCTTGCGGCATCGCCGATTGTCCACACATACAAAGTCGGTATTTGACCACACCCGGCCTTATGCCCGGAACTTTCCGGCGCCTTGCACCCGGCCTGGATGCATTCCGGGGGGCCGATACTGTAAAATCGTGGCCCACTGTACCTATCTGGCGCCCGCGCGGGCGCATCACGGTTGAACATGGCCATCTACGAATCCGATATCACCCAGTTCCTGAAGCAGCTCAAGCAAGAGCGCCCGACGCTGGAGGCCGAACAGCGCGACGGCCGTGCCCTGCTGTGGGACAAGTCGCCGATCGACCTGGAAGAGCGCGCCCGCGCCGAAGCGTCGCGCGTGGCGCAGAAGCCATACGTCTACGCGCAGGACAACTGATTTCCCGCCGCCCCCGCGAGCGCACGCCGCCCATGAGCGCAGGCGACCAGGACAAGCTGCCGCTGCCCGTCGAGCTGCCTGCCGTGGCCCCGGCCGTTGCAGCCGGCCCTGCCGGCCCCGCCGACATGGTCGACGGGATGGCCTTCGCGCGCCTGTACGGCGAGCCGCTGTTCAAGCTGCCGCAGGACCTGTACATCCCGCCGGACGCGCTCGAGATCTTCCTGGAAGCCTTCGAGGGCCCGCTGGACCTGCTGCTGTACCTGATCCGCAAGCAGAACTTCAATGTCCTCGACATCCCGATGTCGCAGGTCACGCGGCAGTACCTGTCCTACATCGAGCAGATCCGCAAGACCAACCTCGAGCTGGCCGCCGAATACCTGCTGATGGCGGCCATGCTGATCGAGATCAAGTCGCGCATGCTGCTGCCGGTCAAGAAGGCCGACAGCGACGATGAGGCCGAGGACCCGCGCGCCGAGCTGGTGCGCCGCCTGCTGGAGTACGAGCAGATGAAGCTGGCCGCGCAGCGCCTGGACACGGTGCCGCAGCTGGGCCGCGACTTCCTGCGCTCGCAGGTCTATATCGAGCAGAGCCTGGCGCCGCGCTTCCCGGAAGTGGAGACGATCGACCTGCAGGCCGCCTGGGCCGATGTGCTCAAGCGCGCCAAGCTCAACCAGCACCACAAGATCTCGCGCGAGGAACTGTCGGTGCGCGAGCACATGAGCCAGATCCTGCGCCGCTTGCAACACGCGCGCTTCATGGAATTCTCCGAGCTGTTCGAGGACGCGGTGCGCTCCGGCAAGGGCGTGCCGGTGGTGGTGGTGAACTTTATCGCCATGCTGGAGCTGTCGCGCGAAGCGCTGGTGGAGATCACCCAGGCCGAACCGTTCGCCCCAATTTATGTGCGATTGGCGTACAGCCCGACCTGACCCACCCGCGCTGCGGGGTCCGGCCCCGTCCCAACATGTTCTACAATCCGCCGACAGCCGGCCCAATGGCCCACGGTGCAGGTCCCGAAGGCAAGTGCCCGAAGGCCCCGCGCCCGACAGAAGGCCGAGACCGGTAGTCCATGTGCCGCCCCTCGACGGACCGGCGCCCGGGTCACACCTACCACGACCAGCACACCAAGGCAGATGAAAGTCATTTCCTCCATCCAAGAGCTGCGCGACCAACTGCGCGGCCAGAACCGCGCTGCCTTCGTGCCCACCATGGGCAACCTGCACGAAGGCCACCTGTCGCTGATGCGCCTGGCGCGCCAGCACGGCGACCCGGTGGTGGCATCGATCTTCGTGAACCGCCTGCAGTTCGGCCCGAACGAGGATTTCGACAAGTACCCGCGCACGCTGCAGGACGATATCGAGAAACTGCAGAAGGAAGGCGTCTACGTGCTGTTCGCGCCGTCCGAGCGCGATATGTACCCCGAACCGCAGGAATACCGCGTCGAGCCGCCGCATGACCTGGGCGACATCCTGGAAGGCGAGTTCCGCCCCGGCTTCTTCAAGGGCGTGTGCACGGTGGTGATGAAGCTGTTCTCGTGCGCGCAGCCGCGCGTGGCGGTGTTCGGCAAGAAGGACTACCAGCAGCTGATGATCGTGCGCCGCATGGTGCAGCAGTTTGCCCTGCCGATCGACATCATCCCCGCCGAGACCATCCGTGCCGAAGACGGCCTGGCGCTGTCGTCGCGCAACCGCTACCTGAGCCCCGACGAGCGCGCCGAGGCGCCGGTGCTGTACCGCACGCTGCATGACGTGCGCGACACCGTGCTGGGCAGCGACCGCGCTTCGGCCGACCTGCTTGCGGTCGAGGCGAATGCGAAGGAATCGCTGGCCAGGCGCGGCTGGAAGCCGGACTACGTGTCGATCCGCAAGCGCGTCGACCTGCAGGCGCCGACGCGCGAGGAATTCCTCGCCGGCGAGCCGCTGGTAATCCTGACTGCCGCCAAGCTGGGCGCGACCCGGCTGATCGATAACCTGGAAATCTGAGCGGCAGCGCCGCACCAGGCAAAAAAAGCAGGCCGGCGGCCTGCTTTTTTTCATGCCCGGCGCATGCCGGATCGCTGTGCGGCCTTCACCACATGCCGCTGATGACCCCGCCGCCGCTTCCACCAGATCAGCACGCCGGTCACGGCAAACGCCAGCGGCGCCAGCCCGAACAGCGTGATAAACACCCGCCCCGGCAGCCCGAAGGCCTCGCCGGTATGGAGCGGAAACAGCCAGTTCAGCAGCGTGTCGCCCGCCGGCGCCTGCCGCGGATCACGCATGCCCAGCGGCTTGCCGCTCCAGGCATCGAGCCACAGCCGCGTGGCACCGGTATCCTTGCGCACCTCGCCGGGCTGGCGCAGCCGAATCTCGAACGCGTCGCCCGGCTTGCGCGGGAAGCTGATGCGGGTCACCTGCGCTTGCGGGTACTGGGCCTGCGCCGCCGCCATGATCTCGCCCGCGCCCAGCGGCCGGGCCCCGGCCGGCGCCGGTGCCGAGACGTGCTTCACCGGCGGCGTCACGGTCATCACGCCCGCCACCATCGGTGTCACCCACTTCGGCAGGTTCAGGTACCAGCCCGAAAAGGCGATGATGGCCAGCACCGGCGCGGCCAGGATGCCGCCCGCGCGATGCAGCGAATAGTTGAAGCGCGACCATGAGCCGCCGTGCGTGATGCGGAACGCCTGCACCACCGAGCGCAGCTTCATCCTGGGCCACCACACCGCCACGCCCACCAGCGTGGTCAGCAACAGCAGCATGCCGGCCACGCCGGTGATGGTCTTGCCGGTGTCGCCTGACAGCAGGTAGCGATGCAGGTGAAACAGCGTGGGCAGCAACAGGCGGCGCGACAGGCCCGCCTCGCCCCAGACCCGCTCGCCCTTCACCGCAAGCGTGACCGGATCGACCATCACCTGGCGCGAGCGGCCCGGCACCACGCCGTCGGGCCCCTTGACCGGGTACCAGGCGATAAAGACGCCGTCGGCATGGACGGGCAGCATCAGCAGGTTGGGCTTGCCATAGGGGGGCGCAGCCAGCCGCTCGGTCACTGCCTGGACCGTGGCCGGCGACACCGGCTCCGTCATCGGCGCGGACGCCACCAGCAGGTCAGGGTTGAGCCAGGCATCCAGTTCCTCCCGCCAGGCAATGGTCATGCCGGTCAGCCCGAACAGGACGAACAGCAGGCCAAGGCTCAGGCCGATATACAGGTGCAGTTTGACGAGGGCGACGCGCAGGCGGCCGATGACCATGTGGGGGCTGAAGTACGTTGAGCGGACGCTGCCATGCGTGGAATATGGCGCACAGGCCACCTCCACGCAGAATGCAAATGCGAAAGATTCGCGATTCTAGCAGGGCCCCGCCAGGCGGCCGTGCCGCATGCGTCAGCGCCGCAGCGGCGCCAGCATCGCATCGAGGTCCAGGTGCGCGGTCATGGTGTCGGCAAGCCGCTCGATCGATGCTTCGCGCAATGCGTCGAGGTCCACCTCCTGGGCGCCGTCCAGCCCCGCCCAGCGCAGCAGCGCCTGGCAGCCGGCGGGCTCGTCGAACAGGCCGTGGACATAGGTGGCCAGCACCTGGCCGTCGGCCGAGCGCGCGCCGTCGGGCCGCACCGTGCCGTCGCCGCGCTCGAGCCACAGGGCCGGCTGCTCCAGCCCCGCGCCCGTGGTGACGCCAAGGTGGATCTCGTAGCCGCGCACCGGCGCATCGGCCTGATCCAGCGCCAGCCGGCCGCCGACCTGGCGCAGCTGCTTCTCTGCCGCCAGCGTGGTCTCGAAATCCAGCCAGCCCAGCCCCGCGCTGCTGCCGGCCGGGCCTTCGCGGCCATCGGGATCGTGCACCTGCCGCCCCAGCATCTGCATGCCGCCGCAGATCCCGATCAGCTTGCCGCCGTAGCGCAGGTGCCGGGCCAGCGCCGCGTCCCAGCCATTGGCCCGGATGAAGTCCAGGTCGCCGCGCACGTTCTTGCTGCCGGGCAGCACCACCAGGTCCGCGGGCGGGATCGGCATGCCGGGCCCGACAAACTGCAGGTCCACCTGCGGGTGCGCGCGGAGCGCGTCGAAGTCGGTATGGTTGGCGATGCGCGGCAGCACCGGCACGATCACGCGCAGGCGCTGCGCCGGCGTGCCGGCCTTGTCCGCTTGCGCGCCGATGATGGCGTCCTCGGCATCGAGATGCAGGCCGTGCAGGAAGGGCAGCACGCCGAATACCGGTTTGCCGGTGCGCGCCACCAGCCAGTCCAGTCCCGGCTCCAGCAGGCCGACATCGCCGCGGAAGCGGTTGATGATGAAGCCGGTCACGCGCGCGCGTTCGCTCTCGGACAGGCAGTCGAGCGTGCCGACCAGGTGCGCAAACACGCCACCGCGGTCGATGTCCGCCACCAGCACCACCGGGCAGTCGACGCGCTCGGCAAAGCCCATGTTGGCGATGTCGCGCTCGCGCAGGTTGACCTCGGCCGGGCTGCCGGCGCCCTCCACCAGCACCACCTCATAGGCCTGCGCCAGGCGCGTGTGCGAAGCCAGCACGGCCTTCATCGCCTCGGGCTTGTAGGCATGGTAGGCGCGCGCATCCAGGTCCAGCCGTGCGCGGCCGTGGATGATCACCTGCGCGCCGGTGTCGCTGCTGGGCTTGAGCAGCACCGGGTTCATGTCGGTATGCGGTGCCAGCCGCGCGGCCTGTGCCTGCAGCGCCTGCGCGCGGCCGATCTCGCCGCCGTCGGCGGTGACCGCGCTGTTCAGCGCCATGTTTTGCGGCTTGAATGGCACCACGTGCGTGCCGGCACGCGCCAGCACCCGGCACAGGCCGGCCACGATGGTGCTCTTGCCGGCATCGGAAGTCGTGCCCTGGACCATCAGCGTGCCGCGCAGGGCACCCGGCGGCAGGGATTGCGAGGAGTCGGTCTGCATTGGCGGATTATCGCACCGGTGCCTGCAACACCCCCCGTGCGATGCCCGGATGCGGCGGCTACAATACGCGGATGGAAACCCCGGCCATCGCACCCGCCTCCGCCCCCGACACCGCCACCCGGCCGCGTGCCACCGGCGGACACGGTAACCGCCAGCTCACCCTGGTGCTGGGCGGCGCGCGTTCCGGCAAGAGCCATTACGCCGAACAGCTCGCCACCGACCATGCCACCATCACCGGCGGCCCGGTCACCTACATCGCCACCGCGCACCAGGACCTGGCGCACGCCGACCAGGAGCTCGAGGTCCGCATCGCCCTGCACCGCGCCCGCCGCCCGGCCGACTGGCGCCTGGTGGAAGAGCCGGTGCACCTGGCCGATGCGCTCTACGCCAACGCGCGCCACGACGGCTGCATCCTGGTGGATTGCATGACGCTGTGGATGAACAACCTGATCTTCCCCGACGGCCGCGCGTATCCCGAGCATGGCGTGATCACGCCGCCGGATGCCTTCACCGAGGAAATCGAAGCGCTGCTCACCGCGCTGCCGACGCTGCCGGGCCATGTGATCCTGGTCTCGAACGAGATCGGCTTCGGCGTGATCCCGATGGGCGCCATCACCCGCTTCTATGTCGATGAACTGGGCCGCCTGAACCAGAAGCTGGCCGCCGCCGCCGACTGCGTGCGGCTGATGGTGGCAGGCATTCCGGTTGCGGTGAAGGGCGCCGATCCCACATGCTGATGCTGGCCTGGCCGGCATGCGTGGCAGCGGCACTGACGGGCGTTCTGCTGGACCTCTGGCTGGGCGAGCCGCGCCGCTGGCATCCGCTGGTGGGCTTCGGCCGCATCGCTGCCGCGTTTGAGCGGCGGCTCAACCCTGCGCCGCACCGCGGTGCGCCCTGGCGCCAGCGCCTTGCCGGTCTCGCCGGCTGGTGTGTGCTGGTGCTGGTGCCGGCAACGCTCGCATGGTGGCTGGTCGACGCTGCGGCCGGCCTGCATCCTGTTGCCGCCCTGGCGCTGCATGCGGTGGCACTGTACGCCGCACTCGGCGCGCGCAGCCTGCACCAGCATATCGCCCCGATCGCCGCCGCCCTTGCCGCGGCAGACCTGCCCGCCGCGCGCACGCTGACCGCGCGCATCGTCTCGCGCGACACCACCGATGCCGATGCTGAAGCACTGGCCCGTGCCGCCTGCGAGTCGGCGCTGGAAAACGGCAACGACGCGGTCTTCGGCGCGCTGTTCTGGTTCCTGGTCGGCGGCGCGCCCGCCGTGATCGTGTTCCGGCTGGCCAATACGCTCGATGCGATGTGGGGCTACCGTACGCCGCGGCTGCTGTATTTCGGCTGGGCCGCGGCGCGCATCGACGACGGGCTCAACCTCGTGCCCGCGCGCCTGACCGCGCTGTCCTATGCGCTGCTCGGCGCCACCGCGCAGGCGTTGCATTGCTGGCGCACGCAGGCGCCTGCATGGTCAAGTCCCAATGCCGGCCCCGTGATGGCCGCGGGCGCCGGTGCGGTGGGCGTGCGACTCGGCGGCCCGGCGCGCTATCACGGCGAGATCGAGCAACGCCCGCCGCTGGGCGCCGGCCCCGCGCCACAAGCCGCGCACGTGACGGCCTGCCTGCGGCTGGTCGAGCGCACCTTGTGGCTGTGGCTGGCGCTGGCAGGCGCCAGCGCGCTGGCCGTCCTTGCGCTTGCCACGCCGGCATGAGCAGCGCCCTGCCCCCGATCCGCCACGGCGGCGACCTGCTTGCCGCGGTGCGCCGCTACGGCCGCCCCGCCGGCGACTGGCTCGACCTGTCCACCGGCATCAATCCCGACGGCTATCCGGTGCCGGCGCTGCCTGCGCAAGCGTGGCAACGGCTGCCGCAGGATGACGACGGACTGGCCGAGCTGGCCGCACAGGCCTGCGGCGCGCCGCGGGCCTTGCCCGTCGCCGGCTCGCAGGCCGCCATCCGCACGCTGCCGGGTCTGCTGCGCCCGGGCCGCGTGGGCATCGCCGCGCTCGGCTACAGCGAATACGCGCCGGCCTTCGCTGCCGCGGGCCATGCGGTGGCGCCGCTGGATGAAGCGGCTTTCGCGCAGGCGGCGCTGGCCGACGAGCTCGACCATCTCGTCGTCGTCAACCCGAACAACCCGACCGGCCGCATGCTGCCCGCCGCAACGCTGCTGCGCTGGCACGCGAAGCTGGCGGCGCGCGGCGGCACGCTGCTGGTCGATGAAGCCTTTATCGACTGCCTGCCCGATGGCTCGGTGGCCGCGCACAGCGGCAAGGCCGGCCTGGTGGTGCTGCGCTCGATCGGCAAGTTCTATGGCCTGGCCGGCATCCGCTGCGGCTTCGTGCTGGCGCAGCCGGCACTGCTGGACGCGCTGCGCGAGCGCCTGGGCCACTGGACCGTATCGGGCCCGGCACGCGAGGTCGCGCGGCATGCGCTGGCCGACCACGGCTGGCAGGATGCCACCCGCGCGCGGCTGCAAGCATGCGGGGCGAAGCTGGCCGCGCTGCTGGACCGCCATGGCCTGGCGCCGGTGATGCATCCGCTGTTCTGCTGGGTGCCGCATGGCGACGCCGCACGGCTGCAGCACGGGCTCGCGCAACATGGCGTCTGGACCCGCTGCTTCGACGCCGCCGGCGGCTGCCCGCCGAGCCTGCGCCTGGGCCTGCCGCCGGACCAGCCGCACGCCTGGCAGCGGCTGGACGCGGCACTGGCCGCGGTCACTGCCTGAACCACTTTCCCCGATTCCATGCTGAACCGCCTGACGCCCGTTATCGCTTCCACGCTGCTGCTGGCAGCCCTGCCTGCCGCCGCCACGGTGTCTGCCGTCGACGACGCTGGCCAGACGGTGACACTGCCGCAGCCCGCGCGCCGCGTGATCTCGCTGGCGCCGCACGTCACCGAGATGATCTTCGCGGCCGGCGGCGGCGACCGCATCGTCGGCACGGTCAGCTACAGCGACTACCCGCCGCAGGCGCGCGAGATCGCGCGCGTGGGCGACAACAAGGCGCTGGACCTGGAGCGCATCGCCGCGCTCAAGCCGGACCTGATCGTGGTCTGGCGCCACGGCAATGCGCAGAAGCAGACCGACCGTCTGCGCGCGCTCGGCATCCCGTTGTTCTACAGCGAGCCGCGCAGGCTGGCCGCGATCCCGGAGAACATGGAGAAGCTCGGCACGCTGCTGGGCACCGAAGCCACCGCGCGGCGCGCTGCCGACGGCTTCCGCCAGCAGGTGGAGGCGCTACGCAAGACTTACGCGGCCCGCCCGCCGGTGACGGTGTTCTACCAGGTCTGGCAGCAGCCGCTGATGACGCTCAACGGCCAGCACCTGGTCAGCGACATGCTGGCGCTGTGCGGCGGGCGCAACCTGTTCGCGGCCGAGACGCCGCTGGTGCCGACGGTGTCGGTCGAAGCGGTGATCGCGGGCAACCCGGAGGCGATGCTGACGGCGGGCATGGGCGCCACGCGCTCGGATCAGCCGCTGCCGGATTTCGAGATGTGGCGGCGCTGGAAGCAGGTCACGGCGGTGGCGCGCAACAACCTGTTCGTGATCGACGGCGACCTGGTCAACCGCGCCGGTCCGCGCGTGGCGCAAGGCGCCGAGCTGATCTGCAAGGACCTCGAAACGGCGCGCAAGCGCCGGCCCGCACGCTGATCAGGCGGCGCGGTTCCACCAGCCGAGCCGGACCTCTCCCGGCCCCAGCGTGAAGCCACAACTGGCCCCGAAGCCCAACGCCCAGTTGACCGTCGTCGCCAGCGGCACGCCCAGCCAGTGCGCGGCCAGCATGCGCATCGGGCCGGCATGGCCGACCACCCAGAGACATTCAGCGCGATCCGTGGCAAGCGTTCCCGCCCAGCCGGCAACCCGCGCCATCGCCTGCGCCGGCGCTTCGCCGCCATGCGGGCGCGCGTGCAGCAGGTCGGCCGCCCACTGGTCGAGCGCGGCGCGGTCGATCGCATCCCAGGCCACGCCCTCCCAGCTGCCGAAATCGATCTCGCGCAGCCGGGGTTCGGTATCGATGGCCGGCGCGCCGCCCGGCAGCGCCTGCACCAGCGCCTGCGCGGTGCCAAGCGCGCGCGCCAGCGGGCTGGCGACAATGCGATAAGGCGTGGGCAGGCCCGCGGCGATCCGCGCCGCTGCGGGCGCCAGCGGCGCCACCAGCGGCAGGTCGAGGCAGCCATAGCAGGTGCCCGCCGGCACCTGCGGCTGCGCATGGCGGATCAGGACCACATCCATGCCGCGGCCACCAGGTAGAGCAGGATCTCGGCGCACTGCTGGGCCATGCCCAGGCAGTCGCCGGTATAGCCGCCGATGCGGCGCACGAAGTAGCGGCCGAGCAGCAGGCGCAGCCCCAGCAGCGCGACCACTGCCGCCGCGCAGAACCACGGCGACACCAGCCACAGCGGCACCAGCCCGCACAGCAGCGCGAACGCCAGCCCCGCGCCGGCCAGCTTCTGCGCCACCGGCTTGGCCTTGCCTTGCGCGCGCACGTAGGTCAGCGTGGCCAGATAGCTGACCGCCATCGCGCGGCTGGCGGCATGCGCGGCGACGATCACCGCCAGCAGCACCATCAACCCGCCGCGCCCGGCAATCGCCACCAGCAACTGCCACTTGAGCAGCAACGCCACCACCAGCGCGATCGCACCGAACGCGCCGATGCGCGAGTCATGCATGATGCGCAGCACGTCCTCGCGCTGCCACGCGCCGCCGAAGGCATCGACGCAATCGGCCAGGCCGTCTTCATGGAAGGCGCCGGTCAGCAGCAGCGTGGCGGCCATGCCCAGCAGCACGGCCACGCCGGGCGGCCACCACAGCATCGCGCCCCAGGTGACCAGCGCGCCCACGCCGCCCACCAGCAGCCCGACCAGCGGGAAGTAGCGCGCGGCGGCGTGCAGGTAATGCGGTTCGAATCCGGCCCAGCGCGCCAGCCAGCCCGGCAGCGGCACGCGCGTGAAGTAGCCCAGCGCCGTCAGGAAATAGCGCAGCTCGCCGGCCACGCCGGCGGGGCCAGCTTGTGCAGGCACCGGGTCGGACGGCACGCTCATGGCGAGGCGGTGCTGACGCCGGCGCCGCTGAAGGTCGCCATTTCGTTCAGGAATGCCGCCGCCGAGGCCAGCAACGGCCACGCCAGCGCGGCGCCCGTGCCCTCGCCCAGGCGCAGGTCCAGCGCCAGCAGGGGCGCGGCGCCGAACTGGTCCAGCAGCGCACGGTGGCCGCGCTCATGCGAGCAGTGCGTGAACACGCAGTACTGCAGCACATTGGGGTCCAGGCGCTGCGCCACCAGCAGCGCAGCCGTGGCGATAAAGCCATCGACCAGGATCACCATGCGGCTCGCGGCGGCGGCCAGGAAGGCGCCTGCCATCATCGCGATCTCGAAGCCGCCGAAGGTGGCCAGCACGTCCAGCGGCGCCTGCGCATCGGCATGCAGCGCCAGCGCGCGCTCCAGCACCTCGCGCTTGCGCGCGAGGCCGGCATCGTCCAGCCCGGTGCCGCGCCCGATGCAGTCTGCCAGCGGCAGGCCGGTCAGCCGCTGCATCAGGCACGCGGCCGCTGAAGTGTTGGCAATGCCCATCTCGCCGAAGCCGATCACGTTGCAGCCCTGCTGCGCATGGCGCAGCACGCGCGCCATGCCCGCGGTCATCGCCGCGGCGGCCTGCTCCGGCGTCATCGCGGGTTCGACGGCGAAGTTGCGGGTGCCGTCGGCAATGCGGCAGTTGACCAGGCCCGGTGCCGCCGGCAGCGGCGCGCGCACGCCCGCGTCGACGATCTCCAGCGCAATGCCGTGCTGGCGCGAGAACACATTGATCGCCGCGCCGCCGGCCAGGAAGTTCTGCACCATCTGCGCGGTGACCTCGGCCGGATAGGCGCTGACACCGGCGTCGGCCACGCCGTGGTCGGCAGCAAACACGATCACCGTCGGGCGCTGCAACACCGGCCGCGCCGTGCCGAGGATCAGGCCCAGCTGCAAGGCCAGCGATTCCAGCCGGCCCAGTGCGCCGAGCGGCTTGGTCTTGTCGTCAATGGCGGCCTGCAGCTCGGGGCGCAGGGCATCGTCGAGGGGAGTGATTTCCGGAAACTGCATGATGCGTTGACCTTGTATTCAAAAACGATGCGGCTACATCTCGACGCCGCGCTGCGCCTTGATGCCCTGCTGGAAGGCATGCTTGACCGGCGTCATGTCGGTGACGGTGTCGGCCGTCTCCACCAGCGCCGGCGGCGCGCCACGGCCGGTGATGACCACGTGCTGCATCGGCGGGCGCGCGCGCAGGTCGGCAATGACCTGCTCCACATCAAGATAGTGCAGCTTGAGCGCGATGTTCAGCTCATCGAACAGCACCAGGCCGATGCCGGGGTCGCGCAGCATGCCGCGCGCCACTTCCCAGGCAGCCTCGGCCTTGGCCACGTCGCGGGCGCGGTCCTGCGTTTCCCAGGTATAGCCCTCGCCCATCACGTGGAAGGCGCACTCGTCCGGGAAGCGGCGCAGGAACATCTCTTCGCCGGTGGGCTGCGCGCCCTTGATGAACTGGACCACGCCGGTGCGCATGCCGTGGCCAAGCGCGCGCACCACCATGCCAAAGCCCGAGCTGGACTTGCCTTTGCCGTTGCCGGTGGTGATGACAATCACGCCGCGCTCATCCTGCGCGGCGGCAATCCTGGCGTCGACGATTTCTTTCTTGCGCTCCATGCGCGCCTTGTGGCGGGCATCGCGGTCCGGGTCTTCTGCAGGCGGGTTCTGGGTATCAGTCATGACGTGTGTGGGGTATGGGTGGGGCGGCGCCGTCGGGAATCAGCGCAGTATGCGCGCCGTCGGTGACGCTGACGATGGCGGTGCGCAGCGCGCGCGAGCAGTGTTCAGGGGTCAGCACCCGGGCGGCAGTGCCATGCAGCGTAGTGCCGTCTTCGGCCATCAGCAGGGCGTGGGTGGCGTAGCGCAGCGCCAGCGTCAGGTCGTGCAGGATCACCACGATGGCATGGCGCCCGGCCCGGGCCAGCGCGGCCAGCTGTTCCAGAACCAGGATCTGGTGGCGCAGGTCCAGGTGCGAGACCGGTTCGTCCAGCAGCAGCAGCGGCGCCTGCTGCGCCAGCGCCGCGGCCAGCGAGGCGCGCTGGCGCTCGCCGCCGGACAGGGTCAGCACATCGCGCACGGCCAGCGCTTCAATATCCATCGCTCGGATCACTTCCTGCACGATGCGGTCATCCTCGCGCCCGGTCCAGCCCCAGCCGGACAGGTGCGGATGCCGCCCCACGCGCACGGCATCCTGCACCGACATCGAGAAGGTGTCATGCACGGCCTGCGGCAGGTAGGCGCGCTGGCGCGCCAGCACCGCCGGCGCGATCTGCGCCGCCGCGGCGCCGTCGATCTCCGCGCTGCCGCCGTCGGCGTGGCGCAGCCCGGCCAGCACCGTCATCAGCGTGGACTTGCCAGCACCGTTGGGCCCGGCAATGCACCATAGCTGCCCCGCGCCGATGGTCATCGTCAGGCGCTCCACCAGCACGCGCTGGCCGGTGCGCAGCTTCACATCGCGCAGCACGAGCTGCGGACAGGCAGTGAGCGGATGGGACCAGTGCGGGGCCTGGCTCATCGCGGCCTCCGCAGCAGCAGGTAGAGGAAGGTCGGCACGCCCAGCAGCCCGGTGATCACGCCCACCGGCAGCTGCGCGGGCGCGACCACGGTGCGTGCGATCAGGTCGGCGGCCATCAGCAGCGCGCCGCCCAGCAGCGTGGCGGCCGGCAGCAGCAGGCGCTGGTCGTTGCCCCAGGCGAGGCGCACCAGATGCGGCACCACCAGCCCGACAAAGCCGATCGAGCCGGCCGTGGTAATGGCAGCGGCAATGCACAGCGACGCCAGCAGGAAGGTGGCCAGCCGCACGCGGCCCACGCGCACGCCCAGCGACTGCGCCACGGTCTCGCCCAGCAGCATCACGTTGAGCGCGCGCGCCATCGGCATGGCCAGCAGCAGCGCCACCACCAGCATGGCCAGCGCGCCGCCGTAGGCGGCGGTGCCGCCCAGGTCGCCGGTCAGCCAGAACAGCATGCCGCGCAGGCGCGACTCCGGCGCAATGGAGAGGATCAGGGTAATGAGCGCGCCCCAGCCCGCGGCCAGGATCACGCCGGTCAGCAACAGCCGGGCGCCCGCCTCGCGGTGGCCGCCCTGCACCTGCGGATGCAGCAGGTCCCGCCGCGCCAGCGACGCCACCAGCACCATCGCCGCCAGTGCACCGGCGGCGGCGGCGGCCTGAACGCCCCACCACGGGGCCAGCAGCAGCATGGCCAGCAGCGCGGCAGTGGAGGCGCCGCCCGACACGCCCAGCACATAGGGCTCGGCCAGCGGGTTACGCAGCAGCACCTGCATCAGCGCGCCGGACAGGGCCAGCAGCCCGCCGCAGGCAAACGCCGCTGCCGCGCGCGGCAGCCGCAGTTCGCGCACGATCGCTGCGGGGGTGCCGGTGTCGGCACTGCTGAGCGCAAGCCAGAGCTCGCGCGCATCGAGCGGCACGCTGCCCAGCGCCAGCGACAACGCGAACGCCAGCAGCGCCGCGAGCGCCAGCACCAGCCAGATCGCCAGGGCGCGCCGGAACTCAGACATGGCGCGCCCGTGCGCTCATCGCTGGCGCCAGCCCAGCGTGATGAAGCCCGCGCGCCCCTGCGTGTTGTAGGGGTAGGCGAGCTGGTAATCCTTGTCGAACAGGTTTTCGACGCGGGCGGCGATGAACCATTGCTTGTCGATGTTGTAGCGGGCGTTCAGGTTGACGATACCGTATCCGCCCAGCCGGCGCGAGCCGGAATCCATGCGCGACGACGACACCAGCCATTCGCCGCCGAAGCGCCAGTTGCCGAAGTCGCGGCCCACGTCGAGCGCGGCATGGCGGCGCGCTCGGCGCAGCAGCTGGGTGTTGGTCTGCTCGTCGACCGGGTTCTGGAAGGTCACGCTGGCGCCGAAGTCGGTGCCATACACGGTGGCGCGCCACGAAGCCTCGATGCCCTGCACCTTGGCCTTGTTGACGTTCTGCGCCAGGAGCATGCCGCTGGGCTGCTGCGCCGACACGATCAGGTCGTCGTAGCGCGTCTCGAAGGCGGTCACGCGCAGCAGGCCGGCGCTGGCGGTGGCGTACTGCACGCCGGCCTCGACCGACTTGGCACGTTCGGGCTGCAGGTTCGGCTGGCCGAAGTTGGGGAAGTACAGCTCGTTGAAGGTTGGCGCGCGGAAGGCATTGCTGACGCTGGCGATCAGCTTGAGCGCATCGGTCACGTAGTAGCCGTAGCCGGCGCGGAAGCTGCCCTGATTGCCGAAGTCGGAATAATGGTCGTTGCGCGCGTTGAGCTGCAGCTGGTGCTTGCCGATGCGCCCGTCATAGCCGCCGAACACCGAGAACACATTGCGTGTGGGCGCGCCGTAGGCGCTGGAGTCGAGCTCCTGCTGCAGGTAGTCGGTGCCGAACAGCAGCGTGTGGTTGGCGGCCAGCGCATACTCGTTCTGCCAGTTGAACTGGCGGTTGCGGGTATTGAAGGTGCCGTTGGGCCTGCCGTTGAGGAAGGTGTCGCTGCGGTCCTCGCTCTGTGACAGCTTGAAATGGGTGGACCAGTCCGCCCCCACCTTGCCGTTGACGAAGGCCGACAGCGTGTACAGCTCGCTGTTGGTGCGGTTGTCGTCGGTCGGGCGGCCGAAGGCGCTGTCGAACGACAGCTTGCTCTTCGAGTAATAGCCGGTGAAGCCCGCGTCCCAGTTCGGCGCGAAGCGGTGCTTGACCTGGCCCGACACGCTCTGGTTCTCGTACGGGTTGTCGTTGGGATTGGCGCGCGGCGCCTGCTTCGTGTTGATCGACGAGAAGCCGTCGGTCTTGAACGCCGAGCCGGTCAGGTTGAACGAGGTATCGCCGATCTGGCCGCCATAGCCGACCGTGCCCTGGCGCGTGTTGTTGCTGCCGTATTCCACCTGCGCATTGGCCGCCGGCGCCTGGCCCGCGCCGCTCTTGGTGAATATCTGCACCACGCCGCCGATGGCGTCCGAGCCGTACAGCGCCGACACATTGCCGCGCACCACCTCGATGCGCTCGATCTGGTCGGGCAGGATATTGGCCAATTGCGCGGTGCCGCTGCTCGCGGACGATACCCGCACGCCGTCGATCAGGATCAGCGTCTGGTTGGAGTTGGCGCCGCGCATGAACAGCGTGGTGTTGGTGCCCATGCCGCCGTTGGCCGAGAACTCCACGCCGGCCTGGTTGCGCAGCAGCGTGCGCAGGTCGGGCGCCTGCGAATTGACGATGTCCTGCTGCGTCACCACCGTGGTGTGAGGCAGCGCCTCGGTAATGGCTTGCGCGGTACGGGTGGAGGTGACCACCACCGGCGCGAGCTGCGTGGTGCGGCTGTCGGTGCCGCTGTCGGCCGCCTGCGCGAACGAAGTGGCCGGAACCAGGGTGAACGAGGCAATGGCCGCCAGGATGGCGGGCACGGACGGACGCACCGCCGGGGTTGCCGGGCGGGTCGACCTGTGGAGCGATGAACGCATGATGCAGGACTGGATAGGAACGGCCGGGCCCGTTCCCCCGCGGACCATATGGCGATGAGGCGTGCCGCGCACGGGCGGCAGCCCGCGTTCAGGCCGGTATCCGGGCTGGCGACACTGGGCCGGCGCCTTCCCGAACCTGCGGTTCAGTGGCGTGTGGCCGGTCCTGCGGTGCGTGTGGCCGGGAATGGGATCCGGCCTTGCCAGCGGCGTTGCCGGCAGGCTGGCTGTCGGCTATGTCGGAGTCTGGCAGATGCGCACCGCGGTCGCTTACCGTTGCGGGGGCAGCACAGGTTGGCCTGTCCGGCGCGCAGCCGGCCTGGCTCCCTGTTTCCCGTTGAACTGCCCTTTCGCCAGGGACGAAAAGGGCGAGCACCTGGAACGTGCGCGAGTCTAGGGCGTTTCGCCCCCCGCGTCAACGCGGCTGCCAGTAGTGTTTTGTCACAACTCTGGTGGCGTTTTAGGTGCAGAAGCCTGCAACTTCCACGCGGGTCGCCAGTCACAAACCCTTTCCTCCGCATTGTGCAAGCCGGCGCATCGGCTAGAATCGCGATACCTGACACTTCTCCCATCATGACAGGCCCTATGCTCACCGAACTCGAACAACTGGCCGCCAAGATCGGGCGCGTGCTGCACCATGCGGACACCCTGGCGGCGGAGAACCAGCGGCTGCGCGACGAGATCGCCCGGCTGGAGGGCGAAGCCGCGCAGTTGCGCGGCGAGCGCGAGGCCATGGCAGCCGACCGCGAACTGCTCAATATCAAGATCGAGGAAGCGCAGCTGCGCATCCAGTCCATCCTTGACAAGCTGCCGACTGCCAGCGACACGCGCCAGCTCGACCTGCTCGGCGAAGAGGCTGCGGCGCAGGACGCCGAGCCGCACAAGGCCCCCGGAGAACACGCATGAGCAACAAGCAAGTCGAAGTCAATATCGCCGGCCAGCCCTACCGCTTCGCCATCGCGCCCGAGAACGAGGCCGCGCTGCTCGAAGCCGTGGCCCTGGTCGACACGCAAATGAACAAGCTGCGCAACGGCATCGCGGCCAAGGGCGTGGAGCGCGTGGCGGTCATGGCCGCCATCAGCATCGCCTCGGACCTGCTGTCGATGCAGCGCAAGCAGCAGGCCGAGGGCGCGATCCCGGTCGATGCCATCCGCGCGCGCATCCGCGAACTCAACGACCGCGCCGACGAGGCCCTGCGCCAATACGCGCACGTGGGCACCGGTACGCGCGGCTGAGCAATGAAAGGGGGATGTGCTGCGGATGCCGCGCTGCCGCGCAAAATGTAACGATACGCGCGAGTGGACTTGGTATGCCCTGCAACGCGGTGTATAGTGTAGCCAGACTGCACGAGGCACCATAGATGTGCAGCTACAGGCTAGGTTATCGCGCCCGGCCGCCGTTCTCATCCCATCCTAGTCAGAAACGGCAAACGTCTGACATCCCGCACGCGGATCCGGTTTTCCGGGCACGATGATGCGCCTGGAAAGTCAGACGTTTGACAGTTTCCCTGCCTGGTTCGTGAGGGTCATAAACTCCTTGAACCGATATGCATTGCATGGTGCGGGATCATGTCGCGTGGGCGAGCGCGTCGTCGCATTCATAGTCTGGGCCTGGCCTGGACTCCCTGAGTGGATGATGTACCCGAAATGCGACTTCCGCAGCCACTCTGAACCTCACTTGGGTTCAGGATGCCGACCCAGCGGCCAAGGCGGGGACCCCTTAAAAAGGCGGTGGTTTTCTGAACCATCGCCTTTTTTCTTGCCTGCGCGTCCGCGTGTACACCCTGTGCACGCGGCGCCCTGATCTGCTTCGATTCCTGAGCTGCGCCGTGAGCCCGAACCAGAACCAACGCGCCCGCCAGTACTGGCTGATGAAATCAGAACCGGATGAAGCCAGCATCGACGACCTGGCCCGGGAAGGCACGCTGCCCTGGACCGGCGTGCGCAACTACCAGGCGCGCAACTTCATGCGCGACACCATGCGGATCGGCGACGGCGTGCTGTTCTACCACTCGTCGTGCCCGGAGCCCGGCATTGCCGGCCTGGCCGAGGTCTGCTCAGTACCCTACCCCGACCCCACCCAGTTCGACCGCAAGAGCCCGTACTATGACGCCGCCTCCAAGGCTGACGCGCCGCGCTGGCTGCTGGTCGACGTGCGCTTCGAGCGCAAGAGCGCGCTGATCCCGCTGGCCGCCTTGCGCGAGCATGAGGAACTGGCCGACATGGTGGTGCTACGTCGCGGCAACCGGCTGTCGATCACGCCGGTGACACCGGCCGAATGGCGCTTCATCACCGGCAAGCTGATGCGCTGAACCCTGCCCGGCCGGCCCCGGGCAAGGCTGATCACAACAACCCTGAAGATACGATGCAGTTCGACAACCTGCCGGTGCTGGTCCCTGCCCTGCTTGCCCTGGGCGCTTTCACCGGCTTCTGCGCCGGGCTGCTCGGCGTCGGCGGCGGCATGATGATGGTGCCCTTCCTGACGCTGCTGTTCACCAGCCTGGGCTTTGCCGACGAGGCCATCGTCCATATGGCGATCGCCACCTCGATGGGCACCATCCTGTTCACCTCGTTGTCGTCCGTGCGCGCGCACCACCAGCGCGGCGCGGTGCGCTGGCCGATCGTGCTGGCGCTGGCGCCGGGCATCGTGCTCGGCGGCATGATCGGCGGCGGCAAGGTGTTCGCGGCGCTCAAGACCAGCTGGCTGTCGCTGGCGTTTGCCGCCTTCGTCGGGTTTTCCGCGCTGCAGATGCTGCGCAACCGTCGTCCCAAGCCCGGCCGGCAGCTGCCCGGCTTTGCCGGCATGGCGGGCGCGGGCGGCGTGATCGGCTTCCTGTCCAGCCTGGTTGGCGCGGGCGGCGCCTTTGTCTCGGTGCCGTTCATGACGTGGTGCAACGTGCCGATCCACAACGCGGTGGCGACCTCGGCTGCGCTCGGCTTTCCGATTGCAGCGGCCAGCGTGGCCGGCTATGTCTGGAGCGGCTGGCAGACGCCGGGGCTGCCGGCGGGATCGCTCGGCTATCTCTACCTGCCGGCCCTGCTGGTGATCGCAGCGGCCAGCGTAATGACCGCGCCGCTGGGCGCGCGCACCGCGCACCGCATGGATGTGAGCCAGTTGCGCAAGGTCTTTGCCGCGTTGCTGCTGTGCCTGGCGAGCTATATGTTGTGGAAGGCCTGGCAGGCATTCTGACCCGGACGGGGGAGGCGCGCCCGCGCCGGCTTCGCAACAATCGTTTGCAATGTCGCGGAACGATCGGGCACCCGGTCACGTCTGATACCCATCACGTTTGAACGGGAGAACAACATGAAACAATGGCTTGCCGCCACCCTGCTGGGCACCACCGCCATCGTTGCCTCGGCGCACGGTGGCCCCACTGAAACGCCGTCGGGCGTGCTGTCGCTGAACGCGCAGGCCGTCACCGAAGTGCCGACCGATATCGTGCACCTGACGCTTGCCGCGGAGCAGGAAGGCGCTGAACCGGCCGCGATTTCCTCGGGCCTGTCTACCAGGACGCAGGCCGTCATCACGCAGGCGCGCCGCGTCCAGGGCGTGACCGCCGAGTCGGGCGGCTTCACCATCCACCCCAACACCGACCGCAACGGCCGCATCAGCACCTGGCGCGGGCGGTCCGAAGTCATCCTGAAGTCGCGCGATTTCTCGGCCGTGTCCAAGCTCGCTGGCGAGCTGGCCAGCCAGATGCAGGTGCAGAACATCGCCTTCTCGCTGTCGCGCGAAGCGCGCGAGGCGGCCGAAGCCAAGCTGGCCGAGCAGGCCATCGCCTCGTTCCGCAGCAAGGCGCAGTCGACCACCAAACTGTTCGGCTACAACAGCTACACCATCCGCGAAGTCAGCCTGAATGAAACCGGCGTGGTGCCGCCGATGCCGCGCATGTACGGCGCTGCCAAGGCCATGATGGCCGACGCTGCGGTGCCGGTGCCGGTTGAGGGCGGCAAGACGCAGGTGACGGTGTCGGTCAACGGGTCGGTGCAGATGCTGAAGTAAGAAGGGAGCTTGACCACCAGACGGCGCGCTCCCCTCTCCCGCAAGCGGGAGAGGGGAGCAAACCCGCAGCAGTTGAAGTCGCTCAGCCTTCCCAAAGACCCTCAGAGCACCGCGAACTGCTCGCGCAGCACGTTCTTCTGCACCTTGCCCATGGTGTTGCGCGGCAGCTCGTCCACCACGTGCACACGCTTGGGCACCTTGAAGTTGGCGATGCGGCCCTTGAGCGTGCCGATCAGCGCCGCTTCATCGATATCCGCACCCGGCTTGCGCACCACCACCGCCACCACGGCCTCGCCGAAATCCGCGTGCGGCACGCCGATCACGGCGCTCTCGGCCACGCCCGGCATCTCGTCGATAAAGCTCTCGATTTCCTTCGGGTAGACGTTGTAGCCGCCCGAGATGATCAGGTCCTTGCTGCGCCCGACGATGGTCAGGTAGTTGTCCGGCACCGCGCGCTCGCCGGCCTGGCTGGCAATGGCGCCGCCGAAGCGGCCGACGTCGCCGGTCTTGAACCAGCCGTCCTCGGTGAACTCTTCCCTGGTCTTCTCCGGCATGCGCCAGTAGCCCTTGAATACGTTCGGGCCCTTGACCTCGACATTGCCGATCTCGCCCGGCGTGCACGGCTGGCCCTCGCCATCGACCACGCGCACCGACACGCCCGGCAGCGGCATGCCGACGGTGCCGCCGATGCGCTCGCCCAGCGCGGCATCGTACGGGTTGGACACCAGCATCACGGTCTCGCTCATGCCGTAGCGTTCCAGGATGGTATGGCCGGTGCGCTCGCGGAAGGCATCGAAGGTCTCCAGCAGCAGCGGCGCCGAGCCCGACACGAACAGCCGCATGCGGCGGCAGGTGTCGTCGTCGAAGCGCGGCTCCTGCAGCATGCGCACGTAGTAGGTCGGCACGCCCATCATCACCGTGCAGCGCGGCAGGAATTTCAGCACCTGCGCCATGTCCAGCCTGGGCGCCCAGATCATCTTGGCACCGGCCAGCAGCGCGCCGTGCGAAGCCACGAACAGGCCGTGCACGTGGAAGATCGGCAGCATGTGCAGCAGCACGTCGTCGCTGCGCCAGCCCCAGAATTCATGCAGCGTCTGCGCATTGGAGGCCAGGTTGCGGTGCGTCAGCATCGCGCCCTTGCTGCGGCCGGTGGTGCCGGAGGTGTAGAGAATGGCGGCGAGGTCGTCATCCTGGCGCGCGACCGTCTCGAAGGCATCTGGCTTGCCCGCCGCGCGCGACAGCAGCGAGCCGCTGCGGTCGTCGTCCAGCGTAAAGACGTGGTTGACGCCGTGGCGGAACGCCACCTTGGACACCCAGCCGAAATTCTTGCTGCTGCACACCACCACCGACGGCTCGGCATTGCCGACGAAGTAGTCGATCTCTGCCTCCTGGTAGGCGGTGTTCAGCGGCAGGTAGACGTAGCCGGCGCGCAGCGTGGCCAGGTACAGGAACAGCGCTTCGGGGGACTTCTCCACCTGCACCGCCACGCGTGCGCCTTCGGGCAGGTGCAGCGAGGCCAGCAGGTTGGCCAGCTTGGCGGTGGCGCGGTCAAGGTCGTCCCAGCTGTAATACAGCCCGTCATGCGTCTCGATGCAGCAGGCGGTGCGGTCGGCGGGGAAGCGGGATTCGAACAGGGTGAACAGGTTGGCGTTCATGTCGGGGATCGAACGAAAGGCTAAGGAAAACGAAGAAAACAATGGCGTGTGGAAGCAGTGCTGGCAGCGTGCCCTACTCCCCACGGAACTGCGGTGGCCGGTGCGCGAGGAAGGCGGCCACCCCTTCCGCATGGTCCGCGCCTTCGGCGTAGGCAAAATGCGCGTCCAGCTCGGCGGGCGACAGCGGTGCCGGCAGCGGCGCCAGCCGGCGGATGGTGGCCTTGTTGATGCGGGCGGCCACGGGCGCGCCGGCGGCAATGCGGCGCGCCGTGGCCTCGACCTCCGCGGCCAGCGCGCCGGGCTCGACCACGCGCGTCAGCAGCCCTTTGTCGCGCGCCTCGGCGGCGTCGAAGACCCGGCCTTCCAGCAGGATCTCCAGCGCGGCGGCGCGGCCCGCCAGCGCCAGCAGGCCCTGCAGCTCGCCGGGCGCCATCGGGAAGCCCAGGCGGTTGATGGGCACGCCGAAGCGGCTGTCCGAGGCGGCGATGCGCAGGTCGCAGTGGCTGGCGATTTCCAGCCCGCCGCCCACGCATACGCCTTCAATCATCGCCACGGTGGGGTGTGTGCATTGCGCCACCGCCGCCAGTGCCGGCGCGATGGTGGCCATGTGGTAGTGGCGCACCGCGGCCTCGTCGGCGCGCTCTGCCGGGAACTCGGCGATGTCGGCGCCGGCGGCAAAGTTGCCGTCAGCCCCGCGCACCACCACGCAGCGCAGCGAGGTATCGGCGGACAGGCGTGCAAAGCCCGCGGCCAGCTCGCGCCACATCTGAGCGGAAATGGCGTTGAGCTTGCCCGCGTGCGACAGCGTCACGGTGGCGGTGGTGCCCTGCGTGGCAAACAATACGGTGCCGCTCATCGCCGCGCCCCCTTGCATCGGATCAGCGTTGACATGGCGCCCCGTCAGTCGATCTTGGCGCCGGACTGCTGCACCACCTGGGCCCAGCGGCGAATCTCGGCGTGCTGGAACTGCGCGAACTGTTCCTGCGTAAACGCCGGCGTCTCGGAACCGTTGTTAAGCCAGACCTGCTTGAGCTCCGACGTGTTCAGCGCCTTCTCGGTCTCTGCGTACAGGCGGTCGACGATCTCCTTGGGCGTACCCTTGGGCACCCACATCGCATACCAGGTCGACACGTCATAGTTGGGCACGCCCGCCTCGGCCGCGGTCGGCACGTTGGGGAACGCCGCCGAGCGTTTGCTCGAAGCCACCGCCAGCGCCTTGATGCGGCCCGCGCGGATATGCTGCGCCGACGAGCCCAGGCCGTCGAACATCAGGTCGACCTGGCCCGCGATCAGGTCGGACAGCGCCGGGCCCGCACCCTTGTAGGGGATGTGGGTGATGAAGGTCTTGGTCTGGAGCTTGAACAGCTCGCCCGCCAGGTGGTGCGACGAGCCGTTGCCGGCCGAACCGTAGTTCAGCTTGCCAGGATTGGCCTTGGCGTAGGCAATCAGCTCCTGCAGCGTGTTGGCCTTGACGCGGTTGGGATTGACCACCACCACTTGCGGCGGCTGCGCGATCACCGTGACCGGGATGAAGTCCTTCTCGATGTCGTAGTCCAGCTTCTTGTAGAACGACGGCGCAATCGCGTGGTGCGCGCCGCCGATGAACACCGTGTAGCCGTCCGGCGCGGCCTTGGCCGCAATGCTGGCGCCGACCGTGCCGCCGGCGCCGCCGCGGTTGTCGATCACGAACTGCTTGCCGAGCTGCTTGGACAACTGCGCGGTCAGCGGCCGCGCAAAGGCGTCGGTGCCGCCGCCGGCGGGAAACGGCACGATCACGGTGACGGGCTTGGACGGCCAGGTGTCGGCATGCGCGGCGGGTGCGGCGAGCATTGCGCCGGCGCCCAGGCCGGCCAGGCCCAGGGCCACGCCCGTTGCGCGCGCGCACGCGGCCAGGCTGAACTGACGACGATTCATTGGTTGTCTCCTCTCTCTTCTGCGGAAAGTCAATCTGATGGCCGCGCGACACTGCCGCGGCGCGAAGTTACTGCTCAGGTCCCGACAAGAAAACGCGGCGCGCCAGGCGCCGCGGGTGCGGGGGCGACCCGCGTGACCGGACCAGGGTCACAGCAGCTTCCCGACGCTACGGCTGATGCGCGGGTTGCCGGCGCCCAAGCGTGCCAGATTGTCATCCAGCGCCTCGGGCACGTAAAGATAATTGACCATCATCCCGCAGCTCTGGCTGCGGCCTTTGCGCGACAGGTCGGCGCCCCAGTTCAGCCGCTCCACGCATGCCCCGTTGCCCAGGTGGAAGCGCGCGACCGGGTCGGCGGGCATCGACTGGTTGCGCTCGCGCACCAGGAAATGCGCGGCCAGGGTCATCGCGGTATCGCGGATCACGGTATCGGCGGCGTCCGGCACCAGCGCCTCCAGCCACCCGGCGCCGTCCGCTGGCGCCTTGCCGTGGCGCTCGCTCCAGCGCGCCAGGCGCTTGTCGCCCAGCACGCGCGCAACGGCATCGCCGTCCTGCTTGCGCAGCCAGTCGGCAAATCCGGGGATTGGTGAGAGCGTGGCGAACTGATTCACTTTTGGGAATTCACGCTGGACCTCCTCGATCACGCGCTTGAGCAGAAAGTTGCCGAAGCTCACGCCGCGCAGGCCCGCCTGCGTATTGCTGATCGAATAGAAGATGGCCCACTTGACGCGGCGCAGGTCTTCCAGCGGCGCGGCTTCATCCAGCAATGTATGGACATTGGCCGCCATCTCCGGCGCGAATGCCACCTCGACAAAGATCAGCGGCTCGCGCGGGATGCGCGGGTGGAAGAACGCAAAGCAGCGGCGGTCGGAATCGAGGCGGTTGCGCAGGTCGGTCCATGAGGCGATTTCATGCACGGCCTCGTAGCGGATCAGCTTTTCCAGCAGCGATGCCGGCGAATCCCAGGTGATCGGCTGCAGCTCCAGCAGGCCCACGTCGAACCAGTTGGAGAACAGCGCCTCGAGATCGTCGTCAAGCGGGCGCAGCCCTGGCATGCGGCGCTGCCAGCGCAGCATGTCGGCGCGCAGCTGGATCAGGAAGTGCAGGCCGCAGGCGCTGCTGCCGCGCTGGCCGTGCAGCGCGGCCAGCCGCTTGAAGAAGCGGATGCGCGCATTGGACAGGGCCTGGGCCAGGCCCGAAGACGCGGCCTGCGCGCGGGCGGCGCGCGCGCCCTTGTCGCCGTCGGCCCCGGCCTCTTCGCTGCCCTTGCCGCCGCTGCTGGCGACTTCGGCCAGCACCGCCAGCATGCCGCGCCGGGTGGCCTCGCCAGCAGCCTCATACTCGGCCTGCCATGCCTGCGCGGCGGCATTGGCGGCGCCATCGGTCAGGCGCGCGTCGAAGCAAAGCCGCAACTGCTCGCGCTGGCGGCGCACCGCGCGCGCCGCCAGCGGCGCCTCGCCATCGACCGGCGTTGCCGGGGCCTTGGTGTCGCCCTCGCCCTTGCGTCCCCACCAGCGGCCCAGCCGCGACAGGAACTTGGAACCTGCCGGCTCGCTTTCGCCCAGCGGCGCACTGATCTTCTGGTCACCCGTGTCGAAGGAATTCATGCGGTACCTGCCTTGATGCATCGATCTGAACGTGGGAAAAACGTCGGACTGGGGTTGCGGCGCCGGCTACTCTTCGGCGCCGGCCACGCGCAGCACCGGCGGCGCGCGCACGGCCTGGGCCTCGGCTGCGCCGGCGGTGGCGCCGGCATCCAGCGTCTTGAGCGCCGCGCGCTGGCGCAGCAGGTGGGTCTTCATCATCGCCTCGGCGCCTTCCGGGTCGCGGGCCTTGAGCGCGGCAAACACGGACAGGTGCTCGGCGCAGGATTCCTGGATCCGGCCCGGCAGCTTCAGGCTCTTGTGGCGCGACAGCCGCAGCACCTTGCGCAGGTCGCTGATCAGGCCCGACAGCCAGCGGTTGCCGGCCAGCCGCTGGATCGATTCGTGGATCTGGAAGTTGGTTTCGTAGTAGGCGTCGATGTCGCCCGCCTGCGCATAGCGCGCCAGGTCGGCATGCAGGCCGTCCAGTGCGTCCAGGTCGGCGCGCGTGGCGTTGCGCGCCGCCTCGTAGGCACAGCGCCCTTCCAGCAGTGCCATCAGCGGGAAGATCTCGTCCAGGTCCTGCTCGGACAGCTCATTGACGAAGCAGCCGCGCCGCGGCTCCAGCCGCACCAGGCCTTCGGCGGCCAGCACCTTGAGCGCTTCGCGCAGCGGCGTGCGCGAGATGCCAAGCGTTTCGGCCATCGCGCTCTCGTCGATCCATGCGCCGGGCACGAGCGTATGCGCGTCGATCATGGCGCGCAGCCGGTCTGCCACTTCCAGGTACAACGCCTGCTGGACGATGCGCATACTTCCCCCGGGTCGGATCGCGTGACCGATGCGTCCCGGTCACGATCTGGCGTCGGCCAGGGCAGATGCGCCCGGCCAGCCATAATTCATAATTATGGATTAGGACGCGAACGATACAAGGAATTTCGATGCTGCTCTGCAACAAGCAGTAGCGATGGTGGCTGGTGGTCGACCGGCAGGTGCGGTCTGTGAGGATGCGGCGCGGGGTGCGGTATGAGGTGCGGCGGGCGTTTCCATGCCTCCCTGCAAGGAAACACCCGCGCCTGAAAATTACTGCAGTACTGCTTTTCATCGTCGGCGGATACTTGCAAAAATATCTGCCGCGTGGGTCCATGGATTGCCGGCGCTGGCCCTGCGCCCCCCTTTTTGAAACGCGCTTGTTGCGCGGATTTTCCCGTCGCCCTGGCTTTACGTGAAGTGCCGGCAAGTGCGGCCTGTCGGCCTTCACTCCCTCCCTGGCACTTCCGTTGGCGGCTGTGGCTTGCCGCTCATCTTTGTAACAATCAAGATAGCGATTTACGTGCCAGCGGGACTAACCCCATGATTTCATTGGCAACACGCATTCAGAAGTTGTTACAGAATACGTCTAGTGTAACAGGATGTTTCTAGATTGTTACGAGGGTTTTCCCACATTTTCTTATACGCCTGCCCGCCTGGCGGCAATGGCATATGCAGATTGTGCCGTGGTCGCTATTTATCAGTGCGAGAATGTGAGCGCATCGCCGCAAGTGCCCGAACTGAAGTGGTTGCATTCCTGAAACTGCGGTCGAGGCCGCAATCCTTACTGTCGCTTTCCACACACACTGGAGCTCCGCCATGCAAGCTGGCAGCGATTTCACCCTGGCCGGCACCCCGGCAGACGAGACACCGGCGCCTGCCGAGCCGCGCTACGCCGTGCCGCGGGCGCTGGGCCTGTCCTTTACCGGATCAGGTTCGGAATACTTCCGTATCTGGATCGTCAATGCACTGCTGACCATCGTCACCTTCGGCATCTATTCGGCCTGGGCCAAGGTGCGCACGTTGCAGTATTTCTATCGCAACACGCGGCTCGACGGTGCGAGTTTTGACTACCACGGCAAGCCGTCCGCGATCCTGAAGGGCCGCGCCATCGTGTTCGCGCTGGTGCTCGCCTTCCAGTTCGCCTCCACGGTCTCGCCCTTCCTTGCGCTGGCGATGCTGGTGGCGCTGCTGGCGGTGTTCCCCCTGCTGCTGGTGCGCTCGTTGCGTTTCCGCATGGCCAACTCCAGCTACCGCGGCCTGCGCTTCGCCTTTACCGGCGGCGATGCCGATGCCTACAAGGTGTTCGTGCTGTGGCCGCTGGCCGCAGTGGCCACGCTGGGCCTGCTGGGGCCGCTGGCGCACCAGCGCTTCAAGCGCTACCAGCACAACCACACCCGCTTCGGCACCGCGCCGTTTGCCTTCCATGCCGGCGCGGGCGATTTCTACGGCGTCTACCTGCGTGCCTTCGGCGTGATGGTCGCGCTGGTGGCGGCCGCGGCACTGGCCGGCTTCATGCTGGGCGCGACCGCGTCGGGCCAGGCGGGCATGATGTTGTCGTTCGGCATCGGCGTGACCGGTTTCTACCTGGCGCTGCTGGCCGTCAGCCCTTACGTGATGGCACGCTTGCAGAATGTCGTGTGGAGCCACACCACGCTGGCGCCGCATGCGTTCCGCAGCGAGGTGGGGGCCGGCCGCATGGTCTTTATCTTCGTCACCAACCTGATCGCGATCGCGCTGACGCTGGGCCTGTACCTGCCGTTCGCGCGGGTGCGTTCGGCGCGCTACCGGCTCGAATGCGTGACCATGCTGGCGGCGGGCCCGCTCGACACCTTCGTGGCCGGCGAGGCGCAGCAAGTGGGTGCGCTGGGCGATGCGGCAGTAGACTGGTACGACATCGACATCGCGCTCTGAACACGCCGTGCGCTGACCCGGCCCGCACCATGATCCCAGTCACCTTCTTCGATGGCCGCTCGTCGCGCGCGCATCCGGCCACGCTGGCCGTTGAGGCGCAGCAGGCCGTGCTGCGCGACGACTCCGGCGCCGAGCTGCGGCGCGCGCCGCTGTCGGACGTGCGCGTGTCCGAGCGCGTGCGCCGCGCGCCGCGGCTGGTCACCTTTGCCGACGGCGCCTTCTGCGAGATCACCGACCACGCCGCCTTCGACCACCTGCTGGCCGCCACCGGCCATCGCGACAGCCTGGTGGCGCGCGCGCAGAACAGCTGGCGCCTGGCCGGCCTGGCCGTGGCGGGGCTGGTGGCGGTGCTGGTGCTGGGCTATTACGTGCTGCTGCCATGGGGCGCCGGCATCATGGCGCGCACGGTGCCGCCCGAGGTGGAGGCCCATCTCGGCAAGCTGACGCTGGCGAGCCTGGACAACGGCATGGTCAAGCCGACGCAGCTGCCGCCCGCCGAGCAGCAACGCATCCGCTCGGCCTTCGCGGCGCTGAAGCGCCCGCGCGATGCCGGCCACGACTACCAGATCCTGTTCCGCCAGGGCGGCGAGATCGGCGCCAATGCGCTGGCGCTGCCGGGCGGCACCATCGTGGTCACCGACGAACTGGTGAGCCTGGCCGGCACCGGTGCCGGCATGATGGGCGTGCTGGCCCATGAAGCCGGCCATGTCGCCAACCGGCACGGCTTGCAGCAGGTGATTCAGGGGTCGGCGCTGGCGGCGCTGTCGGCCTACCTGTTCGGGGATATCTCGACGGTGCTGGCCGGGGTGCCGGCCGCGATCCTGACGCTGCGCTATTCACGCGACCACGAGCGCGAGGCCGACGCCTTTGCGATCGAGGTCATGCAGCGCAACGGCCTGCCGCCCGCGGCGCTGGCCGAGGTGCTGGTCAGGCTGGACAATCGGCGCGGGGCGGCGTCGGACGCCGAGCCGGAACGCGGCCAGGACTTCATGTCGACCCACCCGCAAACGCAGGCGCGCATCGACGCCTTGCGCCGCGCCGGCAAATAGCGCGCCGACGGGTTCTCAGGCCACCGGCTGTGATGCGCCGGCGCCGGGCTGGCGCCGGTAGGCCCAGACCACCATGGCGATGCCGGCCAGGATCATCGGCAGGCTCAGCCACTGGCCCATCGACAGCTTTAGCGCCAGCAGGCCCAGGAAGTTGTCGGGCTCGCGCGCGAATTCCGCGGCAAAGCGGAAGGCGCCATAGCCGATCAGGAATACCCCCGACACCGCGCCCATCGGCCGCGGCTTGCGCGCGAACAGCCACAGGACGATGAACAGCGCCACGCCCTCGCCGGCAAACTGGTACAGCTGCGACGGATGGCGCGGGATGTTGTCGCCCGCCTGCGGGAAGATCATGCCCCACGGCAGGTCGGTGGCGCGGCCCCACAGCTCGCCGTTGATGAAGTTGCCGATGCGGCCGGCGGCCAGCCCGCAGGGGATCATCGGCGCGATGAAGTCGGTCACCTCCATCCAGTGGCGCCGGCGCAGTTTGCCGAACAGCCACATCGCCACGACCACGCCCAGGAAGCCGCCATGGAAGGCCATGCCGCCTTCCCACACCTTGAGAATCTCGAGCGGATGGGCCAGGTAGTACGACGGCTTGTAGAACAGCACATAGCCCAGCCGCCCTCCCAGGATCACGCCCAGCACGCCGAAGAACAGCATGTCGTCCAGGTCGCGCGTGGTCCAGCCCTTGGCCGCGATATGCGGCTGGCGGATGCGCAGGCGCCCGAAGCCCAGGAACATGATGAACCCGGCCAGGTACATCAGCCCGTACCAGCGGATGGCAAGCGGGCCCAGGTGGATGGCAACCGGGTCGAACTGGGGATGAATCAGCATGTTGGCGTGAATGGAGGTTGTAAAGGCCGCGGCCTGCGTATTGTCAGTGGCCTCGGTGACATTGGTGACGTGTCAGCGAGGGGCGGGCCCGGCTGCGCCTGCTTCTTGCGCGAGCGCGGTCGCAATATCGATGAACGAGCGCAGCACCGGCGCCACGCCGGCGGACGCGCCGTCGCGCCAGACCAGCCCGGTCTCGATCTGCGGGCCGGTCTCGCGCAGCGCCAGGTAGGACACCCCGGTGCGGCGAAGGTTGCACAGCGAGGCCGGCACCAGCGCCACGCCCATGCCCGCCGATACCAGGCTGACGATGGTCTGCATCTGGATGGCTTCCTGCGCGATCACGGGCACCAGGCCCTCGCGCGCATAGTAGCCCGTAATGATGTCATAAAACGCCGGCGCGCTTCGGCGCGGGAAGATGATCAGCGGTTCATGGGCGGCCTCGCGCAGCGACACCGCGGCGTCGCCCGCCAGCACCGCGCCCGCCGGCCGCCAGCCGTCGGGCACGGCCAGCACCAGCGGCTCGCTCACCAGCGGCAGGTAGGCCAGCCCGTGCGGCATGGCCGGCAGCTGCGGCCGGATCACCAGGCCGGCGTCGATCGCCCCCTCCATCAACGCCTCGAGCTGCACGTCGCTGGTGGCCTCGCGCAGTTGCAGCTGCACCTCCGGGTGGCGCGCGCGGAAGCGCCGCAGCAGGTCGGGCAGGATGCCGTAGTCGGCGGTGCTGACAAAGGCCAGCGACAGCGACCCCACCTCGCCGCGCGCCAGCCGCTGCGCCAGCCCGGGCAGCGCCGCGGCATCGGCCAGCACGCGCCGCACCTCTGGCAGCCACTGCTGGCCGGCCGGCGTCAGCGCCACCGAGCGCCGCGTGCGCACGAACAGCTGCACGCCGATTTCCTCTTCCAGCGCCTGGATCTGCTGCGACAAGGGCGGCTGCGTCATCGACAGGCGCCCTGCCGCGCGGCCGAAATGCAACTCTTCCGCCACAGTGACAAAGTAACGCAACTGCCGCAGGTCCAAACCCCCTCCTGATATGTTTTTCGACTCAATAAAGGTCAAATAATATATTTGACACTCCAAAACGCAAGGGTCATTCTTTGGCCCACAACATCGCCGCCGTGCGTTCGTGCCTCCTGGTCTTCGGGCGCAGCGCGGAGCGGCACTGAAGATCCCGGAGATTCCCCACCATGGCATTCAACAAACGCTCGCAGAACATCACGCAAGGCGTGGCGCGTTCGCCCAACCGTTCGATGTACTACGCCCTCGGCTACAAGAAGGAAGACTTCGACAAGCCGATGGTGGGCATCGCCAACGGCCACTCGACCATCACCCCTTGCAACGCTGGCCTGCAGCGCCTGGCCGATGCGGCCATCGACGCGATCAAGGCCTCGGACGCCAACCCGCAGGTGTTCGGCACCCCGACCATCTCGGACGGCATGTCGATGGGCACCGAGGGCATGAAGTACTCGCTGATCTCGCGTGAAGTCATCGCCGACTGCATCGAGACTGCCGCGCAGGGCCAGTGGATGGACGGCGTGGTCGTGATCGGCGGCTGCGACAAGAACATGCCGGGCGGCATGATCGCGCTGGCGCGCACCAACGTGCCGGGCATCTACGTCTACGGCGGCACCATCAAGCCGGGCAACTGGAAGGGCAAGGACCTGACCATCGTGTCGTCGTTCGAGGCCGTGGGCGAATTCACCGCCGGGCGCATGAGCCAGGAAGACTTCGAGGGCGTGGAAAAGAACGCCTGCCCGTCGACCGGCTCGTGCGGCGGCATGTACACCGCCAACACCATGAGCTCGTCGTTCGAGGCGCTGGGCATGTCGCTGCTGTACTCGTCGACCATGGCCAACCCCGACCAGGAAAAGGTCGACAGCGCCGCCGAATCGGCGCGCGTGCTGGTCGAGGCGATCAAGCAGGACATCAAGCCGCGCGACATTATCACGCGCAAGTCGATCGAGAACGCCGTGGCGCTGATCATGGCCACGGGCGGCTCGACCAACGCCGTGCTGCACTACCTGGCCATCGCCCACGCCGCCGAGGTGGAATGGACCATCGACGACTTCGAGCGCATCCGCCGCAAGGTGCCGGTGATCTGCAACCTGAAGCCGTCGGGCCAGTACGTGGCGACCGACCTGCACAAGGCCGGCGGCATCCCGCAGGTCATGAAGATCCTGCTCAAGGCCGGCATGCTGCATGGCGACTGCCTGACCATCACCGGCCGCACGCTGGCTGAAGAACTGGAAAACGTTCCCGACACCCCGCGTGCCGACCAGGACGTGATCCTGCCGATCGAGAAGGCGCTCTACGCCGAAGGCCACCTGGCCATCCTGAAGGGCAACCTGGCCGAAGAAGGCGCGGTCGCCAAGATCACCGGCCTGAAGAACCCGGTCATCACTGGCCCGGCGCGCGTGTTCGAAGACGAGCAGAGCGCGATGGAAGCGATCCTGGCCGACAAGATCAACGCCGGCGACATCCTGGTGCTGCGCTACCTTGGCCCCAAGGGCGGCCCCGGCATGCCGGAAATGCTGGCCCCGACCTCGGCCATCATCGGCAAGGGGCTGGGCGAATCGGTCGGCTTTATTACCGACGGCCGCTTCTCTGGTGGTACCTGGGGCATGGTGGTTGGCCACGTGGCGCCGGAAGCGTATGTGGGCGGCACGATTGCGCTGGTGCAGGAAGGCGATTCGATCACCATCGATGCGCACAAGCTGTTGCTGCAGCTGAACGTGGCGGATGAAGAACTGGCCAGGCGCCGGGCCAACTGGAAGCAGCCGGCGCCGCGTTATACCCGTGGAGTGCTGGCGAAGTTCTCGAAGCTGGCGTCGACGGCGAGCAAGGGGGCAGTGACGGACTGATCTTCGTCCTGCTCAACAAAAAAGCCTGCGAGCGATCGCAGGCTTTTTTGTTTGCCGACGTCTGTCGAGACCCGCCGGTCCGCTCCAGCCCTTCAGCCGCCGTTAATCCTCCCCCGGCGTCTTCTCGATCTCCTCCAGCGTCGCATCCAGCCATTCCACCAGCCGCGCCTCCAGCGACTGGGTCAGCTCGCTGGCCAGTTGCGCCGTCAGCGGCGCCAGGCGCGACTGCAGCGTGGCTTCGGTATGGGCCGCCACGACCTGCGGCCATTCGGTGCGGAAGCGCATCATCACGCGCGTCAGCAACTCGGTGCGCACGGCGCGCAGGTCGTCCTCGCCCGGGGCGCCGCTATCTGCCGGCATCGCCGATGCCGGCGCGGCGCCTTCGTCCGCCACGGCGTCGCCGGTATCGCCGACATGCATGACCAGGCCCGAATCGGCCATGCCGAAGGTATCGATCACGCCCTCCTGCGCAGCGGCAGCCGGCGCTGCTGTCCCTGCGTCCGGCAGTTCGAAGACCTCGGTCAGCAGCGGGATGCTGTCATTCGGATCGAGCCGCGGGATCACCCGCGAGGTGGTGCGTTCGCTCATGCGGCGTCTCCCTTGGGCTGGCCGATGTCGTGGTGCGTCAGCGGATAGCCGCGTTCGCGGTAGAAACGGTAGCGCTGGCGGCCGGCTTCGCGCGCGGCATCGCCCGCGCCCACTACCTCGATCAGCCGTTCGAAGCTGGCAAACTGCGCCGGGGCCTGGTCTGCCAGGTTGATCAGCAGCTGGTGGTGCGGCACGCCTTCGGTGGTGGCGGCCAGCAGGATCGGCGTGACCGCCGCATTGGGGCTTTCCAGCCCGCAATGGGGCAGGAAATCCAGCGCGGAGAAGGTCCACAGGCGCGCATCCAGGTCCGCCAGCTGCGCCGGCGCCCCGTGGATCACCACCTTCTGCCCGGCGCCGTAGGCCTTGCGGACCAGCCGGCAGACATAGCCGAGCACGTCCGGCACGTTGCTGTGGAAATCGATGCGCGTCATGGACCCTTGCTGCCTCTGTTGCCTGCCGCCGCCATCAGGCCGCGCGGTCCATCAGGAACTGCGCCAGCAGCGGCACCGGGCGGCCGGTGGCCCCCTTGGCCGCGCCGCTCTTCCAGGCGGTGCCGGCGATGTCCAGGTGGGCCCAGTCGTATTTCTCGGTAAAGCGCGAGAGGAAGCACGCCGCCGTCACGCTGCCGGCCGGGCGGCCGCCGATATTGCCCATGTCGGCAAAGTTGGACTTGAGCTGGTCCTGGTACTCGTCGTCCAGCGGCATGCGCCAGGCGGTGTCCATGGCGCGGCGGCCGGCCTGCAGCAGGGCATCGGCAAGCGCGTCGGAGCGCGCGTACAGGCCGCTGTTGATGTGGCCGAGCGCGATGATGCAGGCGCCCGTCAGCGTGGCCACGTCGATCACCGCGGCCGGCTTGAAGCGCTCCACATAGGTCAGCGCGTCGCACAGGATCAGGCGGCCTTCGGCGTCGGTGTTCAGGATCTCGATGGTCTGGCCGGACATGCTGGTGACCACGTCGCCCGGCTTGGTGGCGATGCCGCTGGGCATGTTCTCGCAGGTCGGCACCACGGCGATGACGTTGAGCTTCAGGCCCATCTCGGCCACGGCCTGGATCGTGCCCAGCACCGAGGCGGCGCCGCACATGTCGTACTTCATCTCGTCCATGCCCTCGCCCGGCTTGAGCGAGATGCCGCCGGTATCGAAGGTGATGCCCTTGCCCACCAGCACCACCGGGGCCTGCTTGGCGCCGGCGCCGTCGTAGCGCAGCACGATGAACTGCGGCGGCTCTTCGCTGCCCTTGGTCACGGCCAGGAAGGCCCCCATGTTCAGGGCCTCGATCTGCTTGCGGCCCAGCACCTCGGCCTTGAGCTTGTGGCGCTTGGCAATGCCGCGGGCGGTATTGGCCAGGTAGGTCGGCGTGCAGATATTGGACGGCAGGTTGCCCAGGTCGCGCGTCAGCTCCATGCCGTTGGCGATGGCGGTGCCGCGCACCACGGCCTGGGTGGCGGCGCGGGCATCGCCGGTGTCGACCGCGATCACGACCTTGCGCAGCGAGGACTTGTCGTTGCCGTTGGGCTTGCCGTTGGCATTGGCGCGCTTCAGACCCGGATGGCGCTCCAGCAGCCGATAGCCGGCTTCGCGCACCAGCGTGATGGTGGTGATCACCGCCCAGGCGACATCGCGCTGCTGCGGCGCCTGTTGCGCCAGGCACCACAGGGCCGAGGCCGCACGCGTGGACGACAAGGCACGCACGGCGGTGCGGACCGCGTCGGCAAAGGCCTTGTCGCTGAAATCGGCTTCCTTGCCCAGGCCCACCAGCAGCACGCGCGCGGCGCCCACGCCGGCCACCTCATGCAGCATCAGTTGGGTGCCGCGCTTGCCTTCGAAGTCGCCCTGCTTGACCAGCCGCCCCACCAGGCCCTTGGTGGCCACGTCCAGTGCCTTGGCTACTCCGGCCAGGTTCTGGCCTTCGAACAGGCCGACCACCAGGCAGTCGGTCTTGGTCGCCAGGAAACCATTTTGGCCGGCTTTGCTCCAATCCAAGGCTTTTGTGCTAAATTCCATCGCGCTTCCTTCCAGGGGCTCGTTAGACACGAAAGCCTCCATTATCCGCGATTTTTATCCCGCGACCTGCCGCCGCTGATACGCCCCGGTCACGCTGACAGCATGCTGTGCTGCCAGCCAGCTGTTCTGCCAGGCACCTCGCACGGCACATCGCCCGCTCCGGCCGGCAGCCCGGAACCGAACCCGCATGATCCTTCAACAAGCCCTGCGACGCGAGCTTGCCTACACCGCCGGGGCGGTGTTCCTGGTGATGCTGACCTTCATGCTCACCTCGCTCGTGATCCGCATCCTGGGAATGGCTGCCAGCGGCAAGGCCAGTCCCAACGACGTGCTGATGCTGATCGGCCTGGCCACCATCGGCTACCTGTCGATCCTGCTGTCGGCCACGCTCTTCATCTCCACCCTGATCGTGCTGACGCGCTGGTACAAGGATTCGGAGATGGTGGTGTGGTTCTCGGCGGGCATCTCGCTGCGCGAACTGGTCAAGCCGGTGCTGCAGTTTGCGGCACCCTTCATCGTGCTGGCGCTGCTGCTGGGCATGTTCGCCTGGCCCTGGGCCAACCAGCAGAGCGCGCTGTTCCGCGACCGCTTCGAGCAGCGCGGCGTGATGTCGATGATCGCCGCCGGGCGCTTTATCGAGCCCGCCAAGGCCAACTATGTGCTGTTCATCGAGGGCATCGACGCCGACATGAAGCATGCGCGCAATGTCTTCGTCGCCAACTCCGAGGCCGACAAGATCGGCGTGGCGCTGGCGCACCAGGGCAAGTTCGAGACCATGCCCAACGGCGACCGCCTGGTGGTGATGGAAAACGGCCGCCGCTACTCGGGCATGCCCGGCCAGATCGACTACCGCATCGTCGAGTTCGAACGCTACGCGGTCAAGGTGGACAACAAGGCTCCCGAGTCCGAAGCCAAGCTGCCACCCAAGAGCCGCGACACCATCGAGCTGATCCGCAACCCCACGCGCGAAAACCTGGGCGAGCTGATCTGGCGCATCTCGCTGCCGATCCTGGCCTTCAACTTCGTCATGATCGCAATCCCGCTGGCCTACGTTAACCCGCGCCTGGGCCGCTACACGCCGCTGGTGTTCGCGGTGCTGATCTACCTGACCTACAGCAACCTGATCAACCTGACGCAGTCCTGGGTGCGCTCGGGCGCGATCCCGTTCTGGCTGGCGTGGTGGCCGATCCACCTGGCGGTGTTCCTGGGGGCGCTGCTGCTGTTCCGCTACCGCCAGAACCGCAGCCTGGGCGGGTGGCGCGCCGTGTTCGGCCTGCGCAGGCGTGATGCCGCGGCCACCGGAGGCCGGGCATGAGGATCCTGCGCGTCTATGAACGCTACTTCGGCCGGCTGATCTATGGCGTGTTCGCCTTCATCCTGTTCGCGGTGCTGTCGCTGTTCGTGTTCTTTGACATGCTCAACGAGCTGGAGAACGTCAACAACCAGTACACCTCGCTGGTCGCGCTGTTCCACGTCCTGCTGCAGGCACCCACGCGGGTGTATGAGGTGCTGCCGATCGCGGTGCTGATCAGCGCGATCTATGTGTTCTCGCAGCTGGCCAGCCAGTCCGAGTACACCATCTTCCGCGTGGCCGGCCTGAACACGCGCCAGGCGCTGTTCTCGCTGTTCAAGCTGGCGGTGCCGCTGGCCATCGTGACCTTTATCTTCGGCGAGTTCATCGCCCCCCGCGCCGAGCAGTACGCGCAGAAGATCAAGCTCGAGGCGATCGGCGCAACCGTGTCGTCGGGCTTCCGTTCCGGCGTCTGGGTCAAGGACCGCGACAAGGATGCCGCCACCGGCGGCGGCGAGATCACCCGCTTCGTCAACGTGGCGGGGTTGCGGCCGGACCAGACCATCACCGGCATCACCATGTATGAGTTCGACCCGCAATACCGCCTGCGCATGATCCGCGTGGCGCAGGAGGGGCGCTACCAGGGTGGCCAGTTGTGGGAGCTGCAGGGCGTCAACGAGACCCGCTTCATCGAACTGGCGTCCCCGGCCCAGGGCGCGAAGCCGGCACGCGATTCGCTGGCCCCGGATTTCCGCGCCGAGCAAGTCAAGTTCCCGCGCGTGACCATGCATTCCGAGCTGACGCCGCAAATCCTGTCAGTGCTGCTGGTGACGCCTGAGCGGATGTCGACGCTGGACCTGTTCCGCTATATCCGCCACCTGCGCGACAACAAGCAGGACACGCAGCGCTATGAGATCGCCTTCTGGAAGAAGGTGATCTACCCGCTGACGCTGTTCGTGATGATGGCGCTGGCCCTGCCCTTCGCCTACCTGCACGCCCGTGCCGGCGCCGTCGGCGTGAAAGTGTTCGGGGGCATCATGCTGGGGTTGTCGTTCCACTTGTCGAACACGCTGTTCTCGCACGTCGGCCTGCTGCATACCTGGCCGCCGATCATCTCGGCACTGGTGCCAGGTACGCTCTACCTGATGGTGGCGCTGCTGGCGCTGCGCTGGGTGGACCGGCACTGAGGGGCGGGCTGCCATGACCGCACCCACCCGGGCCCTGGTCCTGTTTGCGCATGGCGCGCGCGACGCGCGCTGGCGCGAGCCGTTCGACCGCCTGCAGCAGAAGGTGGCCGCTGCCCTGCCCGGGTGCGAGGTGCGGCTGGCGTTCCTGGAGCTGATGGCGCCCGCTCTGCCCGACGCGCTCGCCGACCTGGCAGCGCGCGGCGTGTCCGACGCCACCGTGGTGCCGGTGTTCCTGGGCCAGGGCGGCCACCTGCGGCGCGACCTGCCAGCCTTGCTCGACCAATGCCGGCAAGCGCATCCCGGGCTGCGCATCCATTGCGCGACGGCGGCAGGCGAGGCCGATGCGGTGCTGGATGCAATGGCCGCATACTGCGTTGCCTCAATGCCCGCAAGCGGCCAGCCCTGAGCAGAAATGTGGTCCCCGATGAAAAAAAGCCCTGTGCCGGCATGCCGGTACAGGGCTTTTTCTAGTGGCGCGCAGCGCGCTCAGGCAGCGCGCGGCGTCTGCACGACGGTTTCACCCACGCCTTCGCGCGGCGTTTCGGTAGCCCGCGCAGCCAGCGCCGCCCCGATCATCAGCAGGCTCGGCTGCACCGGATCGATCCAGGCAGCGGCCTCGCCTGCTGCCATTCGGCCCAGCGTGAATTCACGGCTACGCTGCCGCGGCGTGCTGGCGGCTTCCACCACCCACGCCGGCGTCGACGCCGGCTTGCCATGCGCGATCAGCTGCGCGGCAATCGACGCCGCCTGGTCGCGGCCCATGTAGTAGACCAGCGTATCGGCCTTGACCGCCGCTTCGATATCGGCCGAGCCCTCGCCATCCGCAGCCTTCGCCTGCGTGGCAAACGCCACGCTGCGCGACACACCGCGCTTGGTCAGCGGCTTGCCGATCGCCGAAGCAGCCGCCAGCGCCGCAGTGATGCCCGGCACCACTTCATACTCGATGCCAGCGGCTTCCAGCGCCTGCAGCTCCTCGTCGGCACGGCCGAACAGCATCGGGTCGCCGCCCTTCAGGCGCACCACGCGCTCGTACTTGCCGGCCAGGTCGACGATCTGGCGGTTGATGAACAGCTGCGCGGTGGAGCGCTGCCCGCAGCGCTTGCCCACCTCGACCAGCTCGGCCTGCGGACACCAGGCCAGCATCTCCGGCGCTACCAGTGCATCATGCAGCACCACCTGGGCTTCGCCCAAAAGCCGTGCACCGCGCACCGTAATGAGGTCTGCCGCACCGGGGCCTGCCCCGATGAGGAACACCTTGCCGTAAGTCTTCTGCGCCTGCTTGTCCATCTGCTGCCCCTTTCCTGCCGTTACCGATCAGGAGAACGCACGGATCATGCCTGCGGCCACCGTGTGGTTGGTCGCTTCGTCGATCAGCACGAAGGCACCCGTTGCCGGGTTGTCGCCGTAGGCATCGCACACGATCGGCTTCTGCAGCGAGATCTGCACCGAACCGATGTCGTTCAGGCGGATATCGTGGCGACCGGTCTCGTGCGACAGCGTATGCACGTCCAGCACGCGGTCTACCGCCGACACGCGCGCGAACACGCTGGCCGTGGTGTGCTTGAGCACGTACTTGCGCGCCGGGTTCAGCGATTCGTCGTCGAACCAGCACAGGTCGGCCTGCAGCTTCTTTGCCGAAGCCGTGGTCGCATCGGCGGCAACGAACATATCACCGCGTGATACATCGACGTCCTCGGCCAGGCGCACCGTGACGGTATCGCCGACGTTGGCCGATTCAGCGGCACCATTGGGCGTCAGCACTTCAGCCACCACGGCTTCGCGGTTGGCCGGCAGCACGCGCAGCTTCTGGCCCACGCGCACGGTGCCGGCTTCGATGCGGCCGGCATAGCCGCGGAAGTCGTCCGACTGCGAACCGTCCTGGCGGATCACCAGCTGCACCGGGAAGCGCAGCGCGGCGTCATCCTCGGGTGCGGCCTCTTCCACCGGCAGTTCTTCCAGCAGCGGCAGCAGCGGCTCGCCCTGGTACCAGGCCATGGCATCGCTCTCATGCACGATGTTGTCGCCGCGCAGCGCCGACACCGGCACGTAGCGCACGTCCTTGAGGCCCAGCTGCTCGGCCAGTTCGGTGTAGGCGGTGCGGATCTCGTTGAAGCGCTGTTCGCTGTAGTCGACCAGGTCCATCTTGTTGACGGCAACGATCACGTGCCGGATCTCCAGCAGCTTCAGGATCGCCGAGTGGCGCTTGGTCTGCGCCAGCAGCTCGGCACGGCCGTCGGTGACGGTGACGCGGGTGGCATCGACCAGCACGATGGCCGCGTCCGCGGTCGAGGCGCCGGTGACCATGTTGCGGGTGTACTGCTCGTGGCCCGGGGTATCCGCGATGATGAACTTGCGGCGCGCGGTCGAGAAGTAGCGGTAGGCCACGTCGATGGTGATGCCCTGCTCGCGCTCGGCCTCGAGGCCGTCGGTCAGCAGCGAGAAGTCGATCTGCTCGCCGGCGGTGCGCTTGTTCTTGGCGTTGGCCAGCGCGGTCAGCTGGTCGGACAGCACGGCCTTGCTGTCGTACAGCAGGCGGCCGATCAGCGTGCTCTTGCCGTCGTCGACGGAGCCGGCGGTGATGAAGCGCAGCAGGCCTTGATGGGTTGCTTGGTGAGTCATGTCTGGATCCTTTGCTGCGTGCGGCTTAGAAGTAGCCTTCCTTCTTGCGGCGTTCCATCGAGGCTTCGCTCGTCTGGTCGTCCATGCGGGTGGCGCCGCGCTCGGTGATCTCGGTCACCGCGGTCTCGGCGATGATCGCTTCCGGCGAATCGGCAACGCTGGCCACCGGGCAGGTGCAGCTGATGTCGCCGACGGTACGGAAGCGCACCGACAACACTTCGCTGACGTCGCCGTCCTGCTTGGGCGTGATCGGCGTGACCGGCACCAGCAGGCCGTTCTTGCGCACCACTTCGCGCTGGTGCGAATAGTAGATCGGCGGCAGCGCCAGCTTCTCGCGGGCGATGTACTGCCACACGTCCAGCTCGGTCCAGTTCGAGATCGGGAACACGCGCATCTGCTCGCCCTGCGCCATGCGGGCGTTGTACAGGCTCCACAGCTCGGGGCGCTGGGCCTTGGGGTCCCACTGGCCGAACTCGTCGCGGAACGAGAAGATGCGCTCCTTGGCGCGGGCCTTCTCTTCGTCGCGGCGGGCGCCGCCCATCAGCGCGTCGAACTGATGCTCGCCGATGGTTTCCAGCAGCGTCACGGCCTGGGCCGCGTTGCGCGAATCGGTTTCCTTGCGCAGGCGCACGGTGCCCCGCTTGATCGAGTCCTCGACATGGCCCACCACCAGGCGCGCGCCCAGCTCAGCCACGCGCTGGTCGCGGAAGGCGATCACTTCCGGATAGTTGTGGCCGGTGTCGATATGCACCAGCGGGAACGGCAGCTCGATCTTGCGCTCGCCCAGGCGGAAGGCCTTCAGCGCCAGGTGCAGCATCACGATCGAGTCCTTGCCGCCCGAGAACAGCAGCGCCGGGTTGCGGCACTCGGCCACCACCTCGCGGATGATGTAGATCGACTCCGCTTCGAGGCGGTCGAGGTGATCGTTCTGTACTTGCAACAGGTGCGCCACGCTGCTGGTGGCTTCTGCGATGTCGTTCATGATGCCCATTTTGTCCGGCCTCAATGCTTGATGTTCTGTTCGTGGAGCCCGCACTCTTTCGAGTCCTTGCTCTCCCACCACCAACGTCCCGCGCGCACATCCTCGCCCGCGCGCACGGCACGCGTACACGGCTCGCAGCCGATGCTGGGGTAGCCCTTGGCATGCAGGTCGTTGACGGGCACGTTGTGGCGCTTCAGGTAGGCCCACACTTCGGGCTCGCTCCAGTCCGCCAGCGGATTGAACTTGGGGATGCCGCGGGCTTCGTCCTGTTCCTCGAACGGCAGCTCGGCGCGCGTGACCGCCTGCTCGCGGCGCTGGCCGGTCAGCCAGGCGTCGGCGTGCGAGAGCGCGCGGTTGAGCGGCTCGACCTTGCGGATGCCGCAGCATTCCTTGCGCAGCTCGACGCTGTCGTAGAAGGCGTTGAGCCCGTGCTTCTTCAGGTAGTTCTCGACGGCCTCGGCGTCCGGCGTGAACTGCTCGATGCTGTAGCCGTAGTGCGCCTGCACCTTGTCCAGCACCGCCAGCGTCTCGGCGTGCAGGCGCCCGGTCTGCAGCGTGAACACGCGGATGCCGGCGCGCACGGCTTCGGTGCCGCGCAGGATGGCGTCGGTCAGCACCATGTCCTCGGCCGCCAGGCTCGAGGCAAAGCGCGCGCGGAAGAAGCGTGCGGCGATGCCCGCCAGGCGCTCACCCAGCTCGCGTTCCTTCTGCGCCAGCGCTTCGATGCTGCCGGTGTATTCCGGCGCAACCCACAGCGCGGGCGGACGCAGCGCCGACACCGCTCCGGCATCGACCACCGCGATTTCGCTCAGCACCGTGCTCATGCCGTTTCCTTCGACTGCACGGCACCACCTTCGGTGCGCGCACGGCGGAACAGCGGCAGCGGCTCATCCACCGAAGCCTGGTAGGTCACGGTGAACTCGGTGAAGCCCTTGATGGCGTCCTCGATGTTCTTGTCGGCGCGCACCGCGAAGGCATCGAAGCCGCAGCGCTTCATGAAGTTGAGCTGGTCGCGCAGCACGTCGCCGATGGCGCGCAGCTGGCCCTTCCAGTGGTAGCGGGTGCGCAGCAGGTAGGCCGTGGAAAAGCCGCGGCCGTCGCGGAACACCGGGAAGTCCACCGCCACCAGCGCCACGCGCGCGAAATACGCCTCGGCATCGCCCGGCTCGTCTTCCGGGGCCAGCCACACGCCGGTGCGGGCCGCGTCGCGGCCGGCCAGCAGCGCTTCGTTGGCCTTGAACACCGACAGCGGGAACAGCACCGCGTCCTGGCTTTGCACGGCCGCTGCGATCTGCTCGTCGGTCAGCGGCTGCTCGGCGGTGCCGCGCAGCACGGTCCAGCCGTCATCGACGATGACGGGGGCGACGGTAGCGCCATCCTGTTGCAGTTGAATGATCTTTGCCATGTTCAGTCTCCGGTCCTCAGGCTTCAGCGCGCTCGCGCGGCTGCTTGTCGGCATAAACGCGCTCCTTGAACGGGGCGATGCCGATGCGGGACAGGGTTTCGATAAAGCGTTCGTCCTCGATGCGGTTGGCAACGAAGGTGTCGATGATGCGGGTCACCACCTCGGGCATTTCCTCGGCGCTGAACGACGGGCCGATCACCTTGCCCAGCGCGGTCTGGTTGCCCTGGGCGCCGCCCAGCGTGACCTGGTACCACTCCGAACCGTCCTTGTCGACGCCCAGCACGCCGATATTGCCGACGTGGTGGTGGCCGCAGGCGTTGATGCAGCCCGAGATGTTCAGCGAGATCTCGCCCAGGTCATAGACGTAGTCGAGGTCGTCGAAGCGGTCCTGGATCGCCTGCGCGATGGGGATCGACTTGGCGTTGGCCAGCGAGCAGAAATCGCCGCCCGGGCAGGCGATGATATCGGTCAGCAGGCCGATGTTCGGGGTAGCCAGGCCGGCCTTCCTGGCCAGTTGCCACAGCGCGTACAGGTCCTGCTTCTTCACGTCCGGCAGGATCAGGTTCTGCTCGTGCGCGACGCGCAGCTCGCCGAAGCCGAACTGGTCAGCCAGGTCGGCCACAGCTTCGATCTGCGCGTCGGTGGCGTCCCCCGGGGGCGAAGCCACGCCCGGCTTGGTCGACAGCGTCACCGCGGCGTAGCCCGGCACCTTGTGGCCGTGCACGTTGCGACTGACCCAGCGCGCAAAGGCCTTGTCTTCCAGCAGGTGGTTCTCGTACGAAGCATCGGTGTCGGCCAGCTTTTCATAGGCGGGCGGCGTGAAATACTGCGCCACGCGGTCGAACTCGGCCTGCGTCAGCGTGGCCGGGCCGTCCTTGCTGTGCTGCCACTCTTCCTCGACTTCCTGCGCGAACTTCTCTGCGCCGATGGCCTTCACCAGGATCTTGATGCGCGCCTTGTACTTGTTGTCGCGGCGGCCATAGCGGTTGTACACGCGGATGGCCGACTCGACGTAGGACAGCATGTGCTGCCACGGCAGGTCGTCCTTGATGATCGTGCCCAGGATCGGCGTGCGGCCCAGGCCGCCGCCGGCCAGGATGCGCAGGCGCGTTTCGCCTTCGGCGTTCTTGTAGGCGTAGATGCCGATATCGTGCATCTGCACCACGGCGCGGTCATTGGCCGAGGCCGAGATGGCGATCTTGAACTTGCGCGGCAGGAAGGCGAACTCCGGCTGGAAGGTGCTCCACTGGCGCAGCAGCTCGGCCAGCACGCGCGGGTCCACCGACTCGTCCGGCGCGACGCCGGCGAAGTGGTCGGTGGTGATGTTGCGCACGCAGTTGCCCGAGGTCTGGATGGCGTGCATCTCGACGCTGGCCAGCTCGGCCAGCACGTCGGGCACGCGCTCCAGCTCCATCCAGTTGTACTGGATGTTCTGGCGCGTGGAGAAGTGGCCATAGCCGCGGTCGTACTCGCGCGCGATATGGCCCAGCTTGCGCATCTGCTTCGACGACAGCAGGCCGTACGGAATCGCCACGCGCAGCATGTAGGCATGGCGCTGCATGTACAGGCCGTTCTGCAGGCGCAGCGGCAGGAATTCTTCCTCGGTCAGCTCGTCGGACAGGCGGCGGCGCACCTGGTCACGGAACTGGGCGACGCGCTCGGCGACGATGCGCTGGTCATATTGGTCGTACTGATACATGGCGGGGTCCGTTCAGTATTCGTTGAATTCAGGAAACGAGCTTGATGGCGACCAGCGTCAGCGTGGTCGCCAGTGCGGCACGCACCAGCCGTTCGGGCAGCGCCCGCGACAGTTGCGCGCCCAGCCAGATGCCGGGGATCGAACCCACCAGCAGCGCCAGCAGCAAATTCCAGTCGACCGTGCCGAGCCATACATGGCCCAGCCCGGCAAGCGCCGTCAGCGGGACGGCGTAGGCAATGTCGGTGCCGGCCACTTCAGCCGGCTTCATATGGGGATACAGCAGCAGGATCAGCGTGGCGCCAACCGCGCCGGCGCCGATCGACGACACCGTCACCAGCACGCCGATCACGGCGCCGACCACGATGGTGGCAATGACCTGGGTGCGGCCGTGCAGCTGGAAGCGCGGATTGCGTTCCAGCCAGGCCAGCATCTGCTTGCGGAACAGCAGCGACAATACGGTCAGCAGCACCGACACGCCGATGGTCAGGCGGATCGCGTGCAGCCACTGGGCGTTGAGCTCGCCGGCGCTCTTCAGCACCAGGATGGCGGCCACAGCCGCCGGCAGGCTGCCGATGCACAGGCGCCGCACCACCTGCCACTGCACATGGCCGTGGGCACGGTGCGCGATGGTGCCGAAGCCCTTGGTGATGGCGGCGAAGGCCAGGTCGGTGCCAACCGCGGTAGCCGGCGAAAAGCCGAACAGCAACGTCAGCAGCGGCGTCATCAACGAGCCCCCACCCACCCCGGTCAGACCGACGAGGACGCCTACAAACAGACCGGAAACCGTATAGGCAACAGACATGGGGGACTCGGTGGGAACCTGGCCCGTGGGTCTCGCATCACAAAGTGGCTGCTGCGAGAGGACGCACTGAGGGCTGGCCATTAATTAACAAAGTTCGAGAATCGTAATAAACTGGCCTCATACCTCAAACTAATAAGAAGTTGTTTGTTTATACGAACCCAGATATATGAACCTGCACCAGTTTCGCTTCGTGCGTGAGGCCGTCCGGCAGAACTACAACCTGACTGAGGCCGCCAAAGCGCTCTACACGTCACAACCCGGCGTGTCCAAGGCCATCATCGAGCTGGAAGAAGAGCTGGGCGTTGATATCTTTACCCGCCACGGCAAGCGCATCCGCAGCCTGACCGAGCCCGGCCGCCGCATCCTGAGCTCGGTCGAGAAGATCCTGCAGGAGGTGGAAAGCCTGAAGCGCGTCGGTATGGACTATGCGGCACAGGATCAGGGCAACTTCACCATCGCCACCACCCACACCCAGGCGCGTTACGCCCTGCCGCGGGTGATCAGCGAGTTCACCAAGCGCTACCCCAAGGTGCGGCTGTCGATCCAGCAGGGCAACCCGGCGCAGATCGCCGACATGCTGCTGCACGACCAGGCCGATATCGGCATCGCGACCGAAGGCATCTCCGCCGACAAGAACCTCGTGTCGCTGCCGGGCTACCAGTGGACCCATATGGTGATTACGCCACCCGAGCATCCGCTGCTGGACAAGAAGCACCTGGCGCTGGAAGACCTGATGGGCTACCCGCTGATCACCTACGATGCCAACTTTGCCGGCCGGACCAAGATCGACAAGGCCTTCGCGCTGCGCCACCTGGAGCCGGACATCGTGCTGGAGGCCATCGACGCGGACGTGATCAAGACGTACGTGGAGATCGGGCTGGGCGTGGGCATCGTCGCCGGCGTCGCCTATGATGCCGAGCGTGACCGCAACCTGCGCGGCATTTCGGCCGGCCACCTGTTTGGCAGCAACGTGACGCACCTGGCCGTCAAGCAGGGTGCCTACCTGCGCAGCTTTGTCTACACCTTCATCGAGCTGTTCTCGCCGACGCTCAACCGCAAGCTGGTTGAGCAGGCCATGTCCGGCGAACACGAAGCCTACGAACTCTGAGGACGGCCCGCCGCCTCTCCCTATATAAGAAGCAAACCCAACCATGCATCTGCTGCCCATCACGCCCTGCCGGCCGGAGGCCCTGTGAGCGACCTGCCCCGCATTCACTGGACCGAGGACGGCATCGAGCGCAGCGCCGCCTGGCGCTCTGAAGCCGGCCTGCCGCCGCCGCGCCGCGTGATCATCGCCGACGACACCACCAGCGCCGACACCGCCTACCGCCTGGCCTGCGAGGGCACCGCGCTGCTGTGGCGCGGCGACTTCCAGAACGCGCGCCAGCTGCTGCACGCGCTGGCCCGCCGCACCGAGCGCAAGCCCAAGAAGGCCAGCCGCCCCGGCCAGAAAGCCAGGGACAAGGCCAAGGGCGGGGCCGCTTCGCCAATCGAGGCCTTCAACCTGCACCGGCTGGCCCAGTCGCAGCGCGCCCGCACGCTGGGCATGCTGCTGCTGCCGTTCGAGGCCAGCCACGAGGTGCCGCTGCGCCGCGCGCCGGATGTGCGCGACGCCTGCGAACAGGTCTACGGCCCGGCCAGCGAGCCCTACGTGGCGTCGATGCGCGAGTTGCTGGGCATGATCGGCGCCTATGAATGGCGCAAGAAGGGCGTGGAGATCCCGGCGCTGGAAGACCGCATCCACCCCTGGTACGGCGTGTTCTCGCCGGTGCGCGGCGAGTATGTCGACCTGGTCGCGACCGAGCCGCTGCCGGCCAAGACCCTCGCCTTCGATATCGGCACCGGCACCGGCGTGCTGGCCGCGGTGCTGGCCCGCCGCGGCGTGCAGCGCGTGGTCGCCACTGACCAGGACCCGCGCGCGCTGGCCTGCGCGCGCGAGAACATCGCGCAGCTTGGCTACGCCGGGGAGGTCGAAATCGTGCAGGCCGACCTGTTCCCCGAAGGCCGGGCGCCGCTGGTGGTGTGCAACCCGCCCTGGGTGCCGGCCCGGCCCAGCTCGCCGGTCGAGCGCGCGGTCTACGACCCTGACAGCGCCATGCTGCGCGGCTTCCTGCAGGGGCTGGCCGAGCATCTGGCGCCGGGCGGCGAAGGCTGGCTGCTGCTGTCGGACCTGGCCGAGCATCTCGGCCTGCGCCCGCGCGAGGAACTGATGGGCTGGATCGACGCCGCCGGGCTGAAGGTGCTGGGCCGTTCCGATATCCGCCCGCGCCACCCGCGCGCGACGGATGCTGCCGACCCGCTGCACGCGGCGCGTTCCGCCGAGGTGACCACGCTCTGGCGCCTGGGCGTGCGCTGACCGGCACGGCCGCGGCGGGGCGCAGGCGTGCCCCGGCGGCCGAGTTCGGCTATCCTTCCCGTCACATATAAGAACGGAGGAGACCATGCTGACAATGCCCCTGCGCCCCCTGCTGCTGGCCGGCGCCCTGCTCTTCACCAGCGCCGCCGCGCATGCCGACATCCGTGTCGGCATCGATGTGTCCACCACCGGTCCGGCGGCCTCGATCGGCATCCCCTCCAAGAACACCGTGTTGATGTGGCCCCAGACCCTGGGCGGCCAGAAGGCGCACTACGTCATCCTTGACGACGGCACCGACCCGGCCGCGGCGGTGCGCAACGTGCGCAAGCTGATCTCCGAGGAAAAGGTCGACGTGATCGTCGGCCCCAACATCACCCCTACCGCCATCGCCGCGCTCGACGCCGTGGCCGAGGGCGAAACCCCGATGGTGGCACTGGCCGCCTCGGCCTCCATCGTCGAGCCGCAGACCGACGCCAAGCGCCGCTGGGCCTTCAAGATGCCGCAGAACGACTCGCACATGGCGACCGTGCTGACCGAGTACATGAGCAACCACGGCGTCAGGACCGTCGGCTTTATCGGCTTTGCCGACGCCTACGGCGAGAGCTGGTGGCGCGAGTTCTCGAAGCTGGCCGAGGTGCGCAAGATCAAGGTGGTCGCCAACGAGCGCTTCTCGCGCAACGACACCTCGGTGACCGGGCAGGTGCTCAAGCTGATGGCGGCAAACCCGGACGCGATCCTGATCGCCGGCGCCGGCACGCCGTCCGTACTGCCGCAGAAGACGCTGGGCGAGCGCGGCTACAAGGGCAAGGTCTACCAGACCCACGGCATCGCCACCTGGGACTTCCTGCGCATGGGCGGCAAGGATGTGGAAGGCACGCTGTTCCCGACCGGGCCGGTGGTGGTCGCGCGCCAGCTGCCCGAGAGCCACCCGGTGCGCAAGGTGGCGCTGGACTTCGTCAACCGCTACGAAAGCAAGTACGGCGCCGACAGCGTCACGCAGTTTGCCGGCGACGCCTGGGGCGCGTGGATGCTGCTGGACGACGCCGCCCGCCGCGCGCTGAAGACCGGCGCCCAGCCCGGCACGCGCGACTTCCGCGCCGCCATGCGCGACGCGCTGGAAGCCACCACCAACCTCACCATCCCCAACGGCGTGATGAACCTGAACCCGAAGGACCACCAGGGCTTCGACCAGCGTTCGCGCGTGATGGGGGTGATCCGCAACGGCAAGTTCGCCTATGCGGGCGATAAGTAGCCCGCCGCATCAAGAAAGGAAGCATGGCATGAGCACCACTCTCACCCCCACCACCGTCGCCTTCATCGGCCTGGGCGCCATGGGCTCGCACATGGTCCGCCACCTGCTGGCCGCCGGCCACACCGTGCGCGCCTTCGTGCGTCGCCCGGAAGCGGCCGAGGCCGCGCTCGCGCTGGGGGCGGAGCCCTTCTTCACTCCGGCCGAAGCGGCGCGCGGCGCCAGCGTCGTCTTCACCAACGTGACCTCGTCCGAAGACGTGCGCGAAGTGCTGCTGGGCGAGCAGGGCGTGATCCACGGCGCCGCGCCGGGCACCATCTGCGTGGACCACAGCACCATCTCGCCGATCGCCACGCGCGAGATCGCCGCGGCGCTGGCCGCGCGCGGCATCGAGGCGCTGGACTGCCCGGTCTCGGGCGGCACCATGGGCGCCGAGGCGGGCACGCTGACCATCATGGTCGGCGGCAAGCCCGAGATGCTCGAGCGCGTGCGCCCGCTGCTGCAGCAGCTGGGCAAGACCATCACCCATATCGGCGACCACGGCGCGGGCCAGGTCGCCAAGCTGTGCAACCAGATCGCGCAGGTGGTCAATATCGAAGGCATTGCCGAGGCCATGCGTTTTGCCGCCGCGCAGAACGTCGACACCGGCCGCGTGTTCGAAGCCATGGCGACCGGCATGGCCGGCAGCCGCATGCTCGACCTGATGGGCCCCAAGATGGTGGCGCGCAACTTCGCCGCCGGCATCGAGGCGCGGCTGCACGACAAGGACTTCGGGCTGGCGCGCGATATCGCCGAAGAAATCGGCCTGGACCTGCCCGCGATGCAGGCCACTTCGGCGCAGCTGCGCACGCTGATGGCCAACGGCTGGGGCAAGGACGACACCTCGTCGCTGCTGCGCGTGCTGGAGGGCTGACGCCCTCGCGCCCGGTGCGCGCTCAGCGCTCCATCAGCCGCAGCACCGCGCGCGTCAGGGCACCGTCCGGGCTGGCAAAGCCGTCCAGCACGTTGAAGTGATGGCAGTCCGGCAGCACCAGGTCGCTCGCGGCCGGATGCGCCACCTTGGCCGGCCACGCCGCGCGGATCAGCGCGTGCTGGCGGTGGTATTCGGCGGCCTCGAGTTCCCCCACCGCGATCGCCAGCGGGGCACCGCTGGCCGGCGGCATGTACGCGGGCGACAGCCGCGCGACATCGTCTTCCGAGAACCGCAGGTCGCGCTGCAGGAAGGCAGCGCGCCGCAGCGGCTCCATGTCGTACAGCCCGCTGACCGAGAGCCCGCCCTTGACCAGGTCGGCCGGCAGCTCCGCGCCCAGCTGCGGCCAGCGCGCGGCCATCAGCATCGCCACCAGGTGGCCGCCGACGGAATGCCCGGCCAGGAAGAGCTTGTCCGGATCATGGCCCAGCCGGTCCGCCTGCCGGTACAGCCAGACGACGCTGCGCAACACCTGCCGCACGATCTCCGGCACCGTCACCGCAGGCACCAGCGTGTAGTTCACCACCGCCACCGACACCCCCAGCGCCGGCAGTGCGCTGGCAACAAAGCTGTGGTCGTGCTTGTCCAGCGCCCGGTAGTAGCCGCCGTGCACGAAGACGAGCAGCGGCGGCAGCGCCCCGTTGGCCCGCTGCGCGGGGAAGTAGTCCAGCGTCTCGTCCTGCGCATGGCGCGAGTCCTCGCCGGCATAGCTCAGGTCCGCCAGATAAGCGCCGCGTGCGCGCACCCCGGCGGACCACTGCGCCCAGCGCGCCATATGCACGGCGTTGTCCGGCACATTGGCGCGGTTGTTGTATTCCCGGTCATAGAAGCCGGGGTCCTGCGAAGGCAGGCTGGCGAGGCGCGCCAGCGAAGCTTGGTCGGTCATGGCAGTCGGGGGTGGTCGGGACGATGGGCGAGTGAGAGGCTGGGCGCCATGCTACCGGATTTGCGCAGCCGCGCACTGGTTGTCCGACGACGGGATTTCCGGCATAATTCCCGGCTCAGCACGGTGCCGGTTCCGGCGCCATACACCCTGCCCGGGTGGTGAAACAGGTAGACGCAGGGGACTCAAAATCCCCCGCCGCAAGGCGTGTCGGTTCGAGTCCGACCCCGGGCACCATCGGCTTCTTCCCGACTAGTTCCCAGCATTGCCTCCGTGGCGCCATCTCGGCCGCGGGTCGGCGCACGCCTCCTGGCCTCGGACGTGCCCCGCCAGCCACTTTGCCTGAGCGCCTGTCGGACGGCGCCCACTGGCGCGCCCTCGCCCGGCTACCTATCCTATGGCATTGCCAACCCCCTTTCCCGGAGCGAACCATGAAGCGACTCGCCCTTTCCGCCCTCGCCTGTTCCGCGCTGCTGGCCGGCTGTGCCGGCGCCAATATGGAAAGCCTGACGCAGGCCGGCGGCAGCCTCTTCACCGCCGCGACGCTGTCGGACAGCAACGTCAAGATGCTGTCCGACCAGTCCTGCGCGGAAATGGACCAGAAGAACACCATCGCGCCGGCGGACAGCACCTACGCCAAGCGCCTGGCCAATGTGATGAGCGGGCTGGGCAACACCGGGCTGCCACTCAATGCCAAGGTGTATGTGACCAAGGACGTCAATGCCTGGGCCATGGCCAACGGTTGCGTGCGGGTCTACAGCGGCCTGATGGACTTGCTCAGCGACGATGAAGTGCGTGGCGTGGTGGGCCATGAAATCGGCCATGTGTCGCTGGGCCATACCAAGGCCGCGATGCAGGTGGCCTACACCACGGCTGCGGCGCGCGGGCTGCTGGGGTCGACTGGCGTGGCTTCGCTGACGGCGCTATCGTCGTCGCAGATCGGCGCGCTCGCCGAGCAGTTCGTCAATGCGCAGTTCTCGCAGCGGCAGGAAACCGCGGCCGACGACTATTCGTTCGACCTGCTGACCAAAAACGGCGCCAACCGCCAGGCCCTGGCATCGGCGTTCCGCAAGATGTCGACCCTCGATGGCGGACAATCGAGCATGCTCAGCTCGCACCCGGGATCGCTGGAGCGCGCCAAGCATATCGAAGCCCGCCTGGCCGGCGGGCGCTGACAGCGGCGCATTTGCCCTTGCCGCCGCACCCGTTCGGGTGAGGCGGCACCTCCCTCCCGACTGCCCCGCTTCACTTCCCTCGCGCACCGCTCCCGACACCGTTTCCACGCTCGCGCGGCCATGCCCGCGGCGTGTTGACTGCGCTTAATTCGCCGACAAAAGCTTTCACTACGCTGGCCGGAAACCCGCGGAGATAATGCCTCACGCTGCATTAACGCGGTTGATGCGGTCGCGCCACTGCATGCGCGATCCGCGGCGCCAACGCTGCACCTGCCAGCTGCGGTGTGCGCGCCGCCACCGTGATTGCCGTGATCGCCATGATCACCTTCATGCACGAAGGACACGCCCCCGCGCCATGGACATGCCCCGCCTCCGCTCGCCCCGCACCCGCAGTCCTGCGCTGCCCCGTCCTGCCCTGAATTTCCCGCACCCCCGCAATCCGATGCAACGACTCACCCAACCCGCATCACTCGCTTCAGGAGCCTTCGATGGAATGGTTGCATGAGATTTTCCAGAAGTCGCCCGAATCGGCGCTGTTCCTTGCGCTGTCGGTCGGCTACGCCATCGGCAAGATCACCTTCGGGCGCTTCCAGCTAGGCGGCGTGGCTGGCTCGCTGCTCGCCGCGGTGGTGATCAGCCAGGTCGGCGTCGAGATCGACAACGGCGTCAAGGCCGTGATGTTCGCGGTGTTCATCTACGCGGTGGGCTATGAAAGCGGTCCGCAGTTCTTCAACTCGCTGAACCGCAGCTCGCTGCGCGAGATCGCCATGGCGGTGTTCATGGCGGTGTGCGGCCTGGTCACGGTGGTGGTGCTGGCCAGGCTGTTCCACCTCGACAAGGGCCTGGCCGCTGGCCTGGCCGCCGGCGGCATGACCCAGTCGGCGATCATCGGCACTGCGGGTGATGCCATCACCAAGCTGGGCTTGCCGCCCGACCAGGTCAAGACGCTGCAGGCCAATGTGGCGATCGGCTATGCCGTGACCTATGTGTTCGGCTCGCTGGGCGCGATCATCGTGTGCGTGAATATCCTGCCGCGCTTCATGAAGTCGGACCTGAAGACCGACGCCAAGAAGATCGAAGCCCAGCTCAGCGGCGGCCTGCCGCAGTACGGGCCGGGCCAGCGCGGCGCCCTGCCGCGCCTGGTGGGCCGGATCTTCCGCGTGACGGGCGCGGCCGGCAAGACCGTGTCGCAGATCGAGATCGGCGGCGAGGACCTGGTCACCGTGGAAAAGGTGCAGCGTGGCGGCAAGCCGCTGGACGTCAAGCAGGACCTGGTGCTGCAGGCCGACGACCTGGTGCTGCTGGTGGGCCGGCGCGATGCCATGGTGCCGACTGCCGCGCAAATCGGCGAGGAAGTGGCCGATGCCGAGGGCATGGGCGTGGTGATGCAGTCGCGCAACCTGGTGTTCACGGCCAAGGGCATGAACAACATGACCGTGGCCGAGATCGTCGACACGGTCGGCCGCGACGTGCGCCACGGCGTGTACATCGAGCGTATCGAGCGCTTCGACCATCCGCTGCCGCTGCTGCCCGACCTCAAGCTGCAGCACGGCGACATCATCACGCTCTACGGCACCCCCGCCGACACCAAGCGTGCCGCCGAGATCGCCGGCTATGAGCTGGTGCCCAGCGAGAAGACGGACTTCGTCTACTTCGGCGCCGGCGTGCTGGTGGGCCTGCTGATCGGCCTGCTGGTGTGGCGCGTGGGCGCGATCCCGCTGACGCTCGGCGCCGGCGGCGGCGCGCTGCTGTCGGGCCTGGTGTTTGGCTGGGCGCGGTCCAAGCACAAGATGTACGGAGCGATGCCGACCGCGGCCTGCCAGCTGCTGAAGGACTTCGGCCTGGCCGCGTTCGTGGCCATCGTCGGCATCAACTCCGGCCTGCAGGCGGTGACCACGCTGCGCCAGAGCGGCCTGACCATCTTCCTGCTGGGCGCGGTGGTGACGCTGCTGCCGCTGTTCCTGACCATGCTGTTCGGCCGCTACGTGCTGAAGTACGACAACGCCGCCGTGCTGGCTGGCGCGCTGTCAGGCTCGCGCAGCGCCAACCCGGCCTTCGGCGGCATCCTGGACAAGGCCGAAAGCCCGGTGCCGACGGTGCCGTTCGCCATCACCTATGCCCTGGCCAACGTGCTGCTGACGCTGCTGGGACCACTGGTGGTCGGGCTCGTCTAGCGCGCGTTTCCTTCGATATCCCTCCTGCTGCGCGGGCATTCGCTCTCCACCGGCCCGCCAGCCCTACCGACAAGCGTCCACACAGGAGCAAGCCATGAGCAAGTTCGATATCTCCAAGCTGTCCAGCCTCTCCCCCTTCGAGCTGAAGGACGAGCTGATCAAGCTGGCCAGCAGCGACGCGGAACGCCTGATGCTGAACGCCGGCCGCGGCAATCCCAACTTCCTCGCCACCGTGCCGCGCCACGGCTTCTGGCAACTGGGCCTGTTTGCCATGCGCGAGTCCGAGCGCTCGTTCTCCTACATGCCCGAGGGCGTAGGCGGTTTCCCGCGCCGCGAAGGCATCGAGGAACGCTTCAACCTGTTTGCGCGCGAGTTTGCCGACACCCCGGGGGTGAAGTTCCTCGCCGGAGCGGTGTCGTATGTGCGCGACCAGCTCGGCCTGAGCGCGGGTGATTTCCTCTATGAAATGTGCGAAGGCATCCTGGCCTGCAACTACCCGGTGCCGGACCGCATGCTGAAGCTGTCTGAGGTCGTGGTCGGCCAGTACATCCGCAAGGAAATGATCGGCGACCATCCGTTCATCGGCGATTTTGACCTGTTCGCGGTTGAAGGCGGCACCGCGGCGATGACCTACCTGTTCAACTCCATTCGCGAGAACCACCTGCTCACGGCCGGCGACACCATCGCGCTGGGCATGCCGATCTTCACGCCGTATATCGAGATCCCGGAACTGAACGACTACCAGCTGGTGGAAGTGTCGGTCAATGCCGATCCAGAGTCGCACTGGCAGTATTCGAAGAAGGAGCTCGACAAGCTGCGCGACCCCAAGGTCAAGGCCTTCTTCCTGGTCAACCCGAGCAACCCGCCCTCAGTGCGCATGAGCGACGAAAGCCTGGAGTACCTGGCATCGATCGTCAAGGAGCGCCCGGACCTGATCATCCTGACCGACGACGTCTACGGCACCTTTGCCGACAACTTCGTCTCGCTGTTCGCGATGTACCCGAAGAACACCATCCTGGTGTACTCGTTCTCCAAGTACTTCGGCGCGACCGGCTGGCGCCTGGGCGTGATCGCCACGCACCGCGACAATATCTTCGACCTGCAGATCGGCAAGCTGCCCGACGTGCAACGCCAGCAGCTGAACCAGCGCTACAGCTCGATCACCACCGAGCCGCAGAAGCTCAAGTTCATCGACCGCCTGGTGGCCGACAGCCGCACGGTGGCGCTGAACCACACGGCCGGCCTGTCGACCCCGCAGCAGGTGCAGATGGTGCTGTTCTCGCTGTTCTCGCTGATGGATACGCCGGACAACTACAAGAACGCGATGAAGCGGCTGATCCGCAGCCGCAAGGCCGCGCTGTACCGCGAGATCGGCATCGCGCCGGAAAGCGACGACCCGAATGCCGTGGACTACTACACGCTGCTCGATATCGAGCAGCTGGGCGGCAAGGCGATCGGTCCGGACTTCGTCAAATGGGTGATGAACTCGGTCGAGCCGAACGAATTGCTGTTCCAGCTGGCCGATGAGGCAGGCGTGGTGCTGCTGCCGGGCCGCGGCTTCGGCACGCGCCACCCGTCAGGGCGGGTGTCGCTGGCCAACCTGAATGAAGCTGACTATGCCAAGATCGGGCGCTCGATCCGCAAGTTGTTCGAAGCGTATGTGGAGAAGTACAACGCGGCGACGGGGAGCAAGGCCGACAAGAATGTCGTGAAGAAATAGGCCTTCGCTGGCGTGGCTCGCAGCCCGGCTTCAGGCCGGGCTTTTTTGTTCAGTGTTGCGTTATGCCGGGGCCGAGATGCGATCAAACCCTCAAGCGGATCCTGCGCCCGATGACACCGCAACGTTTTCCAGAATCCCCAAGCGATAACCTGAGGTAAATCGGAGATTCGATCATTTGATTAGAAGCATATTCCAGCCATTGCTATAGTTGTCTCCACTTTCCTGCGCGCAGACCATTGGCTCTGCAGCAGGCTCAAGCCGCATTCTGGTTGCGCGGCGCCGCCAATTACCCATTCCAATAAGATCACCGCCCTTTGAAAGGGCGGATGGAGACATTCGGTCATGCAAGCTGCTGTCCCACTCAGTTCAGGCGTATCACACGCGGCGCCGGTGCTGGCCGCCGCAACCGCCATCTAGCTGCGCCCGTCCCGCCAGACAAGGGTGGCGGCACAACACCGGCCACAGCGTGTCGCCAGCACGCGGGCGATCCCGGTATAGCGAAACCTCGCCACCGCTATCCACCCTCTGTCCCATTCAAAGGAATTCTCCGCGCATCAGGAGATCGGAAATGCCACCTGCGCTTCCCGCGGCCGTGCGCTGGATATTGCCGCTCGGCCTCACGCTTTGCCTCTGCATTCTCGGCGCGCGGGCCGCGCCCGGCTGGCCCGCGCAATGGCTGAGCCGCCCGATTTCCGGTACCGCCGCCGCGCACCACGTCGTGCCCTGGGTAGCCTGGCATGGGCGCCTGATGGTGCTCAGCTGGGGACTATTGCTGCCGCTCGGCATCCTGGTCGCCCGCTTCTTCAAGGTGACGCCGTCGCAAGCCTGGCCTGCCGTGCTCGATCGCAAGACCTGGTGGCGCGCCCACTTGTGGATGCAGGGCAGCGGCGTTGCGCTGATGTCGGTGGGCGTGCTGCTGGTCCTGGGCCACGGCGGCGGCATGCCCGATACGCTGGCGCGCTGGCACCACCTCGGCGGCTGGGCACTGGTAGCCTGCGCCGCGCTGCAGGTAGGCGGCGGGCTGTTGCGCGGCAGCAAGGGCGGGCCCACCAGCAACTGCCTGCGCGGCGACCACTACGACATGAGCGCGCGCCGGGTGGTGTTCGAGTGGCTGCACAAAGTCATTGGCTGGAGTTCGCTGCCGCTTGCCATCGCAACCATCGGCATCGGCCTCGCGCTGGCCGATGCGCCGCGCTGGATGCCGCTGCTGCTGGGCGCCTGGTGGCTGACGCTGGCGGCGCTCGCGCTGGCATTGCAGCGCGCGGGCTTCTGCATCGACACGTATCAGGCGATCTGGGGCCCCGATCCCAGGCACCCGGGCAATCGACGACGGCCCATCGGCTGGGGCATCACCAGCTTTCCCTCACAGCCGGCATCGTCGTCCGGCACGCACCGGCCGCAGGCGTGGCCGGCTGAACACAAGGATTAGACGTGGCAATACTGATATTCGGCGGTGCGGCAGCGATCCTGCTGTTGCTCGCCCTGATCCTGATCGCAAAGCTGCACCCCTTCCTGGCACTGATCCTGGTGGCCACGGGCGTCGCCGTCGTGGCCGGCGTACCGGTGAGCCAGATTGCCGATGCGGTCGAAGGCGGCCTGGGCAAGACCCTGGGCCATGTCGCCGTGATCATCGCCTTCGGCGCGATGATCGGACGCATGATTGAATTGTCGGGCGGCGCGCAGGTGCTGGCCAACCGGTTGATCGAGCGCTTCGGCGACAAACGCGTGCCGCTGGCCATGGCCTGTACCGCATTCGGCGTCGGAATTCCGGTGTTCTTTGAAGTCGGCGTCATGATGCTGATGCCGCTGGTCTACGGGCTCACGCGCACCCGCGGCATTCCGCTGGTGGTGATTGGCCTGCCGGTGTGCGCGGTGTTGCTGGTGGTGCATGCCCTGCTGCCGCCGCACCCGGGCATGGTGGCAGTGGCCGGGGAACTCGGCATCGAGATCGGCCGCCTGCTGCTGATCGGCCTGCCGGTCGCGCTGGTCACTGGCCTGGTGACTTTCCTGGCATCGCGGCGACTGACCAGGCGGCCGTTCCATATGGCAGCCGATATCGCCGCCGAAGTGGGCCAGGCCACAGGCAGCACCCCAAAGGTCCACGCGGCATCCGCCAGCCTGGGCAGCGGTGCGCCGCCGGGCGCCCGTCTCGTCGCCGGGCTGATCGCGCTGCCGATCGTGCTGATCCTGGCCGGGACGCTGGCCCAGGTGCTGTTGCCGCAAGGCTTCTTCGGGCGCTCGGCGCTGATGTTTCTCGGCATCCCGTACGTCGCGCTGTTGCTGGGCCTGATGCTCTGTGCCTACCTGCTGGGCACCCGTCGCGGCGCGCCGCTGGCGACGGTGTCCGAGGTGGCCGGCGCCGCCATCCCGACCGTATCGGTGGTGATCCTGATCACCGGCGCCGGCGGCGCTTTCGCCAAGATCCTGGTGTCGACCGGAATCGGCCCCGCGCTGGCGACGTCGCTGCAGTCTTCGGGACTGCCGCTGGCCGTCCTCGCGTTCCTGCTGGCGATGCTGTTGCGCGCGGCACAGGGGCCCACCACCGTGGCGCTGATGACCACGGCCGGCATCATCGCCCCGCTGGTCGCGCAGGCTTCGCCCGGTCCCAACCATCTGGCCCTGATCGGTCTGGCGATGGGCGCGGGCGGCATGGCAGTCTCCCACGTCAACGATGCGGGCTTCTGGATCGTGACCCGGATGCTGGGCCTGAGCGTCGGCGATGGACTAAGGAGCTGGACGGTGCTGACGACGCTTGCCGGTAGCGCAGCCCTTGGCCTGATCCTCTTGCTGTGGCAGTTCGTGTAAAGACTGCTTGGGTGTCTTTGCAACGGGATAAAGGAAGACCATGGATACAGTCCGGATATTCGATGAGCGCGCACGCGAGCTGCCGCTGGCGGGCGAACGGCTCGAGCAACTGGCATGCAGGGCAACCTGGAGCGAGGGGCCGGTGTGGTTGCCCGACGAGGATGCGGTGCTGTGGAGCGACATCCCCAACGACCGCATCCTGCGCTGGAGCGCCGCGGATGGCATGTCGGTCTGGCGTACGGGCGCCGGGTTCACCAACGGCCACGCACTGGAGGCGGACGGCTCGCTGCTGCATTGCTCGCACGGAAAGCGGGCCATCGTGCGGACGCATCGCAGCGGTGCCCGCCTTGGCGAGGACGAACTGGTCGTCAGCCACTATCAGGGGCGGCGCCTGAATTCGCCCAATGACATCGTGGTCAAGCGCGATGGCACCTTGTGGTTCACCGATCCGCCGTATGGGATCCTGTCGGACCGCGAAGGCCACCGGGCCGATCCCGAGCTGCGACACAACTATGTGTTTCGCTACGATCCCGCCGTCGGTGCGCTGGAAGTCGCCAGCGACTTGATCGAGGAGCCGAACGGGCTGGCATTCTCGCCCGATGAAGACGTGCTTTATGTCTCCGATACCTCGGCGGCATTGCGCGACGATGGTCATCACCATATCGTCGCCTTCGACGTCGTTGCGGGACGGGTGCTGGCCAACCCGCGGGTCTTCGCCGTCATCGCGCCCGGACTGCCGGACGGATTTCGCGTGGACCGGCGCGGATGGCTCTTTACCAGCAGCGCCAGCGGCGTGCAGGTTTTCCATCCGGACGGGACGCGGCTTGCGCATATTCCCGTGCCGGAGAAGGTCGGCAACCTCGTTTTCGGCGGCGCCGAGGGCGATGCCTTGTTCATCGCCGCCAGCACTTCGCTCTACCGCCTGCGGCTTGGTCAGCGCTTGACGTGAGCTGGCAGCGCTGCGCGGCAGCCATCGTGCCGCGCCAGCGCCTTAGCGCGTTTCGACGAACTCCAGCACCGTCGCCAGCATCCCTCGCAAAGCCGGCTGCAAAGCCGCCGCACGCGCCTCATCGTAGGCGAACGGATACGTCTCGCTCATGTAGGCGACCTGCGACAGCTCGAGCTGCACCGCATGCACGCCGTCCTGCGGCTTGCCGTATTGGCGCGTGATATAGCCGCCCTTGAAGCGCCCGTTGAGCACCGCGGTATGGCCGGCCACCGCGCCAGCCTGCTCAAGCAGCTGATGCGCAAGCGACGCGTCGCAGCTCTCGCCGTTGGCCGTGCCGAGGTTGAAGTCCGGCAGCCTGCCTTCGAAGAAGCGCGGCAGCACCGAGCGGATCGAATGCGCATCCCACAGCGCGATGGTGCCGTGCTCCGCCTTCAGGCGGGCCAGTTCCGCGGCCAGCGCCTGGTGGTACGGGCGCCAGATCGCATCGCGGCGCGCGGCGATTTCGGCATCGTCGGGGCCGTTGCCGTCGACGTACAGCGGCGTCTTGTCGAAGGTGTCGACCGGGCACAAGCCCGTGGTGTCCTGGCCGGGATACAGGTTGGCGTTATCGGGCGGTCGGTTCAGGTCGACCACGTAGCGCGAATGCGTGGCCACCAGCACCGACGCACCCAGCTCGCGGGCGAAGCTGTAGAGGCGTTCCAGGTGCCAGTCGGTGTCGGGCACGGTGCGCGCTTCGGCCGTCAGGCGCTGCGAGACCGAAGCCGGCAGGTGCGTGCCGACGTGCGGCATCGATACCAGCAACGGGCGCGTGCCGCGATGCAGGGTGAAGGCGGGGGTATCGGTGGAGAAGGACATTGTCTTTGCGATGCAGTGGGCGTGCGCCCGGTTTCAGTCAGTCGGCCAGCAGGCTGGCGCGCGCCGCGATGAACAGGCGCCCCGCATCCGCCTGCAGCGGATGCGCGCCATGCTGCACGCGGCTGCGTCCGGCGGTGCGGACATCCGCTAGTGTCTCATGACCATGACAGGCAAACACATGCGTGGCCAGCGCCTGCGGCCCGTCGAGGCCCGCCAGCGTCGGATGGGCGCCATCCAGCACCACGAAATCGGCCTGCTGGCCTGGCACAAGCCCCGCCACGGCGCGGCCGCTGGCACGCGTGCCGCCAGCCACGGCTTCGAGATACAGCCGGTCGGCCACCTGTGCATGCGTGTCGGAGGCCAGCACATTGCGCCGCTGCAGGCCGAGCCGCTGGCCGTATTCGAACAAGCGCAGCTCCTCGGCCACGCTGACGCTGGCATGGCTGTCGGAGCCGATGCCCCATGCGCCCTGCTGCGCCAGGTAGGGCGCGGCCTCGAACACGCCGTCGCCCAGGTTGGCCTCGGTGGTCGGGCAGATGCCGGCCACCGCGCCGCTGTGCGCCAGGCGCCGGCGCTCGTCCCAGTCCATATGGGTGGCGTGCACCAGGCACCAGCGCGCGTCGACCTCTACATGGTCGAACAGCCAGGTCACCGGGCGCGTGCCCGACCACGCGATGCAATCGTCGACCTCTTTCTGCTGCTCGGCGATATGGATATGGATGGGCGCCTGCGGGTCGATCGCCTGCAGTCCCGCCAGTGCGTGGGCGAGGCTTTCCTCCGGCACCGCGCGCAGCGAGTGCGGTGCCAGCCCCAGCCTCGCGCCGGACTGCGCGCACGCGGGGGCCAGCCGTTCCAGCAGCCGCAGCATCGCGTCGGTGTCGTGCAGGAAGCGGCGCTGCTCGGCCAGCGGCGGCTTGCCGCCAAAGCCGGCGGTCTGGTACAGCACCGGCAGCAGCGTCATGCCGATGCCAGTACGCCGGGCCGCGCGCAGCAGCCGCAGCGACATCTCGGCGGCATCGGCATAGGGCGTGCCGCCGGCATCGTGATGGACGTAGTGGAACTCGCACACGCTGGTGTAGCCCGCACGCAGCATCTCGATATAGAGCTGGGTGGCGATGGCCTCCAGCGTGTCGGGCGAGAGCCGCTGCGCGAAGCGGTACATCAGCGTGCGCCAGCTCCAGAATGAATCGGCACCCGCCGGATCGTCGCCCTGCGGGCGGCTGCGGAATTCCGTCAGGCCGGCAAAGCCGCGCTGGAACGCATGCGAGTGCAGGTTGGGCATGCCGGGCAGCACGGGACCGGCCGCATGCGGCACGCCTGCAGCTGGCTCCGTGCCGGGCTGCACGGTGGTGAAGCGGCCCTGCTCATCCCAGGCCAGCAGCACATCGCGCGCCCAGCCGGCCGGCAGCAGCGCAAACGGAGCGAAGAGTTGCGAGCCACTCATGCCGAGGCTCCTTCGTGCGCATGCACACGCCCTTGCCGCACCACCGTCGCGACCGGGTTGCGGCCGAACCAGTACGCCAGCTCGGCGGGCGAATCGATGCGCCACAGCGCGAAGTCGGCCACGCGCCCTGCTTCCAGCCGCCCGTGGCGATCCGATGCGCCCAGCGCACGCGCGGCGTGCACGGTCACGCCGGCAAGCGCTTCGGGCACGGTCAGGCGGAACAGGGTGCAGGCCATATTCATCATCAGCAGCAGCGAAGTGACCGGCGACGTACCCGGATTGTGATCGGTCGAGATTGCCATCGGCACGCCGTACTGGCGTAGCAGCGCGATCGGCGGCAGGTTGGTGTCGCGCAGGAAGTAGTAGGCGCCGGGCAGCAGCACCGCCACCGTGCCGGCCTCCGCCATCGCCGCGACGCCGGCCTCGTCGAGATGCTCGAGGTGATCGGCGGACAAGGCGCGGTGGCGAGCGGCGAGCGCGGCGCCGCCGAGGTTGCTCAGTTGCTCGGCATGCAGCTTGACGCGCACGCCATGGCGCGCCGCCGCCTCGAACACGCGCCCGGTCTGTGCAATCGAGAAACCGATCGATTCGCAGAAGGCATCGACGGCGTCGACCAGTCCTTCCCCGGCCAGTGCCGGCAGCATGGTGTTGCAGACCAGGTCGATATAGTCGTCGGCACGGCCCGCGTACTCCGGCGGCAATGCGTGCGCGCCCAGGAAGGTCGTGTAGACCGAAATCCCGAAGTGCTCGCCAAGCCGGCGCGCCACGCGCAGCTGCTTGCGCTCGGCTTCCAGGCTCAGCCCGTAGCCCGACTTGATCTCGATGGCGGTGACGCCCTCGGCCAGCAGCGGCTGCAGGCGCGCGGCGGCCTGGGCAAACAGCGTTTCTTCATCTGCGGCACGCGTGGCGCGCACGGTCGAGACGATGCCGCCGCCGGCGCGCGCAATCTCTTCGTAGCCGGCGCCGGCCAGCCGCATCGCGAACTCGTCGGCGCGCTGGCCGCCGTAGACCAGGTGCGTATGGCAGTCGACCAGCCCGGGCGTGATCCATGCCCCGTGTGCATCATGGCGCGCCGCGCCGCGATAGGCATCCGGCAGGTCCGCCGTGGCACCCAGCCAGGCGATGCGCCCATGCTCCACCACCAGCGCGGCATCGCGGATCGCGTGCGCCGGATCGGCATCGGGCAGCAGGTGGCAGTTGTGCCAGACGCCGTCCGCGCTGGGCGCGGACGATACAGAGGGCAGCGTCATTGACCGGGCTCCGTCTCAAGGGTGACGCACAGGCACAGGGCCGCGTCACCCACAGGTTCAAACGATGGCGTGGATGGGGGTTCCGCAGCGCCGCAGAGCGCTCCTTCGCCCGCTTGCAGCAGCAGGCCGGCATCCTGCGCCTGCCATGCGCCGCTGACGGCCAGCAGGCAGACGGCATGGCCGCCGGTGCCAGGCACGAACCCCTGCCGGAACATCTCGACGCGCGCGCGGCAGTGGCCGCGCCGGGTCATCACGTTGAAGTCGCGCGTGACGCCGTCGATCAGCGTCGCCTGCAGGCTGGTATCGCCGGAGAAGGCGAACGGCTCGCCGATATGGTCAAGGCGATGGCTGAAGCTGGCGTCGTCCGCACGCAGCGTCACGCCGGCGCCCTCCAGCAGCACGATCTGGCGATCGATGCCGGGAAACGCCGAGAACGGCCCGTCCTGCCCGATATCGGCCACGCTCAGGCGCCACATGAAGTCATCCATGCCGGCGCCCGGCGGCCACACCGCGATCTCGCGCGTGTTGCCGCCGCCGTTCTTCCAGCGCGTGGGCGCGATCTCGGCCAGCGCGAACCGTTGAAATAGCGTCAGGCTCATGCGCCCTTCACCATCGGCAGGTTCAGGCCCTTCTCGTGCGCGCATTCGATGGCGATGTCATAGCCCGCGTCCGCATGGCGCATCACGCCGGTGGCCGGGTCGTTCCACAGCACGCGCTCGATGCGCCTGGCCGCGGCATCGGTGCCGTCGCACACGATCACCACGCCCGAATGCTGCGAGAAGCCCATGCCGACGCCGCCGCCGTGGTGCAGGCTGACCCAGGTGGCGCCGCCCGCGGTGTTCAGCAGCGCGTTGAGCAGCGGCCAGTCCGACACCGCATCCGAGCCGTCGCGCATGGCCTCGGTCTCGCGGTTGGGCGAAGCCACCGAGCCGCAGTCCAGGTGATCGCGGCCGATCACCACCGGCGCCTTCAGTTCGCCCGACTTGACCATCTCGTTGAAGGCCAGGCCGGCGCGGTGGCGTTCGTCCAGACCCACCCAGCAGATGCGCGCGGGCAGGCCCTGGAAGGCGATGCGGTCGTGCGCCATGTCGAGCCAGCGGTGCAGGTGCTTGTCCTCGGGGAACAGCTCCTTCATCTTGGCATCGGTCTTGTAGATATCCTCCGGATCGCCCGACAGCGCGACCCAGCGGAACGGGCCCTTGCCGCGGCAGAACAGCGGGCGGATATAGGCCGGCACGAAGCCCGGGAAATCAAAGGCGTTCTTCACGCCCTCGTCGAACGCGACCTGGCGGATATTGTTGCCATAGTCGACCGTCGGCACGCCCATCTTCTGGAAGTCGAGCATGGCCTGCACGTGCTTGACGATGGACGGGCGCGCGGCGGCTTCCACCGACTTGGGATCCTGCGTGCGCGCCGCTTCCCATTGAGCGACGGTCCAACCGGCCGGCAGGTAGCCGTTGACCAGGTCGTGCGCCGAGGTCTGGTCGGTGACGATGTCCGGGCGCATGCCGCCGGCCTGCGCGCGCTTGACCAGTTCCGGCAGGATCTCGGCGGCGTTGCCGAGCAGGCCGACCGAGATCGCTTCCTTCTTTTGCGTGGCCTCGGCGATCATCGCCAGCGCTTCATCCAGCGTGGTGGCCTTCTTGTCGACATAACGCGTGCGCAGGCGGAAATCGATGCGCGACTCCTGGCACTCGATCGCCAGCACGCAGGCGCCGGCGAGCACGCCCGCCAGCGGCTGCGCGCCGCCCATGCCGCCCAGGCCGGCGGTCAGGATCCACTTGCCCGACAGGTCGCCGTTGTAGTGCTGGCGGCCGGCCTCGACAAAGGTCTCGTAGGTGCCCTGCACGATGCCCTGCGTGCCGATGTAGATCCACGAGCCCGCGGTCATCTGGCCGTACATCATCAGGCCGGCGCGGTCCAGCTCGTTGAACTTGTCCCAGTTGGCCCAGTGCGGCACCAGGTTGGAGTTGGCGATCAGCACGCGCGGCGCATCGGCATGGGTGCGGAACACGCCCACCGGCTTGCCCGACTGCACCAGCAGCGACTCGTCCTCACCCAGGCGGCGCAGGCTGTCCAGGATGGCGTCGAAGCATTCCCAGTTGCGCGCGGCCTTGCCAATGCCGCCGTAGACCACCAGGTCCTGCGGACGCTCGGCCACGTCCGGGTCGAGGTTGTTCTGGATCATGCGGTAGGCGGCTTCGATCAGCCAGTTCTTGCAGTGCAGCTGGCTGCCGCGCGGGGCGCGGATTTCGCGCTGGCCGCGCTGGATGAATTGGTTTTCGTTGGCGTTCATGTCTTGTTCTCCTGCTGCGGGTCTGGTCTGGCAGTGTCGGCGCGGGGCGCGTTACGACAGGTTGGTCGGCAGGATCGCGCGCACGGCATCGGGCCAGCCCGCGCCGGCATCGCCCTGCACCACCCATTGCTTCATCGCTTCGATATCCGGTGCCAGGTAGCGGTCCTCTTCGACAAAGGCCACGCGCGCACGGATGCGGGCCAGTTCCTGCTCCACCAGCGGCGACGACTTCAGCGGGCGGTGGAACTCGATGCCCTGCGCCGCGGCCATGGCCTCGATGCCGACCACCACTGCGGTGTTGGCGGCCATCTCGCCCAGGCGGCGCGCACCGTAGGTGGCCATCGACACATGATCTTCCTGGTTGGCCGAGGTCGGCAGGCTGTCGACGCTGGACGGATGCGCCAGCGCCTTGTTCTCGGAGGCCAGCGCGGCCGCGGTCACCTGCGCAATCATGAAGCCCGAGTTCAGGCCGCCGTCGCGCACCAGGAACGGCGGCAGGCCCGACAGCCCGGTATCGAGCAGCAGCGCCAGGCGGCGTTCGGAAATCGCGCCGATCTCGGCAATCGCCAGCGCGATGATGTCGGCGGCAAATGCCACAGGCTCGGCGTGGAAGTTGCCGCCCGAGACCACGTCGCCCTGCGCGGAGAATACCAGCGGGTTGTCCGAGGCGGCGTTGGACTCGATCTGCAGGATGCGCGCGGCGTGCTGCAGGTTGTCCAGGCACGCGCCCATCACCTGCGGCTGGCAGCGGATCGAGTACGGGTCCTGCACGCGGCCGCAGGTCTTGTGCGAGTCGACGATCTCGCTGCCGTCCAGCAGCGCGCGCACGGCGCCGGCCACGGCGATCTGGCCGGCCTGGCCGCGCGCCTCATGGATGCGGGCGTCGAACGGCTTGACCGAGCCCTTGATCGCTTCCAGCGACAGCGCGCCCGCCACCAGTCCGGCGGCAAAGGCGTCTTCGGCGGCGAACAGGCCGGCCAGCGCCAGCGCGGTCGACACCTGGGTGCCGTTGAGCAGCGCCAGGCCTTCCTTGGGGCCCAGCTCGAAGGCCTGCAGGCCGGCGTGCGCCAGGCCCTCGGCGGCGGGCACGCGCTTGCCGTCGACCAGCACGTCGCCCACGCCGATCAGCGTGCACGACATATGCGCCAGCGGCGCCAGGTCGCCCGAGGCGCCGACCGACCCCTTGGCCGGGATGCACGGCGTCACGCCGTGGTTGGCCAGCGCCAGCAGCGCCTCGATCAGTTCCGGGCGCACACCCGAATGGCCGCGCGCCAGGCTCACGGCCTTGATCGCCAGGATCAGGCGCACCGTGTCTTCGGCCAGGTCCGGGCCGGTGCCGACGCTGTGCGACAGCACCAGGTTGCGCTGCAGCTGCGCCAGCTTGTCATTGGGGATGCGGGTCTGCGCCAGCTTGCCGAAGCCGGTATTGATGCCGTAGACCACGGCATCGGCGTCGATGATGTCCTGCACCGTGGCCTGCGCGGCGCGCACGCCGGCCCAGGCCGATTCGGCCATGGCCAGGCGCACTTCGCCGCGGTAGATGCGGCGCAGGTCGGCCAGGGTGACTTGGCCCGGCTGCAGGGTCAGCAGCGGGCGGGAAGCTTGGTCGTCGTGTTGGCTGGCGCTCATTTGTATGTTCCTGTCTATACAGCTTAGAGTAAAAAGTTGAACCGTGCGGCCGGATCTTGTGGATTCAGCCGAAAGCAGGGTTGCCGTCGGCGCGGAAGCGGCTGCCGAGGCGGTAGCGGTTGCCCGGATGCAGGCAGCGCACAAAGGTCACCGGCACGCCGTTGGTCCAGGTGCGGCGCGTCAGCATCAGGCAAGGTTGCGTGGGCGGCATTTCCAGTTGCGCGGCCTGCTCCGGCGTCGCGGCAATGGCATCGACCACGTGCTCTACCTGATCGTAGGGCACATGGCGCAGCAGGTATTCGCCGGGCTGGGTCTCGCTGAAGTCCTGGCTGATGAAGTCCGGCGCCACGCGCGCATTGACGTAGCGGTCCTCCAGCTGCACCGGCACGCCGTCCTCGCGATGCACGCAGACCGAGTGGTACACCGACTCGCCGGTGCGCAGCTCCAGCGCGGCGGCCACCTCGATCGATGCCGACACACGCTCCACCAGGATCACGTCGCAGGCATAGTCATGGCCGCGCATGCGGATCTCGTCCTGCAGGTTGACCACGGACAGCAGCGTCGACTGCGGCTTGTGCTCCGCCACGAAGGTGCCCACGCCGGCAACCCGCACCACCCGGCCCTGCTCCTGCAGCTCGCGCAGCGCCCGGTTGACAGTCATGCGCGAGACGCCGAAGCGGTTCACCAGTTCCTGCTCCGACGGCACCCGGTCGCCCGGCTGCCACGCGCCGCTCTGGATCTGGCGGGCAATGTACTCCTTCACCTGCTGGTAGAGCGCGGTGGGAGAGGCAGAAGCGGAAGAAGCGGTGCCGGCGGCGTGGTTCATGGCGTTGGTTGGATGCCTAGTGCTCGGCCGAGGCCATGGCCTCGGCGCGGATCTCCTCGGTCAGCCGCGCCTTGAGCGCGGAGAACTCCGGAGTGGTCTTGACGGTGTAATGGCGCGGATGCGGGAAATCCACCGCGATCTCGCTCTTGATCCGACCCGGCCTGGCAGAAAACACCGCCACCCGGTTGGCCATGAAAATGGCCTCGTCGATATCATGGGTCACGAATAATACCGTCTTGCGCGACGCCTCCCATATTCCCAGCAGCAACTCCTGCATCAGCACGCGGGTCTGGTTGTCGAGCGCGCCGAAGGGTTCGTCGAGCAGCAGGATCTTGGGATCGTTGGCCAGCGCGCGCGCAATCGCGGTGCGCTGCTGCATGCCGCCCGACAGCTGCTTGGGGAAATGGTGCTCGAAGCCGCGCAGTCCCACACGCTGGATAAAGAAGTCGCTGCGCTCCTTCTGCTCGGCGGCGCTCATGCCGCGCTCGCGCAAGCCGAAGCGCACGTTCTGCTCGATCGTCAGCCACGGGAACAGCGTGTACGACTGGAACACCATGCCGCGGTCCGCGCCGGGGGCGGACACCGGCTGGCCGTCCAGCAGCACGCGGCCGCTGGAGGGCGTATCCAGCCCCGCGACGATGCGCAGCAGCGTGGACTTGCCGCAGCCCGAAGGCCCGAGGATGGTGACGAAGTCATTGTCGCGGACCTCGAAGTCGACCGGCTGCAGCGCCAGGGTCTGGCCGCCGCGCGGGTTGGAGAAGGTGCGCGAGACCTGCTGGATGGACAGTGCGCTCATTGGATCGAACTCCACGGGAACAGGCGCTGGTTGGCGCGCTTGAAGACAAGGTCCGAGACCAGGCCGATGCAGCCGATCACGATGATGCCGAAGATGATCTGCCCGGTATTGAGCAGCGCCTGGCTGTCGGTGATCATGTGCCCGATGCCCGACGATGAGCCGATCAGCTCGGCCACGATCACGTAGGTCCAGGCCCAGCCCAGCACCAGCCGCAGGATCTCGGCAATCTCGGGCGCGGCGCCGGGGATCAGCACGCGCCGCACGATGCCGGCGCTGTTGGCGCCCAGCGTGTAGGCCGCCTCCACCAGGTCCTTGCGCGCGCCGCCGACGGCCACCGCCACCATCAGCACGATCTGGAAGAACGAGCCGATGAAGATCACCAGCAGCTTCTGGGTCTCGCCGATGCCGGCCCACAGGATCAGCAGCGGGATAAAGGCCGACGCGGGCAGGTAGCGGCAGAACGACACGAAGGGCTCGAAGAACGCCTCGGCCGCCTTGTACGCGCCCATGAAGATGCCCAGCGGCACCGCCAGCACCGCCGCCAGCACGAAGCCGCCGACCACGCGCCACACGGTCATGCCGATGTCGCCGATGAAGTTGTGCTCGGTGAACAGGATGAAGCCCTCTTTGGCCATCGTCATCGGATCGGCCAGGAACGTGCGCGGCACGAAGCCGCCCAGCGTTACCACGGCCCAGATGCCGAAGAACAGCACGAAGAAGGACAGGCCCAGCATCCAGCGCGTGTTGGGCGCCACCGGCACCAGCGGGGCCAGCCACGGGTGGCGCCGGCGCACCGGCGCCGCCGCTGTGGCAGGAACCGCCGCGGCAGCGGCCGGGGCGGGTGTTCCAAGTCTGGCTTGCGTCATGACGTCACGCCTCCTGAAGACTGTCGGTTACTTGAGGAAACGCGCGTCATACAGCGCCGTCACGTCCGGCACCTGGCGGATCACGCCGATTTCCAGCAGCACCGCCGCAGCTTCCTTGCTGAAGCTGGCAAGCTCGCCGGCAAAGAACTTGCGGTTGGCCTCGCGGTCCTGCCAGCGCAGGTAGGCAGAGGACTTGGCGAACTGCTCGCCGGTCTGCTTGACCGCAGCGCCCATGATGTCGTTGGCCTTGGCCGGCTCCTTCCGGATCATCTCCAGGGCCTCGAAGTAGCTGTCGACCAGCGCCTGCGCGGCCTTGGGATTCTCTTTAAGCCACTTCGGCGCGCAGCCCAGCGTGTCGGTCACCATCGGGTAGTCGAGCGTGGTCGCCAGGATCTTGCCCTTGTCCGGGTTCTGGCGCACCGTCGACAGATACGGCTCATAGGTCATGGCGCCGTCGTTCTGGCCGGCCACGAAGGCCTGCGCGGCCGCCTGCGGCGACAGCGTGGTGGTCTTGATGTCCTTGAGCGTCATGCCGTTCTTCTTCAGCATCCAGGCCAGGCCGAAATACGGCGCGGTGCCCGGCGCATCGACGCCGATGGTCTTGCCCTTCAGGTCGGCAAAGCTCTTGACGTCGCTGCGCACGGCCAGGCCGTCGGCGCCGTAGGACTTGTCGAGCTGCACGATCTGGGTGATGGGCACGCCGTTGGCGTTCCAGGCCACATGCGTTTCCACCGTGGTGGCCGCGCACTGGATCGCGCCCGAGGCCAGCGCCAGGTGGCGGTCCTTCTGCGGGATCATCTTGATGTCGACGTCCACGCCATGCTTCTTGAAGATGCCGGCCTTGTCGGCCAGCGTCAGCGGCGCGAAACCGGTCCAGCCGCTCATGCCCAGCGTGACCTGGGTATTCTGCGCCTGGGCCGCACCGGCCCCCAATGCCGCAACCAGCACCGCGGCCTGCACTGCCATCCGACCGCGAATCCTGCTGTGATTCCTCATCTGTACGCTCCTTTGGTGTGTCCGTCGACGGCAGGCCATGCGTGTGGCCGCGCTCGTTTTCGGACATTAAACAGTACCTGTATATACAAGTCAACGTAGGGCTTCCACCAAGCATCCAGGCGGATAAACACCTTGAAAGGCGCTTTCCAGAGCGGGGAGCCCTCAACAGGCCTCGCACCACCCCGGTTCACGGATTGCAGTGTCGGCACCAGGCCGGGGCGATGGAAGTGCTGCTGTATAGACAGGACAAAAACGACGCAAAGGCACAGCAATCCCCGTGCCACCCGCACCGGGACGCGCCGGCAAGGCGGTCAGGTGTCGAAGAAGGAGGTGACAGTCGGGTAACGCAGGCGCAGGCGCAGCTCGCGTTTCAAGCGGCGGTTGTCGAGGCGGCGCGATTCGCTCATGAAACTCAGCAGCGTCTTGTCGATCACTTCATGCGCCTGCCCGCGCGTGATGCGCGGCGGGCGCGGCAGGCCGCGGCGGTCCGCGACCAGGTCGAAGTAATCGGCCATGCGCAGCTCGGTGTCGTCGCTGGCATGGACCACGCGCTGCGCGCGGCCGCGGAACAGCGCCGCGACCATGGTGCGCGCCAGGTCGTCGGCATGGATATGGCTGGTGTAGACATCGTCCTGCGGCACCAGCGCGGGCGTGCCGCGGTGCAGGCGCGCCAGCGGCAGGCGGTCTTCGGCATAAATGCCGGGGATGCGCACGATGCTGGCACGCCAGCCGGCATCGCGGCCGAAGCCGCGCACTGCCTGCTCGGCGGCCACGCGGCGGCGCGCGCGGGCGGTCTGGGGCCGCACGGCGTGGAATTCCGAGACCCGGGCGCCCTGCCGGTCGCCGTACACGCCCGACGTGCTGGCGTAGACAAACGCAGCGCGGGGCCTGCCCCGGTCGGGTAGAATGGCGGGCTCGCCGGGAAGCATGCCGGCCGACGTCCTGGCCTTGCGCCAGGCCGCCCGGCGCAAGACGGCGAGCAAGGCACGCGTGCGCGGATCGCCTTCGCCCTGCCCGGGCGGCGGCGCCAGGTCCAGCACCTGCGTGGCCAGCCCATGCAGCCGTGCCAGCGTGGCCGGCCGGTCCAGGTCCGCCACCAGCGGCACCGCGCCGGCGGCGCGCAGTTCAGCCCGGCGCGCCGGCTGTGAGGTCACGGCAAAGACACGCATGCGCGACGACAGGATTCGCAGGCAGCGCGTCCCCACATCCCCGCAGCCGACGATCAACAGGCGCGGGCGGCCCAGCCGGCGCGAAGGCGCCGGCAGCCGCGGGACTTGTGGGAGGCGCGAGGGCTGCAGCTTCGACAGAATTTGGCTCATAGACCGATTATGGCTTATCAAGTAACCGTCATGCCCAGCGGCCACAAGTTTGAAGTGGCAGCGGACGAAACCATCCTCGGCGCGGCCCTGCGCCACAGCATCGGGCTGCCCTACGGCTGCAAGAACGGCGCCTGCGGCTCGTGCAAGGGCCGCGTGCTCGAAGGCACCATCGTGCAGGGCGACCACGCCCCGGCGGCACTGACCGCGCAGGAGAAAACCGAGGGCCGCGCCCTGTTCTGCTGCGCCAACGCCGCCTCGGACGTCACCATCGAGTGCCGCGAAGTCCACGGCGCGGGCGACATCCCGATCAAGAAGGTGCCGTGCCGCGTGACCGCGATCGAGCGCCTGGCCGACGACGTGATCGCCATCAGGCTGCAGCTGCCGGCGACCGAGCGCATGCAGTACCTGGCCGGCCAGTACGTGGAGTTCCTGCTGCGGGACGGCAAGCGCCGCAGCTATTCAATCGCCACGCCGCCGCATGAAGACGGCCCGATCGAGCTGCATATCCGCCATATGCCGGGCGGCGCCTTCACCGACTACGTGTTCGGCGCCAGGGAAGGCCAGCCGGCCATGAAGGAGCGCGACATCCTGCGCTTCGAGGGCCCGCTGGGCAGCTTCTTCCTGCGCGAGGAATCCGAGGCCCCGATCATCCTGCTGGCTTCCGGCACCGGCTTCGCGCCGATCAAGGCCATCGTCGAGCACGCCGCCTACACCGGCATCCAGCGCCCGATGACCCTGTACTGGGGCGGCCGCCGGCCCAAGGACCTGTACATGCACGCACTGTGCGAGCAGTGGGCGCGCGAGCTGCCCAACTTCCGCTACGTGCCGGTGATCTCCGACGCGCTGCCTGAAGACAACTGGCAGGGCCGCACCGGCTTTGTCCACCAGGCCGTGATCGCCGACCATCCCGACCTGTCGGGCCACGAGGTCTATGCCTGCGGCGCCCCGGTGATGATCAATGCCGCGCGCGGCGACTTCACCCGCCAGTGCAAGCTGCACGAGGACGCGTTCTTCGCCGACTCGTTCACCTCCGAGGCCGACATGCACCCGGCCACTCCCGCGGCCTGAGGCCGCCCGAGAGCCGTTCCCTCAGCGCAACAATGCCCGGGCCAGCCAAAATTCGTTTTGACACCCGGGCGCATGCGCCTTATATTTGCCCGCATGCACATGACCTTCAACCGACGCCGCAGCTTCCGTACGTCGCTCCCCGCTGGGGTGCCGCGCGGCTGACCGTCGACTGCGTCTGTTCATGTCAACGAGCCACGGGCAACCCCCGTGGCTTTTTGTTTTTGTCCCGGTTGTTACGCCCGTCCGTCCATCGTTTAAAGCCGACCCCTGGAGTCCGCCATGGCATTTGCTGAGTATCCCGTCCAATCCCTGATGTACATCACCAACCGGCCCGAGCTCGTGTTCACCGAGGGCAAGGGCTCCTGGCTGACGGATCACAACGGCAAGCGATACCTGGACTTCGTGCAGGGCTGGGCAGTGAACTGTCTGGGCCATTCCAACCAGGGCATGATCGACGCGCTGGTGGCCCAGTCGCACCGGCTGATCAACCCGAGCCCGGCCTTCTACAACGAGCCGATGCTCAAGCTGGCCCGGCAGCTGACCGACCACAGCTGCTTCGACAAGGTCTTCTTCGCCAACAGCGGCGCCGAGGCCAACGAAGGCGCGATCAAGCTGGCGCGCAAATGGGGCCGCAAGCACAAGGACGGCGCCTTCGAGATCATCACCATGGACCACAGCTTCCATGGCCGCACGCTCGCCACCATGAGCGCGTCGGGCAAGGCCGGCTGGGACACCATCTTTGCGCCGCAGGTGCCGGGCTTCCCGCGCGCCGATCTCAACGACCTGGCCTCGGTGGAGAAGCTGATCACCGACAAGACCGTCGGCATCATGCTGGAACCGGTGCAGGGCGAAGGCGGCGTGATCCCCGCCACGCGCGAGTTCATGCAGGGCCTGCGCGCGCTGGCCGACAAGCACAGGCTGCTGCTGATCGTCGATGAAGTGCAAACCGGCTGCGGCCGCTGCGGCACCCTGTTCGCCTACGAGCTGGCAGGCGTGGAGCCGGACATCATGACGCTGGGCAAGGGCATCGGCGGCGGCGTGCCGCTGTCGGCGCTGCTGTGCAAGGCCGAGGTCGCCAGCTTCGAGGCCGGCGACCAGGGCGGCACCTACAACGGCAACCCGCTGATGACCGCGGTGGGCAGCGCCGTGATCGAGCAGCTGACCGCGCCGGGCTTCCTCGACGACGTCAAGGCCAAGGGCGAATACCTGCGGGAACAGCTGCTGGCGCTGTCCGCCGAGTTCGGCCTGGCCGGCGAACGCGGCGACGGCCTGCTGCGCGCGCTGATGCTGGGCAAGGACATCGGCCCGCAACTGGTGGAAGAAGCCCGCGACATGGTGCCGCAAGGCCTGCTGCTGAACGCTCCGCGCGCCAACCTGCTGCGCTTCATGCCCGCGCTGAACGTGACGCGTGAAGAGATCGACCAGATGATCGGCATGCTGCGCACGCTGCTGAAGAAGCTGGCCTGAGTCCTGGTCATTCGCCAGACGGAAAAAAAGCCTCGCGCGCGCGAGGCTTTTTTCTTTGTGGTGCCGCAGAGGAGTGAGGGAGAGAGCCAGCGCCGCAGAACCCGCGCACACCAGCCTGAGCAGGCGTTGCGCGGGGCCCCGCGGCAAGGGGAAAGGCCTTGCGCCTGCGTGCGCCTGCCCTCTCCCTCACCCCTCTTGCGGCGGGGTGGGAGGCGGCAGCGCGCGCCTTACTCGCCCAGGTAGGCGGCCCGCACCTTGGGATCGTCGAGCATCTGCTTGGCGTCCCCGCTCATGGTGATCAGGCCCGACTCCATCACGTAGCCGCGGTGGGCAGCCTGCAGCGCCAGGCGCGCGTTCTGCTCCACCAGCAGCACGGTCACGCCCTGTGCCGAGATGTCGCGCACGACCTCGAAGATCTTCTCGACCATGATCGGCGACAGGCCCATCGACGGCTCGTCCAGCAGCAGCACCTTGGGCTGGCTCATCAGCGCGCGCGCCATTGCCAGCATCTGCTGCTCGCCGCCGGACATGGTGCCCGCCAGCTGGTTGGCGCGTTCCTTCAGGCGCGGGAAGATGCCGAACATGCGCTCGACGTCGGCCTTGATGCCGGCGTCGTCGTTGCGCGTGTAGGCGCCCATCTGCAGGTTCTCGGTGATGGTCATGCGCGCGAACACGCCGCGGCCTTCCGGCACCATCGCCAGGCCCTGCTTGAGCAGCGCGTAGCTGGGCACGCCCTTGATCGACTTGCCCATGTATTCCACGTCGCCGCTGGCCCAGCCCTGCAGGCCGGTGATGGCCTTCATGGTGGTGGTCTTGCCGGCGCCGTTGGCGCCGATCAGCGTCACCAGCTCGCCGTCCCGGATTTCCAGGTCAATGCCCTTGACGGCCTGGATGCCGCCGTACGCGACCTTGAGGCCGGAGATCTTCAGTACTGTCTGTGTCATTGCTTGTCCTCCGGCCATCAGTGTGCCGATGCGCCGAGGTAGGCCTCGATCACCGCGGGGTTGTTCTGCACTTCGTGCGGCAGGCCCTGGGCAATCACCTTGCCGTAGTCCAGCACCGTCATGCGGTTGCACAGGCCCATCACCAGCTTCACGTCGTGCTCGATCAGCAGGATGGTCTTGCCATCGTTGCGGATCTTGTCGAGCAGTCCGCGCAGCTCCACCTTCTCGGTCGCGTTCATGCCCGCGGCCGGTTCGTCCAGTGCCAGCAGCTTGGGCTCGGTCGCCAGCGCCCGCGCGATCTCGAGCCGGCGCTGGTGGCCGTAGGAGAGGTTGCGCGCGGTGAAGTTGGCGTACTTGCCGATGCCGACATAGTCGAGCAGGTCGTGCGCCATGTCCTCGATGCCCTCTTCCTCGCGGCGCACCGCGGGCGGGCGGAAGATCGCGCCGAACACGCCGGCCTTGGAGCGCACGTGGCGCCCCACCATCACGTTCTCGAGCGCAGTCATCTCGCCGAACAGGCGGATGTTCTGGAACGTGCGCGCGATGCCGGCCCTGGCGACCTCATGCACGGCGGTCGGCTGGTAGGGCTTGCCGCCCAGCACGAACTCGCCTGAATCCGGCGTGTACAGGCCGGTGATCACGTTGAAGAAGGTGGTCTTGCCGGCGCCGTTGGGGCCGATCAGCCCGTAGATCTCGCCCGGCTTGATCTGCAGGCCCACCTCGGACAGTGCCTGCAGGCCGCCGAAACGCTTGTTGACCCCCTGTACCGACAGGAGGAAATCGTTGTTGCTCATGTTGTCCTCCTGGTCAGAAACGGCCCACGCTGCCCGCACGGCGCACCACCGGGCGGTCTTCCTTGCGCGGCGACGGCCAGATGCCCGCCGGGCGATACAGCATGACGCCGACCAGGGCCAGGCCGAACAGCAGCTGGCGCAGCACTTCGGCATCGACGATGACATGGCCGAACAAACCGGTCTGCATCGGCTCCGCCACCACGCGCAGCAACTCCTGGAAGCCCACCAGCAGGACGCCGCCCAGGATCACGCCCGGGATATGGCCCATGCCGCCAAGCACCACGATGGCCAGCACGTAGATCGATTCCCACAGCGTGAACGATTCCGGCGACACGAAGCCCTGGAACGCGCCGAACACCGCGCCCGAGGCGCCGCCGAACGAAGCGCCCATGGCAAAGGCCAGCAGCTTGATGTTGCGGGTGTTGATGCCCATCGCCTTGGCGGCGATCTCGTCTTCGCGGATGGCCACGAAAGCGCGGCCGATACGCGAGGTCTGCAGCCGCAGGCTCACGAACACGATCACGATGACCAGGAACACCAGCAGGTAGTAGTACATGAACACCGGCGTGAACTTGAGTCCGAAGATCTCGTGCGACTTCGAGAAGTCGAAGCCGAAGATATGGACCGGGTCCACCGCGGTGATGCCCTTGGGCCCGTTGGTGATGTTGACCGGGCGGTCAAGGTTGTTCATGAAGATGCGGACGATCTCGCCGAAGCCCAGCGTCACGATGGCGAGGTAGTCGCCGCGCAGCTTCAGCGTTGGCGCCCCGAGCAGCACGCCGAAGGTGGCGGCTACCAGGATCGCGATCGGCAACACGAACCACATCGACAGGTGGATGCCGGTGGGGAACAGTTGCTGGATCCACTCGAACTGGTTCGCCAGGTGGGGCGAGCCCAGCAGCGCCATCAGGTAGGCGCCGACCGCGTAGAACGCGATATAGCCCAGGTCAAGCAGGCCGGCAAAGCCCACCACGATGTTCAGGCCCAGCGCCAGCATGATGTACAGCAGCGCGAAGTCCAGCACGCGGACCCAGTAGTTGCCGCCCAGGGTCTGGACGAAGAACGGTGCGCACAGGGCGATCACCAGGAAGCCAATCAGTGCGGCCAGGGTCTTGGCCGGCACCTTGGTGGGCGCCGCGACGGCTGCCGTGGATGGAATCGGAGTATTCATGGATTCGCTCTCCTCAGGCGCGATCCGCCACGCGTTCGCCCATGATGCCGGACGGACGGAAGACGAGCACGGTGATCAGCACGATAAAGGCAAAGACGTCCTGGTAGTTCGAACCGAAGACGCCGTTGGTCAGGTCGCCGATATAGCCGGCGCCGAGCGCTTCGATCAGGCCCAGCAGCATGCCGCCGACCATGGCGCCAGCCAGGTTGCCGATGCCGCCCAGCACCGCGGCGGTAAACGCCTTCAGGCCGGGGATGAAGCCCATGTAGAAGTGGGCATTGCCGTAGTTGGTGGCCATCATCACGCCGGCCAGCGCGGCCAGCGTGGCGCCGATCATGAAGGTGGCGGAAATGACGAAATTGGGGTTCACGCCCATCAGGCCGGCCACCTTCTGGTTCTCGGCGGTGGCGCGCATGGCGCGGCCGAGCTTGGTGCGGTTGACCAGGGCCAGCAGGCCGGACATCACCATCACGGCCATGCCGATGATGACCATTTCCTTGCCGGTGATGGTGGCGCCGGTCGTGCCGATGTCGATCGGCTCGGACGGCAGCAGCTGCGGGAAGGTCAGCGGGTTGCGCGACCAGATCAGCATGCCCATCGTCTGCAGGATGATGGAGACGCCGATGGCGGTGATCAGCGGGGCCAGCCGTGGCGCATTGCGCAAGGGCCGGTAGGCGATCCGCTCGATCGAATAGGACAGGATCGCGCAGACTGGCATCGCGACCAGCGTGGCGATCACCAGCGTCAGCCATTCAGGCAGGCCGGGGGCGAACTTCTGCAATCCGAGGATGGCTGACAGGGCGGTCAGCGCGCCGATCATCAGCACATCGCCGTGGGCGAAGTTGATGATGCCGAGAATACCGTAGACCATGGTGTAGCCCAGTGCGATCAGCGCATAGATGCTGCCGAGCACCAGACCGTTCACGATCTGCTGGATAAAGATATCCATGAAAACTCCTGCTTCAGTCCCGGACCTTGCGGCATGGTGTGGATGCCGGGGGCGGGACCATGGTGTGTAATGGGTAACGTTGCGGTGGTTGGTTTGCTGGTAAGCGACCTGCCCTGCTCCATCCATGGTAAGGATGCTTCTACATTAGGCGAGGCTAAAAAGAACGGCACCGCAAAATACTCACGGTGCCGTTCGGATGGGCCGGTAAGCCCAGATTACATCTTCACGACGTCGAGGACGGACTTCTTCTTGTCCTTGTACTCGTACAGCGTGATGGTGCCTTCCTTCATGTCGCCCTTCTCGTCGAAGGCGATATTGCCGATCACGCCCTTGTAGTTGGTCTTGGGCATTTCGGCCAGGATGGCAGCCGGTTCGGTCGAGTTGGCGCGCTTCATGGCGTCGACGACGACCATCACGGCGTCATACGTGAACGGTGCATAGATCTGCACCGGGGCGTTGAAGCGAGCCTGGTAGCGCTTGGAGAAGTCCGCGCCCTGCTCCATCTTCGACAGGGCCAGGCCGGCCTCGGAGCAGATGATGTTGGTCACGGCGTCGCCCGCCAGTTCGGCCACCTTGTCGGTACAGACGCCGTCGCCGCCGACGATCTTGGCACCGATGCCCAGTTCCTTGGCCTGCTTGGCGAACGGGCCGCCGGTGGCGTCCATGCCGCCGTACATGATCACGTCAGGCTTCTTGCCCTTGATCTTGGTGAGAATGGCCTTGAAGTCGGTGGCCTTGTCGTTGGTGGCCTCGCGCGCCACCACGTTCACGCCGGCCGCCTTGGCGGTCTTCTCGAACTCGTCGGCCAGGCCCTTGCCGTAGGCGGTGGCGTCGTCGACGATCGCCACGCTCTTGGCATGGAGCGTCTTGCTGGCATAGTTAGCCAGTGCCGGGCCCTGCTGAGCATCGGTGGCCACCACGCGGTAGGTGGTCTTGAAGCCCTGCTTGGTGTAGTCCGGGTTGGTGGACGAGGGCGAGATCTGCACGATGCCGGCATCGCTATAGATCTTGGAGGCCGGGATCGACGTGCCCGAGTTCAGGTGGCCGACCACGGCCACCACCTTGGCGTCGACCAGCTTCTGCGCCACGGAGGTGCCCGTCTTGGGGTCGGCGGCATCGTCTTCGCCAACCAGTTCCAGCTTGATCTTCTTGCCACCGATCTCCAGGCCGGTCTTGTTGACTTCTTCCACGGCCAGGCGGGCGCCGTTTTCGTTGTCCTTGCCAAGGTGCGCGATGCCGCCGGTCAGCGGGGCCGCGTGGCCGATCTTGACGACGACTTCACCGCCGCCCGCTGCAGGAGCGGCTGCCGCCGGCGCCGAAGGCGCCGCATCAGCCGGCTTCTCTTCCTTCTTGCCGCAAGCGGCTACCAGCGCCACTGCGGCCGCAATCGGCAGAATCTTGGCAAACGTGATTTGCATGAGTGATCTCCTAGGATTCACGAAGACAGGGATTTTCAACGCCTCCCGGACGTTTCCCTGGACCGCCTTTGTTTAGTTTCAATTTGAAACGCGCGCATTGTATCCCCTTTCTTAGTCGATGCAATACGCGACGCAACATCCTTAACCATTTACCGGTCAAATGAGCTAGGGAATTTCCCCAATGCACAGATTGCGGCAATTCCCGCTCACATGACGCGGCCGCCTCACCTACTTACAAGAATCGTGCCTGCGCCGCCCGATGGCGCGGATAAGCATCGCCGGCACCACCTATAATGCGCCTTTATTAATTAGGTGTTTCATTTAAATTCAGCTGCACCGTTCTCTAATGTGCAGAATGTAGCGCCGCACCATAATAGGGAAAACCCCAAACCGGGGGATTACCCTGATTTGTCTGATCAGCAGGACAGCCATGTATTACCTGCACCATCACCGTGCATTATTCGTGCCGGCCGGCTGCAAATCGGGCGTACCAAAGACAAAGGGCGCCGCATCAAGCGGCGCCCTTGTTCAAGGCGGGGCTGGCAGGCGGGCACGGCCCGCACCGGGTCAGGCGGCGGCGCTGGCCGGCAGCAGCCCACGCGGCAGCGGGAAGGCCATGTTCTCTTCGATGCCGTCAAGCGGGCGCACCTGGCTCGCCCCAAGCTCACGCAGGCGCTCGACGATGGACTGGGCTAGCGCCTCGGGCGCCGAAGCGCCGGCGGTCAGGCCGATGCGGCGCTTGCCGGCGATCCATTCGGGGCGCACCTGCTCGGGGGCGTCCACCATATAGGCCGGCACGCCCAGGCGCTCGGCCAGCTCGCGCAGGCGGTTGGAGTTGGAGCTGTTGGGGCTGCCCACCACGATCACCACCTCCACCTGCGGCGCCATGAACTTCACCGCGTCCTGGCGGTTCTGCGTGGCATAGCAGATGTCCTGCTTCTTGGGCTCGCGGATTTGCGGAAAGCGTGCCTTGAGCGCGGCCACGATCTCGCGGGTCTCATCCACCGACAGCGTGGTCTGGGTCACGTAGGCAAGCCGCGACGGGTCGGTAACCTGCAGCGTGGCGACGTCGGCCACCGACTCCACCAGCAGCATGCCACTGCTGGCCTGGCCCATGGTGCCCTCCACTTCCGGATGGCCGCGATGCCCGATCATCACGATCTCGCAGCCCTCGGCGCGCATCTTGCTCACCTCGACATGCACCTTGGTCACCAGCGGGCAGGTGGCATCGAACACGTGCAGCCCGCGCGCGGCGGCGTCGGCACGCACTTCGCGCGACACGCCATGGGCGCTGAAGATGACGGTGGCGCCCGCGGGCACCTCGTCGAGCTCGCGCACGAACACCGCGCCCTTGCGGCGCAGGCCGGCCACCACATAGGCGTTGTGGACGATCTCGTGGCGCACGTAGATGGGCGCGCCGAAGCGCTCGAGCGCACGCTCGACGATCTCGATGGCACGGTCCACGCCGGCGCAGAAGCCGCGCGGCTGCGCCATCAGGATTTCTGCGTCGGGTGCGGGAGTCAGGTCAGGCATGCTGCGGTATCAGGATGGTTCGGCACACGTGCGGCGCGCTCAGAGAATGCCGATCAGCTGCACGTCGAACAGGATGGTCTGCCCGGCCAGCGGATGGTTGAAGTCAAAGAGCGCGGCGGTCTCGCCGAACTCCTTGAGCACACCGGCGTACTTGCCGCCGCCGGGCGCGTTGAACTCCACCAGGTCGCCCGGGCTGTAGTCCTCTTCGAAGGAACTGTTCTCGCGCAGCGTGGCCAGCGACACCCACTGCAGCAGCTCGGGGTTGCGCGGGCCAAAGGCCTGCTCCGCTGCCAGCCGGTAGGTCATGCGCTCGCCTTCGGGCATGCCGAGCAGCGCCTGCTCCAGCGTTGGCGCGAACTGGCCCTGGCCGAGCAGCAGCGTGGCGGGCTTCTCCTCGAACGTGCTGACGACCTCGGTGCCGTTCTCGAGCGCGATGCTGTAGTGCAGGGTCAGGAAAGAGTCGGCCTGGACAGTCTTGCGGCCAGCCGTGCCGCCGTCGGTTTCCGACGCGAAAGTTTGCAAATTCATGGGTGATCAACCGGTCAACAACCCGTATTGTATTCGACTGGCCCATTGCCCGCCGCCCCCGGACCCGGCCTCACCCTCATCACGGCGTGACTACCCTGGAGTGCTCATGACCATTGCCAACTGGCCCGCCTGCGAGCGGCCCCGCGAGAAACTGATGGAAAGCGGCGCCGCCGCCCTGTCCGACGCCGAGCTGCTGGCCATCCTGCTGCGCGTGGGCGCTGCCGGCAAAAGTGCCGTGGACCTCGCACGCGAGCTGTTGCACCGCTTCGGCTCGCTGACAGCCCTGTTCGCGGCAGAGGGGCGCGCACTGACAAGCGTCCGGGGCATGGGCGAAACCAAGTATGCCCAACTGCAGGCCATTCCGGAGCTGGCACGGCGTGCGCTGGCCGAATCGCTGCGCCTGCCCACCGGCTTCGACGGCCCGGCGGCGGTGCGCAACTACCTGCGCCTGACGCTGGCGCCGCTGCCGCACGAGGTCTTCCTGTGCCTGTTCCTGGATCCGCGCAACCGCATGGTGGCCAGTGAAGAAATGTTCCGCGGCACGCTGACGCGCACCGCCGTCTACCCGCGCGAAGTGGCGCGCCAGGCGCTCGTGCATAATGCGGCCGGCATCATCGTGGCGCACAACCACCCGCGCGGCACCACCGCGCCGAGCCAGAGCGACATCCGCCTGACCCACGAACTGGCGCGCACCCTCGATCTGATCGACGTGCGGCTGCTCGACCATTTCATCGTGGCCGGCCAGGAAATCCGCTCGCTGGCCGACTGCTGCGACCGCCTGCCCGGGCTGTGACGCCAACGCCACGGCACATACAGCGCAGCAACACCGGATAACGCCAAAGCACAGAAGGCATTGATTCGGCGCGGGAATCCGGTCTATAATGCCCGTTTTGCTGAAGTCTCAACCGCTGCAGTCCGGGCCCGCGCGCCTTTTGTTGATCTGTTGCGAACATTGTCCACGAATAGAAGATTTAGGAGTGCTTCATGGCACGCGTCTGTCAAGTGACCGGGAAAGCGCCGATGGTCGGCAACAACGTTTCCCACGCAAACAACAAGACCAAGCGCCGTTTTCTGCCCAACCTGCAGAATCGTCGTTTCTTCGTTGAATCCGAAAACCGCTGGGTGAGCCTGCGCGTCTCGAACGCCGGCCTGCGCCTGATCGACAAGAAAGGCATCGACTCCGTGCTCGCCGACCTGCGCGCACGCGGCGAAGTCTAATTAGGAGCACATCATGGCAAGCAAGGGCGGCCGCGACAAGATCAAGCTGGAATCGACCGCAGGTACGGGTCATTTCTACACGACCACCAAGAACAAGCGCACCATGCCGGAAAAGATGGAGATCATGAAGTTCGATCCCGTCGCCCGCAAGCACGTCGCTTACAAGGAAACCAAGATCAAGTAATTGATCCCGGTTCCCGCCAGAAAGCCCCGCCATGCCGCGGGGCTTTTTGTTGCCTGCGCGCCGCGCAGGCCTGCGGGGCGATAAGCGCCCACCCCCACGCGACGCGCTGATGCGCGGGATGGCGCTTCAGGTGTAGACTTTCCCGTTTCCTCCTTTTTGCCTGGCGCCCCCCAGCGCACTCCGCACCATGAATTTCGACGTCGCCATCGTCGGCAGCGGCCTGGCCGGCCTTACGGTCGCGCTGCAACTGGCCGACACCCACCGGGTGGCCATCCTCAGCAAGCGCGCCATGACCCAGGGCGCCAGCGACTGGGCGCAGGGCGGTATTGCCGCCGTGCTGGATTCCGGCGACAGCCATGACGAGCATACGCAGGACACGCTCGTCGCCGGTGCGGGGTTGTGCGACGAAGAGGCCACGCGCTTCATCGTGGAGCATGGGCGCGAGGCCATCCAGTGGCTGATCGACCGCGGCGTGCCGTTCACGCGCGACGAACAGGCCGAACTGGGCTTCCACCTGACGCGCGAAGGCGGCCACAGCCGCCGGCGCATCATCCACGCCGCCGACGCCACCGGCCATGCCGTGGTCAGCACGCTGCTGCAGCAGGCCATGCAGCACCCGAACATCACCATCCTGGAAGACCACTTCGCAATCGACCTGATCACCTCGCGCAAGCTGGGGCTGCCGGGCAACCGCTGCTACGGCCTGTACGTACTGGACGACAGCACCGGCGCGGTGCGCACCCTCACCGCCACGCACACCGTGCTGGCCGCGGGCGGTGCCGGCAAGGTCTACCTGTACACCACCAACCCGGATACAGCCACCGGCGACGGCATCGCCATGGCCTGGCGCGCGGGCTGCCGGGTTTCGAACATGGAGTTCATCCAGTTCCACCCGACCTGCCTGTACCACCCCTACGCCAAGTCCTTCCTGATCTCCGAAGCGGTGCGCGGCGAAGGCGGCCTGCTCAAGCTGCCCGATGGCACCCGCTTCATGCCCGAACACGATGCGCGCGCCGAACTGGCGCCGCGCGACGTGGTGGCGCGCGCGATCGACTTCGAGATGAAGAAGCGCGGCCTGGACTGCGTCTACCTGGATATCAGCCACCAGCCCGAATCCTTCCTGAAAGAACACTTCCCGACCATCCACGCGCGCTGCCTGGAGCTCGGCATCGACATCACGCGCGAGCCGATTCCCGTGGTGCCGGCCGCCCACTACACCTGCGGCGGCGTGGTCACCGACACCTCCGGGCGCACCGATATCGGCAATCTGTACGCCGTGGGCGAAACCGCCTGCACCGGCCTGCATGGCGCCAACCGGCTGGCCTCCAACTCGCTGCTCGAATGCATGGTGATCGGCCGCGCCGCGGCCGAGGACATCGCTTCCAAGGACAAGGCCGGGCTGCCTGACATCACGCTGCCGGCCTGGGATGAAAGCCGCGTCTCCGATGCCGACGAGGAAGTGGTGGTGTCGCACAACTGGGACGAGCTGCGCCGCATGATGTGGAACTACGTCGGCATCGTGCGCACCAGCAAGCGGCTGGAGCGCGCCCAGCACCGCATCGGCCTGCTGCGCGAGGAAATCGCTGAGTACTACGCCAACTTCCGCGTCACCAGCGACCTGCTGGAGCTGCGCAACCTGGTCGAAGTGGCCTCGCTGATCGTGGACAGCGCCTATTCGCGCCACGAAAGCCGGGGCCTGCACTTCAGCCGGGACTATCCGGATACCCTGCCCAAGGCGCTGCCGACGGTGATTCAGCCGCCAGCCACAAGGAAGCGCTGACGGCTGGCCAGGCAAAGCAAAACGGGGTGGCGCCGCAAGGCCCCACCCCGTTTTTCTGGTATCGCGCGAAGCGTCAGCCGATGATCCGCAGCGAATAGTCCGTCGCCCGCACGTCCTTGGTCAGCGCACCAACCGAGATCCGGTCCACGCCGGTTTCGGCAAAGGTGCGGATAGTATCGGCATTGACGCCGCCCGACACCTCCAGCAGCGCCCTGCCCCGATTGATCCTGACCGCATCCTGCATCATCGGCACGGTGAAGTTATCGATCAGCACCGACTTCGCACCGGCCGCAAGCGCTTCTTCCAGTTCGGCCAGCGTTTCCACCTCGATCTGCACCGACGCCCTGGTATCGAGCGCCAGCGCCGCCTGCATGGCCGCGCTGATGCTGCCAGCCGCGGCGATATGGTTTTCCTTGATCAGGATGCCGTCGTACAGCGCCAGCCGCTGGTTCTCGCCGCCGCCGATGCGGACCGCGTACTTCTGCGCCAGGCGCAGGCCCGGCAGCGTCTTGCGCGTATCCAGCACGCGCGCGCGGGTGCCGGCGATCAGGTCGGCATAGCGGCGCGTGGCGGTGGCCACGCCCGACAGCAGCTGCAGGAAATTCAGCGACGGGCGCTCCGCCGTCAGCAGCGAGCGCGCCGGGCCTGTGATCTCGCAGACCACCGAATCGTGCGCCATGCGGGCACCTTCCTGCTGCAGCCAGTGCACCTCGAGCGCCGGGTCGACCGCGCGCATGCAGGCATCGAACCACGGCTGGCCGCACAGCACTGCGGACTCGCGCACGATCACGCGCGCGCGTGCCGCCTTGGCCGCAGGCACCAGCAGGCCGGTCAGGTCGCCGCTGCCGACATCCTCGTCAATGGCGGCCTGCACATTGGCTTGCAGCGCTGCCTGCAGCGCCGGACCGTAGCTGTCGAAAATCGAATTCACGCTCATGCCGGGCCAATCCCCTTGAACAGCGCCTGTTCCTTGGCCAGGTCTGCCGACGGACGCACATTGCGCTTCTGCGCGGCGGCGAAGTCCAGCATGCGGTTGATGCAGGTCACCGCCTGGCGCCCGATCACCGGGTCGACATGGATCTCGTTGCGGCCGGTTTCCAGCACCTCGGCCAGGTTGGTGAGCGCGTTCATGGCCATCCACGGGCAGTGCGCGCAGCTCTTGCAGGTCGCGCTGTTGCCGGCCGTGGGCGCTTCAATGAAGTGCTTGCCGGGCGCCGCCATGCGCATCTTGTGCAGGATGCCGTTGTCGGTGGCGACGATGAACTCGGTCGCGTCCAGCTTCTGTGCGGCCTCGATCAGCTGCGAGGTCGAGCCGACCACATCGGCCTGTGCCACCACGTTTTCCGGCGACTCAGGGTGCACCAGGATCTTGGCGTTGGGGAATTCGCGGCGCAGCAGGTCCAGCTCGATGCCCTTGAACTCGTCGTGCACCAGGCACGAGCCCTGCCACAGCAGCATGTCGGCACCGGTCTGCTTCTGGATATAGCTGCCCAGGTGCTTGTCCGGCGCCCACAGGATCTTCTTGCCCTGCGCATGCAGGTGCTCGACGATCTTCAGGCCGATGCTGGAGGTCACCATCCAGTCCGCGCGCGCCTTCACGGCGGCGCTGGTGTTGGCGTAGACCACCACGGTGCGGTCCGGGTGCGCATCGCAGAAGGCGGCGAACTCATCGGCCGGGCAACCCAGGTCGAGCGAGCAGGTCGCGTCCAGGTCCGGCATCAGCACGGTCTTCTCGGGGCTCAGGATCTTGGCGGTCTCGCCCATGAAGCGCACGCCCGCCACCACCAGGGTCCGGGCCTCGTGGTCGCGGCCGAAGCGGGCCATTTCCAGGGAGTCGGAGACACAGCCGCCGGTTTCCTCGGCCAGGTCCTGCAGGTCGGCGTCGACGTAATAGTGCGCCACCAGCACCGCATTGCGTTCCTTGAGCAGGCGGCGAATACGCGTCTTCAGGGACTGGCGCTCGTCGGGTGTCAGCACCGGCGGCACCTTGGCCCAGGCATGGGCCACGCAGCTGCTGCCAGTGGCGTTTTCGGCATCCGCCAGGTTCGGCTTTTCGAACTCGACGGTCTTGATCGATTGTGGGGTCATCTCCGGTACTCCTCTAGACCTTCGCCAGCAAGGATGCGGCCCGGCCAGAATATTGGGGAGTTTATCTAAAACAAAAGCCCCGCCATGGGCGGGGCTTTGTCAAACCATACGGCGCGGCCGGATTGTATCAGGCGTAGCGGCGCAGGCGCAGCGAGAAATCTTGCAGCGCCTGGATGCCGCTGGCCTCGGCACGATGGCACCAGGCCTGCAGCTGCTGCAGCAGCTGCTCGCGCGTCAGGTTGGAACGGCCCCAGATGGCGGCCAGTTCACGGCGCATTTCGACGAAGGTCTGCAGCGCCTTGTTCTGTTCAACGATGCTTGCCAGCTGTTCGCGCTGCGGCGCGGCCAGCTTGGTTTCCTCGCGGTGGAACCACTTGCTGGCGGGCTTGAAGCTGCGGTACTCGGCCACGCGGCCTTCCTTGAGCTTTTCCAGTTCCTGGCGGAACGCGCCCTTGACGGCCTTGGCATAGCGCGCCATCACGTCATAGCGGTTGGCGATGATCGCTTCCAGCGTGTTGTGGTCAACCGGGCGGGCTTCCACCAGGCGTGCCTTGGGCGGAGTCTTCTTGACCTTGGCCAGGCCGACTGCCTGCATCGCGCGGATATAGCCCCAGCCCACATCGAACTCATACCACTTGATCGAGAACTTGGCCGAGGTCGGGTACGTGTGGTGGTTGTTGTGCAGCTCTTCGCCACCAATGATCAGGCCCCACGGCGACACGTTGGTCGAGGCGTCCTCGCAATCGTAGTTGCGATAGCCCCACCAGTGGCCCAGGCCATTGATGATGCCGGCGGCATGGATCGGGATCCACAGCATCTGCACGGCCCAAACGGTCATGCCGATCACGCCGAACAGCGCGAGGTCGATGATCAGCATCAGGCCGACACCCTGCCAGCCGAAGCGCGAGTACACGTTGCGCTCGATCCAGTCATTGGGGCAGCCATGGCCAAACTTGGCGATGGTTTCCTTGTTCTTGGATTCGGCACGATACAGCTCCGCTCCCTCCAGCAGCACCTTGCGGATGCCGCGGGTCTGCGGGCTGTGCGGATCTTCTTCGGTTTCGCACTTGGCGTGGTGCTTGCGGTGGATGGCGGTCCACTCGCGCGTGACCATGCCCGTGGTCAGCCAGAGCCAGAAGCGGAAGAAATGCTGGGCGATCGGGTGCAGATCCAGCGACCGGTGCGCCATGCAGCGGTGCAGGAAAATGGTGACACTGGCGATCGTGATATGCGTCATCACGAGCGTGTAGATGACGATCTCCCACCAGGTCCAGTTGGCAAGGCCGTTGGCGGCCCAGTCAAGAATAGTGTCGAACAAACTGTTCTCCGTCGGTTAAACAGGGACTTTCCCGTGCAGCCCGGCGGGGCCGGTGCACGCAACGCGCAGAAAAAAGGCTGCGAATCCAAGTGATTGCGATAGCTTTCTGGCGCCTGCCACGGGACCCGAAGTCATACCGGGCTCCCAGGCACACGAGTCTCGCGCCGGCGCCGGGATGGCCTGCGCTGGCGGGACAAGGTACGAGCCGCTGCAATCTGGCGGCTGTCTGATGTGGGAGCGTGCGCTGCAACCTGAAGCTGCAACCCGCGACAACCCGGCATTCTACCGGATCGCGCGACGCGCAAGCATACGCTATTTCCCGGATTTGGACGGAGCGCCACAGTTTTCGTTCCGTGGGTGGCGCATGCTGCGCCCATCTTGCGGTCTATGCGGCACTCGCCGCATTCGCTGCATCCGCTACCGTCTTAGATGGGGGCAGATCGTTGCCGGGCAAGGGTGCCTCGCCCAGCACGCGGAGTTCACGCTGCGGATAGGGGATGGAAATCCCATGCTCGCGCAGCGTGCGCCAGATCGCGCGGTTCATCGCCGACTGCACCCCCAGCTTGCCGTTCTGCGGATCGGCCACGAAGACCGCAACCTCGTACTCGATGCCGCTATCGGCAAACAGCACCAGGAAAGCGGCGGGCTCCGGGTCGGGCAGCACGCGCGGCAGGTCGCGCACGCATGCGGTCAGCAGCGCGATCACCGTTTCCGGATCGGCGTTGTAGTCTGCCTGCACCCGGGTGGCCACGCGCACATTGGTGTTGGAGAACGAATGGTTCTGCACCGGCTGCGCCACCAGCTGCTCGTTCGGCACCAGGGTTTCGCCATCGCCATTGCGCACCACCGTGTAGCGGGTGCGGATCTGCGACACGATGCCGGTGTACTTGTCCACCGTGATCTGGTCGCCCAGCTTGACCGAGCGGTCCAGCAGGATGATGAAGCCGGAGATGTAGTTGCTGGCGATCTTCTGCAAACCCAGCCCCAGGCCCACGCCCAGCGCGCCGCCGAACACCGACAGCACGGTCAGGTCGATCCCCACCAGAGACAGGCTCAGCAGCAGCGACACCAGCAGCAGCACGGCCTTGGAGATGCGCGTCAGCACCACCTTCAGGTTGCCGTCGAGGTTGGCCGAGCGCATCAGCCGCTCTTCCAGCCAGGAACCGAACCAAAGCGCCACCAGCACCGTCAGCAGGATCCAGACCACCGCCATCAGGGTCTCGGCCAGGTTGATCTTCTGCTTGCCGCCGATCGAGAAGCGCACGCCCTCCATCCACGCCACCACGTCCGCCAGCACCCCCACCACGTACAGCGCCATGCCGACCCACACCAGCGTGGTCAGCACCTTCTCCACCAGCAGCAGCATGCCGTGCAGCTGGCCGCTGCCCGACATTACCCGGCGCAGCACATAGAAGGTGAAGTTCAGGAAGGTGATGCCGAACAGCGGCACCAGCGCCAGGCGCAGCACGCTGACCGGGATCAACGGCTCCAGCGCAAAGCGGGCGATCAGCACCAGCACCCAGCCGGCCAGCGGGAACATGGCGCGCTCGAGACTGGCGGCGGCAAAGCGCACGGAGAAGCTTGAGCTTTCGTAGCGCGCTTCCAGGCGCCGCACCACGAAGCGCGCCAGCGGCCACGCCACCAGCAGGCAGCCGGCCAGCACCAGCAGCTGCCAGAAGAAGCCCGGCCCGCCTGCGTCGCGGATCAGGTCGTCCAGCATCTTGCCGAACATCGAATGGGAGGCCTTCAGGTCCTTCAGGCCGCCCAGGTCGGACAGGGTCTCACCGTTCATGGAGGAAACTCAGGGTTGGCGCGGCCGCCCGCGCGATCGGCAGGCGGCCCGGCAGGCACCGGCGCTCAGCTGGTGCGTTCCAGCACCGCGGCAAAGAAGCCGTCGGTCTGGTGCAGGTGCGGATACAGGGCAAACATGCCGTTGTCCGGCAGCCCGGTCACTTCGATCTTCTGCTCGGCCAGCACTTCGGCGGCCGGCACCAGGCGGAAGTTGGGGTGCGCAGCCAGGAAGTCGCGCACGATCTGCTCGTTTTCGGCTTCCAGCACGCTGCAGGTCGCGTAGACCACGCGGCCGCCGCCCTTCACCAGCCGCGCGGCCGAATCCAGAATCGCGCTCTGCTTGGCAGTCAGTTCCAGCACCGACTCCGGCGATTGCCGCCATTTCAGGTCGGGGTTGCGGCGCAGCGTGCCCAGGCCGCTGCAGGGCGCGTCGACCAGCACGCGGTCGGCCTTGCCGGCCAGGCGCTTGATCTTGGCGTCGCGCTCGGAGTCGATCAGCACCGGATGGACGTTGGACAGCCCGCTGCGCGCCAGCCGCGGCTTCAGGTTGGCCAGGCGCTTTTCCGATACGTCGAAGGCATAGAGCCGGCCGGTCGAGCGCATCGCCGCGCCCAGCGCCAGGGTCTTGCCGCCCGCGCCGGCACAGAAGTCGACCACCATCTCGCCGCGCCTGGGTGCGACCAGGTTGCACAGCAGCTGGCTGCCCTCGTCCTGCACCTCGACCAGGCCGTTGACGAAAATCGGCAACTGGTTCAGTGCCGGCTTGCCGGCCATGCGGATGCCGGCCGGCGCCATCGGCGTCGGCTCGGCGCCCAGGCCGGCGGCGTGCAGCTCGGCCAGCGCGGCCTCGCGGCTGGTCTTGGCCAGGTTGACGCGCAGGTCCAGCGGCGCCGGGCGCAGCAGCGCGTCGCCCAGGGCTGCGGCGAAGGCCTCGCCGTGGCCGCGCACCAGTTCGTCGTACAGCCACTCGGGCAGGTTGGCGCGCACGCGCGGCGCCAGGCTGGAGCGCTCGATCGTGGTCAGACGGTCCAGCCACTCGGCTTCTTCGGGATGCAGGAACGGCGTCAGCGTGTCGCGGCCCAGGGTCGCGGCCAGGCCCAGCAGCGCCAGCCGGCGCGAGGTCGCGCCCGTGCCGCTTTCGGCAAACTGGGCAAACTCGACGCGCCGGCGCAGCACCGCGTAGATGGCCTCGGCGATGATGCCGCGCTCGCGGTGGCCAAGCTTGCTGTTCTCGCGGAAGTAATAGCTCACCACGGCATCGGCCGGGCGCGCAAACAGCATGACCTTGCCCAGCAGGCGGTCGATATGCTGGATATGGGTGGCATGGAGGCCGCCATGCGAGCGGACCGGGGCACCGTTGGCATTGGGCGACTTGCGGATGGGGCTGCCCTTGCCCTTGCCCTTGCTGCGCGCGGGGGCATGTCCTTCGCTGCGCGGGGATCGGGTTCCTGCCTGGGTGCGACTCATGCCTTGACTCCTCCCGCCGGGGTATCGGCGGAGATGGCCATCAGCAATTGCGATTCGGCCGGGTTGATAACGTTGACTACGCCGTCCTGAAGTTGCAGGCGGTCCTCTACGAACCATTGCACGGCGCGGGGATAGATCACGTGCTCGCATTCGAGCAGGCGCGCGGCCAGGCTCTCGGGCGTGTCCGCCGGCCGCACATCAAGTGCAGCCTGAATCACGATCGGGCCATGGTCGAGTTCTGGGGTGACAAAGTGCACGGTGGCGCCATGCAGCTTGACGCCGGCGTCGAGCGCCTGCTTGTGGGTGTTCAGGCCCGGGAAGCATGGCAGCAGCGACGGATGGATATTCAGCAGCCGGCCCGCATAGCGGTCGACGAAGCCGGGCGTGAGTATACGCATGAAACCGGCCAATACCACCAGGTCGGGCGCGTGGGCGTCGATGGCCTCGGCCAAAGCCGCATCAAAAGCGGCACGGTCAGGGTGCTGGCGATGGTCGACCACGCCGGTTTCGATGCCATGCTGCTGCGCGAATTGCAGCCCGGCGGCGTCCGGCCGGTTCGACAGTACTGCCGCCACCCGGGCGGGCCAGCCGCCACCCGCGCAGGCACGGACGATGGCTTCCATATTGGAGCCTCGTCCGGAAATCAAGATGACAATTTTTTTCATCGCGCAATTCTACCAAGGCAAGGCGCTAAACTCTGGTAAAGCCAACGCATTACGTGCTTAATTCACGAGATTCGGACAGGGCGCGATGTCTCTAACATGTGACGGCATGCCCGTATACCCCCGATTGATGGATTGTGACGCTTCGCCCCCTCTGCTAGAGTGGGCGCTACGTCCACGCGCCAACCCTGTGCATGACACAGTGCTCGCCAAGAGCTGGTGACAACAAGGACGAAACGGGAATTTGAACGGGAATTCGCATGTCGAACGCTGCACCGACGTTGTTGGTGGTCGATGATCATCCTATGGCTTTGTCAGGCACTACGGCTTTCCTCGCCGAAGTCATGCCGGATGTGGCAGTCCATGCCGCCGGCAGTGCCCGCGAAGCCCTGACAAGCCTGCAGCAGGGTCTGCGCCCCGATATCGTGCTGCTCGATATCTGGCTGAACGATGGCACCGGCTTCGATGCCATGCAGTCGTTCAAGACCGTCATCCCCGGCGCACGCTTCATCTTCATGTCCGCCGAGGCCACCCCCGAGATCGTCGGCCGCGCCCGCGCGCTGTCGGCCTGCGGCTTCGTCGGCAAGCACCTTGATGCCAATGCCTTCACCGCCGCGGTGCGCAAGGTGCTGGCAGGCGACACCTCCTTCCCCACCGATGAGGCCCTGAACGGCCGCGCGCAGTCGTTCGGGCCCGCCCACGGCATTCCGGTCACGCCGGCCGAGCTCGGCCTGACGCCGCGCCAGGGCTCGGTGCTGGCACTGGTGCTGGAAGGCCTGCCGAACAAGGTGATCGCGCGCCGCCTGGGGCTGACCGAGAACACCGTCAAGGAGCACGTGTCAGCCATCCTGCAGCGCCTGGGCGTGCGCACGCGCATGCAGGTGATGTCGCGCATGGAGCGGTTCCGCCTGCGCCAGTAACGCAGGCCGGTACCCTACGCCGGCCGCAGCCAGCGGCGCAGCAGCAGCCGCAGCGAAGCCGGGTCCACCGGCTTGGGCAGCACGAAATATCCCGCCTCTTCCGCCGCCGCCAGCGCGGCGGATTTCAGGTCGCCGGTCAGCAGCGCGCTGCGCGCCTGCGGCTGCGTGTTCTGCCAGCGCTCGAGCAAATCCAGTCCGTTCTCGCTGCCGGGCAGGCGCAGGTCGCAGAAGATGATATCCGGGCGCAGGCCCTTGGCAAACAGCTTGTCGGCCTCGGCGCCGTGCGCGGCGCAGGCCACGCGGATGCCCCAGGCCTCCATCAGCGCGATCCAGGCCTTGCGGATCTGGCTGTCGTCGTCGACCACCAGCACCGTGCCCTGCAGGCGGTCGGGCTTGGCCTCTTCCGCCTGCGCCATCGCGCGCATCTCGCGCACGCTGGCCACGGTCTCGGCCGGCACCGTCGCCAGCGCGAACCAGAACACCGAACCCTTGCCCGGCACCGAGCGCACGCCATAGGTGCCGCGCATCAGGCGCACGCATTCCTTGAAGATGGCCAGCCCCAGGCCCAGGCCCTGCGACGGGTCGCGCTGCGGGTTATGGACCTGGTAATACGGCGAAAAGATGTCGGGCAGGTGCTCGGGTGTCACGCCGGCGCCGGTATCCCAGACTTCCAGCCGCACATGCTTGCGGCGCTGGCGCGCGGTCACCAGCACACCGCCGCGCTGGGTGTAGCGCAGCGCGTTCTGCACCAGGTTGAACAGGGCCCGGCGCAACAGCACCGGCTCGGCCATGGCGTAGAGCTCGTCGGGCACGCGCGGGGTCAGGGTCAGGCCGCTTTCGCGCGCATCGGCGGCAAACTGGCTCATCACGTCGCGAATCAGCGCGCCCAGCTCGCATGGCTCCAGCGTCGGCAACACCTTGCGCCCTTCCAGCTTGGACAGGTCCAGCAGCGAACGGAACAGGAGGTCGATGGTCTGGGTGCCCGCCGCCACCTGCTCCACCAGCGGATGCAGCGCCGACGACTGGTTGCGCGCGCGCAGCGCCTCCACCAGCATCACCAGCGCATGCACCGGCTGGCGCAGGTCGTGGCTGGCGGCAGCCAGGAAGCGCGACTTCTCCTCGCTGGCATGCAGCGCGCGCTCCTTTTCCTCCTGGAACTGCTTGGCCAGGCGGCGGCTGTCGCCCTCGAGCTGGATGGCGCGCACCAGCGTGACCTGCAGGTGCAAGGCATGGCGCGACAGCATCAGACCATAGATCACCAGCAGCACCTGCACATAGACGCCATGGCCGGGGAAGGCGAATTCCGCCATCAGGATATTGGGCACCAGGATCGGCACGCCGGCATAGACCAGGTTCGACGGCACCGGCGCCTGCGACACCGCGCCGCCTGCCAGCACCCCAAGGGTCAGCAGGTACAGCACGCTGGAGAACACGGCCGAGCCCGTATACAAATGCAGCAGCGCCGAACTGCCCCAGGTCACGCCGGTCAGGAAGGCAACCGCGCGCATATTGTTCCACCACTTGCGCGTGTGCGCGGAGCGGCTCATCGAGGCATGGTCGCGCTGGTAGCCGACATAGAACCACAGGCCGCCGACCGTCAGCAGCAGCATCACCGCGCACCAGCCGAGCAAGGCCGCGCGGCTCACGTCGTTCCAGAATCCCAGCGTGGTCAGCGCGGGCAGCAACACCGAGGCCACGATCGCCGTGGGCGAGTTCTTGTGCACGATGGCCATCAGCTTGGCGCGCGTCTCGACGTCGAGCTGGGCGGTCGCCTGAGGCAGGACTCGGGGCAGGAGCCGGGAAAAGAACCGGTTGGGCAGCGCTTTCAAGTGTGGCTGGCTTGGAATGGGCGGATGTCGGGGGCAGCAGGTGCCAGCGCCGAAGTGAAGCCGAAGTGGGCCATATCATGCCGCCTTTTGCGGCATTGCGCCATGCCGCGAGGGCCGGTTGCGGCACAAAAACAGCAGCGCGGCACCGGCCGCGGGCGGCGGGAGCGGCAAGCGGACCCATTCGCCTTATAATGCTCGCTTTACCTGAAACGTTTCCCGCCGTCCCCGTGAAAGTCTTCCGCGGCCTGCCCAACGCCGAAAGCCGGGCGCCCTGCGCGCTCACCATCGGCAATTTCGACGGTGTGCATCGCGGCCACCAGTCGCTGCTCGCGCGTGCGCGTGCAGCCGCCGACGCACGCGGCCTGCCGCTGTGCGTGATGACCTTCGAGCCGCATCCGCGCGAGTTCTTCACCCCGGACAAGGCCCCCACCCGCATCGCGCTGCTGCGCGACAAGCTGGAAAGCCTGCGCCGCAACGGCGTGGACCGGGTGGTGGTGGAACACTTCAACGCCCACTTTGCCGCCCAGTCGCCGCAGGCGTTCGTTGAGAACGTGCTGTGGCACGGCCTGCACGCGCGTTGGGTGCTGGTCGGCGACGACTTCCGCTTCGGCGCCAGGCGCGCCGGCGACTTTACCTACCTGCAGGAAGCCGGGCGCCGCTACGGCTTCGATGTCGAGCAGATGGGATCGGTGTCCGAAGGCGGCATCCGCATCTCCAGCTCTGCCGTGCGCCAGGCGCTGGCCGACGGCGATCTGGAGCATGCCCGGCGCCTGCTCGGCCACGGCTATGCCATCAGCGGCCACGTGATCCACGGCCGCAAGCTGGGCCGCGACCTGGGCTTCCCGACGCTGAACCTGCGCATCTCGCACAAGCGGCCGGCAGTCAGCGGCATCTTCGTGGTGCAGGTGCACGGCATCGCCGACCAGCCCCTGCCGGGCGTGGCCAGCATCGGCGTGCGCCCCACCATCGAGGACGCCGGCCGGGTGCTGCTGGAAGTCCACCTGTTCGATTTCAAAGAGAACCTGTACGGCAAGCTGGTGCGGGTTGAATTCATGAAGAAGCTGCGCGACGAAGCGCGCTTCGACAACCTGGACGAGCTCACCGCCGCCATCGCCAAGGACAGCGCCGATGCGCGCGCCTTCTTCGGCCTGACCGCCCCGGGCGCGGCCGAAGGCAGCGGCGGGCGCGACTTCGCCACCTCCGCCACCGACCGAATTAGGTAGCGGCCGGCGCCCGCCCGCACGCCAGTGGCGCGGGCCCGGCACGCACGCCGCCGCCCCAGTCTTTCCGCGCGCCCGCCGGCCTGCCGCCGCCCGCGCGCCAACCCGAATTGCCCTGAGAATCGAAATGCCTGACGACAAACGCGCCAAGCCCGAGAAAAGCAAATATCCGGTCAACCTGCTCGACACGCCCTTCCCGATGCGTGGCGACCTGCCCAAGCGCGAGCCGCAGTGGGTCAAGCAGTGGCAGGACAAGCAGCTCTACAAGAAGATCCGCGCGGCCCGCAAGGGCGCGAAGAAGTTCGTGCTGCACGACGGCCCGCCGTATGCCAACGGCGACATCCATATCGGCCACGCCGTCAACAAGGTGCTCAAGGACATGATCATCAAGGCGCGCGGCCTGACCGGGCTGGACGCCGTCTACGTGCCGGGCTGGGACTGCCACGGCATGCCGATCGAGATCCAGATCGAGAAGAAATTCGGCAAGGGCCTGCCGGTGCAGGAGGTCCAGGCCAAGGCGCGCGCCTACGCCACCGAGCAGATCAAGCGCCAGATGGTGGATTTCGAACGCCTGGGCGTGCTGGGCGACTGGGACCACCCCTACCTGACCATGAACTACAGCAACGAGGCGGATGAACTGCGCGCACTCGGCAAGATCATGGAGAAGGGCTATGTGTTCCGCGGCCTGAAGCCGGTGAACTGGTGTTTCGACTGCGGCTCGGCGCTGGCCGAGGCCGAGGTCGAATACAAGGACAAGGTCGACCTGTCGATCGACGTGGGCTTCCCGTTCGCGCAAGCCGACAAGCTGGCACACGCCTTCAAGGTGCCCTTCGAGCAGCTCGACGGCAAGCCCGGCTGGATCGTGATCTGGACCACCACGCCATGGACCATCCCGAGCAACCAGGCGCTGAACGTGCACCCGGAAGTGGAATACGCGCTGGTCGAGACCCCGCGCGGCTACCTGATCCTGGCCACCGAGCGCGTCGAGGAGCAGCTCAAGGTCTACGGCCTGGAAGGCAAGGTCGTGGCCACCACCACCGGCGCGGCATTGTCGGAAATCCGCTTCCACCACCCGCTGGCCAGGATGGACGCGGGCTATGACCGCCTGTCGCCGGTCTACCTGGGCGACTATGTCACCACCGACACCGGTTCGGGCATCGTGCACTCGGCGCCGGCCTACGGCGTGGAAGACTTCCAGTCGTGCAAGGCGCACGGCATGGCCGATTCCGACATCATCAGCCCGGTGATGGGCAACGGCGTCTATGCCGGCACGCTGCCGCTCTTTGGCGGGCTGTCGATCTGGGACGCCAACCCGAAGATCGTCGAGGTGCTGCAGGCCTCGGGCAACCTGTTCAATTCGCACAAGTACACCCACAGCTACATGCACTGCTGGCGCCACAAGACGCCGATCATCTACCGTGCCACCTCGCAGTGGTTCGCGGGCATGGACGTGGACCCGGCCGACGAGAACGGCAAGACCGGCCCCACCCTGCGCGAGACCGCGCTGGCCGGCATCGACGCCACCGAGTTCTTCCCGGCCTGGGGCAAGCAGCGCCTGCACAACATGATCGCCAACCGGCCGGACTGGACGCTGTCGCGCCAGCGCCAGTGGGGCGTGCCGATGGCCTTCTTCCTGCACAAGGAAACTGGAGCGCTGCACCCGCGCACGCCGCAGTTGCTGGAAGAAGTGGCCAGGCGCGTCGAGCAGCATGGCATCGAGGCCTGGCAGACGCTGGACCCGGCCGAGCTGCTGGGCGACGAGGCCAGCCAGTACGAGAAGAACCGCGACACGCTGGACGTGTGGTTCGACTCCGGCACCACGCACTGGTCCGTGATCCGCGGCTCGCACCGCGACGACCTGTACGATCCGTCCGCCGATGAAGCCGATGGCCGCCTCGCCGACCTGTACCTGGAAGGCTCGGACCAGCACCGCGGCTGGTTCCACTCGTCGCTGCTGACCGCGTCGATGCTGTACGGCAAGCCGCCCTACAAGGCGCTGCTGACGCACGGCTTCACAGTCGACGGCGAAGGCCGCAAGATGTCCAAGTCGATCGGCAACACCGTGTCGCCGCAGGACATCTCGAACAAGATGGGCGCCGAGATCATCCGCCTGTGGGTAGCCTCGACCGACTACTCCGGCGAGCTGTCGATCTCGGACGAGATCCTCAAGCGCGTGGTGGAAGGCTACCGCCGCATCCGCAACACGCTGCGCTTCCTGCTGTCCAACCTGTCCGACTACGACCACGCCAGGCACGCGCTGCCGGCGTCGGAATGGCTGGAGATCGACCGCTACGCAGTGGCGCTGACCGCGCAGCTGCAAAAGGAAGTGCTGTCGCACTATGAGGCGTATGAATTCCACCCGGTGGTGTCCAAGCTGCAGACCTTCTGCTCCGAGGACCTGGGCGGGTTCTACCTCGATGTGCTGAAGGACCGCCTGTACACCACCGCGCCGGACTCCAAGGCCCGCCGCGCGGCGCAGAACGCGCTGTACCACATCACCCAGGCGATGCTGCACTGGATGGCGCCGTTCCTGTCGTTCACCGCCGAGGAAGCGTGGCAGATCTTCGCCCACGGCACCGAGCACACCGACACCATCTTCACCAGCACCTACTACGCGATACCGGAAGTCGACGATGGCGCCGACGACCTGCTGCAGAAGTGGCACACGCTGCGCGAAGTGCGCGCCGAGGTCACCAAGCAGCTGGAAGCGGTGCGCGTGGAAGGCGAGATCGGCTCGTCGCTGCAGGCCGAGCTGACCATCCAGGCCGGCGGCCCGGTGCTGGACGCGCTGCAGAGCCTGGGCGACGACCTGCGCTTCGTGCTGCTGACCTCATCGGCCAAGGTAACGCACGCGCCCGAGGCCGGCGACCTGCTGGTCACGGTGACCCCGTCGACCCATGCCAAGTGCGAGCGCTGCTGGCACTACCGCGCCGATGTCGGCCACAACCCGGACCATCCGACCCTCTGCGGGCGCTGCGACAGCAACCTGTTCGGCGCCGGTGAACACAGGAGCCATGCCTGATGGCATCGACCACTTCCCGTTCCGCGCGCCCGGCACGCCGCAACAACAAGGCCGCCAGCACCACCCCGCTGCTGTGGATGGCCTTCGCGCTGCTGGTGGTGGTGCTCGACCAGTTCTTCAAGATCGTCATCGTGCGCACCTTCACCTATGGTGAATCGCGCCCGGTGACCGGCTTCTTCAACCTGGTGCTGGTCTACAACAAGGGCGCGGCGTTCAGCTTCCTGGCCGATGCCGGCGGCTGGCAGCGCTGGTTCTTCACCGGGCTGGGCATCGTGGTGGGCGCGTTCATCGTGTGGCTGCTGTATCGCCACACCGGACAGCGGCTGTTCTGCTTCGCGGTGTCGCTGATCCTGGGCGGCGCGGTCGGCAACGTGATCGACCGCGTGGTCTACGGGCACGTGGTCGATTTCATGGATTTCTATGTGCGCAACTACCACTGGCCGGCCTTCAACGTGGCCGACTGCGCGATCACGGTCGGCGCGGTGCTGCTGATCGTGGACGAGCTGCGCAGGGTGCGGCGCCACTGAGCGCCCTGATTGTGTTCCGCTCTCCCCTCACGGGGAGAGGCCAGGGTGAGGGGCGGTTCAGCAAGGCACCACGCCACCAGAACCGCCCGCCCTCACCCCCGGCCCCACTCCCGCCGTGCGGGAGTGGGGAGCCAACCCTCAGCCGGCTTCCCCGGTATCATTTCCCTTTCTCCCCAGCCAGGTTCCCCACCATGGATTTGCGCGGCAAGCACATCGTTCTCGGCCTGACCGGCGGCATCGCCTGCTACAAGTCGGCCGAACTGGTCCGCCTGCTGACCAAGGCCGGCGCCACCGTGCAGGTGGCCATGACCGAGGCGGCGACGCACTTCATCACGCCGGTGACGATGCAGGCGCTGTCCGGCCGTCCGGTCTTCCTGTCGCAGTGGGATGCCCGCATCGACAACAACATGGCGCACATCGACCTGTCGCGCGAGGCCGATGCCATCGTCATCGCTCCGGCCTCGACCGATTTCATGGCGCGCCTGGCCAACGGGCTGTGCGACGACCTGCTCAGCACCCTGTGCATCGCGCGCGACTGCCCGCTGCTGGTGGCACCGGCGATGAACCGCCAGATGTGGGCCGCCCCCGCCACCCAGCGCAACGCCGCGCAACTGCGCGCCGACGGCGTGATGATCCTGGGCCCCGGCAGCGGCGACCAGGCCTGCGGCGAGGTCGGCGACGGCCGCATGCTGGAGCCCGAAGAACTGCTCGACGACATCATCGCCTTCTTCCAGCCCAAGCCGCTGCAAGGCAAGCGCGTGCTGATCACCGCCGGCCCGACCTTCGAGGCGATCGACCCGGTGCGCGGCATCACCAACCTGTCGTCCGGCAAGATGGGCTTCTCGATCGCGCGCGCGGCGCGCGAGGCCGGCGCCGAGGTGCTGCTGGTGGCCGGCCCCACCGGCCTGCCCACCCCGCGCGGCGTGCTCCGCACCGACGTGCGCAGCGCGCAGCAGATGCATGACGCGGTGATCGCGCAGCTGCACGGCGTGGATGTCTTTGTCGCCGTGGCCGCGGTGGCAGACTGGCGCCCGGCTGAAGTCGCGCAGCAGAAGCTGAAGAAGGCCAACGATACCGACACCCCCACGCTGCAGTTCGTGCAGAACCCCGACATCCTGGCCACGGTCGCGGCGCGGGCCGACGCACCCTACTGCGTCGGCTTTGCCGCCGAGAGCGAGAACCTGGAGCGGTACGGCGAGCAGAAGCGCCAGCGCAAGGGCGTACCGCTGCTGGTCGGCAATATCGGCCACCATACCTTCGGCCTGGACGACAACGAAATCGTGCTGTTCGACGCCGCCGGCATGACGCGGCTGCCGCGCGCCGACAAGCTGTCACTGGCGCGCCAGCTGGTGGCGGCGATCGGCCAGCGCCTGCCCGGGCGCACACGGCCCTGATGGCGGGCGCGCGTCCGGTATCATGCGCGGCTGCCACCTATTCCGTTGAACCGATTTCCCCCAGGATTCCCATGACCCAGCCACTGAACCCAACCGTCGAAATCAAGGTGCTCGATGCGCGCCTGAATGAATGGGGCCTGCCCGCCTACCAGAGCGAAATGGCCGCCGCCATCGACCTCCATGCCTGCGTCGACGCCCCGGTATCGATCGCGCCGGGCACGCCCGCGCAACTGGTGCCGGCCGGCATCGCCGTGCACATGGGCAACCCGTACATGGCCGCGACCATCGTGCCGCGCTCGGGCCTGGGCCACAAGAAGGGCCTGGTGCTGGGCAATTCGATCGGCGTGATCGATGCCGACTACCAGGGCCAGATCATGGTCAGCGTGTGGAACCGCAACGCGCCCGGCACCGAGCCGATCGTGATCCAGCCGGGCGAGCGCATCGCGCAGATGATGTTCGTGCCGGTGCTGCGGCCGGTGTTTTCGACGGTGGCAGAATTCAGCGAAGACAGCGAACGCGGCGCGGGCGGCTTTGGCTCGACCGGCGTGCACCACGCCAAGGCCAGCGCCTGACGCAGCCTCTGGCCGCACAAGACACTGGCGCCCCGCGGGGCGCCAGTTTGCTTTTCAGCCCTGCTGCTCGAACAGCAGCGCCACGCCGCTGGCGGCATCCGCCAGCACCAGGGTCTCGCGCGGGCCCAGGTCGTGGGTCGGCACACCCTGTTCGCGCCAGCCGGCACGTGCCGCCGCCAGGTCATCGGTGCGCAGGCGGATTGCAGCGTAGCCCGGCCCCTCGCGCCGGATATGCGCGGTGCCGGTGGCCGAAGCCAGCGCCTGCGGCGTGCTGACCACCAGCGTGGCATCGTCCAGCGCCAGGCTGCAGACATGTTCGCTCAGCTGCGTCAGCTCGCCGCCGGTCAGCTCCGCGTAGGCGTGCGCGGCGGCGTCCACCAGCGCGGGCGCCACCACCAGGAACATGGTGGCGATGCTGTGCGCGCCGTTGGCATGGCGGGTCCATTCGGGCCGCCACAGCAGTTCGGGCGTACGGTGCTCGCAGACGAAGTAGCGCGCGCCCGGCGCATCGTCAAGCGCGGTCACGCGGAAGGTGGCCGGGTGCTCGCTGCCGTCATCCAGCCGCACTGGACGCGAGAACTCGATCGGGTCCGAGGTGTGCCAGCCCGCCGCACGCAGCCGTGCCGCGGTGGCAAAGGCATCGGCGCTCTTGCACGACATCGCCGCGCAGCCGCCGCCGTGCGCCTGCGCATCCCAGTAGTACTGGCGGCTTGGGCTGGGCGCGGTCACGTGCAGCAACTCAAGGTAGTCCCGCCGCAGCATGATGCAGTGGTTCTGCGAGCCGAGCGTGTGGTAGCCGCGCGGCGTCAGCGTAAAGCCGAGCCGGCGCCATGCCCGGGCCCCGGCATCGAGGTCTGGGCACACCACCACCGCGTGGTCGAACATTTCCGCTTGCGTTGCCATCGGCATCCTCTCGGTTTCACGGCGCACCCGCGCCGGACATCGTCATTCGAACTGGATATTGGCCTTGCGCGCCACGGCCTGCCATTTGTCATGCTCGCGGCGCACCAGGTTGCCGAGGTCGGCCGGGCTGCCGCCCACGATCTCGAAGCCCTGCGCGGCCAGCGCATCGAGCACGCGCGGCTGGCGCAGCGATTCGACCAGCGCGTCGTGGATGCGCGTGACCGTGGATGCCGGCAGGCCGGCCGGGCCGAACACGCCGATCCAGGAGTAGGCCTCGAAGCCCTTGAGCCCCTGCTCTGCCACCGTCGGCACCTGCGGCAGCTGGCGCAGCCGGCTGGTGCCGGTCACGCCCAGCACCTTGATGGTGCGTGCGGCCACGTGCGCCTGCACGGCGGCGTAGCTGCTGAAGAAAATATCGACCTCGTTGGACAGCACCGCCTGCACGGCCGGGCCGCCGCCCTTGTAGGGCACATGCAGCATGCGTACGCCGGCTTCGGTCGCCAGCGCCTCTGCCGCCAGCTGGTTCAGGCTGCCGATGCCGGACGAGGCATAGCGCACGCCGTCGGGCCTGGCCTTGGCCAGCTCCACCAGCTCGCGCACATTGGCCACGGGCAGCGCGGGATTGGCGGCAATCACCAGCGGAAAGCGCACCAGCTGCGAGATTGGCGAGAAATCGCGGAAGGTGTCGTAGGGCAGCTGCTTGTAGGCGAAAGGGTTGATGGCGTGGGTGTCGAAGGCCATCAACAGGGTGGTGCCGTCCGGCTTCGCGCGCGCCACGGTGCTCGATGCGATCAGGCCGCCGGCACCCGGCTTGTTGTCGACCACCGCGGCCTGCCCCAGCGTCGCCTTCAGCCCAGGCTGCAGCTGCCGGGCCACGATGTCGACGCTCCCGCCAGGCGGGAACGGCAGCACCAGCGCGATCGGGCGGTTGCCCGCCAGCGGTTCGGCGCCGGCGGCTGCAGCGACGTGGAGCATCGGGACGGGCATGGCACCCAGCGGCAGGATCTTGAGCAGCAGGCGGCGGCGCCGCGTGCGTTCGGCAGAGGACATCAGGGTTTTCAGGCTGGATTCCTGGCCGGTTGCGCGGCCAGCTGCGGCCGCAAACCCGTGCCCCGACGGGCATGGCCGGCGGCCGCCGGGACAAAAAGAAAAGGGGCGGCATGACTGCCGCCCCCGTATTTTGCCCGATGACCGGCCACGTTGCTGGCAACGCGGCCGATAACCGCTCAGGCTTCTGCGCGCTGTTCCTCGGGCGCCTCGGGCGGTTCCGGCTCGATCTCGGAGAAATCGAGCTTGATCTGGTCCTGCTCGTCCAGGTCCACCACCACCTTGCCGCCCGAAACCAGCCTGCCGAACAGCAGTTCGTCGGCCAGGGCCTTGCGGATCATGTCCTGGATCAGGCGCTGCATCGGGCGCGCGCCCATCAGCGGATCGAACCCCTTGTGCGCCAGGAACTTGCGCAGCTTCTCGGTAAAGCTGGCTTCCACCTTCTTCTCGTGCAGCTGCTCTTCCAGCTGCATCAGGAACTTGTCGACCACGCGCAGGATGATTTCCTCGTCCAGCGAGCGGAAGCTGATCATGGCATCCAGCCGGTTGCGGAACTCCGGCGTGAACATGCGCTTGATGTCAGCCATCTCGTCGCCCTGCTCGCGCGAGCTGGTGAAGCCGATGGTGGCGCGGTTCATGGTCTCCGCTCCCGCGTTGGTGGTCATGATGATGATCACGTTGCGGAAGTCGGCGCGCCGGCCGTTGTTGTCGGTCAGCGAACCATGGTCCATCACCTGCAGCAGGATATTGAAGATATCCGGATGCGCCTTCTCGATTTCGTCCAGCAGCAGCACGCAGTGCGGCTTCTTGGTGACGGCCTCGGTCAGCAGGCCACCCTGGTCGAAGCCGACGTATCCCGGCGGCGCGCCGATCAGGCGGCTCACCGCGTGGCGTTCCATGTACTCGGACATGTCGAAGCGCAGCAGCTCGATGCCCATGATGAAGGCGAGCTGCTTGGCGACTTCGGTCTTGCCCACGCCGGTGGGGCCGGAGAACAGGAACGAGCCGATCGGCTTGTCGGTCTTGCCCAGGCCGGCGCGCGACATCTTGATCGCCGAGGCCAGTGCCTCGATCGCCGGGTCCTGGCCGAACACCACCGACTTCAGGTCGCGGTCCAGCGTCTGCAGCTTGCTGCGGTCGTCCTGGTTCACGCTCTGCGGCGGGATGCGTGCGATGCGCGAGACGATGTCCTCGATCTCGCCCTTGCCGATGGTCTTCTTCTGCTTGGACTTCGGCAGGATGCGCTGCGCCGCGCCGGCTTCGTCGATCACGTCGATCGCCTTGTCGGGCAGGTGACGGTCGGTGATGAAGCGGGCCGACAGCTCCGCTGCCGCGGTCAGCGCCGAGGCCGCGTACTTGACGCCGTGGTGCTCCTCGAAGCGCGACTTCAGGCCGCGCAGGATCTGCACGGTCTGGTCGACCGAAGGCTCGACCACGTCGATCTTCTGGAAGCGCCGCGACAGCGCCGCGTCCTTCTCGAAGATGCCGCGATATTCCGTGAAGGTGGTCGCGCCGATGCACTTGAGCTGGCCCGACGACAGCGCCGGCTTGAGCAGGTTGCTGGCGTCCAGCGTCCCGCCCGAGGCAGCGCCCGCGCCGATCAGCGTGTGGATCTCATCGATGAACAGGATCGCGTTCGGATTGTCCTTGAGCGACTTGAGCACGCCCTTCAGGCGCTGCTCGAAGTCGCCGCGGTACTTGGTGCCGGCCAGCAGCGCGCCCATGTCGAGCGAGTAGACGGTCGCCTTTTCCAGGATGTCCGGCACCTCGTTCTTGGTGATGCGCCACGCCAGGCCCTCGGCGATCGCGGTCTTGCCGACGCCGGCCTCGCCCACCAGCAGCGGGTTGTTCTTGCGCCGGCGGCACAGCACCTGGACCACGCGCTCGACTTCGCTCTCGCGGCCGATCAGCGGGTCGATCTTGCCGGCCTTGGCCAGCGTGTTCAGGTTCTGGGTGTATTGCTCGAGCGGGCTTTCCTTGCCGTCGCCGCCCTCGCCTTCGCCGGCGGCATCGCCATGCTTGGCGGGCTCGGACTGGTCCTTGCGGATGCCGTGGCTGATGAAATTGACCACGTCCAGCCGCGTCACGCCCTGCTGCTGCAGGTAATAGACCGCGTGCGAATCCTTCTCGCCGAAAATCGCGACCAGCACGTTGGCACCCGTCACTTCCTTCTTGCCGTTGGAAGTGGACTGGACGTGCATGATCGCGCGCTGGATCACGCGCTGGAAACCGAGCGTGGGCTGGGTATCGACCTCGTCGGTACCCGGCACTACCGGCGTGTTATCCGCGATGAAGTTCTTAAGGCTGGTGCGCAGGTCTTCTATATTGGCCGCGCAGGCGCGCAAGACTTCCGCTGCCGTGGGATTGTCGAGCAATGCCAGCAGCAGGTGCTCCACGGTAATGAACTCGTGGCGTGCCTGCCTGGCTTCGACAAACGCCATATGCAGGCTCACTTCCAATTCTTGCGCAATCATGCTTCCTCCATCACGCACTGCAGGGGATGCCCCGCCTGCCGCGCGTGCGTTGACACCAGCTCGACCTTGGTCGCTGCAATATCCCTGGTGTAGATACCGCAGACGCCCTTTCCTTCCCGGTGCACGGTGAGCATGATCTGCGTCGCCGTTTCCCGGTCCCTGCTGAAATACTGCTGCAGGATCATCACTACAAACTCCATCGGAGTGTAGTCGTCATTAAGCAGCACCACCTTGAACATGGCGGGCGGTTTAAGCGCCTGCTCTTTCCGCTCCAGGATGGTGCCCGCTTCGCGTTGTGGGACATTCGCAAGCCGTGTAGCCATGGCTTTATTCTAACCCTTACTCGCAACTCTGCAATTTGGGGAAAAGGCGCCGGATTCAAGAGCCGGGCCACCTGTTTCCGGTGGTGGAAGGACGCGGGATTTCACGCGGGAGGCATTGCAAGGCACGTGGCCGGCGCGGGCGGGACAGCAAGCACGGCAGCCCTGGCGCATGCCGCCAAGGTACCACCAGGTGCCGTCCCATTCCCGCCACACCCTGCTGGCAGTGGGGAATCCGCCAACTTGACAGTATCCTGCTTTGCCAGAAGAATCGTTCGCACACCTGCCGACGGCCAACGAGCCAAAGCAACAGCCGAGACAGGTGATCCGTGAGCAGGGAGGCCACGGCCGCCGCGGCGGCGAGTCAGCATCGAGACTGTCCGCCACGCGATTGCACCTCGCCGCGCGTCATCGCCGGCCGCGCCTCAGGACGCGGCAGGTCATGGCGCCGCAGTCCGTGCCGTCTGGCCGGCAAGGCTTCCCCGCTTTGAAATCTGCTATTTCGTGGGGGAGTATATGGCAAGCGGTATCGTCAAATGGTTCAATGACGCCAAGGGCTTCGGGTTCATCAAGCCGGACGAGGGCGAAGAAGAACTGTTTGCGCACTTTTCGGCTATCCAGATGTCCGGCTTCAAGACGCTGAAGGAAGGTCAACGCGTCTCGTTCGAGGTGGTCCAGGGCCCCAAGGGCAAGCAAGCCACCAATATCCAGGACGCCAGCTAAAGCGCGCCGCGACCGCATCCCGGCCGCAGAGCCGCGGAGCGGTCAACCAGGGTGTGGGGGGAGCTCCCCCGGGACGGGATCGATGCCAGCGCCCCGCGTTGCCGCCACGGCGGTGCGGCGGGTGCCGGCGCGGATCAGCTGCACGCACCACATCCGACCGAAAGCCCGGCCTCGCGCCGGGCTTTCTGCTTGGGCCCCGGGGTCGGGCCATCAGGCCCAGCCGTCGATCTTGAGCCCGCTGGCCTGCTCGGCTTCTTCCCTGGTGACCTTGCGCACAGTCTGGCCGAAGGTCCAGACATGGCCCTCCGCGTCCCGGGCCGTGTAGGTCCGGTCGCCGTAGAACTCGTCCTGCGGCTCGCGCAGGATCACGGCGCCGGCGGCGCGGGCGCGCTCGCAATGCTGGTCCAGCCCTTCCCGCAGGTGCACGTGCAGGGTCTGGGTATTCTTGCCCCCGATCGAGGCCGGGCTGGCGGTAAAGTCCGCCCACTCGCTGCCCACCATCAGGTAGCTGTCGCCGAAACGCATTTCAGAATGCACCAGCTGGTCCTGCTGGTCGCGGATCACCATGACCCGCTCAAAGCCGAAGGCGCGCTCCAGCCAGTCCAGGGCCGCCAGCGGGTCCTTGTAGAAGAGGGCCGCACCGAACGCGGTGCGGCGGAAGGGATCGTCCATGCCTGTCTCCTCGGGCCGCCAGGCCCGTCAGTCCAACCCCTGACGTTCTAGGCAACAGTGGCGCCCGGGGCAAGAAAAAACCCCGGCGCCGACCAGACGGCACCGGGGTTTTCCTTGGCAGGTCGCCCGCCGCAGCGGGAGTCCGTGCTTACATATTGTCGATCATCACCTGGCCAAAGCCCGAGCACGACACCTGCGTCGCGCCTTCCAGCAGGCGGGCGAAGTCATACGTCACCTTCTTGGACAGGATCGACTGCTCCATCGACGAGATGATCAGGTCCGCGGCTTCGGTCCAGCCCATGTGACGCAGCATCATTTCGGCCGACAGGATTTCCGAGCCCGGGTTGACGTAGTCCTTGCCGGCGTACTTCGGCGCGGTGCCGTGGGTGGCCTCGAACATGGCAACCGAGTCAGACATATTGGCGCCCGGGGCGATGCCGATGCCGCCGACCTGTGCGGCCAGCGCGTCGGAGACATAGTCGCCGTTCAGGTTCAGCGTGGCGATCACCGAGTATTCGGCCGGACGCAGCAGGATCTGCTGCAGGAAGGCGTCGGCAATGGCGTCCTTGATCACGATGTCCTTGCCGGTCTTCGGGTTCTTGAACTTGCACCACGGGCCGCCGTCGACCAGCTCGGCGCCGAATTCCTTTTGCGCCAGCTCGTAGCCCCAGTCACGGAAGCCACCTTCGGTGAACTTCATGATGTTGCCCTTGTGCACCAGCGTCACCGACGGCTTGTCGTTGTCGATGGCGTACTGGATCGCCTTGCGCACCAGACGCTCGGTGCCCTCGCGCGAGACCGGCTTGATGCCGATGCCCGAGGTCGCCGGGAAGCGGATCTTCTTCACGCCCATCTCGTCCTGCAGGAACTTGATGAGCTTCTTCGCCTGCTCGCTTTCCGCCGCCCATTCGATGCCGGCGTAGATGTCTTCCGAGTTCTCGCGGAAGATCACCATGTCGGTCTTTTCCGGCTCACGCACCGGCGAGGGCACGCCCTTGAAGTAGCGCACCGGGCGCAGGCAGACGTACAGGTCCAGCTGCTGGCGCAGTGCCACGTTCAGCGAGCGGATGCCGCCGCCCACCGGCGTGGTCAGCGGACCCTTGATCGAGACCACGTAATCCTTGAGCACCTCCAGGGTTTCGTCCGGCAGCCACACGTCCGGGCCGTAGACCTTGGTGGACTTCTCGCCGGCGTAGATCTCCATCCAGGCGATCTTGCGCTTGCCGCCATAGGCCTTGGCCACAGCCGCGTCGACCACCTTGATCATCACCGGGGTGATATCGAGGCCCGTACCGTCGCCTTCGATGTAAGGAATGATCGGATTGTCCGGGACATTCAGCGAAAAGTCCTGGTTGACCGTGATCTTTTCGCCGGCCGGAACCTTGATATGTTGGTACATGACGTCTCCAGTACGGAACGGTTGTGACTGCCGCCGGTTCATGGCCGGTCGGCGAGATTCGGGGAGATGGCGCTGTGGCATTGTAGCGGGCCTTGCTGCGCGCCCGTGCTGCATTGCATCACCCTGGCGCCATCCTGGGCTGCCTTCAGTCTTATATAAGACACAAGACTAATTTCGTATTATGCAGCAATTTTTCATCATCCGCCAATCGGGCCGGACCCCAGATCCGCCGATTTCCCGGCCCGGCGCGCCGCTGCGGCATACTTGCGCCCCATGACCCTGATTGCCCTGAACAAGCCGTTTGGCACCATGAGCCAGTTCTCGGAACACCCGACGCGCCCGACGCTGGCCGCGTGCGTGAGCGTGCCCGGCGTCTACCCGGCCGGGCGGCTCGATGCCGACAGCGAGGGCCTGCTGCTGCTGACCGACGACGGCGCGCTGCAGGCGCGCATCGCCGACCCGCGCCACAAGCTGGAGAAGACTTACCTGGCCCAGGTCGAAGGCATTCCCGATGCCGCCGCGCTGGCCCGGCTGCGCGCCGGGGTAGACCTCGGCGACTTCGTGACCCAGCCCGCCAGGGTACGCGCCATCGACGCGCCCGACTGGCTGTGGCCGCGCCAGCCGCCGGTGCGCTTTCGCGCGGCGATCCCGACCGCGTGGCTGGAGCTGAAGATCCGCGAGGGCAAGAACCGGCAGGTGCGCCGCATGACCGCCGCGGTCGGCTTTCCCACATTGCGGCTGGTGCGCGTCGGGATCGGCCCGCTCGACCTGCGCGCGCTCGGCCTCGCGCCCGGGGCCTGCTGCGAGGTGTTGCCGGCGCAACTGGGACTGGCACCGGCAGCACCGCGCATGCGCCAGGAGCCGGCACCTCGATCCCATGTCTCGAAGACCAGACAGGCGAACGACACCAAGCGGCGTTCTCGTTACAAAAACTAACAAGTCGCGGGTCAACGCTGGCGGCAGCGGCCTCGTTCTTGTCGGGGACACGTCCTATCACGCGTCAAACTTTCCGACTGTTCTCATCCTTCGAGGTAATACGTCATGAAAAAACTGATCGCTGCTCTGGTTGTTGGCCTGTTCGCCACCGGCGCCTTCGCCCAGGCTTCGGCACCTGCTGCCGCCGACGCTGCAGCGCCCGCGGCCACCAAGGAAGCCCCGAAGACCACGACCAAGAAGAAGGCCACCAGCAAGAAGCACAGCAAGAAGAAGGCTACCCCCGCCGCTTCGGCCCCGGCTGCCCAGTAATCGCTGGCGCCCTTCCTGCCCCGTGCGCTCGCGAGGCAGGAAAGAGAAGGCAGGCTGCCGCCAGGCGCCTGCCTTTTTTGTTGCCGCGACAGCTCGTGATGCACGACGTACGGCCCGCCGCACATCGGTACACTGCGCGTGCGCTATGCTTGCGGCTGCCGCTGCCCGCGCCATTTCAGACTGAACACCATGTCCTTCCTGTCCAACACGCTGTTGTCACGATGCTCCTCGATTGCCGGCCTGCTCGCGCTGAGCGCCGGGATCGCGCACGCGCAGGCCGCGCTGCCGGTGGTGCCGCTCACCGCAGGCATGTTTGCAATCCAGGCCGAGGTTGCCGCCACGCCGGCGGCACGCGAGCAGGGGCTGATGTACCGCACGACCATGGCCCCCAACGCCGGCATGCTGTTCGTGTTCGAGCAGAAGGCGGGCCACTGCTTCTGGATGCGCAACACCGAGCTGCCGCTGTCGATCGCCTTCCTGGCCGATGACGGCACCATCGTCAATATCGAGGACATGGCGCCGCGCACGGAGAGCAATCATTGCCCGAAGGCGGCGATCCGCTATGCGCTGGAAATGAACAGGGGATGGTTCGCGCAGAAAGGCATCAAGGCCGGCGCGAAAATCGGCGGACTGCCGCAGCCTCGCTGAGTGCGGCAGCGCCAGGCGGCGCCGGCAGGAGCGCCGGCGCGGGAGGCAGGAATCAGTCGCGGAAGTTGTTGAAGTCCAGCGGCGCCTCGGACACGTCCTTGCGCAGCATCGCCATCACGCTTTGCAGGTCGTCGCGCTTGGCGCCCGACACACGCACCGCATCGCCCTGGATGCTGGCCTGCACCTTGATCTTGCTGTCCTTGATGATGCGCACGATCTTCTTGGACAGGTCGCCGGTCACTCCCTTCTTGATCGAGATCACCTGCTTGACCTTGTCGCCGCTGATCTTGTCGATCTTGCCGTAGTCCAGGAAGCGCACGTCAACGTTGCGCTTGGCCATCTTGTTGATCAGCACATCCTTGACCTGGCTCAGCTTGAAATCATCGTCGGCAAAGGCAGTCAGTTCATTTTCCTTGTGCTCGACCCGGGCGTCCGAGCCCTTGAAATCGAAGCGCGTCGAGATTTCCTTGTTGGCCTGCTCGACGGCGTTCTTCACCTCAACCATGTTCGCTTCGCACACTACATCAAACGACGGCATTGCATTCTCCTTGTGATCCGTATGCCCGGAAGCCGGCCGCGCACGGCGCCTTCCGTATAATCCAGCCTACCTCGCAGTTCCGGGTCGCTTGCCCTCCAGCGGCGGCCGCGTCACCTTTCCCTTGCATGGCAGATTTCCACGAATTCTATCCCCTGCGTCGCCACAATACATTCGGATTCGACGCGCGCGCGCGCTTTGCGGTGCATGTGCGCAGCGAAGCCGACCTGACCGCGGCCCTGGCCGACCCGCGTGCCGACGGCCTGCCCCTGGTGGTCCTGGGCGGCGGCAGCAATGTGGTACTGACCGGCGACCTGCACGCGCTGGTGCTGCTGATGGAAATCCCCAGCTACCAGCCGGAGGAGACTGGCGATGCCTGGCTGGTCACCGCCGGCGCCGGCGAGAACTGGAACGCGCTGGTCAACCGCACCATCGCCGACGGCATGCCCGGCCTGGAAAACCTGGCGCTGATCCCCGGCACCGCGGGCGCGGCGCCGATCCAGAATATCGGCGCCTACGGGGTGGAGCTGCGCGAGCGCTTCGAAGGCGTGCGCGCCTATGACCGCCACACCGGCGCATTCGTGTGGCTGGACCTGCGGGCCTGCGGCTTCGGCTACCGCGACAGCCTGTTCAAGCACGCCGGCGCCGGCCGCTACATCATCACGGCGGTGACGCTGAGCCTGCCCAAGGCGTGGCAACCGGTGCTGTCGTACGGGGAGCTGGCGCGCGAACTCGATGGCCGGGCTGCGCCCGATGCGGCCACGATTCGCGACGCCGTGGTCGCGATCCGTTCGCGCAAGCTGCCCGACCCGGCACAGCTGGGCAATGCGGGCAGCTTCTTCAAGAATCCGCTGGTCAGCGCGGCGCAGCGCGACGCGCTGCTGCAGGCCAACCCGGACCTGGTCAGTTATGCGCAGCCGGACGGCTCGTACAAGCTGGCAGCCGGCTGGCTGATCGACCGCTGCGGCTTCAAGGGCATGACCGATGGCCCGGTGGGCGTCTACGGCAAGCAGGCGCTGGTGCTGGTGCACCACGGCGGCGGCACCGGCGCGATGCTGCTGGCACTGGCCAACCGCATCGCCGATGCGGTGCAGGCGCGCTTTGGCGTGCGCATCGAACCGGAGCCGGTAGTGCTGTAAAGCAGGTGGGCCAGGACCGGCCCGCCGCGCCGGTCACGCGAAGTGGCAGACGTAGTCCAGCGTTTCCTGCACCTCGATATCGAAGCTGCTGTTGCCCGGCACGCTGAACTGCTGGCCCGCGCCATAGGTCTGCCAGTCTTCCGAACCGGCCAGGCGCACGCGGCAGGTGCCGGCGTTGATTTCCATGATCTCGGGCGCGCCGGTGTTGAAGGTCAGCGCGGCCGGGAAGATCACGCCCAGCGTCTTGCGGGTGCCGTCCGGGAACAGCACGGTGTGGCTGACGCACTTGCCGTCAAAGTACAGGTTGGCTTTCTTGACGACCGACACGTTGTCGAACTGGCTCACTTCCATCTCCTTGGGTTTCTGTACGAAAGACGTAAAAAGAGGGGCCATCGCGGCCCCTCCCTGTTCACCCCGCGCCGCGCTGGTTCAGTAGCGGCCGCAGAGCAGGTATTCCATCAGCGCCTTCTGCACGTGCAGGCGGTTCTCGGCCTCTTCCCAGACCACGCTCTTGGGACCGTCGATCACGGCGGCCTCGACTTCCTCGCCGCGGTGCGCCGGCAGGCAGTGCATGAAGAGCGCGTCGGGCGCGGCGCGGTCCATCATCGGGGTCGTGACCATCCAGTCCTTGAAGGCGCGCTTGCGGGCGTCGTTCTCGGCCTCGAAGCCCATGCTGGTCCAGACATCGGTGGTGACCAGGCTGGCGCCCTGGCAGGCCGTTAGCGGATCGTCGAAGACCTTGACCAGGCCGGCTGCCGACGCCGGCACCATCGCCGGATCAAGCTGGTAGCCCGGCGGCGCCGAGAAATGGAAGGTAAAGCCGAGCCGCTCGGCGGCCTGGATCCAGGTGTAGGCCATGTTGTTGGCATCGCCGATCCACGCCACGGTCTTGCCGCGGATACTGCCGCGCTGCTCGATGTAGGTGAAGACGTCGGCCAGCACCTGGCACGGGTGGTATTCGTTGGTCAGGCCGTTGATCACCGGCACGCGCGAATGCGCGGCAAAGCGCTCGATGATGTCCTGGCCGAAGGTGCGGATCATGATGATGTCGACCATGCGCGAGATCACCTGCGCCGCATCCTCGATCGGCTCGCCGCGGCCCAGCTGCGAGTCGCGCGTGTTCAGGAACACCGCGTGGCCGCCCAGCTGGTGGATGCCGGCTTCGAACGACAGGCGCGTACGCGTGGAATTCTTCTCGAAGATCATGGCCAGCGTGCGGTCGTGCAGCGGGTGCCAGGTCTCGTAGTTCTTGAACTTGGCCTTCAGGATCCGCGCGCGATCCAGCAGGTACTCATACTCGTCGGGAGTGAAGTCGCTGAACTGGAGGTAATGCTTGATCGGGGTTGAGCTCATAAAACAAAGAAGGCGGCTCGGTGGGGACGCGCCGTCACGAAGTGTTCATGACTCAAGCGCGCCGCGGAGCCGCCTTTCGCGTCGCATACGCAATTTAACTGCAAGAATCATAAGGGATTTTTTCTGCTTTGGCGAGTCCGGGACAACCCGGCACGGACTTGCGCCCTGCACTTGCCCGGGCCCGCTGACAGGTTGCCGACAGGATTTCGCCCTTATGCGCAACTCTTATATAAGATATAATACCCGCTGATTCACGCGGGGCCCGGCATACCCATGCCGCTGCCCGCCGCCGGCATCAAAAGTGCCCCCGCAAGACACCGACGCCCCGCCTTCCGGCTGGAACCAGCGCGAACCAAACGCGCCCCGGCCGCGTCAAACGGGCGCCCGTCCAGCGGGTTTACCGTCGAGTCGTCCGCCTCACCCGCAGTGTCCAGCCTCATGAACCCCAACGTTCGCGAATTCTTTATCCAAGGCATTACCAAGGAAGGCAAGACCTTCCGCCCGAGCGACTGGGCCGAACGGCTGTGCGGCGTGATGGCGCAGTTCCGCCCCGAGGGCGACAGCGGCGACCCGCGCCTGACCTACTCCCCCTACGTGCGGCCGATCTTCGCCGGCAATGTCAAATGCGTGGTGGTGGACGTGCGGCTGCGCGACATTGAACCCAAGGCGCTGGATTTCGTGCTTAACTTTGCGCGCGACAACAACCTGCAACTGGTTGAAGCCTGTTCGCTGGAATAAGCGTGCCGGCCTGGCGCCGGAAAGCAAAAAAGCTCGTCGGATGACGAGCTTTTTTGTTGGCGGATGCCTGGGCACCCTCCTCTGCTGGACCGCCGGGGCGGCCCGGGCAGCGATCAGGCAGCCATCGACTTGATGGCGGCCGACAGGCGCGACTTGTGACGTGCAGCCTTGTTCTTGTGCACGATCTTCTTGTCGGCAATGCTGTCGATCACGGCTTGCGAGTTCTTGAAGATCTCGGCGGCAGCGGCCTTGTCGCCAGCGTCGATGGCCTTGCGGACGGCCTTGACGGCGGTGCGCAGACGCGAACGCAGGCTGGAGTTGTGAGCGTTCTGGGCAACGGCCTGGCGGGCGCGCTTGCGAGCTTGTGCGGAATTTGCCATGTAAAAATATCCTGAATTCAGATGCGTGCCGCGGGGGACACAACAATTAAGTCATATCGAGCGACCCGGGATGCACTGACACACGAATCCGGAACGCAACTGTCCTTGTGAATCGGCAATTATACACAGATGCCGGCGCACAAAGCAACACGGCGGACACTTTGCCAGCTCAGGCCCGGGCGGGCGCCGGGCCGGTCCGTATAATAAGCGCCACATTGTGCCGGGGCACGTGGCGCGCCGGCAACTTTATCGCCCGGACCGCGTCTCAGTGGCGTCCCCGGCATGCGGTGCGCCCGCACCGATCCACCGTCCCGCACCGACCCGCACCTTGAACCTGCTCAAAGCGCTCGCCACCATCAGCAGCCTGACGATGCTCTCGCGCATCACCGGCCTCGTGCGCGAGATCCTGATCGCCCGCGCCTTCGGCGCGTCGGAGATGACCGACGCGTTCAACGTGGCCTTCCGCATTCCCAACCTGCTGCGCCGCATTTTCGGCGAAGGCGCGTTCTCGCAGGCCTTCGTGCCGATCCTGGGCGAATACCACACCAAGCGCGGCGACGAGCCGACCAAGACACTGATCGACGCCGTCGCCACGGTCATGACCTGGGTGCTGATGGGCGTGTCCCTGCTTGGCGTGATCGGGGCACCGCTGGTGATGACCGCGGTCGCCACCGGCTTCCGCGGGCAAAGCGAGACCTATACCGCGGCCGTGTTCATGACGCGGGTGATGTTCCCGTATATCGGCCTGATCTCGCTGGTGGCGCTGGCGTCCGGCATCCTCAATACCTGGCGCAAGTTCGCGGTGCCGGCCTTCACGCCGGTGCTGCTCAACCTGTGCCTGATCATCGCGGCCCTGTTCGTCGGCCCGCACATGGACCAGCCGATCTACGCGCAGGCGTGGGGCGTGCTGGTCGGCGGCGTGCTGCAGCTGGCGATCCAGGTGCCGGCGCTGCGGCGCCTGGGCGTGATGCCGCGGCTGAGCTTCAACCTGCGCGGGGCGTGGTCCGATCCCGGCGTGCGCCGCATCCTGCGGCAGATGGGGCCGGCGCTGCTGGCCGTGTCGGTGGCGCAGATCAGCCAGATCATCAATACCAATATCGCCTCGCGGCTGGCCGCGGGCAGCGTCTCTTACCTGACCTATGCCGACCGGCTGATGGAATTCCCGACCGCGCTGCTGGGCGTGGCGCTGGGGACCATCCTGCTGCCGAGCCTGTCCAAGGCCAACGCCTCGGGCGACCATGCCGAGTACTCGAGCCTGCTCGACTGGGGCCTGCGCCTGACCTTCCTGCTGGCGGTGCCCTGCGCGGTGGGGCTGTTCGTGTTCGGCGCGCCGCTGACCGCCGTGCTGTTCAACTATGGCAAGTTCGACGCCCACGCGGTCGAGATGACGCGCCAGGCGCTGGTCTCGTACGGCGTCGGCCTGATGGGGCTGATTTCGATCAAGATCCTGGCGCCCGGCTTCTATGCGCGCCAGGATATCCGCACGCCGGTGAAGATCGCACTGCTGGTGCTGGTGATCACGCAGGCCTGCAACTATGCGTTCGTGCCGTGGATCGGCCATGCCGGGCTGGCGCTGTCGATCAGCGCCGGCGCCACCATCAACGCGCTGCTGCTGTTCTTCGGCCTGCGCCGGCGCGGCCTGTACCGGCCGGCGCCGGGCTGGTGGCTGTTCCTGGCGCAGCTGTGCGCCTCGGTGCTGCTGCTGTCCGGCATGCTGCTCTGGTTCGCGCGCAACTTCGACTGGATCGGGCTGGGCGCGACGCCGCTGCTGCGCATCGCGCTGCTGGCTTCGTGCCTGGTACTTGCAGCGGTGGTCTACTTCGGTACACTGTGGCTCATGGGACTGCGCTACTCTGCCTTCAGGCGCCGCGCCGGCTGATGGGCCAGCGAATCTGCCAACGCATGGGCCACCTAACGAGCCGGCAATGGTGACCCACGCTGCGCGCGGTGCCGGCGGCTGCACCGGGAAACCGACATGACATCCACCAAAGTCCTGGATTATTTCGCCAGCCTCGTGGCTGACGAAAACGGCATCCCGCTGACCGAAACCGCGCTGTCCATCGCGCAGGACGCCTACCCCGACCTGGACCTGCAGTCCGAGCTTGCGGCGCTGGACGTGCTGGCGCTGCGCCTGAAGCGCCGGATCGCCGAAGGCACCCCCGCGATCCAGCGGCTGCGCCTGCTGAACCATTTCTTCTATCGCGACCTGGGTTTCGGCCCGAACGCGAACGACTACTACGACCCCGACAACTCCTACCTGAACGTGGTGCTGCGCCAGCGGCGCGGCATCCCGATCTCGCTTGCGGTGCTGTTCATGGAGCTGGGCCAGCAGATCGGCCTGCCGCTCAAGGGCGTGTCGTTCCCCAACCATTTCCTGCTGCGCATGACGATTCCTGCCGGCGAGGTGATCCTGGACCCGCTCACCGGCGAGACCCTGTCGAAGGAACGGCTGCAGGAAATGCTGGACCCGTACCTGGAGCGCGAAGGCATCAGCGATGCCAGCCAGGTGCCGCTGGGCCTGTTCCTGCGCGCGGCCAGCCACCGCGAGATCGTCGCACGCATGCTGCGCAACCTGAAGGCGATCTACCTGCAGGAGTCGCGCTGGCAGAGGCTGCTGGCGGTGCAGAACCGGCTGGTGATCCTGCTGCCGGGTTCGATCGAGGAAGTGCGCGACCGGGGGCTGGCGTACGCCAACCTGGAGTGCTTCCGCCCCGCGCTGGCCGACCTGGAAGCCTATGTGCTCGCCCGGCCCGATGCGGCCGATATCGGCCAGATCCGCGAGCGCATGCCGGCGCTGCGGATGATGAGCCGCAGCCTCAACTAAGAACCCGCTTCATAGTGAAAAAAGGGCGCGAAGGCTGCGCGGCCCCTCACTTGCTCAGCGCTCCACGCGCGTGGGCCGGCGGCGGTTGCCGCGCACCAGCTTCCACAGCCCGCCCAGAACCAGCGGCACCACGGCCGCGCCAATGCCGGCCAGCACGATCAGGTTCAGGTACTGGCGGATGAACGGCAGGTTGCCGAAGAAGTAGCCGGCAAAGACCAGGCCGACCACCCAGGCCACGGCGCCGACCACGTTGAACATCTGGAAGCGCGCAAAGGTCATCTGCGACACGCCCGCCACGAACGGGGCGAAGGTGCGCACGATCGGCACGAAGCGCGCCATCACCAGCGTCTTGCCGCCGTGCCGCTCATAGAAGTCATGGGTGCGGCGCAGCGCATCCTGGTCCAGGAAGCGCCACTGATGGTCGAACACCTTGGGCCCGATCCAGCTGCCCACCAGGTAGTTGACGGTATTGCCGGAAATCGCCGCCACCAGCAGCAGGCCGATCAGTGCCCACTCGTTCATGGCGCCGGTTGCGCAGAAGGCGCCCGCGATAAACAGCAGCGAGTCGCCCGGCAGGAACGGCAGGACCACCAGACCGGTTTCGGCAAAGACGATCAGGAACAGGATGGCATAGACCCAGTGGCCGTACTGGTCGATGACCGTGCCGAGGTATTTGTCGACATGCACCAGCATGTCGATGAGCTGCAAAGCGAGATCCAAGTCGTTCCCCGTTGATGGTTTGGTTGACTGCGTTCTGTCCGATGCGGCCTGGGCCGCCTTGGCCTGAATCATACAAGAGCCGCCGCGCCAATCCGTCACCTGCGGCGCCTTTGCGCGTCCGACTCCGTGCGGGCGTCCACGTATAATCGCCGGATGCCTGCCTCCGCCTCCAGCACCGCCCTGCGCACCACCCAGCAGCCGCGCCCGATCCGGCCGCTGCCGGACCAGCTCATCAGCCAGATCGCCGCCGGCGAAGTGGTGGAACGACCGGCCTCGGTGGTCAAGGAGCTGCTGGAAAACGCGCTCGACGCCGGCGCCACGCAGCTCGGCATCCGGCTGGAAGAAGGCGGCGTGCGGCGCATCGTCATCACGGACAACGGCTGCGGCATCCCTGCGGCAGAGTTGCCGGTCGCGCTGATGCGCCACGCCACCAGCAAGATTGCGTCGCTCGACGAACTGGAATCAGTGCTGACGCTGGGCTTCCGCGGCGAGGCCCTGGCCTCGATCGCCTCGGTGTCCCAGCTGGCCCTGACCAGCCGCACCGCGGCCGATGCCCATGCCACCCAGGTCAGCGCCGATACCGGCACGGTGCAGCCTGCCTCGGGCGGGGTCGGCACCACCGTCGACGTGCAGCACCTCTACTTCAACACGCCAGCGCGCCGAAAGTTCCTCAAATCGGAGCAAACCGAGCTGGGGCACTGCCTGGAGATGGTGCGGCGCGTGGCGCTGGCGCGGCCCGACGTGACCATCTCGGTCCACCACAACGGCAAGCCGCTGGAGCACTGGAATGCCGGCGACGTCGCCACCCGTACCGCGCAGGTGCTGGGCAATGACTTTGCCCGCGCCCGCCTGCCACTGGACGAAGAGGCCGACACGCTGCACCTGTATGGCTTTGCCGGGCTGCCCACCGCCTCGCGCGGGCGGCCGGACCAGCAGTACTTCTTTGTCAACGGCCGCTTCGTGCGCGACAAGCTGCTCAATCACGCGGTGCGCAGCGCCTACCAGGACGTGCTGCACGGCGACCGCTTCCCGTCCTATGTGCTGTGCCTGGACCTGCCGCCGGAGATGGTCGACGTCAACGTGCACCCGTCGAAGATCGAAGTGCGCTTCCGTGAATCGCGCGCCGTGCACCAGTTCGTCTACCACGCGGTGCAGCGTTGCCTGGCGCGGCAGGCCGGCGGGAACGGCGACAGCCTGCATACCGATGCCGACGGCGAGATCACCCTGCCGTCTGGCGGCGCGACACCGGCGGGCGGCGCACGGCCGGGCTATGGCGGCGGCAGTGGTGGCGGCGGCCAGTGGATCAATTATTCCGCGGCACGCCAGACCGAACTCGGCATCGCCCAGCCACGCCAGGCCTACCTGGGCATGGTGCGCGATGCCGCCGCACCGGCAGCGCGGCCGTATGGCGCCATGCCCGGCACCCCGGCGCAAGCGCCGGCCTGGCTGGCCGACGCGCAGGCGGCACGCGCCGACGACCCGCCCGGCCTGCTGGACCGCCTGCCGCCGGCCGCGCGCGCCGGCTTTGCCGATCCTGCCGACGCCCCCGACGACCACCCGCTCGGCTACGCCATCGCCCAGCTGCATGGCATCTATGTGCTGGCGCAGAACGCGCGCGGGCTGGTGCTGGTGGATATGCATGCTGCGCACGAACGCATCCTGTATGAGCAGATCAAGGCCGGCCTGGACGCGCGCGACCTCGCGGTGCAGCCGCTGCTGATCCCGGTCACGCTGCCCGGCAGCCCGGTCGAGATCGGCGTGGCCGAAGAACACCAGGAGACACTGACGCTGCTGGGCTTCGATATCGCCCCGGTGTCGCCCACCACTCTCGCGGTGCGAGCGGTGCCGGCGCTGCTGCAGCAGGCCGATGCCGAAGCGCTGGCGCGCGATGTGTTGCGCGACCTGCATGCCTACGGCGGCTCGCGCGTGCTGGCCGAGCGCCGCAACGAACTGCTGGCCACCCTCGCCTGCCACAGTGCGGTGCGCGCCAACCGCAAGCTCACGCTCGAGGAAATGAATGCGCTCTTGCGCCAGATGGAGCAGACCGAGCGCGCCGACCAGTGCAACCACGGCCGCCCGACCTGGGTGCAACTGACCGTGACCGAGCTGGACCGGCTGTTCCTGCGCGGGCAATAAGCCGCTCGCCCCACGATTCATCCAAGGCTTTCGATGTCCGCCGTACCCCACGATTCCGCCACGCATCCGCCCGTGGTCTGCCTGCTCGGCCCCACCGCCTCGGGCAAGACCGCGGCCGCGCTGGCGCTGGCGGCCGACGCGCCGGTGGAGATCATCAGCCTGGATTCGGCGCTGGTGTACCGCGAGATGGATATCGGCACCGCCAAGCCCACGCGCGAAGAACTTGCAGCCGCGCCGCACCACCTGATCGACATCATCGACCCGGCCGACAGCTACTCCGCGGCGCAGTTCGTCACCGATGCCGAACGGCTGATCGCACAGATCCGCGCGCGCGGCCATGTGCCGCTGATCGTCGGCGGCACCATGCTCTACTACAAGGCACTGACGCAGGGGCTCAATGACCTGCCCCAGGCCGATGCCGCGCTGCGCGCGGAGCTGGACCAGCTTGCCGCCGAGCGCGGCTGGCCGGCGCTGCATGCGATGCTGGCCGAGGTCGACCCGGTCACCGCGGCGCGGCTCGCGCCCAATGACGCGCAGCGCATCCAGCGCGCGCTGGAGATCCACCGCCTGTCCGGCCAGCCGATGTCGGCACTGCTGGCGCGCCAGGCCGAGGGGCGCACCTTTGCCGGCGCGGCGGACCAGCGCTTCCGCGTGATTGCGCTGGAGCCATCGGACCGCCTGGCGCTGCACGCGCGCATCGCTCAGCGTTATGACGCGATGCTGGCCAACGGCTTTATCGAGGAAGTCGAGCGGCTGCGCCGGCGCGGCGACCTGCATCCGGGCTTGCCGTCGATCCGCTGCGTCGGCTACCGGCAGGTATGGGAGTACCTGGACGGCGACGCAGACTTTGCCACCATGCGCGAGCGCGGCATCGCCGCCACGCGCCAGCTGTGCAAGCGCCAGCTGACCTGGCTGCGCAGCACGCCCGAGCGGCTGGTGGTGGATTGCCTGGCGCCCGGGTATGTCGACCAGGTGCGCAAGCTGGCGGACTTCGGGCACTGACCCGGTTGCATGCAAGCTGGCATGGCAAGTGACGCACAGGCGATAATTCCGAATTCCTGTTTTCCGGAGAGCCGACCCAGCATGTCCAAGCCCGCCTTCACGCTCCGCCCCGCCACCGCCGCCGACAGCGAGACGCTGTTCAACCTGATCCTGGCGCTGGCCGAATACGAGAAGCTGACGCATATTGTCGAAGCCACGCCGCAGAAGATCCAGGATGCACTGTTCGGCGCCACGCCGCATGCCGAAGCGGTGCTGGTCGAAGTCGACACCGATGGCGGCCGGCAAGCCGTCGGCTTTGCCCTCTTCTTCCACAATTTCTCAACCTTCCTGGCCAGGCCCGGCCTGTACCTGGAAGACCTCTATGTCGATCCGGCCTGGCGCGGCCACGGCCTGGGCAAGGCGCTGCTCAAGCACCTCGCGGCGCTGGCGGTCGAGCGCGGCTGTGGCCGCTTCGAATGGTCGGTGCTGGACTGGAACCAGCCGTCGATCGACTTCTACCAGGCCATGGGTGCGGACGTGCTGCCCGACTGGCGCATCTGCCGCGTGACCGGCGAGGCGCTGGACAAGCTCGGCGCGAGGTAAGAACGGCAACCGGTCCGACGCCGCTGTTATACACTTGATAGCAAGCCGCCATACAATAGCGACACCGACTGTCTTTTTTTCCGGGCCGCCAACGCCAACCGCCATGCCACAAACCAAAGCCGACCTGCCCGCCACCGACGGTATCAATGAGACCGACACGGACAGCGCGCGCGGCGCGTCGGTCGAGGCAATCGCCGACCGCATCCTGACCGCGATCTGGGAGCACCGGCTGCCGCCGGGTACCAAGCTGGTCGAGGAAAAGCTGGGCGGCGTGTTCGGCGTGAGCCGCACCAAGGTACGGCTGGCCTTTGCCAAGCTGGCGCATGAAGGCGTGCTGACGGTCCATCCCAACCGCGGCACCTTCGTCTCCAGCCCGAGCGTGGCCGAAGCGCGCCAGGTGCTGCATTCACGCCACCTGCTGGAACCCGCGCTGGTGCGCGACCTGGCCGGCGCCATTGGCGCGCCGGGGGTGCGCGCGCTGCGCGAAACCACGCGCCAGGAAGCGCAGGCGCGCGACAGCAACGACCGCCGCGCCATCATCCGGCTGTCGGGCGAGTTCCACTGCAAGCTGGCGGAAATGACCGGCAACCAGTACCTGGGCAAGTACATGCGCGAGCTGTGCTCGCTGACCTGCCTGATCATCGCGCTCTATGACGCACCGGGCGTGCCGTCCTGCCCGCACCATGAACACGACGACATCGTCGATGCACTGGAAGCCGGCGACGGCGAGCGCGCCGCGCGGCTGATGTCCGAGCACCTCGGCCATGTCGAGAGCACGCTGCGGCTGCAGGCGCCGGCCGAGGAAAAGGTCGATCTCGAAGCGGTGTTCGCCGCGGTCTGAGCCGCGGCGTCATCGGCGGCGAAGTGGCTTAGCGGTGCTCGATGCGCGCTGCCAGCGCCGCGGGCAAACCCAGCGTGGGCTTGGCATCCGGGCGGCGGAACGTGCCCGCGGTGGCCTTGCGCGGCTGCAGCGCGACCAGCGCCTCGGCCTGCTTGACGGCGGCGGCCATCTGGTCGACCACCGGCACCGGAATGCGGTCGCGCACGCGCGCGGCCAGGCCGGCCAGCGGCGCGCCGGCCAGGATCACCACATCGGCTTCATCCTCCGCCACGGCGCGGTTGGCCAGTTCCACCAGCACGGCTTCCTTCTCTTCCTGGACGTCCGACACCGAGGCAAAGCTGCCGTCCAGCATGCGGATGCCGGCCAGCCGGCCGCGCAGGCCATGCATGTCCACGCACTCCTCATACCAGGGCCCCAGCGCCCGCGCAAAGGTCACGATGGCAAAGCGCCGGCCCAGCATGCAGGCCGACAGCATCGCCGCCTCGGCCATGCCCACCACCGGCAGGTCGAACAGTTCGCGCGCGCCCATCAGGCCGGGGTCGCCGAAGGCCGCGATGATGGCCGCGTCGAACTGGCCATGGTGCTCGGCCAGCATCTCCAGCGCGATGGCGCCGCCGATCTGCGCCTCGGCGCGCGTGGCGATATAGGGCACGCCGCGGCTGGCGGTCAGCGGCACCAGCTCGGTGCCGGGGGCCGCGGCCTCGGTGGCCGCCGCCATCAGCCGCGCGGTGATGCCTTCGCTGGTATTGGGATTCAGGACAAGGATTCGCATGACGGTTATCCGGCAGGGTTGAGCAGCGGCGCCAGCACGCTTTCGGCCAGCCTGGCCGCGGCCAGCACGTTGCGGTCGGCACCGCGCGGGCCGGCGATCTGCAGGCCCGCCGGCAGCCCGTCGCGGCCATGGCCGCAGGGCACCGAAATGGCCGGCGCCAGCGCATGATTGAAGAAGGGCGTGAACACCGCATGGGCGCGCGGCTCCACCGCCACGCCGCCGATCCGCTCCGGCCCGAGCCGGTCGTTGCGCCACGCCACGCACGGGGTGGTCGGGCACAGCAGCAGGTCATAGCGGGTAAAGAACCCGGCCACGGCCAGCGCGATCTGGTGGCTGGCTTCGCGCGCGCGCGCCACGTCGGCGCCGCTCCAGGCCAGCCCGCGCTCGATCTGGCGCGCCACGTCGGGATCGAACAGCTCCGGGTCGCGGCGCCAGGCCTCGCCGTAGAGATTGGCCAGGCCGACATGCTGCAGCGGCATCAGCGCGGCCTCGTCGGCGCCCTTTGGCCAGGCCGGGTCGGCACGCTCGATGGTCAGGCCCGCGGCCTGCAGCCGGGCCACGGCCTGCTCGAAGGCCTGCGCGACATCGTCGTCGACCGGCGTGTCCAGGCCCAGGCGCGGGCTGACCGCGATCTTCAGCGTATGCAGCGGGCGCGCGGCGCCAAGCGAGAAGCCCAGCGTATCGGGATCGCGCGGATCGGCGCCGGCCAACGCCTCGAACATCAGCTCGGCATCGGCCACCGTGCGCGTGATCGGCGCAATCACCTGGATGCCGTTGAAGGCATGGGGAAAGCCGACCGAATCGGGAATCGCACCGTAGGAAGGCTTGAAGCCGACCACGCCGGCATGCGCGGGCGGGCGCCGGCTGGAACCGCCGCCGTCGGTGCCCAGCGCCAGCGGCGCCATGCCGGCCGCCACCGCCACCGCGCAGCCGCCAGACGAGCCGCCCGCGGTCAGCGTGGCATCGAGCGGATGGCGCGTCAGCCCGTAGACCTTGTTGGTGGTCAGGCCCTTGCAGGCGAACTCCGAGGTATTGCCCATGCCGAGCACGATCGCGCCGGCCTGGCGCAGGCGCTCGACCGCGATCGCGTCGGCGGGCGCAATGAAGTCGCGATACAGCTGCGAACCCTGCGTGACGCGGCGGCCCTGGCTCCAGATCACGTCCTTGACGATCACCGGCACGCCCGCCAGCAGCGGGCGCTCGCCCTGCGCCAGGCGCGCGCGCAGCTGCGCCAGGTCGGCATCGACCAGCTCCTGGCGCTGCTCGAACACGGCGTTGAGCTGGTCATTGCGCGCCGCGATGCGAGCCTGGAAGGCGGCGACCACCTCGGCGGGATCGAGGCGGCCCGCGGCGACGCGGGCCGCGATAGTGGTGGCGTCCAGGCGGTTGGTCAGTTCCATGTCAGTCGTTTCAGTCAAAGCATTGGCAAGGCTGCCGTCACAGGCTGCCGCCCGAGGTGCGATAGCGCGGCCTGGCCATCTCCGGCAGGCCGCACGGCAGGAACTGGCCGTGGCCGGCCTCGGCCAGCACCTCGCCCTCATGCGCCACCACCTTGCCGCGCACCAGCGTGGTCACCGGCCAGCCGGTCACGCGCAGGCCTTCATACGGGGTGTAGTCGACAGCATGATGCAGGTCGGCGTTGCGGATCGTCACTTCACGCTGCGGATCCCAGATCGCCAGGTCGGCATCGGCGCCGATGGCAATGGTGCCCTTGCGCGGATGCAGGCCGTAGAGCTTGGCGGGGTTGGTCGAGGTCAGCGCGACGAACTGGTTGACCGAGATGCGGCCGCCCACCACGCCAGCCGAGAACAGCAGCGGCAGCCGCGTTTCCAGGCCGGGGATGCCGTTGGGGATGTACTGGAACGGGACTTCCTTGCCGCCAGGCTTCTTGCCCTGCGCGTCTTCGTAGCGGAACGGTGCATGGTCGGACGAGAAAATGGTGAAGAGGCCGTCGGCCAGGCCGTCCCAGATCACTTCCTGGTTGCTGCGGTCGCGCGGCGGCGGGCTGCACACGCACTTGGCGCCGTGGTAGCCGGGCTGGTCGAGGTCTTCGGCAGTCAGGAACAGGTACTGCGGGCAGGTCTCGGCAAAGATCTTCATACCGCGGTTGCGCGCCCAGCGGATCTGCTCCACCGCTTCCTTGCCCGATACATGGACGATCAGGATCGGCACGTCGACCAGCTCCGAGAACGTGATGGCGCGGTGCGTGGCCTCGCGCTCGATCGCCATCGGCCGGGCCAGCGCGTGAAACTTCGGCGCGGTGTTGCCCGCCGCTTCCAGCTTCTCGGTCAGCCAGGCGATGCAGTCCGAGTTCTCGGCATGCACCATCACCAGCGCGCCCTCCTGGCGCGCCACCGACAGCACCTCAAGGATCTCGCGGTCGTTCAGCTTGAGGTCGTCGTAGGTCATGTAGACCTTGAACGACGAATAGCCCTCGCGGATCAGCCCCGGCAGTTCGTCCTGCAGCACCGCCTCGGTAGGATCGGCCACGATCAGGTGGAAGGCGTAGTCGACCACAGCCTTGCCATCGGCGCGCTGGTGGTAGTCGTTCACCGCGGCGCGCAGCGAATGGCCCTTCTCCTGCGCGGCGAACGGGATCACGGTAGTGGTTCCGCCGCAGGCCGCCGACACCGAGCCGGTGCCGAAGTCGTCAGCCATCCTGAGGCCGTCCGGCATCGGCTGGTCCAGGTGGCAGTGCGCATCGACGCCGCCCGGCAAGACCAGCTTGCCGCTGGCGTCGATGGTCTGCGCGGCCTCGCCCAGGTCGTGGCCGAGCTGTACGATGCGCCCGCCGGCGATGCCGATATCGCACTGCATGGTGTCGCTGGCGGTCACGACGGTGCCGTTGCGGATGATCAGGTCGAACTGTTTCACGATACTGCTCACGAGAAGATTGTTACTGCCGCTCACCGTGGTCCGCATTCAGCGGTCCGCGTCGGACAGGTGCATGCGATTGGTTTCCCGCGCGGCCGCCGCGGCGATTGCGATCAGCGCGCACACCGCCGCCAGGTACAGCGCAACGGGCGCGGTGCTGCCGAAGCGGTCGAGCAGGCCCACCGCGATCAGCGGGGCCAGCGCGCCGCCGAACACACCGGCGAACTGGAAGCCGAGCGAGGCACCGGTCACGCGCACCCGGGTGGCGAACAGCTCCGGCAGGAACGACGCCAGCGGCGAGAACATGAACGACACCAGCACCATGCCGACGAACGAGGCCAGCATGATCAAAGCCGGGCTGCCGGTCTTGACCAGCGTGAAGAAGACAAAGGCCCACACCGCACCGCCGATGCCGCCGATCATCAGCACCGGGCGACGCCCGATGCGGTCGGCCAGGTAACCGGCCACCGGGATGAACAGGATCTGCGCCACCGCACCCAGCAGCACGGCATTGAGCGCGATGCTCTTGGGCAGGCCCAGCTTGGTCGGCACGAAGTACAGCAGGAACAGCGTGAACACGTAGAAGGCGATATCGCCGCCCAGCCGCGCGCCGAAGGCGATCAGCAGCTGCTTCTTGTAGTTGCGCAGCACTTCCATGATCGGCGCGCGCGCTTCGGCGTGGGATTCCTCCAGCTTCTCGAACATGCCGGATTCACGCACGTTGGAGCGGATGTAGAGCCCAACGCCCACCAGCAGCGCCGACAGCAGGAACGGCACGCGCCAGCCCCAGCTCAGGAAGGCTTCTTCCGAGACCTGCCAGGTCACCAGCGCGAATACGCCGTTGGCAAGCAGCAGGCCGATCGGCGCGGCGAGCTGCACCAGGCTGCCGAGGATGCCGCGCCTCTTCCCTTCAGGGTCGAGCTCGTTGACCATGATCGCCGCCCCGCCCCATTCGCCGCCCAGCGCCAGGCCCTGCACCACGCGCAGCAGCACCAGCAGCACCGGCGCCAGCGCGCCCGCGGCGGCATAGGTCGGCAGCAGGCCGATACCGAAGGTGGCCAGGCCCATCATCAGCAGCGTAATGATCAGGATGGACTTGCGCCCCATCTTGTCGCCGAAGTGGCCGAAGATCGCCGCGCCCAGCGGCCGCGCCACGAAGGCAACGCCGTAGCTGGCAAAGGACAGCAGCGTCGCGGTCAGCGGGTCGCTCTGCGGGAAGAACAGCTTGGGGAAGACCAGCGCGGCGGCCGATCCGTAGATGAAGTGGTCGTAGAACTCGAGCGTGGTGCCGGCGAGGCTGGCCCCCGCGACGCGCGCGACGGACTGCTTCTGGGCCGACGCGCCTTTTGCCGCTGCGTCGATGCTGACTGCTTGCATGGTGGATCCTCCAATGGTCCTGGCCTGCCCCCAGCGCCGCCAGTGGTTGCCGGCATCGCGCGGAGGCGTTGTCTCCGGACGCGGCATACGTGTGCTGCGTCTTTGCTCAGTACATTAGGCGATAAACCGCCATACAATCAAGCAAAATATTGTTTATCAGGCTTGGTGCAGATGCATGCTGGATTTTGGTGCGATGCACGAAAACGGGACTCGGGCAGCGCAGGGCACAAAGCCGGTGTGAGCCTTTGGGTAAACCCTTATGAGCCGTACGCAGGACGAAAAAAAAGCGCATGCCCTAAGGCATGCGCCGTTCTTGCCGGAAGGCTTCGGTGTCGTCAGACCACGATGGTCTGCGCCTCGCCCTCGGCGCGTTCGCGGATCTCACCGATCTGCCACACGGCCTCGCCGGCCGCTTGCAGGTGGCGGATGGCGCGTTCAACGTCTTCCTTGGCCACGATCACGACCATGCCGATGCCGCAGTTGAACACGCGGTGCATTTCGTCGTCGGCCACGCGGCCCTGCGCCTGCAGCCACTGGAACAGCGGCGGCAGCGTCCAGGCATCGCGCTTGAGCACGGCGGTGACGTCCTGCGCCAGCACGCGCGGCACATTCTCGGTCAGGCCGCCGCCGGTGATATGGGCCATGCCCTTGACCGGCAGGGTTTCGATCAGCGACAGCAGCGGCTTCACGTAGATGCGCGTCGGCGCCATGATCGCGTCCTGCAGGCGCTGGCCGTGGAAGTCGGCGTTCAGGTCCGGCCTGGCCACTTCGATGATCTTGCGCACCAGCGAGTAACCGTTGGAGTGCGCGCCCGACGAAGCCAGGCCCAGCACCACGTCGCCCGGGGTGATGGTGCTGCCGTCGATGATCTTCTTCTTTTCGACCGCACCGACGGCAAAGCCGGCCAGGTCGTATTCGCCGTCCGGGTACATGCTGGGCATTTCGGCGGTTTCGCCGCCGATCAGGGCGCAGCCGGCCAGTTCGCAACCGCGGGCGATGCCCTGGATCACGGTGGCGGCGGTGTCCACATCCAGCTTGCCGCAGGCAAAGTAGTCGAGGAAGAACAACGGCTCGGCACCCTGCACCAGGATGTCGTTGACGCTCATGGCGACCAGGTCCTGGCCGACGGTGTCATGGCGGTTGAGCTGGAACGCAAGCTTGAGCTTGGTGCCCACGCCGTCGGTGCCCGACACCAGCACCGGCTCCTGGAACTTCTTCGACAGTTCGAACAGCGCACCGAACCCGCCGATGCCCGCCATCACGCCTTCGCGCATGGTGCGCTTGGCAAACGGCTTGATGCGGTCGACCAGTGCGTCGCCGGCATCAATATCAACACCGGCGTCGCGGTAGGAAAGGCCTGCCTGGCCGGCGGTCGGGGATGCGCTCATGGGAACCTGCTTGTCCTGGAGGAAATAAAGTGAGGAATCCGGCGCTCGGGCCACCGCGGCTTCCGTTGCTTGGCATCGGAACGCGGGCGCGAGTCCAGTAGAATTGCAATTTTAACGGATAGAGGCTCCCCGCTTCCAGTTTCCGGCGAGATTCCGCCGCAAACGGCGCAGTCGCCCGTCCTTCCCAACTATTGATGAATGCCCCGCTGTTGAACCAAGAGGCCAAGCGTATCCTGCTCTGGGTCGTCGTGGCCGTCGCGCTGTTCGCCGCCATCATCGCGCTGGCGCCGGTGCTGACGCCGTTCCTGTTCGCGTTCATCTTCGCCTATGTCCTGAACCCGGGCGTGGACTGGCTGCAGCGCCGCCGGGTGCCGCGCGCAGTCGGCGTGACGCTGATGATCCTGCTGCTGACGGTGATCTGCGTGATGCTGGTACTGCTGGCAATCGCGGTGCTGCAACGCGAGATCCCGCAGATCCGCGAACAGTTGCCGATTCTGCTGAAGAAGCTCAACTCCGTGGTCTCGCCCCGGCTGGCGGAGTTCGGCGTGCGCATCCGCTTTGACTTCCCGGGCCTGCGCAACATGCTGTCGGACCGCTTCTCGGCCAGCCCGGAAGACCTGCTGGTGGTGTTGCTGAACTACGTCAAGATGTCGGGCTCGGCGCTGATCACGGTGGCGGGCATCGTCTTTATCGTGCCCATCGTCATGTTCTACCTGATGATGGACTGGCACATGGTGATGCGCCGCATCGAGGGCGTGGTGCCGCGCCGCTGGGTGCCCAAGGTGCGCGAACTGACCAACGAGACCGACGCGCTGCTGTCGCAATACCTGCGCGGCCAGATCCTGGTGATGGTGATCCTGGCGGCGATCTACTCGATCGGTCTGACCATCGCCGGCTTCGATATCGGCGTGCCGGTCGGGGTCTTCACGGGACTGGCGGTGTTTATCCCGTATATTGGCTTTGGTGTCGGGCTGGTCATGGCGATCCTGGCCGCGCTGCTGCAGTTCGGCAACTGGTACGGGCTGGCCGCGGTGGCGGTGGTCTACGGCTTCGGCCAGTTTATCGAGAGCTTTTACCTGACCCCGCGCCTGGTGGGCGAACGCATCGGCCTGCACCCGCTGGTGGTGATCTTCGCGCTGCTCGCCTTCGGCCAGCTGTTCGGCTTCTTCGGCGTGCTGCTGGCGCTGCCGACCTGTGCCGTGCTGCTGGTCGGTGCGCGGCAGCTGCGGCGGGTTTACCTGGCCAGCGACCTGTACCGAAAATAACGGCTGCCCCACTGCTGCCCACACCCGCAAGTTAGCCATACGTCATGTCCCCGCGTCCCAAGCAACTGTCGCTCGAGCTGGGCAGCCCGCCGCCTTCGACCTTCGAGAATTTCGTGGTGGCATCCAACCGCGAAGCGGTGCAGCGCCTGCGCGAACTGCCCGCCGCGCTCGCCCAGGAGCACGCCAGCGACCGGCTGGTCTACCTGTGGGGCGAGGTCGGCTGCGGCCGTACCCACCTGCTGCACGCGCTATGTGAGGCCGGGCCGCAGCACGGCATCCGCAGCCGCTACCTGAGCCCACACCACCCGCTGTCGGACTTCCTGTTCGACCCGTGGTGCCAGCTCTACACCGTCGATGACGTCGAGCTGCTGGATGAAGCGCGCCAGATCGCGGTGTTTTCGCTCTACAACGAGGTGCGCGCCCACGTGCGCACCGCGCTGGTGGTGGCCGGCGGCCTGGCCCCGCGCGCGATGCCGGTGCGCGAAGACCTGCGCACGCGCCTGGGCTGGGGCCTGGTGTACCAGGTCGCGCCGCTGTCGGACGACGACAAGAAGGCCGCTGTGCTGCATGCGGCACGCGAGCGCGGCCTGCAGCTGTCGCCGGAGATCACGCACTGGCTGGTGACGCGGCATTACCGCGACATGCCAAGCCTGATGGCGCTGCTGGACGCGCTCGACACCTACTCGCTGGAACGCAAGCGGCCGGTGACGCTGCCGCTGCTGCGTGAAATGTTTGCTGAATTCCGGGATTAGCGCCGGATCGGCGCCCATACCGCACCCAATGCGGCCCCGGCGCCTGCCTGCCTGCCCGCCCGACCTCTCGCCTTAAGGTAAAATCGCCGCCCATGAATCTGGCACTCTTTGACCTCGACCACACCCTGATCCCGACCGACAGCGACCATGAATGGGGCCGCTTCCTGGTCCGCCTGGGCGTCGTCGACGAGGAAACCTACCGGCAGAAGAACGACGAGTTCTACGGCCACTACAAAGCCGGCACCCTCGATATCCAGGCCTTCCTGCGCTTTGCGCTGGCGCCGCTGGCGGCCAACCCGCGCGACCGGCTCGATGCCATGCGGGTGCGCTTCATGCACGAGGTGATCGACCCGGTGATCACGCCGCAGGCGCGCGCGCTGGTCTACAAGCACCTGGAAGCCGGCGACCTGTGCGCCGTGGTGACCGCCACCAACAGCTTTGTCACCGCGCCGATCGCCGCGGCCTTCGGCATCAAGCACCTGATCGCCACCGAGCCCGCCACCATCGACGGCAAGCCGGAAAGCCAGTTCACCGGCGAGGTCCACGGCGTGCCCAGCTTCCGCGAAGGCAAGATCACCCGCGTCGAATCCTGGCTCAGGAGCCAGGGCGCGCAGTGGGACCACTTCGAAACGACCACCTTCTACAGCGACTCGGCCAACGACCTGCCCTTGCTGGAAAAAGTCTCCGAGCCGATCGCCACCAACCCGGACGATCGCCTGCGCCACCACGCCGCCGCGGCCGGCTGGCGCATCATGGATCTGTTCTGACGTGATCAAGAAGCTCATTACCCGGCTGCTGGGCAAACCCAGCCCCAAGCTGCGCCGCACCGGCCGCGCCCATACGCCGCGCATCGTCGGCGCCGACGAACACCAGATCGACCCCGCGCTGCTGTCGCGCAATGCCGTCAAGGTCACCTCCACGCTGCAGCAGGCCGGCTACCAGGCCTACATCGTGGGCGGCGCGGTGCGCGACCTGCTGCTCGGCATCAAGCCCAAGGATTTTGACGTCGCGACCAACGCCACGCCCGACCAGGTGCAGGCGCTGTTCCGGCGCTCGCGCATCATCGGCAGGCGCTTCCAGATCGTGCACGTGACCTTCTACGGCGGGCGCGAGCAGGAAATCATCGAGGTCTCGACCTTCCGCGCGCTGGTCGACGCCATCGCCAGCGAAACGCTGCCCGAAGGCCGCCGCCTCAAGCGCGCCGAGCTCGACAGCAAGACCCATGCGATCGATGCCTCGGGCCGGGTGCTGCGCGACAACGTGTGGGGCTCGCAGGCCGAAGACGCGGAACGCCGCGACTTCACCATCAACGCGATGTACTACGACCCGGCCGCGCAGACCGTGCATGACTACCATCACGGCATGGAAGACATCCGCGCGCGCACGCTGCGCATGATCGGCGACCCGGTCACGCGCTACCGCGAAGACCCGATCCGGATGCTGCGCGTGGTGCGCTTCGCCGCCAAGACCGGCTTCGACATCGACGAGGCCACGCGCCACCCGATCGCCGGCCTGGCGTCGCTGATCCACAACGTGCCCAGCGCGCGCCTGTTCGACGAGATGCTCAAGCTGCTGATGTCCGGCCACGCCTGGGCCTCGCTGCAGGAGCTGCGCAAGGCCGGCCTGCACCAGGGCCTGCTGCCGCTGCTGGACGTGGCGCTGGAGCAGCCCATGGGCCAGCGCTTCGTGCAGCTGGCACTGGACAACACCGACCGCCGCGTGCAGGCCGGCAAGCCGGTCTCGCCGGGCTTCCTGTTCGCCGCGCTGCTGTGGCACCACGTGCTGCAGCGCTGGACCAGGCTGCGCGAGGAGGGCGAGCACGCCATCGCCGCGCTGAACACCGCCATGGACATGGTGCTGGAAAAGCAGACCGGCCAGCTGGCGATCCAGCGCCGCTTTGTCACCGACATGCGCGATATCTGGGGCATGCAGCCGCGCTTTGAAAAGCGCGTGGGCCGCATGCCGTTCCGGCTGCTGGAGTCGCCGCGCTTCCGTGCCGGCTTCGATTTCCTGCACCTGCGCTGCCAGTCGGGCGAGCTGCCCGAGGAACTGGCCGCCTGGTGGCAGGACTTCCAGGACGCCGACCCGGGCGAGCGCGAGGACCTGATCGACGCGGTACGCAGCGCGCGCGGCCCTGGTGGTCAAGGCGGTCATGGCAGTCAGGGTGGCCAGGGCGCCGAGGGCGAAGGCCCGGCACGCAAGAAGCGCCGCCGGCGCGGTCCGCGGAAATCGGATAAAGTGTCTTCCCGGAGCGACACGGACGCGGGCGAGGCAGCACATGCCGGCCCCGGCCAGCCGGAGGAAACCTAAATGACGCTTGCCTTCATCGGCATCGGGGCCAATCTTGGCGATGCCCGCCAGGCCATCAAGGACGCCATCGTGTGTCTGGCCCAGCAGGTCGGCATCACGGTGCTGGCGCGCTCATCGCTCTACCGCACCGCCCCGGTCGATGCCGGCGGCGACGACTACTACAACGCGGTGGTCAAGGTGCAGACCTCGTTCACCGCGGCGCAGCTCCTGCGCATCTGCCACCACATCGAAGACCAGTTCGGCCGCGAGCGGCCGTTCCGCAACGCGCCGCGCACGCTGGACCTGGACCTGCTGCTGTTCGGCGACGAGCAGCACGACCACGAGCACCTGACGGTGCCGCATCCGCGCCTGACCGAGCGCGCCTTCACGCTGGTGCCGCTGCTGGAGCTGGACGCCGCGCTGGCCATCCCCGGGCGCGGACGCGCCGCCGACTACCTGGCCGGCGTGGGCGCGCAGCGTATCGAGAAGGTGTCCACCTGCAAGTGCCTGCGCATGCAGGCCGCCGCTGGCGAGACCGGCGATGGCGGCAGCCCTGGCTGACCCCGCCCGGCTGCGCCCGCGGCGCAGCCTTCCACCCCACTGAAGCCCGGAGCGCCATGCTCGATCACCTGCGCCGCATCGTCGTCGAAGGCCCCGTCGGATCCGGCAAGACCTCGCTGGCCCAGCGCCTGGCGCGCACGCTGCAGGCCCAGGAGCTGCCCGACAGCGCACGCCGCAGCCCCTTCCTCGAACCCTTCTACCGCGATCCCGCGCGCCATGCGCTGGCGCTGCAGCTGTGGTGCCTGACCCAGCGCGCGGTGCAGCTGCAGCAATGGCAGGCGGGGGTGCTGGCCGGACAGCGCATGGTCACCAATTTCCTGATGGCCAAGGACCGGCTGCACGCGGCGCTGACGCTGTCCGACGACGAACTGGCGCTCTACGACGCCATCGCCGCACGCCTTGACCTGCCGCCGCAGCGCGCCGACCTGGTGATCGTGCTGCAGGCCACCCCGTCGCTCCTGCGCGAGCGCATCGTGCGCCGCGGCGAGCCCGGCGAGGCCGGCATCGACGAACACTACCTGCAGCGCCTGGCCGGCGCCTACGGCGAATTGTTCCACCGGTACGACGACGCCCCGGTGATGGTGGTCGACACCGCCCACTTCAATCCGGTGGACAATGATGACGATTTCCGTACACTACTGTCGCGCATCGAAAACATGCGCGGCCGCAAGGCCTTTCTCAATCTCGCTGCGCCCTGACAGGCCACGCCTGCCAGACCCAACACAATAACGACGGCTGTCGTTGCCGTGCGGGCGGCCCTCCCGGCACCGGCAAAGCCGTCCTATATGGGCACTGCCATGAGCTACCTCCTCGATCCCTCCCGCAAGACCATCACGATTCCCAAACTGCAGGCGATGCGTGACGCCGGCGAGAAAATCGCCATGCTGACCGCGTACGACTCCAGCTTCGCCGCGCTGCTCGACTACTGCGGCGTGGAAATGATCCTGGTCGGCGATTCGCTGGGCAATGTGATGCAGGGCCAGCAGACCACGCTGCCGGTCACGCTGGAACAGATGGCCTACCACACCGAATGCGCGGCGCGCGGCAACCAGACCTCGCTGCTGCTGACGGACCTGCCGTTCGGCACCTATCCCACGCCTGAGGCCGCGTTTGCCAGCGCGGTCACGCTGATGAAGGCCGGCGCGCAGATGGTCAAGCTCGAAGGCGGCGACTGGCTGGCGCCCATCGTCAAGTTCCTGGTCGAGCGCAGCATCCCGGTATGCGCGCATATCGGCCTGACGCCGCAGTCGGTGCACGCGCTGGGCGGCTTCAAGGTGCAGGGCAAGACCAACGCCGGCGCGGCCCAGCTCAAGCGCGACGCGCTGGCGCTGCAGGCCGCCGGCGCGCAGGTGGTGCTGATGGAGGCGGTGCCCGCGGCGCTGGCCGGCGAGATCACGCAATCGCTGACGGTCCCCACCATCGGCATCGGCGCGGGCGCGGACTGCTCCGGCCAGGTGCTGGTGCTGCAGGACATGCTCAATGTCTACCCGGGCCGCAAGGCCAAGTTCGTGCGCAACTTCATGGACGGCCAGACCTCGATCGAGGCAGCCGTGCGCGCCTACGTGGCCGCCGTCAAGGACGGCAGCTTTCCCGCCGCCGAGCACACCTTCTCCGCCTGAGCCGGTGGAGATCGGCACCGCCACCGCCGACGCCTTCCGCCTGCTGGCCAGCGGCGACGCTGGCCTGTGGTTCATCGTCTGGACCTCGCTGATGGTGGCGGTGCTGGGACTGGCGCTGGCCACGGTGCCGGCGATCGCCGCGGCCTGGCTGATCGCCACCCGGCAGTTCCCGGGCCGGCGTGCGGTGGTGGTGGTGGCGCAGGCTTTCCTGTCGTTCCCGACCGTGCTGGTCGGGCTGGTCCTCTACCTGCTGCTGACGCGCCAGGGCCCGCTGGGCAGCCTGCACCTGCTGTTCACGCCGGCGGGCATGGTGCTGGGGCAGGCGGTGATCGGCTTCCCGGTGGTGCTGGCGTTTGCGCTGTCGACCCTGCAGGGCGCCGACGTGCGCCTGCGCGAGACCGCCTGGGTGCTGGGCGCAGGCCGCTGGCGCACCTTCCTGACCGTGATCCGCGAGCTGCGCTTCGGGCTGATGGCGGCAGTGGTCGCCGGCTTCGGGCGCGTGATTGCCGAAGTCGGCTCGGCCCTGATGATCGGCGGCAATATCGAAGGCTCGACCCGCACCATCACCACGGCCATTGCGCTGGAAACCAGCAAGGGCGAGTTCGCCCAGGGCATTGCGCTGGGCATCGTGCTGGTGGCGCTGGCGCTGCTGGTCAATATCGGCATGGCCTGGCTGCAGGGTGCCGGAGGCTTCCGCCGATGACCCCCTCAGTTGCCCATGACCACAGCCCGCTGCTGACCGTGCGAGGGCTGGCGCGCACCATCGGCCTGCGCAAGCTCTTTGCCATCGACAGGCTGGTGATCCCGCGCGCCACCGCGATCGTGCTGACCGGCATGAACGGCGCCGGCAAGACCACGCTGCTGCGCATGCTGGCCGGGCTGGAGCCGGCACCCGGCGCCAGCGCGCAGTGGACCGACGCGCACGGCCAGGCGCACGACGCCCCCCTCTCCCCGCTGCCGCCGGCGTTGCGCCAGCGCATTGCCTACCTGCACCAGCATCCGTACCTGTTCCGCACCTCAGTGCGCGAGAACATCGCCTACGGCCTGCACGCACGCGGGATGCCGCGCGACGAGATCGCCCGCCGCGTGGGCGAGGCGCTGGGCTGGGCCGGCGTGTCGCACCTGCAGGACACCGCGCCCGAATACCTGTCAGGCGGCGAGATCCAGCGCGTGGCGCTGGCGCGCGCCAAGGTGCTGGAGCCGGAGTTGCTGCTGCTGGATGAGCCTACCTCGAGCCTGGACGGCCATGCGCGCGAACAGGTGATTGGGCTGGTCGGCGACCTGGCCGCCGAAGGCCGCACCGTGGTGATGATCTGCCACGACCGCGAGCTGATCAACCTGCCGGGCGTGGTGCGCTGGAAGCTGGGCGACGGCGTCCTGGACACGCACCACCCTTAGTCTTCAGGCTTACTGACTCAGCGTCGCCGGCATCGCGCCACGCAAGGCGTTGACCAGGACGATGGCCTCGGCGCGCGCGAGCATCGCGCGCGTGATCACCGCTTCCGTCACCACTTCGCCGGGGGCGCCCAGGGCCGCCCCTCCCTCGTCCAGCGCCACCGCGCGCATCACGCCGGGCAGGATGTCAGCCGACAGCGGCGGCGTCAGCCAGCGGCCATCGATACGGACGAAGACCGAGCTGCGCCCGCCTTCCAGCAGTTCACCGCGCGTGTTGAAGAACAGCAGGTCAAAGCCACCGGCACGCTCGGCGGCCTGCCAGCCCGCATCGAACACTGCGCGCGCGCTGGTCTTGTGGCGGCGCAGCGGATCGGCGGCGGGTAGTGGCTCGGGGGCGATATCGATCCTGACCGGACCGGCCGGCATCGGTGCCACCGCGCCGCTGGCAAATGCGAGCGCGCCGCGCTTGTCCACGCTCATACGCAGGCGCCATGTCCCCGCGCCCAGCTGCGCTACCTGAGCGGCCACCGCGTTGCGTGCCGCATCGGCATCGAAAGCGAAGCCGAACGTATGTGCCGAAGCGCCAATGCGCGCAAGATGCCGCGCCAGGTAAAGGCACTCGCCGTCCTGCACGCGCATGGTTTCGAACAGCGTAAAACCGGGATCGTGCCGCGTCAGGAAACGCGCCTTCCAGCCGCATTCATCGAACTCCTCCGCCGCGACGCTGTCATGGACGATGCCGCCGCCCACGCCCATTTCACCCGCGCGCAGGCCGGTATCCGCGAGAGGCGCCAGTACCAGCGTGCGGATTGCCACCGACAGCGCGAACGGTCCCGCGGTACCTTCGTCGGTTGGCACATCGATCCAGCCGATCGCCCCGGTGTACAGCCCGCGCGGCGTGCCTTCCAGTTCGGCAATGATCTGCATGGTGCGCCGCTTGGGCGCGCCGGTGATGGAGCCGCACGGGAACAGCGCCGCCATCAGTGCGCCAAAGCGCGTGCCGGGCCGCGCCGTCGCGGTGACGGTAGAGGTCATCTGCAGCACCGCGCCAAACGGCTGCACCGCAAAGCGCTCCGGCACCGCCACGCTGCCCGGCTGCGCGATGCGCCCCAGGTCGTTGCGCAGCAGGTCGACGATCATCACGTTCTCGGCGCGGTTCTTGGCATCGGCGGCCAGCGCGGCGGCGGCCTGCGCATCGCGCACGGCATCGCCCGAGCGCGGCGCGGTGCCCTTCATCGGCCGGGTCAGCAGGTGGCCCTGGCCGTCGTGGCGCACGAACAGCTCGGGCGACAGCGACAGCACCGTGGCACGATCCGGCAGGCTGGCCAGCACGCCATACGGCACCGGCTGCGCGGCGCGCAGCGCGGCATACAGCGCCACCGGGTCGCCAAAGGCATCGAAGTGCAGGCGCTGGGTGTAGTTGACCTGGTAGGTGTCGCCGGCTTCGATCCACTGGTGGATGCGGGCGATGGCATCGTCGAATGCCTCGCGGGAGGTATCGGAGGCCACGTCCATCAGGCCCGCCGGCCTGGGGTCGGCTTTCGCCTGCAGCCACGCCGTGACCGCCGCGGCATCGAGCCGGCGCAGGTTGCGGAACCACAGCAGGCGCAGCGCGCCGTCGTGGAACGGCATCGCGTTGCCGGTGTGCACCGGGGCATCGACCAGCGCGCCGCCGAATTCGTAGGGGGCAAACAGGGTGGCATGCCAGCCCTGGCGCCAGCCTTCGGCAAGCATGGTGTCGAGTTGCGCGATGTCGCTGCCGGCGGGCAAGACGTCTTCACGGATGAAGCCGGTGTAGAGGCGTGATGCGGCTTGCGCCGCCGGGGCCGTGGCGTCGTCGAGAAGGACGAAGACATCTCCTCCCCCTGGCTGGGTGCTCCCCTCGCCCGCTTGCGGGAGAGGGGCCGGGGGAGAGGGCGGGGGCTGGATGCTGGCTACCACGGGGAAATCGTCAGGAAAGGGGCGGTGGGGACAACCTTGGCATTATCGCGCGCCAAAAACAAAACCGGCCACGCTCGCACGTGGCCGGTCCGATACTGCAAACCCGGTCAGCTGAAGAAGCTCTTCACCTTGTCCAGCCAGGATTGCTCCTGCGGGCTGTGGCGCGAGCCGCCCTCATGCACCGAGCGGTCGAACTGGCGCAGCATCTCCTTCTGCGCCTCGGTCAGCTTGACCGGCGTCTCCACGTTCACATGCACATAGAGGTCGCCCGGATAGCCGGAACGCACGCCCTTGATGCCCTTGCCGCGCAGACGGAAGGTCTTGCCCGACTGGGTGGCTTCAGGCACCGGGAAGGTGGCCTTGCCGCTCAGCGTCGGCACTTCCAGGTCGCCGCCCAGCGCCGCGGTGGCGAAGGAGATCGGCATCTGGCAGTGCAGGTCGTCGCCGTCGCGCTCGAACATCGGGTGCGCCTTGATGTGGACTTCCACATACAGGTCGCCCGGGGGGCCGCCGTTGATACCCGGCTCGCCGTTGCCCGACGAGCGGATGCGCATGCCTTCGTCGATGCCGGCCGGGATCTTCACTTCCAGCGTCTTCTGCGACTTCAGCTTGCCCTGGCCGTGGCACTTGGTGCACGGCTTGGGGATGTACTTGCCGCTGCCGTGGCACTTCGGGCAGGTCTGCTGCATGGTGAAGAAGCCCTGCGACACGCGCACCTGGCCCGCGCCGTGGCAGGTCGGGCAGGTTTCCACGCTCGAGCCCGGCTCCGCGCCGTTGCCGTGGCAGTGGTCGCAGTCGTCCCAGTGCGGCACGCGGATCTGCGCCTCGTGGCCGTGCGCGGCCTGCTCCAGCGAGATCTCCATGCTGTAGCGCAGGTCGGCGCCGCGATAGGCCTGCGGGCCGCCGCCGCCGCGACGGCCACCGGCCTGCTGGCCGAAAATGTCGCCGAAGATGTCGCCAAAGGCCTCGGCGAAACCGCCGTAGCCCTGCGCACCGCCGAAGCCGCCCGCCATATTGGGGTCGACACCGGCATGGCCATACTGGTCGTAGGCCGCCTTCTTCTCCGGGTCGGAAAGCATCTCGTAGGCCTCTTTGACCTCCTTGAATTTTTCCTCGGCGATCTTGCCGTCCTTGCCTTCCGGATTGCGGTCCGGGTGGTACTTCATCGCGAGCTTGCGATAAGCCTTCTTGATCTCGTCGTCGCTCGCGTTCTTGCCTACCCCGAGCACTTCGTAATAGTCACGTTTTGCCATGGTGGCTCAAACCTTTTTGGCCGGCACGCACATGTGGCGCGATACCGGCGAATAGCAAAAAAGCCGAGCGAGGCATCCGACGGCGGTTTCCCGCTGGGTCCGATGGCCGCGCCCGGCGTCGGGGCGGGGGCGGTGCCGGCCAGTGCCTGCACCGCCGCCCGCGTGTCCCGATTACTTCTTGTCGTTGACTTCCTTGAATTCGGCGTCCACAACGTTGTCGTCCTGCGGCTGCGCCTGCTGGCCACCGGCCGCGCCGGCACCGGCAGCAGCACCGGCCGTGGCGCCTTCGCCAGCCTTGGCCTGCATGTCGGCGTAGACCTTCTCGCCCAGCTTCTGGCTGACTTCGGACAGCGCGTTGACCTTGGCATCGATCTCGGCCTTGTCGCCGCCGCGAGCGGCGTCTTCCAGTTCCTTGATCGCGGCTTCGATCTTTTCCTTCTCGCCGGCTTCCAGCTTGTCGCCGTATTCGGTGAGCGCTTTCTTGGTCGAGTGGATCAGCGCGTCGGCCTGGTTGCGGGCATCAGCCAGCTCGCGGGCCTTCTTGTCTTCCTCGGCGTTGGCCTCGGCGTCCTTCACCATGCGCTGGATCTCGTCTTCCGACAGGCCCGAGTTCGCCTTGATGGTGATCCTGTTTTCCTTGCCGGTCGCCTTGTCCTTGGCGCCCACGTGCAGGATGCCGTTGGCGTCGATGTCGAACGACACTTCGATCTGCGGCGTGCCGCGCGCTGCGGGCGGAATGCCTTCCAGGTTGAACTCGCCCAGCAGCTTGTTGCCGGAGGCCATTTCACGCTCGCCCTGGAACACCTTGATGGTCACCGCCGGCTGGTTGTCGTCGGCGGTCGAGAACACCTGCGCATGCTTGGTCGGGATGGTGGTGTTCTTGGTGATCATCTTGGTCATCACGCCACCCAGGGTCTCGATCCCCAGCGACAGCGGCGTCACGTCCAGCAGCAGCACGTCGGTACGGTCGCCCGACAGCACCGAGCCCTGGATCGCGGCGCCGACGGCCACGGCTTCATCCGGGTTCACGTCCTTGCGCGCTTCCTTGCCGAAGAACTCCTTGACCTGTTCCTGCACCTTGGGCATGCGGGTCATGCCGCCGACCAGGATCACGTCGTCGATGTCGCTGACCTTGACGCCCGCGTCCTTGATGGCGATGCGGCACGGCTCGATGGTGCGCGTGATCAGCTCTTCCACCAGGGATTCGAGCTTGGCGCGGGTCATCTTCAGGTTCAGGTGCTTCGGACCCGAGGCATCGGCCGTGATGTACGGCAGGTTGATCTCGGTCTGCTGCGAGCTCGACAGTTCGATCTTGGCCTTTTCAGCGGCTTCCTTCAGGCGCTGCAGCGCGAGCACGTCCTTGGACAGGTCCACGCCCTGGTCCTTCTTGAACTCGCTGATGATGTAGTCGATGATGCGCTGGTCGAAGTCTTCGCCGCCCAGGAAGGTGTCGCCGTTGGTCGACAGCACTTCGAACTGCTTCTCGCCGTCCACGTCCGCGATCTCGATGATCGAGATGTCGAAGGTGCCGCCGCCGAGGTCATACACGGCGATCTTGCGGTCGCCCTTCTCGTTCTTGTCCATGCCGAACGCCAGCGCGGCCGCGGTCGGCTCGTTGATGATGCGCTTGACGTCGAGGCCGGCGATGCGGCCGGCGTCCTTGGTGGCCTGGCGCTGCGAGTCGTTGAAGTAGGCCGGCACGGTGATCACGGCTTCGGTCACCGGCTCGCCGAGGTAGTCCTCGGCCGTCTTCTTCATCTTGCGCAGCACTTCGGCGGAAACCTGCGGCGGCGCCAGCTTCTGGTCGCGCACCGACACCCATGCGTCGCCGTTGTCGGCCTTGACGATGGAATACGGCATCAGGCCGATGTCCTTCTGGACTTCCTTCTCTTCGAACTTGCGGCCGATCAGGCGCTTGACCGCGTACAGGGTGTTGCGCGGATTGGTGACGGCCTGGCGCTTGGCCGGCGCGCCGACCAGGATCTCGCCGTCTTCCATGTAGGCGATGATCGACGGGGTGGTGCGGGCACCCTCCGAGTTTTCGATGACCTTGGGGGTGTTGCCTTCCAGGATCGCGACGCAGCTATTGGTGGTACCGAGGTCGATACCGATGATCTTACCCATTATTCTCTCCTCTTGAGCCGGCGCTATCCGCGCGGCTGCAATTCAACCTGAGGCCGAAATGTGGCCGCCCGGGGGCTTTTCAAGGGCAGAACCGGCAAATCCGAGTAATTTTCTCGGTTTCTGCATGCTTTCAACGGCATCCGCCGCCGCAGGTTAAGCGGACGGCGCGGCGCGGCCGCCGAAAGTGGCCTATTCCATACCTCCTGGCGCGTCGCGATCGCGCTGCCACAACACGTCGGAACCGCCGCCGGCCCGGTTCAGCACCCGCGCCAGCACGAACATCAGGTCCGACAGCCGGTTCAGGTACTGGCGCGGGGCCTCGTTCAGTGGCTCGGCCGCGCCCAGCGCCACCAGCGCGCGCTCGGCACGGCGGCACACGGTGCGGCAGACATGGGCCTGCGCCGCGGCGCGGCTGCCGCCGGGCAGGATGAATTCGGCCAGCCGCGGCAGGTTGGCGTTGTAGTCGGCGAGCCAGGTATCGAGCTGCGCCACCTGCTCAGGCTTGAGCAGGGTGTAGCCCGGGATGGACAGCTCGCCACCCAGGTCGAACAGGTCGTGCTGGATATGCAGCAGGGCGGCGCGCACGTCGTCGGGCAGGGCCTCGGTCAGCAGCACGCCGACGTGGCAGTTGAGCTCGTCGACGTCGCCGATGGCGGCGATGCGCGGGCTGGCCTTGCCGGTGCGGCTGCCGTCGCCCAGGCCGGTGGTGCCGGCGTCGCCGGTGCGGGTGGCAATCTTGGACAGGCGGTTGCCCATGCCGGTCTCCTCGTAAGCGTGTGGTAGTCGTGGTCCGCCCTGCAACGCGGGGCGCCCGGGGGAAAGACGCATTATCGCGCCGGACCGCCTCGGCGCGCCAAGCGCTTGTGTCCCGGCGCTTGCTGTGCGGCTATCGGCCAGTACCGGCCGCCGCAGTGCCCGGCCAGGGTGCATGAGCCGCCGCGCGGCGTAGAATGCCGGTAGCCCCCATTCGTCGCCCATTCGATAACCGGGTCGCGCCCCTGCCGGCCAGACCGGAGCTTGCTCCGCAGCGCCGCCGCCGGCACCACCGTCGCGCCGACCCGCCGGAGACCCGCATGAACCACCCCACGCCGTCCGCCACGCTCGCCCGCCGTCCGCTGCCGCCCGCCTTCAGCGAAGCCCTGGCGGCGCGCTTCGGCGACCGCTTCACCACCTCCGCCGGCGTGTGCGAACACCACGGCCGCGACGAATCCCCGTTCCCGCCGGCCGTGCCCGACGCCGTGGTCTTCGCCCACAGCACCGAGGAAGTGGCCGAGGTGGCGCGCCTGTGCAACCAGCATGGCGTGCCGCTGATCCCGTACGGCGCGGGCTCGTCGCTGGAAGGCCATCTGCTGGCCGTGGCAGGCGGCATCAGTCTGGACCTGTCGCAGATGAACCACGTGCTGGCGGTGCAGCCCGAGGACCTGACCGTGACCGTGCAGCCCGGCGTCACGCGCAAGCAGCTGAACCAGGAAATCAAGGACACCGGCCTGTTCTTCCCGATCGACCCGGGCGCCGACGCCTCGCTGGGCGGCATGTGCGCCACGCGCGCCTCCGGGACCAACGCGGTGCGCTACGGCACCATGCGCGAGAACGTGCTGGCGCTGACAGTGGTAACCGCCGACGGCCGCGTGATCCGCACCGGCACGCAGGCGCGCAAGTCGGCGGCGGGCTATGACCTGACCCGGCTCTTTATCGGCAGCGAAGGCACGCTCGGCATCATCACCGAGGTGACGGTGCGGCTCTACCCGCAGCCGGAGGCGATCTCCGCCGCGGTGTGCGCCTTCCCCAGCATGGGCAGCGCGGTGCAGGCGGTAATCCAGACCATCCAGCTGGGCGTGCCGGTGGCGCGCGTGGAGTTCGTCGATGCGCTGGCGATCCGCGCCATCAACCGCCACGACAACCTGACCCTGCCCGAGACCCCGCACCTGTTCTTCGAATTCCACGGCACCGAGGCCGGCGTGCGCGAGCAGGCCGAGACCGTGCAGCAGATCACCGCCGAGCACGGCGGCCAGGGCTTCGAGTGGGCCACCCGCCCGGAGGACCGCAGCCGGCTGTGGAACGCGCGCCATACCGCCTACTTCGCCATGCTGCAGCTCAAGCCGGGCTGCAAGTCGGTGACCACCGACGTGTGCGTGCCGATCTCGCGCCTGGCCGACTGCGTCACCGAGACCGAGAAGGACCTGAACGCCTCGGCGCTGCCCTGCCCCATCGTCGGCCATGTCGGCGACGGCAACTTCCACGTGGCGATCCTGGTCGACCCCGACAAGCCCGAAGAGATGGCCGAGGCCGAGGCCATCAACCAGCGCATCGTCGAACGCGCGCTGGCGATGGGCGGCACCTGCACCGGCGAGCACGGCGTGGGCTTGCACAAGCAGCGCTTCCTGGTGGAAGAACACGGCGAGGATGCGCTCGACGTGATGCGCGCGATCAAGGACGCGCTGGACCCCAAGCACATCCTCAACCCGGGCAAGATCTTCAGCGCCACGCGCGGCGGCTCGCAGTAAGGCGTGCCGAGCTGATGGCCTCCATGTTCAACCGCGTCCCGCCGCTGCACCTGCTGATCGCCTTCGAGGCAGCGGCGCGCCTGGGCAGCTTCGCGCGCGCGGCCGAAGAGCTGTCGGTCACGCCCAGCGCGGTCTCGCACCGCATCAAGAATCTTGAGGAGCTGTGGGGCGAAGACCTGTTCGTGCGCGCCAACGCGGCGCTGCGGCTGACCGCCGCCGGCACGCGCTATCTGCGCAACGTGCAGGACGCGCTCAAGTCGCTCAACGAGCTGGCGCGGCCCGAATACAACAAGCTGCGCACCCGGCTGCGGGTGGCGATCCCGCCCACCTTCGGGCGCCAGCACCTGGTGCCGCGCCTGCCCGAGTTCGGCGCGCTGTATCCGCATATCGACCTCGAGCTGCACCTGGCGATCCCGTTCCTGGACGTCAAGGCCGAGGACACCGATGTCGAGATCCGCTACGGCACCGGCCGCTACCCTGACCTGAAGACCACCCGGCTGCTGGTCGAGCCGGTGTTCCCGGCGTGCGGGCGCGAGTACTACGAGCGCGTCAACGGCCGCGCCATCACCAAGCCCGAGCACCTGCACGGCCTGGTGCTGCTGCGCAGTCCGCTGGAGCCGTGGAAGCCGTGGTTCGAGACTGCCGGGCTGGATTGGGCCGAGCCGCAGACCGGGCCGCAGTTCAACGACATCGGCCTGATGCTGGAGGCGATCGCGTCCAACCAGGGCGTGGCGCTGGTGCGCCAGCGCATGGCGCGGCACTGGCTGTCGCTGGGGCAGATGGTGCGGCTGCTGGAGGTGGAATCGGTCTCGCCGCACGGCTACTACATCGTCGAGCGCGAACAGGCCCCGCTCAAGCCCGAGGCGCGCTATTTCGTCGACTGGCTGCTGAGCCTGGACTGGTAGGAGACTGACCCCATGGAAATCCGCTTGCTGACCCCCGCCGATGCCGCCGCCTTCCAGGCGCTGCGGCTGCACGGCCTGGCCGAAGCGCCGGAAGCCTTCGCTTCCAGCCTGGAGGAGGAACAGGACCGGCCGCTGGAAGTCGTCGCCGGGCGCCTGGCCGCGACCGAGGGCAAGGCCGTATTCGGCGCCTTTGTCGACGGCAGCGATGGCAGCGCGCTGGCCGGCGTGGTCGGGGTGATGCGCGAGGAAAACGCCAAGCACCGGCACAAGGCCTTTATCTGGGGCATGTACGTGGCCCCGGGCTGGCGCGACCGCAAGCTCGGCCGCGCGCTGATGGAGCGGGCCATGGAACAGGCCGCCGCCATGCCGGGCGTGCGCCAGGTGACGCTGTGCGTCAATGCCGGCAGCGCGGGCGCGGTGCGGCTGTACGAGTCGCTCGGCTTCGTGCGCACGGGGCTGGAGCCGGATGCGCTGTACGTCGCGCCGCACTTCCACGACAAGCTCGACATGGTCTGCTTCCTGCCGCAGCCGCCGGCACGCTGAGTCCGGCCGGACCGCCTTCCCTGCACCCGCGCTGCGGTGTACGCTGGACTTGCGTCGCCTGCCAGGAGTGATTTCCCGCGCAGCCATGATGAGCATTTTTGATCGGCCTGCCATGCGGAATTCACGTGTCCCGTGGTGCCCGCGCCAGGTGCCCTGCGCTATAGTCACCCGTCCCCGCGGCAGGCCCTGCATTGCCGCGACCGGCAGACCGCGCACCGGCCGCCATCCAGGAGGCCCCACAGGAGTCGTTCATGAATGCCCCGCACGAAGCCCAAACCATCGCCCCCGACGGCGCCCATGCCACGGCCGAAGGCCGCCGCAGCGCGCTGCTGGCCGGCCTGGCGCAGATCCTGCCGGATGCCGCGCTGCTGTGGAAGCCGGAAGACACCGTCCCCTATGAATGCGACGGCCTGGCCGCGTACCGCCAGGTGCCGATGGCCGTGGCCCTGCCCGACACCGAGGAACAGGTCTGCGCGATCCTGCGCCTGTGCCACAAGCTGGGCGTGCCGGTGGTGCCGCGCGGCGCCGGCACCAGCCTGTCGGGTGGCGCCATGCCGATCGCCGAGGGCCTGGTGCTGTCGCTGGCCAAGTTCAAGCGCATCCTGTCGGTCGATCCGTACTCGCGCACCGCGGTGGTCCAGCCGGGCGTGCGCAACCTGGCGATCTCCGACGCCGCCGCACCCCACAACCTGTACTACGCGCCGGACCCGTCCTCGCAGATCGCCTGCACCATCGGCGGCAACGTCAGCGAGAACTCCGGCGGCGTGCACTGCCTGAAGTACGGCCTGACCGTGCACAACGTGCTGCGCGTGCGCGCGGTGACGATGGAGGGCGAGGTGGTGGTGTTCGGCTCCGAGGCCCCCGACTCGCCGGGCCTGGACCTGCTGGCCGTGCTGATCGGCTCCGAAGGCATGCTGGCCGTGGTCACCGAGGTCACGGTGCGCCTGATCCCCAAGCCGCAGCTGGCGCAGGTGATCATGGCCTGCTTCGACGATGTCGAGAAAGGCGGCAATGCGGTGGCGGACGTGATCGCCGCCGGCATCATCCCGGCCGGACTGGAAATGATGGACAAGCCCGCCACCGCCGCGGTCGAGCAGTTCGTGCATGCGGGCTATGACCTGGATGCCGCCGCCATCCTGCTGTGCGAATCCGACGGCACCCCGGAAGAAGTGGCCGAGGAAATCGAACGCATGAGCGCGGTGCTGACGGCATCGGGCTGCACCCGCATCGTGGTCTCGCAGAACGAAGCCGAGCGCCTGCGCTTCTGGAGCGGCCGCAAGAACGCCTTCCCCGCCGCCGGCCGGATCTCGCCGGACTACTACTGCATGGACGGCACCATTCCGCGCAAGCACATCGGCACGCTGCTCAGGCGCATCGAAGCCATGGAGCAAAAGTACGGCCTGCGCTGCATCAACGTGTTCCATGCCGGCGACGGCAACATGCACCCGCTGGTGCTGTTCGATGGCGCGGACCAGGACCAATGGCACCGCGCCGAGCTGTTCGGCGCCGACATCCTGGAAACCTGCGTGGAACTGGGCGGCACCGTCACCGGCGAGCACGGCGTGGGCGTGGAGAAGCTCAACTCGATGTGCGTGCAGTTCTCGCCCGCCGAGCGCGATGCCTTCTTCGGCGTCAAGGCCGCCTTCGACCCGGCGCGGCTGCTCAACCCGGACAAGGCCATCCCCACGCTGGCGCGCTGCGCGGAGTACGGCAAGATGCATGTGAAGCGGGGCCTGCTGCCGCACCCGGAACTGCCGCGCTTCTGAGCCACGCCATGTCCAGCCCACGCCGACGCCAGCAGCAGGAAGCGTTCGTCCGCCAGCGCCTGGGGCAGCCCGAGGCCGGCTGGCGCCAGCGCTGGTACACCATCATCTTCGAGGCCGATACCCGCGAGGGCCGGCTCTTCGATGTCGCGCTGCTGCTGGCCATCGTCGCCAGCGTGACGGTGGTGATGCTCGACAGCCTGCCCGCGGTGAACAACCGCCTGGGGCTGGCGTTCACCGTGCTGGAATGGATGTTCACGCTGTTCTTCACGGCCGAGTACGTGATGCGCATCCTGGTGGTGCGCCGGCCGTGGCGCTATGTGTTCAGCTTCTACGGCATCATCGACTTCGTCTCGATCATGCCGACCTGGCTGGCCTTCTTCCTGCCCGAGCTGCATTTCCTGATCGACGTGCGCCTGCTGCGGCTGCTGCGCGTGTTCCGGATCCTGAAGCTGACCGTGTACTTCGAGGAAGCCGAGATCCTGTACCGCGCGCTGGTCAACAGCCGCCGCAAGATCTTCGTGTTCCTGGGCACGGTGTTCATCATCACGGTGATCCTGGGCACGGTAATGTACGTGGTGGAAGGCCCGCAGCACGGCTTCACCAGCATCCCGGTCAGCATGTACTGGGCGGTGGTGACGCTGACCACCACGGGCTTCGGCGACATGGTGCCCAAGACCCCGCTGGGGCAGTTCATCACCTCGCTGACCATCCTGCTGGGCTACGGCATCATCGCCTTCCCCACCGGTATCGTCGGCGCCGAGCTGGCCGCCAGCATCCTGAAGCGGCCGCTCACCACGCGCACCTGCACCCATTGCCTGACCGAGGGCCACGAACCCGACGCCGGCTACTGCAAGCATTGCGGCAGCCAGCTGCCCGAATACCAGAACGACCGGCCGGAAGTGCCCGGCGGACCTGCCGGCTCCTGAGCCGGCCTTCCCTACCCCACGACGCATATGCAAGCCACCCTCGACGCCATCCGCGACGCCGTCAGGCAAGCCACCGAGACCCGCACCGCGCTGCGGCTGCGCGGCGGCGGCAGCAAGGACTTCTACGGCCAGCCCGCCGCGGGCCAGCTGCTGGACACGCGCGCCTATGCCGGCATCGTCGACTACGACCCGGCCGAGCTGGTGATCACCGCGCGCTGCGGCACGCCGCTGGCCGAGATCGAGGCGGCGCTGGCCGAGAAGCGCCAGATGCTGGCCTTCGAGCCGCCCCATTTCGCACTGCCGGGCCAGCCCAGCACCGCGACGCTGGGCGGCGCCGTGGCCGCGGGATTGTCGGGCCCGCGCCGGCAGTCGGTGGGCGCGCTGCGCGACTTCATGCTGGGCGCGCAGCTGATGGACGGCCGCGGCGAGGTGATGGACTTCGGCGGCCAGGTGATGAAGAACGTGGCGGGCTATGACGTGTCGCGGCTGCTGGCGGGCTCGCTCGGCACGCTCGGGCTGATCCTGCAGGTGTCGGTCAAGGTGCTGCCGGCACCGTTCGACGAGGCCACGCTGCGCTTCGAGCTGGCGCAGGCCGATGCCATCGAGCACCTGAACCGTTGGGGCGGCCAGCCGCTGCCGCTGGCGTCTTCGGCCTGGCACGCGGGCGTGCTGCACGTGCGCCTGGCCGGCGCCACCGCCGCCGTGCGCGCCGCGTGCGCCAGGCTGGGCGGCGAGCGCGTGGACGCTGCGGAAGCCGCGGCGCTGTGGCAATCGCTGCGCGAGCAGACCCACCCGTTCTTCGCCCCCGCCCAGGCGGGCCGCGCGCTGTGGCGCCTGGCGGTGCCCACCATCGCCGCGCCGCTGGCGCTGCCGGGCCCACAGCTGATCGAATGGGGCGGCGGCCAGCGCTGGTGGCTGCCCGAGGACGGCACTGACAAGACCGATGCCGAAAGCGTGCGCGCCGTGGCGCAGGCCGCCGGCGGCCATGCCACGCTGTTCCGCAATGGCGACAAGTCAGTGGGCGTGTTCACGCCGCTGGCCTCGCCGCTGGCCGCGATCCACCGCCGCCTGAAAGAGACCTTCGACCCGGCCGGCATCTTCAACCCGCAGCGCATGTACCCCGGGCTCTGACCCGGCACGTCCAGGCATCCCCCCGGCACAACCTCCCCACACCATGCAAACGAACCTGGCCGATTTTCTTCGCAACACGCCCGAAGGCGAGGAAGCCAAATCCATCGTCGGCAACTGCGTGCATTGCGGCTTCTGCACCGCCACCTGCCCCACCTACCAGTTGCTCGGCGATGAGCTGGACGGCCCGCGCGGGCGCATCTACCTGATGAAGCAGGTGCTGGAAGGCCATGCCATCACCGAAAGCACGCGCCTGCACCTGGACCGCTGCCTGACCTGCCGCAACTGCGAATCGACCTGCCCGTCGGGCGTGCGCTACGGCCGCCTGGTCGATATCGGCCGCAAGCTGGTCGACGACAAGCTCGAGGCCGAAGGCGTGCAGCGCCCCGCCCGCGAGCGCATCGCGCGCTGGGTGCTGCGCGAGGGGCTGACGCGCCCGGCGCTGTTCGGCACGGCGCTGCGCCTGGGCCAGATGGTGCGGCCGCTGCTGCCGGGCACGCTGCGCAACAAGGTGCCGGCGCTGTCCAGCACCGCCGCGCCCGGCACGTGGCCGCGCAATGCGCATGCACGCAAGATGTTGTTGCTCGACGGCTGCGTGCAGCCGTCAATGTCGCCCAACATCAATGCCGCAACTGCGCGTGTGTTCGACCGTGTCGGCGTACAACTGCTGGTGGCGCGCGAAGCCGGCTGCTGCGGCGCGATCCGCTTCCACACCGGCGACCACGACGGCGGCCTCGACAATATGCGCCGCAATATCGATGCCTGGTGGCCGCATATCGAGGACGGCGCCGAGGCCATCGTGATGACAGCCTCGGGCTGCGGCGCGATGGTCAAGGACTACGGGCACCTGCTGCGCAACGATCCGAAGTACGCCGAGCGCGCCCGCCGCGTCTCGGCGCTGACGCGCGACCTGTCCGAAGTCTTGCCGGACTTTGCCGACGAGCTGCACACCCTGGCCGGCGCGGTCCCGCGCGACAACCGGCGCGTGGCTTACCACCCGCCCTGCACGCTGCAGCACGGCCAGCAGATCCGCGGCAAAGTCGAAGCGCTCTTGACCGGCCTCGGCGTCGAAGTCAAACTCTGCGCTGACAGCCACCTGTGCTGCGGCTCGGCGGGCACTTATTCGGTGTTGCAGCCGGAACTGGCCTACCGCCTGCGCGACGACAAGCTCGCCAAACTGCAGGCCACGCAGCCCGAAGCCATCGTCTCGGCCAATATCGGCTGCATCTCGCACCTGCAGGGCGGCACCGGCACCCCGGTGATGCACTGGATCGAACTGGTCGACAAGATGCTCGGCTAGCGCGGGCGGGCAGCATGGGCGGCAGCGCGCATCCTTCCGGACGCGCGCCGCGCACCTGCGACCAAACGCCACGCCCCATGCTCCAGACCTTTGCAATCCTGTTGGTTTTCCAGTCCGTCGGCGAGGTGATCAGCTACGCGCTGACCCTGCCGGTGCCCGGCCCCGTGCTGGGCATGATTTTGCTGTTCGGCTGGCTCGTCTTCGACGACCGCCTGCTGCCCATCATCCAGGGCACCACATCTGAACTGCTCAAGCACCTGTCGCTGCTGTTCGTGCCGGCCGGTGTCGGCATCATGGTCCATGCCAACCGCATCGAGGGCGAATGGATGCCGATCCTGGTGGCGCTGGTGGTGTCCACCTGGCTGGCCATCGCCACCACCGCCGTGGTCACGCGCATGCTGATGCGCAAGCGCGCCGATGTCCCGCCCGCCGATGCGAAAGGAGAGCAGGCATGATGACGCCCCGCCTCAACGAGATCTGGGTCTACCTGGCCGCGAGCCCCCTGGTCGGGCTGACCGCCACGCTGCTGGCCTATGTCTTTGCCTTCCGCATCTATGAGCGTTCGCGCTTCTCGCCGCTGGCCAACCCGGTGATGATCGCGGTGGCGCTGCTGGTCACGGTGCTGACCGTCACCGGCACGCCCTACAAGACCTACTTCGACGGCGCGCAGTTCGTGCACTTCCTGCTGGGGCCGGCCACGGTGGCACTGGCGGTGCCGCTGTACCTGCAGCTGCCCAAGCTGCGCACCCATGTGTTCCCGCTGCTGGCAGGACTGGTGGCGGGCTCGGTGGTGGCAGTGGTGTCGGCGGTGGGAATTGCCTGGCTGCTGGGCGCATCGCCCGAGACCGTGCGCTCGCTCGCGCCCAAGTCGGTGACGATCCCGATCGCCATGGGCGTGGCCGAGAAGATCGGCGGGCTGCCCTCGCTGACCGCGGTGCTGGTGATGGCCACCGGCATCATCGGCGCGGTCAGCGCCACCAGCGTGCTGAACCTGCTGCGCATCCGCGACTACAGCGTGCGCGGTTTCGCCACCGGCGTGGCAGCCCACGGCATCGGCACCGCGCGCGCCTTCCAGGTCAACCAGGAAGCCGGCGCCTTTGCCGCGCTGGGCATGGGCCTGAACGGCGTGCTGACGGCGATCATGGTGCCGGTGATGGCGGCGTGGATGCCACACTGACACGCTCCTGACAGCACGCTGTCAGCAGCCCCCGCGCATGATGCGAGCTCCCCACTCCCCTTCACCTGGAACCAAGGAGTCTGTCATGAGCAACCGTCTGATCAACTGGCTGGAAATCCCCGTCGTCGACATGAGCCGCGCGGTCGGCTTCTACGAGCAGGTGTTCAATATCCAGCTGCGCCGCGAGACCATGAGCCAGGTCGACATGGCCGTGTTCCCCCACCCCGACCCGGGCGGCGCGCTGGTCGCCGGCGAGGGCTATCGCCCCAGCAACTACTACGGCGCGGTGCCATACCTGCATGCGCCGGAACTGGATGTGCTGCTGGAGCGCGCCGCGCGCGCCGGCGGCAAGACGGTGTTCGGGCCGCTGCGCCTGCCGGGCGAGATCGGCCGCATCGCCCATATCACCGACAGCGAAGGCAACCGCATCGGGCTGCACGAGCCCGTGGCCGCCTGACCCCGATGGCAAGCCGCCCCCGATGAGCCGCCGCGCCGACCGCCTGTTCCAGATCGTGCAGGTGCTGCGCGGCCGCCGCCTGACCACGGCGGCGCTGCTGGCGCAGCGGCTCGGGGTGTCGGAACGCACCGTCTACCGTGATATCCAGGCGCTGTCGCTGTCAGGCGTGCCGGTCGAGGGCGAGGCCGGCATCGGCTACCGGCTGCGCGCCGACTTCGATGTCCCGCCGCTGATGTTCACCGCCATGGAAGTCGAAGCACTGGTCGCCGGCCTGCGCCTCCTGAAAGCCTGGGGCGGCGGCGCGCTGGCCGCCGCGGCCGATCCCGCGCTGGAAAAACTGATGGCCGCGCTGCCGCCGCCGCGCCGGCTGGCAGCGCAGCAAAGCCGCGTGTTCGCGCCGGAATACGTCAACCAGGCGCATGTGCGCGAGGCCTTCGACGTGGTACACGGGGCGCTGGGCGAACAGAAATTGCTGCTGCTCGACTATTGCGACGTGCAGCAGCGCATCACCGAACGCGTGGTGATGCCGCTGGGCCTGTTCTTCTGGGGCAATGCCTGGTTGCTGGCGACGTGGTGCACCACGCGCTCGGACTATCGCAGCTTCCGGCTGGACCGCTGCCGCGCCATCCGCATGCTGGACGACCATTTCCACGAAACGCCCGACCGCTCGCTCAACGGTTTCCTGCGCGCGGTGCGCGCCAGCGGCACCTAGTCCCGCTCAGGCAGCCGGGTCGGACAGCAGCATCTCGATATCGGCGCGCAGCTCGTCGGGCTTGGTGGTCGGCGCATAGCGCTTGAACACCGTGCCGTCGCGGCGCAGCAGGAACTTGGTGAAGTTCCATTTGATGCCCTGGGTACCGAGCACGCCACGCTTTTCCGTGGTCAGCCACTGGTACAGCGGATGGGCGTCGGCACCGTTCACGTCGATCTTGGCGAACATCGGGAAGCGCACCGCAAAGCGCGTTTCGCAGAACTGGCCGATCTGCTGCGCATCGCCCGGCTCCTGCTTGCCGAACTGGTTGCACGGGAAGCCCAGCACCTCCAGGCCGCGCTCGTGGTATTCGTCGTAGAGCTTCTGCAGGCCCTCGTACTGCGGCGTGAACCCGCATTCGCTGGCGGTGTTGACGACCAGCATCACCTTGCCCTGGAACTGCGACAGCGGTACCGGCTGGCCGGCCAGCGAGTTGGCTTCGAACTGGTAGACATTGCTCATGGCAGACTCCTGGGGCCGGAACTGGCCCTTGCGTGGCCCAAGCATAACGCCATGCGCATCACCGTGCACGAATCAGATGACATTGAGATGCTCGGTGCCGGCACCCAGGTCGGTGTCCTTGGCGCTCGCGCTGTGCAGCTTGATCATCAGGCGCAGGTCGTTGAGCGAGTCGGCATTGCGCAGCGCGTCCTCGTAGGTGATCTTGCCTTCCTCGTACAGGTCGAACAGCGCCTGGTCGAACGAGACCATGCCCTGCTCGCGCGACTTCTTGATGACTTCCTTGAGCTCGTGGATCTCGCCCTTGAAGATCAGGTCGGCCACCAGCGGCGTGCCGATCATGATCTCCACCGCCGGCACGCGCCCCTTTTTGCCGGCGCGCGGCAGCAGGCGCTGCGAGATCATCGCCTTCAGGTTCAGCGACAGGTCGATCAGCAGCTGCTGGCGCTTTTCCTCGGGGAAGAAGTTGACCACGCGGTCGATCGCCTGGTTGGCATTGTTGGCGTGCAGCGTGGCCAGGCACAGGTGGCCGGTCTCGGCGTACTGCATCGCGTACTCCATGGTCTCGCGGTCACGGATTTCGCCGATCAGGATCACGTCGGGCGCCTGGCGCAGCGTGTTCTTCAGCGCCACGTGCCAGGACTCGGTATCGATGCCGACCTCGCGCTGCGTGACGATGCAGTTCTGGTGCGCATGCACGTACTCGATCGGATCCTCGATGGTGATGATATGGCCGTACGAATGCGCGTTGCGGTGATCCAGCATTGCCGCCAGCGTGGTCGACTTGCCCGAGCCGGTGGCGCCGGTCACGATCACCAGCCCGCGCTTGGCCATCACCACCTCATGCAGCGTCGCCGGCAGGTCCAGGTCGGCCACCGAGGGAATGCGCGTATTGATGGTGCGCACCACCATGCCGGCCTTGCCCTGCTGGATAAAGGCCGACACGCGGAAGCGCCCGGCCTTGGGCGCGGTGATCGCGAAATTGCATTCGCGGCTGGTGTCGAAGTCCTGCACCTGGCGCTCGTTCATCACCGAGCGCACCAGGCCCAGCGCCTGGGTCGGGTTCAGCGGCTGCTGCGACACCGGCTTGATCTTGCCGTCGACCTTGATCGCCGGCGGGAAGTCAGAGGTAATGAACAGGTCCGAGCCGCGGTTGCTGACCATCAGCTCCAGCAGGTCGTTGATGTACTTGGCGGCGGATTCGCGATCGAGCATGTCGGTGTCCTGCTGGGGAGCGGGCCTCAGCCCATGAACGCGTCGGGGTTCTTGGCGATGGCGCGCGCGTCGTTGTAGCTGATGACGCTGCGCTTGATCAGGTCAGACAGGCACTGGTCCAGCGTCTGCATGCCCAGCCCGCTGCTGGTCTGCATCATCGAGTACATCTGCGCGATCTTGTTCTCGCGGATCAGGTGGCGGATCGCGGGCGTGGCGATCATGATCTCGTGCGCGGCGGTGCGGCCATTGCCGTCGCGCGTCTTCAGCAGCGTCTGCGAGATCACCGCCTCCAGCGATTCCGACAGCATGGTGCGCACCATGTCCTTCTCTTCGGGCGGGAACACATCGACCACGCGGTCGATGGTCTTGGCCGCTGAGCTGGTGTGCAGCGTGCCGAAGACCAGGTGGCCGGTCTCGGCCGCGGTCAGCGCCAGGCGGATGGTTTCCAGGTCGCGCAGCTCACCCACCAGGATCACGTCCGGGTCTTCACGCAGTGCCGAGCGCAACGCGTTGGCAAACGAATGCGTGTGCGGCCCCAGCTCGCGCTGGTTGATCAGGCTCTTCTTGGAGCTGTGCACGAATTCGATCGGGTCCTCCACCGTGAGGATGTGGCCCATGTCGCTTTCGTTGCGATGGTCGACCATCGCCGCCAGCGTGGTGGACTTGCCCGAGCCGGTCGGGCCCGTCACCAGCACCAGCCCGCGCGGCTTCATGCACAGGTCGGCAAACACCGCGGGCGCGCGCAGCTCTTCGAGCGTGAGCACCTTGGAGGGAATGGTACGGAACACCGCGGCGGCGCCGCGCTGGGTGTTATAGGCATTGACCCGGAAGCGGGACAGGCCGGCGATCTCGAACGAGAAATCGATTTCGAGGCGTTCTTCGTAGGCCTTGCGCTGGGTGTCGCTCATGATGTCGTACACCATGGCGTGGACATCCTTGTGCGTCATCGAGGCGATGTTGATCCGGCGCATGTCGCCGTGGATCCGCACCATCGGCGGCATGTCCGCGGAGAGATGAAGATCAGACGCCTTGTTCTTGACAGCGAAAGCCAATAGCTGCGCGATGTCCATCTATAATGACCCCACCCTAGTTATCAGTACTTTGCGTACTTTCTTTTGTATGTTCGCCGGATTATGTCTGTAATTGCCGCCAACTTGCAAGCCGTTCACCAGCGCATCGCGGCGGCCGCACAACAAGCCGGCAGACAGCCCGCGGACATCGCCCTGCTGGCGGTTTCCAAGACCGTTCCCCCCGACCGCATAAGGGCCGCATACGCCGCCGGACAGGTCGCTTTCGGCGAAAACTACGTCCAGGAAGGCGTCGACAAGATCGCCGCGCTGGCCGACCTGCGCCACCGCCTGCAATGGCATTTCATCGGCCCGCTGCAGAGCAACAAGACCCGCCTGGTGGCGGAGCATTTCGACTGGGTGCACGCCGTCGACCGGCTCAGGATCGCCGAGCGGCTGTCGGCCCAGCGCCCGGCCGGCATGGCCGCGCTGCAGGTCTGCATCCAGGTCAATATCAGCGGCGAAGCCAGCAAGAGCGGCGTCGCCCCGGCAGAGGTGCCCGGCCTGGCACATGCCGTCGCCGCGCTGCCAGGCCTGCGCCTGCGCGGGCTGATGGCCATCCCCGAGCCCGAGCACGACCCCGCCGCGCAGCGCCGCCCGTTCGCGGCCATGCGCGCCATGCTGCAGGCGCTGCGCACCGACGGCCTGGACCTCGACACGCTGTCGATGGGCATGTCGGGCGACATGGAAGCCGCCATCGCCGAGGGCGCCACGCTGGTGCGGATCGGCACCGCCATTTTCGGAGCGCGCCAATACCCGTAGTCCGGCGCGCCCAGTCCATTCCCTTCAAGCCCCCCAACGGATCTCCATGCTCGATACCCTTACCTTTGGCTTTCTCGGCGGCGGCAACATGGCCACCGCACTGATCGGCGGCCTGATCGCCCGCGGCGTGCCGGCCGGCTCGATCCGCGTGGTCGACCCCTTCCCCGAGGCCCAGCAACGCCTGGCGCGCGACCTCGGCGTGCATGCCGCCGGCGCGCCGGATGCCGCCTTCGGCGCCTGCGACGTGCTGGTGCTGGCGGTCAAGCCGCAGCAGTTCCGCGACGCCGCGGCGCAGCTGCTGCCTATCCTGCCGGCCAGCGGCAAGGGCAACCTGGTGATCAGCGTGGCCGCCGGCATCCGGCTGCAGGACATGGAGCGCTGGCTGGACGGGCGCGCCCGGCTGGTGCGGGCGATGCCGAACACGCCGGCGCTGGCCGGCATGGGCATGACCGGGCTGGCCGCGCCGGCCGGGCTGTCGGCCGAAGACCGCGCGATCGCCAGCGCGGTGGCCGAGGCCGTCGGCAAGTGCGTATGGGTGGATGGGGATGACCAGATCGATGCGGTCACCGCCATTTCCGGCAGTGGGCCGGCCTATGTCTTCTACTTTATCGAAGCGATGGAACGCGCCGCCACCGAGCTGGGCCTGACGGCGGAGCAAGGCCGCGAACTGGCGGTAGAGACCTTCCGTGGCGCTGCTACCCTGGCCGGGCAGTCTTCCGAGCCGGTGTCGACGCTGCGTGAGCGCGTGACGTCCAAGGGCGGCACGACGTATGCGGCGCTGACGGCGATGGAGGCTTCGGGCATTGGTGATGCCTTCGTGCGCGCGATGCATGCTGCCGCGGCGCGGGGCAAGGAGATGGGGGCGGAGTTCGGGAAGGATTGAGGCGCGGCCAAACCGCGGGCGCTCTGACCTGGCCGCCGCCCCATGTGAACGCTCCCCTCTCCCGCAAGCGGGAGAGGGGAGAAAACCAGCGGGATCTAATCAGCGAATTGCATAAGCCACCGCCGTCCCCGCAAACACACAGGCCCCCAGCCAGTTGTTATGCCGGAACGCCGCGAAACACCGCATCCGGTCGCGGTCACGAATCAGCGTGTAATGATACCCGGCGCAACCCGCAGCCGCCGCCAGCCCCACCCAGTAAGGCCACCCCAGCCCCAGCAGCACCCCCGCCCACGCCATCAGCGCCAGGAACGCGGCATAGCAGAGCATGATCGCCGCCACGTCGAAGCGGCCAAAGGTAATGGCCGAAGTCTTCATGCCGATCAGGAGGTCGTCGTCACGATCGACCATCGCATAAGCCGTGTCATACGCCACCGCCCAGAACACATTGGCCAGCAGCATCAGCCACGCCACCGGCGGCACCTGGTCCTGGATCGCGGCAAACGCCATCGGGATACCAAAGCCAAACGCGATGCCGAGATAAGCCTGCGGAATCGCAAAGAAGCGCTTGAAGAACGGGTAAGTGCCGGCCACCACCGCCGCCACCACCGCCAGCCATTTGGTCAGCGCATTGAGCGGCAACACCAGCGCAAAAGCCACCAGCGCCAGCACGGCGGCGACGGCCAGCGCTTCCCACGCTGCGATCTTGCCCGCGGTCAGCGGCCGTTCCCTGGTGCGCTTGACGTGCTTGTCGAAGTCGCGGTCCGCCCAGTCGTTGATGGCGCAGCCAGCCGAGCGCATCAGAAAGGTGCCCGCCACGAAGATCCAGAACAGCCCCCACGCCGGCGGCCCGCCCGCGGCCATCCACATGGCCCACAGCGTCGGCCACAGCAGCAGCAGCGTGCCGATCGGCTTGTCGATGCGCACCAGGCGCGCGTAGAGGGAAAGGCGTTCAAGCATGGGCGTGGGGGGCAACGGCGAGAGGGTCTGCACTGCGCGGATCCGGGAAGGAGGATTCAATGAAAACGCGCCGCAGCCCGGACGGTTGCGACGCGCAGTGCCGGCCGCTACTGAAGGGCAGCCGGAGGTGGCAAGCTGGCCTCAGGCCAGCATCGCGCGCAGCATCCACGCGGTCTTTTCGTGCGTCTGCATGCGCTGGGTCAGCAGGTCGGCCGACGGTTCGTCGCCGGCGGCGTCGATCACCGGGAACAGCGAACGCGCGGTGCGCACCACGGCTTCCTGGCCTTCGACCAGCTTGCGGATCATTTCGGTGGCCTCGGGCACGCCCTCTTCCTCCGCGATCGAAGACAGGCGGGCGTATTCCTTGTAGGTGCCCGGTGCCGGGTAGCCCAGCGCGCGGATACGCTCGGCGATCGAGTCCACGGCGAGCGCCAGCTCGGTGTACTGGGTCTCGAACATCAGATGCAGCGTATTGAACATGGGACCCGTCACGTTCCAGTGGAAGTTATGGGTCTTGAGGTAGAGGGTGTAGGTGTCCGCCAGCAGCTTGGACAGGCCTTCCGCGATCTTCTTGCGGTCCTTGTCGGAAATACCGATATTCACGCTCATCTCATTCTTCTTTGCCATGGTAAATACGCTCCGTTCTGGTAAAGCCACGAGGGGCGCCGCCGGCGCTTGCCATGTTTTGGGGCCGGGCGGCGCAGTACCCGCATTATTGCACTAGCCGGCAATCCCGGCCAAACCCCGGGCCACCTCGCTGAACATCACGGTCGCGCCGAGCACGATCACGGCGGCGCCGATTTCCTTGCGCCACAGCTTGTGGCGCAGCCGCGCGGCATCGGCGCGCCCGGGCTGGTCGTGCCCGTCATGCCACAGCTGTCGCCACTCTTGGATAAACAACCGGATCATCGCCATCATCGTTCTCCGCGGCGCGGCATCCCGCCAGGGGCGCCGCGCCCGGCTGCCGCTTACTTCAGGTTGAGCGCGCGCTTCACGCCCTCGCCGTAGGCCGGGTCGGCCTTGGTGAAGTGCTCCAGCTGCACGCGCACGATCGCCTCAGGCACGCCCTGCATCGCCGCCGCGATATTGGCGAACAGGCGCTGGCGCTGGCCTTCGTCGAACAGGCGGAACAGCGCGCCGGGCTGGCTGTAGTAGTCCGGGTCGACGCGGTGGTCCCAGTGGTCGGCGGCACCATCCAGTGCCAGCGGCGGCTCGATCGCGCGTTCGCTGGCGGCGTAGGCGCCTTCGCGGTTGGGCTCGTAGTTGAGCTTGCCTCCCTGGTTGCCGTCCACGCGCATCGCGCCGTCACGGTGGAAGCTGTTGTGGAACGGGCATTTCGGCGCATTCACCGGGATCTGGTTGTGGTTGATCCCCAGGCGGTAGCGCTGCGTGTCGCCGTACGAGAACAGCCGCCCCTGCAGCATCTTGTCGGGCGAGAAGCCGATGCCCGGCACGATATTGGCCGGATTCATCGCCACCTGCTCGACCTCGGCAAAGTAGTTGTCCGGGTTGCGGTTGAGCTCGAGCACGCCCACGTCGATCAGCGGGTAGTCCTTGTGCGGCCAGACCTTGGTCAGGTCGAACGGATTGATGTGGTACTTGGCCGCATCCGCCTCCGGCATGATCTGGACGCGCAGGTTCCAGCGCGGGAAATTGCCTGTCTCGATGTTCTCGAACAGGTCGCGCTGCGCGCTTTCGCGGTCCGTTGCCACGACCTTGGCCGCTTCTTCATTGGTCCAGTTGGCGATGCCCTGCTGCGACTTGAAGTGGAACTTGACCCAGAAGCGCTCGTTGTTCGCGTTGATGAACGAGTACGTGTGCGAGCCGAAGCCGTGGATCTGGCGGTAGTTCTGCGGCAGACCGCGGTCGCTCATCAGAATGGTGACCTGGTGCAGCGATTCCGGATGGCGCGACCAGAAGTCCCACACCGCGATCGGGTCGCGCAGGTTGGTGCGCGGATTGCGCTTCTGCGTGTGGATAAAGTCCGGGAACTTGAGCGGGTCGCGCACGAAGAACACCGGGGTATTGTTGCCGACCACGTCCCAGTTGCCTTCGTCGGTGTAGAACTTGATCGAGAAGCCGCGCACGTCGCGCTCGGCATCGGCCGCGCCGCGCTCGCCGGCCACGGTCGAGAAGCGGATGAACAGCGGCGTCTCCTTGCCGACCTGGGCAAAGACCGAAGCCTTGGTGTACCTGGTGATGTCGTGGGTGACCTTGAGCGTGCCATAAGCGCCCGAGCCCTTGGCATGCACGCGCCGCTCGGGGATGACCTCGCGGTCGAAGTGGGCCAGCTTTTCGAGGAACCAGACATCCTGCAGCAGCATCGGGCCGCGCGGACCGGCCGTCTGCGCGTTCTGGTTGTCGGCGACGGGTGCGCCGGCGGCAGTGGTAAGGGTGTCCTTCTTGCTCATCTTTTCCTCTTTGTGGGTAGGCTGAAAGGGAACGCCGCATCAGAGCGCGGCGGCATAGCAGGCAAGGCAATCGAGCAGGCAGCGCCCCACGCGGAGGGGAAACGGGCGCCCGTTGATTGTTGTCGGAGAGAACTGGGCGCTGGTGCTCATCATTGGTTCCTGTCTCAGGTCGATGCCATCTGCATCGACAGGAGTCAGCCTACCAACGATCTATCGAATTGAGAATTCAATTATTTATACCTATGTGTTAGGTCAAATCTATCTGGGATTTCTGCAACTTATCGCAGCGGAAGGTGACCGCCCGAAGACAGGTCCCTGAAATACCCCGTTGCGGGGCCGGAAATGGCAACGGCCGCAGCGGAATCTCCGGTGCGGCCGAGGGAAATGCCTGTACTGTGGGGGCAGGAAGATCAGGCCGCTTCGGCCAGCTCCTTGGCGTCCAGCTTGCGCACGCCGGCGAGCTCGCACGCGGCCACGGCGTTGGCCAGCGCTTCCATAGCCGGCAGCCGGGTGAAGCTCTTGCGCCAGGCCAGCACCACGCGCCGGTCGGGCACCGGATCGGCAAACGGCACGTAGGACAGCATGTCGCCCTTGGCCTTCAGGTCGGGCACCGAGGTGCGCGGCAGCACGGTGATGCCGACCCCGCTGGCCACCATATGGCGAATGGTTTCCAGCGACGAGCCCTCGAAGGTCTTCTGGATGCCGTCGGCCGCCTGCGAGAAGCGCGACAGTTCCGGGCACACGCCCAGCACATGGTCGCGGAAGCAGTGGCCGCTGCCCAGCAGCAGCATGGTTTGCTGCTTCAGTTCATCGGGGTCGATGGAGCGCGCCTGCGCCAGCTGGTGGCCGCGCGGCACGGCGACGACAAAGGGTTCGTCGTAGAGCGGGCGCACCGTCAGGCCCGAATCCGCGAACGGCTCGGCCATCACCGCGCAGTCGATCTCGCCCTGCTTGAGCAGCTCGATCAGCTTGTGGGTGTAGTTCTCCTGCAGCATCAGCGGCATCTGCGGCACGGTCTCGATCATCTGCTTGACCAGCGACGGCAGCAGGTACGGCCCGATGGTGTAGATCACGCCCACGCGCAGCGGACCCGCAAGCGGGTCCTTGCCCTGCTTGGCGATCTCGCGAATGGCCATGGTCTGTTCAAGCACGCGCTGAGCCTGCGCCACGATCTGCTCGCCGACCGACGTCACCGACACCTCGGAGGTGCCGCGCTCGAAAATCTGCACGTTGAGTTCGTCTTCCAGCTTCTTGATCGCGACCGACAGCGTCGGCTGCGACACAAAGCAGGCTTCGGCGGCCCGGCCGAAATGGCGCTCGCGCGCCACGGCGACGATGTACTTGAGTTCGGTGAGCGTCATGACTTATCAGTTTCCGGTAGGCGATAGATTTTACCTTCGATTGCCGCTTCTGTCAGAGCGCCAGCCCGAATAGCCCGCAGCGGACTGGCGGGTGCGCTGGATGGCGCACATCCCGTCGAAAAACCAGCCCGCGATCAAGCCTTGAGGTAGTGCTCGCGCCCACCCAGCCAGCGCGAAAGGTGCGCTTCCACCGCTTCCGGGTAGCGCGCCAGCATCAGTTCGGCCGCCTCCTGCGCGTATTCCACCAGCCACGCGTCGGTCTGCAGGTCGGCAAAGCGCAACATCGCTTCGCCGGACTGGCGCGCACCCAGGAACTCGCCCGGGCCGCGGATCTCCAGGTCGCGCCGGGCGATCTCGAAGCCGTCGGTGGTCTCGCGCATGGTCGCCAGGCGCTCGCGCGCGGTCGGCGACAGCGGCGCCTGGTACATCAGCAGGCAGACCGATTCGGCGCTGCCCCGCCCCACCCGCCCGCGCAGCTGGTGCAGCTGCGCCAGGCCGAAGCGCTCGGCGTGCTCGATCACCATCAGCGAGGCATTGGGCACGTCCACGCCCACTTCGATCACGGTGGTGGCCACCAGCACCTGCATGCGGTTGGCGCTGAAGTCGTCCATCACCGCGGCCTTCTCGGCCGGCGGCAGGCGCCCGTGCACCAGGCCCACGCGCAGGTCGGGCAGCGCGGCCACCAGCGTTTCATAGGTCTCCACCGCGGTCTGCAGCTGCAGCGCCTCGCTTTCCTCGATCAGCGGACACACCCAGTAGACCTGGCGGCCTTCGGCGGCGGCGTGATGGATGCGTCCGATCACTTCGTCGCGCCGCTCGTCGTTGACCAGGCGCGTGACGATGGGGGTGCGGCCCGGCGGCAATTCATCGATCACCGACACATCGAGGTCGGCGTAGTAAGTCATGGCGAGCGTGCGCGGGATCGGCGTGGCCGACATCATCAACTGGTGCGGCACGGTCTCGGCCGCGGTCGCCGCTGAATCGGGGGTATCGGCGGCACCGGCCTTGCCGCGCAGCGCCAGCCGCTGCGCCACGCCGAAGCGGTGCTGCTCGTCGACCACCGACAGCCCCAGTTTGGCAAAGCGCACGGTGTCCTGGATCAGCGCGTGGGTGCCGATCACCAGCTGCGCCTGGCCCGATTCCACGCGCGCCACGGCCTCGCGCTTGTCGCGTGCCTTCTGGCTGCCGGCCAGCCACGCCACCGGCACGCCCAGCGGCTCCAGCCATGCGGACAGCTTGCGGTAGTGCTGCTCGGCCAGGATTTCGGTGGGCGCCATCAAAGCGGCCTGGTAGCCGGCATCGATCGCCTGGCAGGCCGCCAGCGCGGCGACGATGGTCTTGCCGCTGCCCACGTCGCCCTGCAGCAGCCGGTGCATCGGGTGCGGGCGCGTCATGTCGGCGGCGATTTCTTCCACCACGCGCTGCTGCGCCCCGGTCAGCCGGAACGGCAACGCGGCCAGGAAGCGCGTCAGCAGGCCGCCCTCGCGGCGCGGCATGGTCGGCGCGGTCTTTTCGCGCCGCGCCGCGTGCGCGCGCCGCAGCGAGATCTGCTGCGCCAGCAGTTCGTCGAACTTGATGCGCTGCCAGGCCGGGTGCGAGCGGTCGGCCAGCGCGGCCTCACTCTCCTGCGGCGGAGGCGCGTGCAGCAGCCGCAGGCAGTCGGCCAGCGGGCGCAGGTGCAGGCGTGCCAGCGGCCCGTCCAGCACCGCCTGCGGCAGCGTCTCGGGCATGGGCGTGCGCGACAGCGTGCCGCCGATGGCCTTGCGCAGATAGGCCTGCGGGATGCCGGCGGTGGACGGATACACCGGCGTCAGGCGGTCGGGCAGCGCTTCGCCGGGCACCACCGGGCGCACCGTCGGGTGGACCATCTCGGCGCCGAAGAAGCCGCCGCGCACCTCGCCGCGCACGCGCAGGCGCACGCCTTCGGCCATCTGCTTGGTCTGGTTGCCGTAGAAGTTGAGGAAGCGCAGCGTCAGCTCGCCGCTGTCGTCGGCGATCTTGACCACCAGCTGGCGGCGCGGCCGGAACGTGACTTCGTTGGAGATGACCTCGCCTTCCACCTGCGCCGGCAGCCCGAGCCCGGCGCGGTGGATCGCCTCGGCGATCGGCGCCAGCGTGGTCTCGTCCTCATAGCGCATCGGCAAGTGCAGCACCAGGTCGACGGGACGGCGCAGGCCGAGCTTGGCCAGGCGCGCGGCCGCGGAAGACGTGCCGGAGGCGGCGGCCTTGCCCCTGGCTTCGCCGGCCTTGCCGCGCGCGGGCGCCGCCGTTTCCTTGGCGGCGTCGGCGGGGTCGTGGATCGGTTCAGCGGCGGTTCCGGGCATCGGCGAAAAAGTTGGCAGCGGTCGCTCTCGTGCTGCGGGGTTGGCTGGCGCGGCGCCGGCGAATAGCCGGCATCACGCCTGGCCCGGCGGCAAGCGCGCCCGTGGCCTTACAATATCGGATTCGCCGATTGTACCCATGCCGGCTGCCACCACGGGCAGCGGAGTGCCGTTTTGTGCCCCGCTCCGGCCTGCATGGGATCGCGCAGCCCGCCGCTCCCACGATGTTGACGCTTTCCGATTTCGATTTCCCGCTGCCGCCAGAACTGATTGCCCAGAGTGCGCTGCCCGACCGCAGCGCGAGCCGGCTGCTGGTGGTCGAACGGCTGGCCCCGGCCGACACCGCCGACGCGGTGCGCATGGTCGACCGCGCCTTCAGCGACATCGTCGACTACCTGCGTCCCGACGACTTGCTGGTCTTCAACGACACCCGCGTGATCAAGGCGCGCTTCTTCGGCCACAAGCCCAGCGGCGGCAAGATCGAGGTGCTGGTCGAGCGCGTGGTCGACAGCCACACCGTGCTGGCCCAGGTGCGCGCCTCCAAGACCCCGACCGAGGGCAGCATACTGCACCTGGCTGACGGCGCCTTCGCCGTCACCGTGGGCCCGCGTGTGGACCAGTTCTTCACGCTGGGCTTCCCCGAACCGGCGCTGGACCTGATCGAGCGCTACGGCCGCCTGCCGCTGCCGCCATATATCAGGCACGACCCGGACGCCTACGACGAGACCCGCTACCAGACCGTCTACGCGCGCAGCCCGGGCGCGGTGGCCGCACCCACCGCGGGCCTGCATTTCGACGATGCGCTGTTCGCGCGGCTCGATGCCGCCCGCGTGCGGCGCGCCTTCCTGACGCTGCACGTGGGCGCCGGCACCTTCCAGCCGGTGCGCACCGAGAACCTGGCCGAGCACAAGATGCACTCGGAGTGGTACGCCGTCTCCGCAGACCTGGCCCAGGCCGTGCGCGACACCCGCGCACGCGGCGGCCGCGTGATCGCGGTCGGCACCACCTCGCTGCGCGCGCTGGAATCGGCCGCGCAGGCCGACGGCACGCTCGCCGCCGGCAGCGGCGACACCGATATCTTCATCACCCCCGGCTACCGCTTCCGCCTGGTCGATGCCCTGATCACCAACTTCCACCTGCCCAAGTCGACGCTGCTGATGCTGGTGTCGGCACTGGCCGGCGTGGAAGCCATCCGCGCCGCCTACCGCCATGCGGTCGAGCAGCGCTACCGTTTCTTCAGCTACGGCGACGCCATGCTGCTGACCCGCCAGCCCGGCGCCTGAATCCAGAATCACAAGCCATGCTCAACTTCGAACTCATCACCACCGACGGCAACGCCCGCCGCGGCCGCGTCACGCTGAACCACGGCGTGGTCGAGACGCCGATCTTCATGCCGGTCGGCACCTACGGCTCGGTCAAGGCGATGTCGCCGCTGGAACTGAACGAGATTGGCGCGCACATCATCCTGGGCAATACCTTCCACCTGTGGCTGCGCCCCGGGTTGGACGTGGTCAACGCCCACGAGGGCCTGCACAAGTTTATCGGCTGGGACAAGCCGATCCTGACCGATTCCGGTGGCTTCCAGGTGTTTTCGCTCGGCGATCTGCGCAAGATCACTGAAGATGGCGTCACGTTCGCATCTCCGGTCAATGGCGACAAGCTTTTCCTGTCGCCCGAGATCTCGATGCAGATCCAGCGCACGCTGAACTCCGACATCGTGATGCAGTTCGATGAGTGCACGCCGTACGAGATCGACGGCCGCGCCGCCACGCACGAGGAAGCGGCCAAGTCGATGCGCATGAGCCTGCGCTGGGCCAAGCGCTCGCGCGACGAGTTCGAGCGCCTGGCCAACCCCAACGCGCTGTTCGGCATCGTCCAGGGAGGCATGTACGAAGACCTGCGCGACGAATCGCTGGCCGGCCTGTCCGAGCTGGACTTCCACGGCTTTGCCATCGGCGGGCTGTCGGTGGGCGAGCCCAAGGAAGACATGATGCGCGTGCTCGAGCACGTCGCGCCGCGCCTCCCGGCCCACAAGCCGCACTACCTGATGGGCGTGGGCACGCCCGAAGACCTGGTCGCCGGCGTCGCCGCCGGGGTGGACATGTTCGACTGCGTGATGCCCACCCGCAACGCACGCAACGGCTGGCTCTTCACCCGCTTCGGCGACGTCAAGATCAAGAACGCGGCGCACCGCAACGATCCGCGCCCGCTCGATGAAAGCTGCGCCTGCTACACCTGCCGCAACTTCTCGCGCGCCTACCTGCACCACCTGCACCGCGTAGGCGAGATCCTGGGCGCGCGCCTCAATACCATCCACAACCTGCACTACTACCTGCAACTGATGCGCGAGATGCGCGAAGCCATCGAGCACCACCGCTTTGCCGACTTCCGGCGCCAGTTCGCCGCTGACCGCGCCCGCGGCACGCAGTGACAATGCCCGCTGGCGCGAACTTTTGCGCTGCCGGCGGTCGAATAGCCGGGTCATCCGGGGGCGAGCCGCGATCCGGAGCGCCCGGCCTTGCCGCCCCCTGCCGCAAGTTGTCCCGGGCGCACCCGAACAAACCCGTATTCCGCCCTAGAATGCCAAGGGTGGGCGGAATGCGAATGGTAGAATGATCGATTATTTGACTAATTTTGTGACGGAGAATCAACGTGCTGATTTCTAACGCATTTGCCCAGACCACCGGTACCGGCGGCGCGGCTGGCGGCCTGATGAGCTTCCTGCCCATCATCCTGATGTTTGGCGTGCTGTGGTTCATCATGATCCGCCCGCAGATGAAGCGTCAGAAGGAAGCCAAGGCAATGCTCGAAGCGCTGGCCAAGAACGACGAAGTCGTGACCGCCGGCGGCATCCTGGGCAAGGTGACCAAGGTCACCGACCAGTACGTCAGCCTGGAAATCGCCGAAGGCACGGAAATCACCGTGCAGAAGAACGCCGTGACGACGGTGCTGCCGAAGGGCTCGCTGAAGGCGCTCTGATCCACCGATCGCGCGCGCGACTCCCGCCTTTGTCTTTTCCGGCATGCCCGTTCGCGCATGCCCCGGCAGCCGCCTGATCCAGCCCGACGAAGCCCCCGTGGCTTCGATCCGTGGTTGCCAGGCGGCTGTTTGCCAAACCGGTTCGGCCCCGCCGACGTGGTGCGCCACGCCAGCGCCGGCCCCGCCAACCGCTGAATGACTGGCCAGAGATGAATCGTTATCCGCTTTGGAAATACCTCGTGATCCTGGTGGCCCTGGCCATCGGCATCATCTATACCTTGCCGAATTTCTTCGGCGAGGCGCCTGCGGTGCAGGTGTCCTCGGGCAAGGCCACGGTCAAGGTCGACCTGTCGATGCAGAAGCAGGTCGAAGAGATCCTGGCGCAGAACCAGCTGCAGCCTGACGGCGTCTTCTTTGATATTTCCGGCCAGTCCGGCTCGGTCAAGGCGCGCTTCCGCACCACCGACGAGCAGCTCAAGGCCAAGGACATCCTGTCGCGCACGCTCAACCCCGACGCGGCCGACCCCACCTATGTGGTCGCGCTGAACCTGCTGTCGGGCTCGCCGCGCTGGCTGACCGCCATGCACGCGCTGCCGATGTACCTGGGCCTGGACTTGCGCGGCGGCGTGCACTTCCTGCTGCAGGTCGACATGAAGGGCGCGGTCGACAAGAAGCTCGACAGCCTGGGCGGCGACGCGCGCACCCTGCTGCGCGACAAGAGCATCCGCCACGGCGGCATCGACCGCGATGGCGAGCGCCTGACGGTGCGCTTCAACAACGCCGACGACGCCAACCGCGCGCGTCCGCTGCTGGCCGACAACCTGCGCGAAGTCGCCTTCGCCATGGACGGCAACAATATCGTCGGCACCTTCACCGAAGCCGCCCGCAAGGCCGTGCAGGATGCCGCGGTCAAGCAGAACATCACCACGCTGCATAACCGCGTCAATGAGCTTGGCGTGGCCGAGCCGGTGATCCAGCAGCAAGGCGCCGACCGCATCGTGGTGCAGCTGCCCGGCGTGCAGGACACCGCCAAGGCCAAGGACATCATCGGCCGCACCGCCACGCTCGAAGCCCGCCTGGTCGACAACGACGCGCCGCGCAGCCCGCGCCCGGGCGACCCGATCCCGTTCGGCAGCGAGCTCTTCACGCAAGGCAACGGCGCCCCGGTGGTGCTGAAGAAGCAGGTCATCTTCACCGGCGACCGCATTGAAAGCGCCTCGGCCGGCTTCGACCAGAACCAGCAGCCTTCGGTCAACATCAAGCTCGACGCCCAGGGCGGACGCGTGCTGCGCGACGTCTCACGCGAGAACCTGAAGAAGCCGATGGCGATCGTGCTGTTCGAAAAGGGCAAGGGCGAAGTGCTGACGGTGGCGACGATCCAGTCCGAACTGGGCTCCAGCTTCCAGATCACCGGCTCCTACTCCACCGAAGCCGCCAACGACCTGGCGCTGCTGCTGCGCGCCGGCTCGCTGGCCGCGCCGATGGAGATCATCGAAGAGCGCACCATCGGCCCGTCGCTGGGCGCGGACAACATCCGGAAGGGTTTTGACTCGGTCGCCTACGGCTTTGCCGCCATCGGCGTGTTCATGATCCTGTACTACATGCTGTTCGGCGTGTTCTCGGTGGTGGCGCTGGGCGTGAACCTGCTGCTGCTGATCGCGGTGCTGTCGATGCTGCAGGCCACGCTGACGCTGCCGGGCATTGCCGCCATCGCGCTGGTGCTGGGCATGGCCATCGACGCCAACGTGCTGATCAACGAGCGCATCCGCGAGGAACTGCGCGCGGGCGCGTCGCCGCAGATGGCGATCGCGGTCGGCTTCGACCGCGCCTGGGCCACCATCCTGGACTCCAACGTGACCACGCTGATCGCCGGCCTGGCACTGCTGGCCTTTGGTTCGGGCCCGGTGCGCGGCTTTGCCGTGGTGCACTGCCTGGGCATCCTGACCTCGATGTTCTCGGCGGTGTTCTTCAACCGCGGCCTGGTCAACCTCTGGTACGGCCGCAAGAAGAAGCTGCAGAGCGTGGCCATCGGCCAGATCTGGAAGCCGGGCAACACCACCGACACGCCGGTCGCCAAGTAAGGCGAGCAGCAACAACTAGCAGTACAGAACAGGATTCAACATGGAATTCTTCCGCATCCGGCGCGACATTCCGTTCATGAAGCACGCGTTGGTCTTCAACGTGATTTCCTTCCTGACGTTTGCCGCAGCCGTGTTCTTCCTCTGGCACAAGGGCCTGCACCTGTCGATCGAATTCACCGGCGGCACGGTGATGGAAGTCAGCTACCAGCAGACCGCCGACCTGGAAAAGATCCGCGGCCAGGTGGGCAAGCTGGGCTATACCGACGTGCAGGTGCAGAACTTCGGCACCTCGCGCGACGTGATGATCCGCCTGCCGCTGCAGAAGGGCGCGGACGGCAAGCCCGTCACCTCGGCCCAGCAGAGCGAGCAGGTGATGGCCTCGCTGCAGGCGGCCTCGCCTGACGTGAAGCTGCAACGGGTGGAGTTCGTCGGCCCGCAGGTGGGCAAGGAACTGGCCACCGACGGCCTGCTGGCGCTGCTGTGCGTGGTGGCCGGCATCGTGATCTACCTGTCGTTCCGCTTCGAATGGAAGTTCGCGGTGGCGGGCATCATCGCCAACCTGCACGACGTGGTCATCATCCTGGGCTTCTTCGCCTACTTCCAGTGGGAATTCTCGCTGTCGGTGCTGGCGGCGATCCTGGCGGTGCTGGGCTATTCGGTCAACGAATCGGTGGTGATCTTCGACCGGATCCGCGAGAACTTCCGCAAGTTCCGCAAGATGAGCACCCACGAGATCATCGACAACGCGATCACCAGCACCATCTCGCGCACCATCATCACCCACGGCTCGACCCAGATGATGGTGCTGTCGATGTTCTTCTTCGGTGGCCCCACGCTGCACTACTTTGCCCTGGCACTGACGGTCGGCATCTTGTTCGGCATCTACTCGTCGGTGTTCGTGGCCGCGGCGCTGGCGATGTGGCTGGGCGTCAAGCGCGAGGACCTGGTCAAGGGCGAGAAGAAGTCCGACTCGACCGACCGCAACGACCCCAACTACGGCGCGCAGGCCTGACGGCTTGCCGCCCACGAAAACAAAGGCGCCCCGGGCGCCTTTGTTTTTTTCCGCGGCCGGCCGGTGTTATGCCTGGCCTGACCAGCGTGAGCGCGCTCCCGCGGGCGGGGCCGGCATCAGCGGCTCGCGGTCCTGTCCCGGCTCGGGCTCGGGGATGGGGCGGCCGGAATCGCGCCATTCCACGGCGGCGGCAAGACCGTAGCGCTCGGCATACTCCTTGAACCAGATCCCTTCGGGCGAATGTCGCGTGATGCCGCGGCGCGGGCCCGCGCCGGCGTTGCGTCGCCGGCGGGCTTTGCCGGGGGCGGGACATCGCCGGTGGCCGCGCGCACGTATTGCTGCAACTGGAGCAGGGACTCGCCCAGCACCGCGGCGTAAAGGACTTCGATGTTCTCGAAATACAGATAGAGGGTCGCCGGGGCGATGCCGGCCGCCAACGCGATCCGCCTGGCGGACGCTGCCTCGAGTCCCGCGGAAACCAGGATGGTTCGAGCCGCCTCGACAATCGCTGCGCGCTGCGTATCGACGTTCTGCGCGGAGCGCGCAGGCCGCCCCCTGCGCCTGGCGGCTACGGCAGCGGCCGCGCCGATCGTCTTGCTTGCCATGTCAGCCTGCACCTCACCGGCTACAGCCCGGCTCCATGTCAACGTTGCTCGGCAAAGCGCTCGATCCACGCCGCCAGCCGGTCGGCCGCGAAGAACTCGGTACGCTGGCCGGCACGGCACAGGATGGCGTCGCCATCGCGCGCAAACTGCAGCGCACCGCCGGCCTCGTCCAGCCACAGCAGGCTGGCCAGCCACGCCGCATGCGCGGCAGACACCGGCGCGCCCACCGGCTGCACCAGGTACTCGGCCAACGTGGCCGGCGCGGTCCAGACCACGGTATCGCCATCGCGGCGCACCACCTCGCTGCCCAGCGCGTCGGCGATTACCGCGACGGCATCGGCCGCCCCCTTGCCCGCGTTGGCGCTGCGCAGGCCCGCCAGGCGCGTGCCGACGGCATGGCCGAAGCTGCCGCTGCGCTCGGCCTCGGCCCGCACCAGGTCGGCGTAGTCCATGCGCTGCCAGTCCGGCTCGACGCTGCCCGCGCCGGCCAGGTCGACCGCCGCGAGGTAGGTCTCCACCGGCTGGAAACGGCCCGGCCCGATCAGGCTGGCGCACAGCGCATGCACCATGCCGATGCGCGAGGCCACGGTCTGGGTCTGCAGCACGGACAGCTTCTCGCGCAGCAGCTGGTCGCGTTCCTTGCGCAGGCCGGCCAGTTCCAGCGCCTGCTTCAGCTCCATGCGCAGCGCGGTGATGTCCCACGGCTTCTTGATGTAGCGGTGGATCTGCCCCTGGTTGACCGCCTCGACGGTCTGGTCGAGCTCCGAATACGCGGTGGTCAGGATGCGCACGATATGCGGGTAGCGCTCGCGCGCGTAGCGCAGCAGTTCGTTGCCATACTCGCCCGGCATGCGCTGGTCCGACACCAGCACCGCAAGGCTGTCTGCGTGGGCGTCGAGCAAGGCCTTGCCCTCTTCAACGGAGCCGCCGGTGGCCACCGGTGCCAGCGCCCCGATGGCACGCTGGAAATACTTGACTGCAGTCGCTTCGTCATCGACGAACAGAATCGCCGGGGGTGGTGCCTGCGTGGCATTCGGTTCGGTCATCGGTCACTCCTATGCTTTCGACTCTTGAAACTTGGAAAGTCCAGCGTCACCGTCGTGCCGGCACCGGATGCGGATTCGATCCGGATGCCGCCGCCAAACGACTGCATGACGCGGTTGCAGAAAATCATGCCCAGGCCGCTGCCGCCGGCACTGGCGTGGGTGGTGACCGGGTCGACCAGCAACCGCTCCATCACTTCCGGCGCAATCCCCGGCCCGTTGTCGCAGATGCGGATTTCCGGGCGCGGCTGCGCCACCACCACAAAGCGCAACGCCGGCGTGCCGACACTGCCCAGCGCCCGCAGCGCGTTGCTCATCACCGAGGAGAGCACCAGCGCCACGCAGTTGGGCAGCGTCTGCACCGGGAAATCGCCGTGCATCTCCACCTGCACCCAGCTGCGCTGGTCGCCTGCGAACGGGTAGCTGTCCAGCAGCGAAGTGACCAGCGAGCCGGCGCTGACCTCGGCGCCGGCATCGGGCCGCGCCGGCGTGCTGCCGGCACTGTTGCGCACCGACTGCAGGAACGACGACAGCACCGCCAGGCAATACTGGGCGTTGTCGTACATGGCGCTGGCCGCCTGGCCGATCTCGGCCTGGCGCTGCGCACTGTACTCGCCGGCGACACGTCCGCGGATGCCGTGGGCAAAGTTGGCGATGGCAGCCAGCGGGGTATTCAGCTCATGCGCCAGGAAGGCCAGGGTCTCGTCGATCGCCATCAGCCGGTGCTGGCGCAGGGTGCGCTCGCGGTGGCGCTCGGCGGCGCCTGCCAGCACCTCGCGCAGGTCGGCCACGCTCAGCGGCTTTTCCAGGATGCGGAAGACTTCGCCGCTGTTGACCGTTTCCAGCAGCACATCCTTGTCGGCATAGGCGGTGACCAGGATGCGCACGATCTGCGGGTATTCCTGCGCCACCTGGCGCAGCAGCTGGCCGCCGTCGCGCCCGGGCATGCGGAAGTCGGTCACCAGCACCGCCACGCGGGCGGGGTCCGCGCGCAGCACCGCCAGGGCCTCGTCGGCGCTGTCTGCCACCAGCACCTCATAGTCGCTGCCGGCGGCCCGGGCGAAATACTTGCGCGCCATCTCCTCGTCGTCGACATAGAGGACGGCAAGCCGTGCCTGCTTCGCTTCGCTCATGGCTGGTTACTCCGCACGCGGCAGGTCGAAGCTGAACGCGGTCCACTGGCCCAGTTCGCTCTCGGCATACAGCTGCCCGCCGTGGCGTTCCACCACCGCGTAGCTGATCGACAGGCCCAGGCCAAGCCCCTGCCCCACCTCGCGCGTGGTGAAGAACGGCTCGAACACGCGCGCCAGGTTTTCCTGGGGGATGCCAGGGCCGTTGTCGCGCACCATGACGTGCAGGCGGTGGTTGTCCCAGCGGGCCGTGGTATGGATCGCGGGCGCGGCCGTGCCCGCCTTGCGCATGGCCAGCGCGGCATTCGAGAACAGGTTGATCAGCACGCCGATGATGGCCGCCTCGTCGCCCAGCACCAGGGTGTCGGCAGGCAGTTCGCGGCTGAGGCTGACCCCGCGCAGCTCATGCGCGGTCAGGCGGATCGACGAATCGAGCGCCTTCTCGAACAGGAACGGCGTGCCTTCCACCTCGGCGCCCGGCTTGCGGTAGGCAAAGGTCTTGAGGTCGGAGACGATATGCTGGATGCGCTGCATCCCCTGCTTGGCGTCGACCAGGCACTCTTCCAGCGAAGGGTTCTCCTTGGCCTGTGGCTCTTCCATCGCCACTTCGATCGCCATCAGGCAGAAGTTGACCGGGTTGTTCACCTCGTGCAGCAGCCCCGCCGCCAGCGTACCGATGGCGGCCATCTTCTCCTGCTGCAGCATCTGGCCCTTGATGTCGGCCAGCCGGCGGTTGATGTCGGCAAGCTCGTCGTTCTTGTGCGCCAGCTCTTCCTTGAGCCGGATCAGGTGGAAGTGGCCGCGCTCGTTCATGAACGTGTAGACCGCGCTGGCCACGATCGAGAACATGATGAACAGCGAATTGACGGTGAAGTGCGCGCGCTGCGCCAGGCCATCGGGGTGGATCAGGCAGGCGCCGAGGTAGAGCAGGTAAGTGACCACGCCAAAGCCGATGGTCTGCCACAGGCCCATGGGCATGGCGATGCCGACCGCGAAGATGACCAGGTTCAGCCCGGCATAGTAGATGGACGAGGCGCCGTCGGTGGTGGCGATCATCCATGTGATCATCATCTGCGGCAGCAGCAGCCAGGCCAGCGTGAGCGGCTGCACGAAGCGCCGGCCGGCCTGGTTGGCCAGCAGCAGGAAGATCAGCCCGATCAGGACCGAGACCACCAGGCGGGCGACAAAGAACTGCAGCTGGTGGCTGGGATAGATCCCGTAGTCGAGCCCGACGCCGGCCATCACCAGCACGATGGCCGTCAGCGCGCCGGCCCGGCTCGAGACCAGGCGAAACTCGCGCAGGTCAGCCTCGTACGGGGAATACCTGCTCGCAGTCCGTTTCAGCATGGTGGTCAGGCCTTGGCCGGATCAGTCACGATCGCTTCCACAAACACGTTGACGCCGGTCGGGTCGACGTAGGTGCGGCCGTCGCGCGTATTGGCCGGCAGCAAAGACTGCATGCCGGCCTCATCGCGGTAGATCAGGTACCACTCCAGCATATGTTCCATGCTGTACCGTTCCGGGTTGTCGACGTGGACGTTGGTGGCCAGGATGCGCCCCTCGGGATGGGTGCGCGTGGAGAAATAGCTCAGCAGGCGCGCGCAGACGCGGTCGGACAGGTAGTCGAACAGGCCGGCGCAGTAGACCCCGTCGAACTCGCGCAGCGACGGATCGTGGTCGATCCGGCGCTTGAGCAGTTCATGCACCGAGTGGTGGACATATTCCACCTCGACCTTCGCATTGGCCTTGCGGCAGCTCTCTTCGATGCGCCCGCGCGCGTAGTCCAGCGTTTCCTGGCTGAAGTCGAGCAGCTGGAACGACAGCCAGTGCGGCTCGGGGTATTCGGTAATGAAGCGGTTGATCTCGACCGCCGGGCCGCAGCCAACGTTGAGCAGCCGGAACGGCTTGCCCGCGGCCCGGGCCTGCTCGGCCATGCGCACCAGGAAATCGACCAGCAGGTCGATGCGGTTGCGGTGGGCAGCGGCCACGGACGACTGCAGGAAGGTTGCGTTGACGATCTGGAAGTAGGTGCTGGGGCCCTGGCGCGGATCCGACAGGATCTGGTTGACCATTTCGTAGTCGCCGGCATAGCCGAGCGGCTTGGTATAGGTCCGGAACACGAACGGTGAGCGCAGCAGCAAGGGATGCAGCGCCGCCTGCGTGAAGGTGCGGTGCATCACGGTGTCTTCTTCCGGCACGTGCGCGGCTTCGCCGTCGAGCCGCGCGGAATACTCGCGGATCTTCAGTGCGATCGGGGTGGCCAGCTCCTCGAACACGTCCATGCGCAGCGTATCGCCTTCCTTGGGCAGCGTGCTGGTCATGTCGACCTGCTCCACCCAGCGCGACACCTCGGACAGGAACGCGCGCATTTCATTGACCACGATCTGGTAGTCGGGCCGGATATTGAAGCGCTCATTCCAGTCCTGCACGAAACGCTGCGACTCGCGCGCGACCGACTTGGGCTCGTTGTCCAGGTTGCTCAGTTCCAGCCACTCGTCGATCAGCGTCAGCGACACCACCGCGGTCAGGCCGGTGTTCACCAGGCTCATGACCACGGCCTTGCCGAGGTAGGCATTCTTCGAGCCCATGCGGACGCTGAGTTCGCTCAGCACCTCACTGACCTGCACGATCGAATACGGGTTGTAGATCTCCATCACCAGGGACTTTCTCTGGAGATTGACAATCGTGCCCCGCACCTGCTCGCCCTGCGAGTTGCGGAAACTAACTACCGGATCGATTTGCGTTTTGGAATACACGGTATTGCGCCAGGGAAAACCGAGAAACGCTGCGGGCCATACAGCCAGGGCAGAACGGCCGGGTACAGCATGAGGGGCGAGGAGGTCGCGGGGGTGGCTACCGGTATCGGGACATGCAGCGAATGCTCATAGTGATGCGCTTTAGCCGGTTGCGGGCATGGCTGCCCCCGCCTTGGCAGGAGTAGCAATGCCACGATCAAGGAGGGATTGCCGCGGGCCATTGTACTGTGCCCGTCGGGGGTCGTACAACCAAGTGCCCTGGCAGGCGCCTGAATCATACCGGCCAATAAAAAAGGCCGGCATTGCCGGCCTTGACTGCCTGGAAGCCCGGCGCAGCGGGCTGGCACGCTCAGTCCGCGCGCACGCCTTCCACCTGGATGGCAAGCTTGACCTCGGGCTTGAAGCCCATCTTCACGCCGTAGTCCAGGCCGAAGTCGGCACGGTTGAAATGGCCCACGGCGTCGGCGCCGCAGGCTTCGCGCTTGAGCATCGGGTGCTGGATGCACTTGAAATCGCGGATTTCCAGCTTGACCGGCTTGGACACGCCGCGCAGCGTCAGCATGCCGTCAACCTCGGTCGGCACGTCACCCTTGAACTTGGAGAACTTGCCCTTGTAGACGGCCTCGGGGAAGGCTTCCACGTCGAACATGTCCGGGCCCTTGGCGTGCTGGTTCAGCTTGGCATTGCCGAAATCGATCGAAGCCGGGTCGATCTTGACCTCGACCGAGCCCGCCTTGGCGGCACGGTCCAGCGTGACCACGCCGCTGGACTTGTCGAACTTGCCGCGCCAGGTCGACAGGCCGCCCAGGTGGTCGGCCTCGAAGCTCGGGTAGGTGTGGGTCGGATCGAGGTTGTAGGTCACGGTATTGGCCGAAGCCACGCCGAAGGCGGCGGTTGCGGAAATGGCCGCGACGGCGGCAACGAGGGAACGCAGTTTCATGGAATCTCCCGACAAATCAGGTTGGGGCGGAACGTTCTCACGAACGCCGATTGGGTACGTCAGCGGAATGCCGGCCTTGCTTGTTACTTCTTGGCCAGCACGATACGGAATTTGATCTGCACGTCGTCGGCCACCACGGAAGTGTCCTTCCACTCGCCGTCGCCGATATTGAAGACCGTGCGCTTGATCGGCAGCGCGCCCTCGAACACCTGCACGGCGCCTTCCTGGCGGTAGGTGGCGGGCACCACCACGTCAACGGTCTTGCCCTTGATGGTCAGCTTGCCGGCCACGTCGTACTTGCCCGGCGTGCCGTTCTTGATGCTGGTGGACTGGAACACGGCCTTGGGGTACTTGGCGGCGTCGAACCAGTCCTTGCCCTTCACTTCCTTGGTGGTCTCGGCGTCGCCGATCTCGAAGCTGGACACATCGATCTCGACCTTGGCCGACGAGGTCGCCAGCTTGGCCGGGTCGAAGCTGACCGCGGCATCGAACTTCCTGAACTTGCCTTCCATCGGCACGCCGATCTGGCGCGCGACCGCGGTCACCGAGCTCTTGGCGGCGTCAACCTGCGCCCAGGCCAGGTTGGCTGCGATGCCGGAGGCGGCCAGGACGGCGGCGATGACGAGCGAGCCGCGGCGGGAATTGCGTTTCATCTCAAAAAACTCCTGTCAGGGTCGGCGCAGCGCGCCGCGGTACGGAAAAAGTTGGCCGGGGCGGCGCCTCAGCGCAGGAACGGCAGCATCCGGCCCAGCGTGCCGTCGCGGTCGACGAACTGGTGCTTGACCGCCGCCGCCGCATGGACAACGACCACCGCCGCCATCAGGTAGTTCAGCCAGATATGGACAAACTTGAGTATTTCTTTCAGTTCGTCGTTCTTCTCCAGCAGCGCCGGCATCTTCCACAGGCCCAGGTAGACCACCGGCACGCCCGCGGCCGAGCTGTACAGGTAGCCGCTGATAGGAACGATCACGATCAGCAGGTACAGCAGGTGATGGGCGCCGGCCGCGGCTTTGGCCTGCCAGGCCGGCGTGCCGGGCGCCACCGGCGGTGCCGCATGGGTTGCACGCCACAGCACGCGCAGCACGGCAACCGCGAAGATCGTCACGCCCAGCCACTTGTGCCAGGAGTAGAGCTTGAGCTTGGTCGGCGTCAGCCCCGGAATGCCGGTCATGTACAGGCCGAGCCCGAACGCGGCGAAGATCGCCAGCGCAATGACCCAGTGCAAGGCGATCGCGGTGGCACCGTAGCCGGTGGGGGCGTTGGCGGTAGAACGCATCGGATTCCTCTCGCCCCGCGCAGGAGCGTTTCACAATTTTGGGGAAGGCACCGGCGGGGGCTGGCCCGCCCGTGCGCTTACGATTCTCGCATTATTGCGGCGGGCTGTGCGCCGATGAAGGACAGTCCTTCATTAAGTTATTCAAATGCTTTGAAGTGACATTCTGTCGCAAGCGGCACAAAGCCGCAGTGACCTGCCCGCCGCGCTGCGCCAGAAAAGCAAAAAGCCATCCTCGCGGATGGCTTTTGCAGCACGTCGCCCCGGTTCAGGGGCGAAATGTGGCGTCAGATGCGCTCGGCCAGCACCACGGCCTTGCCGATGTAGCTGGCGGGCGTCATGTCCAGCAGCAGCTTCTTGGCGTCGTCGGGGATCGCCAGGCCGTTGATGAAGGTCTGCAGCGCCTCGCGCGAGATGCCCTTGCCGCGAGTCAGCTCCTTGAGCTGCTCGTACGGGTTGGGCACGCCGAAGCGGCGCATCACGGTCTGCACCGGCTCGGCCAGCACCTCCCAGCAGTTGTCCAGGTCTTCGTCCAGGCGCTCGGGGTTGGTTTCCAGCTTGCCCAGGCCACGCAGGCAGGCCTCATAGGCCAGCAGGCTGTAGCCGAAGGCCACGCCGATATTGCGCAGCACGGTCGAATCGGTCAGGTCGCGCTGCCAGCGCGACAGCGGCAGCTTCTCGGACAAGTGGCGCAGCACGGCGTTGGCCAGGCCCAGGTTGCCTTCGGAGTTCTCGAAGTCGATCGGGTTGACCTTGTGCGGCATGGTCGACGAGCCGATTTCGCCGGCCTTGGTCTTCTGCTTGAAGTAGCCCAGCGAGATATAGCCCCAGACGTCGCGGTTCAGGTCGAGCAGGATGGTGTTGGCGCGGGCGATCGCGTCGAACAGCTCGGCCATGTAGTCGTGCGGCTCGATCTGGATGGTGTACGGGTTGAAGACCAGGCCCAGGCGGGTCTCGATCACCTGCTTCGAGAAGGCTTCCCAGTCGAAGCTCGGGTAGGCCGACAGGTGCGCGTTGTAGTTGCCCACCGCGCCGTTCATCTTGCCCAGCAGCTCGACCTGCTCGATGCGCTGGATCGCGCGCGCCAGGCGCGCGGCCACGTTGGCCATTTCCTTGCCCAGCGTGGTCGGGCTGGCCGGCTGGCCGTGGGTGCGCGACAGCATCGGCTGCGCGGCATTGAGCTTGGCCAGCTCGACCAGGCGGGCGTGCACGCGCTTGAGCGCCGGCACCACCACGCCTTCGCGGGCGCCCTTGAGCATCATGCCGTGCGAGGTGTTGTTGATGTCTTCCGAGGTGCAGGCGAAGTGGATGAACTCGCTGGCGGCTTCCAGCTCGGCGTTGCCCTTGACCTGTTCCTTGAGCCAGTATTCGACCGCCTTGACGTCATGGTTGGTGACGGCTTCGATTTCCTTGATGCGGGCGGCGTCGGCCTCGCTGAACTTGTCCACCAGCGCCAGCAGCGCGGCCTCGGAGGCGGCCGAGAACTTGGGCATGTCGGGCAGGCCGGCCTGCGCCAGCGCGATCAGCCAGTGCACCTCGACCTTGACGCGGTTGCGCATGAACGCGGCCTCGGACAGCCATTCGCGCAGCGCATCGGCCTTGGCGGCGTAACGGCCATCGATCGGGGACAGGGCGGTGAGCGGCGAAAGCGAAGAGGAGGTCATGCTGGAAACCGGGAAAAGGGAGGCAATGGAAGAAGGCGACGAACAAGAAGCGCCGCGGGGGCTGGCGCTGTCAGCGTTGGCGGCGGGAGGGACCGGAAAAGCGACCTTATGCGGCCGGATGCGTCCAAAACGCCGCGCCGGCAGGCCCGCCGGCGCTGCGCAACGCGGGATTTTACCACCCCTGCCCCGGCTCCGGGCAGCGGTAAAGCGCCGCCGCGGGGCATCGGTGCGCAAGCCCGCATTCGCCATGCACCACGGGTATACTCGCGCACGCCGTTCCAGTAGCCTGTTATGAAGTGCATCGGGCAAGCCGCGCGCCCCACCGCCGCTGCCACAGAGCGACGATGCACTTCATAACAAGCTCAAGGGGAGAATATGAAGCTGTATGCATCCCGGACCAGTCCCTACGCGCGCAAGGTGCGCGTGGTGATGGCGGAGAAAAAGATCGAGTGCCAGCTCATCGAAGAGGATGTCTGGTCGCCCGAGACCAGGATCGGCCAGTTCAACCCGCTCGGCAAAGTGCCTTGCCTGGTCATGGAAGACGGCGGCGCAATCTTCGATTCGCGCGTGATCGTCGAATATGTCGACACCTTGACGCCGGTCAGCCGGTTGATCCCGCAGGGCGGGCGCGAGCGCCTGGAAGTCCGCTGCTGGGAGGCGCTGGCCGACGGCCTGCTCGACGCAGCGCTGCTGGTGCGCCTGGAGGCCACCCAGCGCGAGCCGCATGAGCGCAGCGAACGCTGGGTGCAGCGCCAGCGCGGCAAGATCGATGCGGCGCTGGTGGCCATGGCGCACGGCCTGGCCGACCGCCCCTTCTGCACCGGCACGCACTATTCGCTGGCCGACGTGGCGGTGGGCTGCGCGCTGTCCTACCTGGATTTCCGCTTCCCCGAGATCGCCTGGCGCGAGCGCCATCCCAACCTGGCGGCGCTGGAGGAAAAGCTGTCCAAGCGCCAGTCGTTTATCGATACGGAACCGCCGCGCGGCTGATCCACAGCGGCCGACAAGAAAACACCCGCCTCGAGCGGGTGTTTTTTCGTGCAGCGGCAGCGCTTACTGGATGATGCCGCCGCCCAGGCAGATGTCACCGTCATACAGCACCGCCGACTGCCCGGGCGTGACCGCCCATTGCGCCTCGGCAAACCGGAGCGTCAGCGCGTCGCCGTCCACCGCCTGCACCGTGCAGGCCGCATCGCTCTGGCGGTAGCGCGTCTTGGCCGCCATCGCCGCGCCCGCGGCGGGCGGCTCGCCGGCCACCCAGGACAGGTCCGACGCGGTCAGCACCGGCGTCAGCAGCCACGGGTGGTCGTGGCCCTGCACCACGTAAAGCGTATTGTTCGCCATATCCTTGCGCGCCACATACCAGGCGTCGCCGTTGCCCTCGCGGCTGCCGCCCAGGCCGATGCCCTTGCGCTGGCCCAGCGTGTAGAAGGCGAGGCCGATATGCTCGCCCACGACCTTGCCCTCGGGCGTCTTCATCGGGCCCGGCTTGGTCGGCAGGTAGCGGTTCAGGAAATCGCGGAACGGACGCTCGCCGATAAAGCAGATGCCGGTGGAGTCCTTCTTCTTCGCGTTCGGCAGGCCGATCTCGGCGGCGATCTCGCGCACGCGCGTCTTGGGGATCTCGCCCAGCGGGAACAGCGTGCGCGACAGCTGCGCCTGGTTCAGCCGGTGCAGGAAGTAGCTCTGGTCCTTGGTATGGTCGAGCGCCTTGAGCAGCTCGAACCGGCCGGCCGCGTTCTGCCGCACACGCGCATAGTGGCCGGTGGCGATGGTTTCCGCGCCCAGCGACATGGCATGGTCGAGGAAGGCCTTGAACTTGATCTCGGCATTGCACAGCACGTCGGGGTTGGGCGTGCGCCCGGCGGAGTATTCGCGCAGGAAGTCGGCAAAGACCCGGTCCTTGTACTCGGCGGCAAAGTTGACCGCCTCCACGTCGACGCCGATCAGGTCGGCCACCGAGACCACGTCCAGCCAGTCCTGGCGCGTTGAGCAGTACTCGCTGTCGTCATCGTCCTCCCAGTTCTTCATGAACAGGCCGATGACCTCGTAGCCCTGCTGCTTGAGCAGCCACGCGGTGACCGACGAATCGACCCCGCCCGACATGCCCACCACGACACGTTTTCCGGCACCACTCACGGCTGCGCTCCCAGCGGGACGGCCGCGGCCAGCGCCGACGGGTGCGTGTACAAGGCGTCCAGCGCAAAGCGCTTGCCGGCCAGGTAGTCGTTGACACAGGCCATCACCAGCGGCGTACGGTGACGCTCCGTGCAGGCGCGCAGTTCTTCCGCGCTCATCCAGACCGTGCGCACGATGCCGGTGTCGAGCTGGCGGCCCGCATCGAGCGAGCCCAGGTCGCCGGTAAAGGCAAAGCGCACATAGGTCACATCGGTGCCGGTGCGCGACGACAGCGAACGGCCCATGTAGCAGCCCAGCAGCGCGCGCGGCTCAAAGGTGTGTGCGGTCTCTTCCAGGGTTTCGCGGATCACTGCGCGGATCAGGCTCTCGCCCGGGTCCAGATGCCCGGCGGGCTGGTTCAGGCGCAGCCCGTCGGCGGTTTCCTCTTCGACCAGCAGGAAGCGTCCGCCGCGCTCGATCACGGCGGCAACGGTCACGCTGGCATTCCAGTCACTTGACATGATGCTCAATTTTTAGGCAATCCCGCATTCTACCGGTTGCGGGCCCATCGTGCAGCGCCGCCGGCCCGCCATGGCCCCCGGCCGGTAAGCCAGGCTGGTGCTGGAATGGCGGCTGCAACTCCCTCTTTGGCGGTCGCCGCAAAAGCCGACCGGCCGGTCACCATTGAACGTCAGATTCCTGTAAGCTGCGAAAAAATTGTTGCGCTGCGGCTTAAGCTTGCGGCGCGCACGGGCCAGACGTCGGTCCGCCCAACCACACAAGACGCCAGCTAAAGGAGAAATTGACGATGTACATCGGCATCCCGCAGGAGACGCGGGCCGGCGAGACTCGCGTCGCCGCCACCCCGGAGACAGTCAAGAAGTACGTCGCCCAGGGCCACAAGGTGGTCGTGCAGGCCGGCGCCGGCGTAAGCGCCAGCCAGCCCGACGGCGCGTATGAGGCGGTCGGCGCCACCATCGGCACCGCCGCCGAAGCTCTGGGCGCCCAGCTGGTGCTCAAGGTGCGCGCACCGGACGCCGCCGAACTGGCGCAGATGAAGCCGGGCGCCGTGCTGATCGGCATGCTCAATCCCTTCGACGCCGAGAACAACGCGCGCATGTCCGCCGCGAACATCACCGCCTTTGCCCTGGAAGCCGCGCCGCGCACCACGCGCGCGCAGAGCATGGACGTGCTGTCGTCGCAGGCCAACATCGCCGGCTACAAGGCCGTGCTGGTGGCCGCGCACCACTACCAGCGCTTCATGCCGATGCTGATGACCGCCGCCGGCACCGTCAAGGCCGCGCGCGTGCTGATCCTGGGCGCGGGCGTCGCCGGCCTGCAGGCCATCGCCACGGCCAAGCGGCTGGGCGCGGTGATCGAGGCCTCCGATGTGCGCCCCGCGGTCAAGGAGCAGATCGAATCGCTCGGCGCCAAGTTCCTCGACGTGCCCTTCCTCACCGATGAAGAGCGCGAGATCGCCCAGGGCGTGGGCGGCTATGCCCGCCCGATGCCGCCGGACTGGATGAAGCGCCAGGCCGAGCTGGTGCACCAGCGCGCGGTCCAGGCCGACATCGTCATCACCACCGCACTGATCCCGGGCCGCAAGGCACCGGTGCTGCTGCAGGAAGCCACCGTGGCGCAGATGAAACCCGGCTCGGTGGTGGTGGACCTGGCCGCGGCACAGGGCGGCAACTGCCCGCTGACGGTGGCCGACGAAGTGGTCAACCACAACGGCGTCATCATCATCGGCCACACCAACCTGGCCAGCATGGTCGCGGCCGACGCCTCGGCGCTCTATGCCCGCAACGTGCTGGACTTCCTCAAGCTGGTCGTCGACAAGGACGGCCAGTTCACGCTGAACCTTGAAGACGACATCGTCGCGGCCTGCCTGATGTGCAGGGACGGCAAGGTCGTGCGCGAGGCGGCGTAATTTCCACGGGCGCCATGCGCCCACTGCTTTTGCATCAAATATAAGGACGTATCACCCATGCAACGCATCATGCTCCGCGCCAAGCTCCACCGCGTCACCGTGACGCAGGCGGACCTCAACTACGAGGGTTCGTGCGGCATCGACCAGGACCTGCTGGACGCTGCCGACATGAAGGAGTTCGAGAAGATCGAGCTGTACAACGTGAACAACGGCGAGCGCTTCTCCACCTACATCATCAAGGGCGAGCGCGGCAGCGGCGAGATCTCGCTGAACGGCGCCGCGGCCCGCCGCGCGCACCTGGGCGACCAGCTGATCATCTGCACCTACGCGCCGATGAGCGACGAGGAAATCGCCGCCTACAAGCCCAAGGTCATCCTGGTGAACGAGAAGAACGGCATCAAGGAAATCAAGAAGTTCTGAGGGTTTGCTCCCCTCTCCCGCCTGCGGGAGAGGGGCAGGGGGAGAGGGCAGGCGCTGGCATACCGCCGGCCTGACTTCGTGGGCAAGCCTGCCCTCTCCCCAACCGTCTCCCGCAAGCGGGAGAGGGGGCACGCAATGGGTCGATCTGAGCCACTGGACCTTGACGTGCCCTGACCGCAATGCAGCAATAAGAATTCAGTAAAACGCCGCATCCCGGATTCAAAGCAACGGAGGAGAAGTCGATGGAGATGGTGAACCACACGGTGATCAACCTGATCATCTTCGTGCTGGCGATCTACGTGGGTTACCACGTGGTCTGGACGGTAACGCCAGCCCTGCATACGCCCCTGATGGCGGTGACCAATGCGATCTCGGCGATCATCATCGTCGGCGCCATGCTCGCCGCGGGCCTGACCGAAGGCGGGGTCGGGCGCGTGATGGGCACGCTGGCGGTGGCGTTGGCCGCGGTCAATGTGTTCGGCGGCTTCCTGGTCACCCAGCGCATGCTGGAGATGTTCAAGAAGAAGGAACCGAAGGCCAAGGCGCCTGAGTCCAAGCCGGCGCTGGCCAGGGAGGGTGCGTGATGACCGGTCTTGTCAGCATGAACCTTGTCACCCTGCTCTACCTGGTGGCCTCGGTCTGCTTTATCCAGGCGCTCAAGGGCCTGTCGCACCCGGCCTCGGCGCGCAAGGGCAATGCCTTCGGCATGATCGGCATGGCCATTGCCGTGGTGACCACGCTGGTCCTGATCATCAAGCTGAAGAATGAATTCCTCGCGGCGGGCACGGCCCAGTCGTCGGTGGGCACGGGCCTGGCGCTGATCTTCGCCGCGCTCGTGGTCGGCGGCGGCATCGGCGCCTACGTGGCGAAGAAGGTGCAGATGACCAAGATGCCCGAGCTGGTCGCGGCGATGCACTCGCTGATCGGCCTGGCCGCGGTCTTCATCGCCGTGGCGGCGGTGGCCGAGCCGGCGGCGTTCGGCATCAGCCCGGCAGGCTCGCACCTGATCCCGCTGGGCAACCGCATCGAGCTCTTCATCGGCTGCTTCGTCGGCGCGATTACGTTCTCCGGCTCGGTGATCGCCTTCGGCAAGCTGGCCGGGCGCTACAAGTTCCGCCTGTTCCAGGGCGCGCCGGTGGTGTTTGCCGGCCAGCACTGGCTGAACCTGCTGCTGGCGGTGGCAATGGTGGGCTTCGGCGTCATCTTCTTCCTGTCGCAGGACTGGCTGCCGTTCCTGATCATGCTGGCGATCGCCTTCGTGCTGGGCGTGCTGATCATCATCCCGATCGGCGGCGCCGACATGCCGGTGGTGGTGTCGATGCTGAACTCGTACTCGGGCTGGGCAGCGGCGGGCATCGGCTTCTCGCTGAACAACCCGATGCTGATCATCGCGGGCTCGCTGGTGGGCTCCTCCGGTGCGATCCTGTCGTACATCATGTGCAAGGCGATGAACCGGTCGTTCTTCAACGTGCTGCTGGGCGGTTTCGGCGGCGCGACCGCGGCGGCGGCAACCGGCGACCAGCAGCAGCGCCCGGTCAAGTCGGGTTCCGCCGACGATGCCGCGTTCCTGATGGGCAACGCCGAGACCGTGATCATCGTGCCGGGCTATGGCCTGGCCGTGGCGCGCGCCCAACACGCGCTCAAGGAACTGACCGAGAAGCTGGCCGAAAAGGGCGTGACCGTGAAGTACGCGATCCACCCGGTGGCAGGCCGCATGCCGGGCCATATGAACGTGCTGCTGGCCGAGGCCGAGGTGCCGTACGACCAGGTCTTCGAGATGGAAGACATCAACAGCGAGTTCGGCCAGGCCGACGTGGTGCTGGTGCTGGGCGCCAACGACGTGGTCAACCCGGCGGCCAAGAACGACCCCCAGTCGCCGATTGCCGGCATGCCGATCCTGGAGGCCTACAAGGCCAAGACCATCATCGTCAACAAGCGCTCCATGGCCGCCGGCTACGCCGGGCTGGACAACGAGCTGTTCTACATGGACAAGACCATGATGGTGTTCGGCGACGCCAAGAAGGTGGTCGAGGATATGTTCAAGGCGGTCGACTAAGGCCGTCCGCGCGCCGCGCGCAGGCCCGGGCCATCCCGGCCCTGCCGCGGGCGCCTCCCGCCGCCGGCCCTGGCTGCAAGGCGTGCCTTGCAAGGCAGCCGTGGCGCGCTATACTGGCCTGCGAATGCGCACACTGGCTTGCCGCTTGCGCCACGCCCGTGCCGAACCACTGCGCCGAACCCCTGCCCGCCGCTCCATGACCTTCAACCCGCACGACAGGAACCTGTCGGTCTTCCATCACCCGGTCCTGACCGTCCTGGTCGATGACAGCAAGTCGTTCATCGACAGCCTGGCGTTCCAGATGGATGCCTCGCGCGCGGTGATCACCTTCACCGACCCGCGTGAAGCGCTGCAATGGATCCGCGAGGCCTATGCCACCCGCTTCCCGGGCTTCCTGCCGGTGCGCGTGACGCACGACGACCTCACCTTCCTGACCGAGCGGCGCACCGTGCAGCTCGACATCGACCGCATCTACCGCCAGATCCACGATTTCAAGCGCTTCCTGCAGCCGGGCGTGGTGGTGGTCGACTATTCGATGCCGCAGATGGACGGGCTGGAATTCTGCCAGGCGCTGCAGGACCTGCCCTGCAAGACCATCCTGCTGACCGGCACCGCCGACGAGAGCATCGCCGTGCAGGGCTTCAACCACGGGCTGATCGACCGCTACGTGAAGAAGCATGAAAGCAATATGGTCGAGCGGCTGGACCAGGAAATCGAGGCCATGCAGCAGGCGTACTTCGCCACGCTGTCGCGCACGCTGCGCGAGCTGCTGACGCGGCATTCCTTTTCGTTCCTGTCCGATCCGGCCATCACCGAGCGCGTGCGCCAGCTGATCGCGCGCTATGGCTTTGTCGAGTACTACCTGTACCCCAACCCGGCCGGCATCCTGCTGCTGACCGCGCAGGGCCACGCCACGCTGATGGTGATCGAGACCCGCGCCGGGCTGATGAGCCAGGTGGAATCGGCCGAGGCCTACGACGCCCCGGCGGCACTGATCGAAGGCCTGCGCGAAGGCCGGCTGGTGCCGTTCTTCTGGCCCGGCAACGGCATGTACACGCCGGCGTGCGTGGACTGGGAACAATACTGCCTGCCGGCCGAGCGCTGCGAAGGCAATGAAGAATTCATTTACGCGCTGTTCGACCTGCCGCGCCACCTGCTGCAGGAGCCGGTGGTCAGCCTGCAGGGCTTCCTGGCGGACTTCAGCCGCAATCCCGACGCACTGACGGGGCGCAAGCGCCCCTGACCCGGCGGCCCGGCGCCGTCAGTCAGCCTGCGGCGCCCGGTTGGCGCCGCGCACCATGTCAAAGCGGAACAGCCGGCATTCGATATTGCCGTTGTAGAGCGGCGTGCGGCGCGACTCCTTGAGCCGCAGCCGGCGCGGGAAGCCCATGTCGCCGGTAAACACCCACGCCTGCCAGCCCGCGAAATGCTGCTTGAGCGTGGTGGCGAAGGCACTGGCGAACTGGTTGGCGGCGGCCTCCTCCACCTCGTCGCGCGGCATCTCTTCCTCTGGCAGGCGGCGCTGGCCGCGCACCGCGATGCGCTCGCCGTACGGGGGATTCATCAACAGCAAACCCGGCTCATCAAAAGGCGGCTGCACGAAGCGCGCATCCACCTGCTTGGTGCGCGCCTCGCCCGGCAGGCCGGCACGCTCCCAGTTGGCGCGCGTGATCGCCAGCATGTCGGTGGAGATGTCCGAACCCACCACCTGCAGCTCATCGGCCGAGGCCAGCATGCGGGCGCGCTGCGCGTCCGACTTCAGCTTCTGCCAGGCCTTGGTGTCCATGCCCTTGAGCCATTCGAAGGCAAAGCTGCGGCTGCCGCCCGGCGCGATACCCAGCGCCACCTGCGCGGCCTCGATCAGGAAGGTGCCGCTGCCGCACATCGGGTCGTAGAAGGGCCGGAAGGTCTGGCCCGGCACCCAGCCCGCCAGGCGCAGGATGCCGGCGGCCAGGTTTTCCTTCAGCGGCGCCTCGCCCTTCTCGGTGCGCCAGCCGCGCTTGAACAGGGGCTCGCCGGTGGTGTCGAGGTACAGCGTGCAGTCACGCTCGGTCAGGTGGGCATAGATGCGCACATCCGGGCTGGCGGTATCGACGCTCGGGCGCGCGCCCACCCGCTCGCGCAGGGCATCGCAGACCCCGTCCTTGACCCGCAGCGCGGTGAAATTCAGGCTGCGCAGCGGCGACTTGTGCGAGGTGATGTCCACGCGCAGCGATTCATCGGGCGAAAACCACTGCTCCCAGCGCACGCCGCGTGCCAGCGTATAGATGTCGTCTTCATGCCGGTAGCCGCGCGCGGCCACGCGCATCAGCACCCGGCTGGCAATGCGCGAATGCAGGTTGACCGCATAGGCGGCGGCCATCTCGCCCGAGAAATTGACGCCGCCCGGCACCTCCTGGTGCACCGTGAACGGCGCCAACGCGGCCATGCCCGGCATCGCGGCGATCTCGCGCAGTTCTTCGGCGAGCGCGCTCTCCAGGCCGCGCGGGCAAGGGGCAAAGAAGGCTTGGGTCATGTGTTGGGTTTCCTGCAAACAAAAACGTCCGCCGTAGCGGACGGGGATCTATCCGAAGCTTAGCTCAAGCCGCCGCCAGGGCGCGCTCGAGGAAATCCAGCCGGTCCTGGCCCCAGAAGGGCTGGCCGTCATGGACGTACCACGGCGCGCCGAACACGCCGGCCGAAATCGCGTCCTGGGTGTTCTGCGCATAGGCGGCCTGCACCGACTGCGCCTCGCTGGCCCTGAGCAGGCTGGCGCCGTCCAGGCCGGCCTCGTCGGCAATCTGCGCCAGCGTGGCGGCATCGGCGATATTGCGCTGCTGCGCCCACACTGCCGCGCCGATGGCGCCGGTCAGCTGCATCGCGCGGGCGGTGCCGTGCGCCAGCTGCGCCGCGATGATCAGCTTGCTGGCCGCGTCGCCCGATACCGGGAAGAACGTCGGCTGCAGATGCAGCGGCAGGCCCAGGAAGTCGCTCCAGCGCGCCAGCTCCACCAGGCGGTAGGCCTGGCGCTGGGGCGGGCGCTGCGACAGCGGCAGCCCGCCGGAGACGGAAAACACCTTGCCCAGGTCGCACGGCTTCAGGTTCACCTGCGCGCCATGGCGCTCGGCGATGGCGGCAAAGCGCGCATGGCCCAGGTAGACGTACGGCGACTGCGGCGTCAGGTAATAGTCAACCAGCTTGCTCATTTCGGTTCCGCTACAGGATTGGCAACAACAGACCGGGCGCCAGGCTCAGAACGGCTTGACGACCACCAGGATCACCACCGCCAGCAGCACCAGCACCGGCAGCTCATTGAACCAGCGATAAAACTTGTGCGAGCGCGTATTGCGCCCCGCCTCGAACTTGCGCAGCAACACGCCGCAGCCATGGTGGTAGCCGATCAGCACCAGCACCAGCGCCAGCTTGGCGTGCATCCAGCCCTGCCCCGCGCCGCGGCCGATGCCGTAGCCCAGGTACAGCCACAGACCGAACACCACCGCCGGCACCGCCAGCATGGTCATAAAGCGGAACAGCTTGCGCGCCATCAGCAACAGGCGCTGCGTGCTGGCGGCGTCGGTTTCCAGCGCCAGGTTGACGAAGATGCGCGGCAGGTAGAACAGGCCGGCGAACCACGAGACCACGAAGACGATATGCAGCGCTTTGACCCAGAGCATCGGCAGAGAGACGTTCGAGAACGATTGTTATTGTTGTTGGCGCGCGAGCGTCAGGTGCGGATCTCGCCGTGCCCGAATACCACGTACTTCAGCGAGGTCAGCCCTTCCAGCCCGACCGGGCCGCGTGCATGCAGCTTGTCGTTGGAGATGCCGATCTCCGCGCCCAGGCCATACTCGAAGCCATCGGCAAAGCGGGTCGAGGCATTGATCATCACGCTGGCCGAATCGACCTCGCGGATAAAGCGCATGCCCGCCGAGTAGTTCTCGGTGATGATCGAATCGGTATGGTGCGAACCGTATTCGTTGATATGGGCGATGGCGTCGTCGAGTCCGGCCACGGTCTTGATGGCGAGGATCGGCGCCAGGTATTCCAGGCGCCAGTCTTCCTCGGCGGCATCGACCAGGCCGGTAAAGCCGGCGGCTTCCAGCGTGGCGCGGGTGGCCGGACACACGCGCAGCTCGACGCCCTTCTCCTGGTAGATGCGGCACAGCGGCGGCAGCGCGGCGGCGGCGATGTCCTGCGACACCAGCAGCGTCTCCATGGTGTTGCACGGCGCATAGCGCTGCGTCTTGGCGTTGTCGCAGACGCGCACGGCCTTGTCCAGGTCGGCATCGGCGTCGATATAGACGTGGCAGATGCCGTCCAGGTGCTTGATCATCGGCACGCGCGCTTCTTCCATCAGCCGCGCGATCAGGCTCTTGCCGCCGCGCGGCACGATCACGTCGACGTATTCGGTCATGGTGATCAGCCGGCCCACGGCAGCGCGGTCAGTGGTCTCGATCACCTGCACCGCCTCGGACGGCAGGCCGGCCGCGGACAGGCCCTCGGCCACCAGCGCCGCCAGCGCGGTGTTGGATTCGATTGCTTCGGAGCCGCCGCGCAGGATGGTGGCGTTGCCCGACTTCAGGCACAGCGCCGCGGCGTCGATGGTCACGTTCGGGCGCGACTCGTAGATGATGCCGATCACGCCCAGCGGCACGCGCATCTGGCCGACCTGGATGCCGGTCGGGCGGAACTTCATGTTCGAGATCTCGCCGATCGGGTCGGCCAGCGCGGCGATCTGCTCCAGGCCCGCGGCCATGGTGGCGATGGCCTTGTCCGACAGCGTCAGGCGGTCGATGAAGGCGGCGTCCTGGCCGTTGGCGCGGGCGCGTTCAACGTCACGCGCGTTGACCGCCTTGAGCTTGTCGGCATCGCGGCGGATGGCCGCGGCGATGGTCAGCAGCGCGCGGTTCTTGTCGGCCGTGGAGGCACGCGCCATGGCGCGCGACGCGGCGCGGGCCTGGCGGCCGACGCGGTCCATGTATTGGTTGAGGTCGAGCTCGTTCATGTCAGTGGCCCTGGGGTGGTGGCCGTCAGTGTGTTTTCCGTCCCCCCGCCGCACGCGGCGGGGGAAGCAAACCTGTGGAGTTGCGCGTTCAGCGCGCGATCATCAGGGCAAGCTGCTGCAGCCCGTCCCATGGTTCCGCCGGCAGCGGGCTGCCGCCCGGTGGCGGCAGGTCCGACAGGCCCTTGACCTGGCGGTCCAGCCGCGCCGCCAGCGCCAGCGCCGCTTCCAGCCTTGGCTGCGCCAGGCGCTGCGCGGCCTGCGGCACCAGCCGCTCGCGCGGGCCCCAGACGCGCAGCTCGCGCATCAGCACACCCGCCGGCTTGCCGGCCGCCAGCCCTTGCCGGACCTTGGATAATACGCGAATTTCCTCGGTCAGCGCCCACAGCACCAGCACCGTGGCCTCGCCCTCGCCGCGCAGCCCTTCGAGCATGCGCACCAGCCGCGGCACGTCGCCGGAGAGCATCGACTCAGACAGCTTGAACACGTCATAGCGGGCCACATTCAGCACCGCATCGTGCACCTGGTCGAAGGTGAGCTCGCCGGGCGGGTACAGCAGCCCCAGCTTCTGGATTTCCTGGTGCGCCGCCAGCAGGTTGCCCTCGACCTTGTCGGCGATGAACTGCAGCGCACGCCGGCCCGGCTCGCCGCCTTCGACGCGTTGCTGCTGCAGCGACAGCCGCTCGCCGACCCAGGCCGGCAGCCGGGTGCGGTCCACGGTGTCGACCTTGATCGACACGCCGGCGCTTTCCAGCGCCTGGAACCAGGCCGACTTGGACGCGGCAAAATCCAGCCGCGGCAGCGTCACCAGCAGCACCACGTCGGGCGACGGCTGGGCGGCCACAGCGCGCAGCGCCTCGCCGCCGTCCTTGCCGGGCTTGCCCGACGGGATGCGGAGTTCAACGATCTTGCGGTCGCCAAAGAGCGACATCGACTGCTGCGCCTCGACCAGCTGGCCCCAGTGGAAGCCGCGCTCGGCCACCAGCACGTCGCGCTCGGAGAAGCCGGCTTCGCGCGCCGCGGCGCGCAGGCGGTCGACGGCTTCCAGCACCAGCAGGTGTTCGTCGCCATGTACCACGTACAGCGGTGCCAGGCCCTTGGCCTTGGCCTGCCTCAGGTGCGCGTCGAGCCCGTCGAGCTTGAGCTGCATGCCGTGATCAGATGGCCTTGACGGCGGCCAGCCGGCGCATCAGCTGCTGCACGATATCGCGCTGCATGTCGCGGTACAGCTGCTGCTCTTCGTAGTCCTTGGCCAGCGTGTTGGCTTCGTTGTAGGTCAGGTCGCGGGTCAGCACCAGCTGCGACGGCGCGATCAGTTCATTGCCGGCGGGGTCGCGCAGGCGGAAGGTGAAACGCTGCGTCAGGCGGTATTCACGCACCACGCCCTCGGTCGTGATCGACAGGATCGACTTGGTGCGGGTGTCCTGCAGCACGTCCAGCAGGGCGTCGGCCTCTTTCTGGTCGGCCACCACCTGGGTGTCGGAACCGCCGCGGATGGCGCGGCGCAGGTCCGCGCCCATCAGCGAATTGGCCGGAATCCCGATATAGAGCCGCTTGAAGGCGAAATCCGCGTTGCCGCGCATGTGGAAGCCGCAACCGGCCAGCAGGCCCGTTGCCGGCACTGCCAGCATTGCCGCGAGCACCTTGCGGCGCCCCATGTTCAGTCGCTTCATTCTTGGCGATTCCTTGTCAGGTTCCGGGGCCAGCTTACAACACCACGTTGACCAGGCGGCCGGGTACCACCACGATCTTCTTCGGCGCCTTGCCCTCGGCAAACTTGGCCACGGTCTCGCTGGCGGCGGCGGTTGCCTCGATCGCGGCGCGGTCGGCTTCGGCGGGCACGGTGATGCTGCCGCGCACCTTGCCGTTGATCTGCAGCACCAGTTCGATCTCGCTGCGCACCAGCGCGGCTTCATCGACCTGCGGCCACGGCGCGTCGAGCAGGTCGCCGGCTTCGGCGGCGTAGCCCAGCTGGTCCCACAGGCCGTGGGTGACGTGCGGCACCACCGGGTACAGCACGCGCAGCAGGATGCCGAAGCACTCGCGGCGCGCGGCCGGCGAAGCGGTCTTGGCGTCGTCCAGCGCGTTCAGCATCTTCATCGTGGCGGACACCACGGTGTTGTACTGGATGCGCTGGTAGTCGTAGTTGGCCTGCTTGAGCACGCCGTGGATCTCGCGGCGCAGGTCGGCGTCATCGGCAGTCGGCTTGCCGCCGGCGCCGTCGCGGATGGCCGCGGCATTGGCATAGCCGTAGTTCCACACGCGGCGCAGGAAGCGCGAGGCGCCCTCGACGCCCGAGCCGCTCCACTCAAGCTGCTGCTCCGGCGGCGCGGCGAACATCACGAACAGGCGCGCGGTGTCGGCGCCGTACTGGTCGATCAGCGCCTGCGGATCGATGCCGTTGTTCTTGGACTTCGACATCTTCTCGACGCCGCCGATCACCACCGGCTGGCCGTCGGCGATCAGCGTGGCGCCTACCGGGCGGCCGCGCTCGTCGGTGCGCAGGTCGACCTCGGCCGGGTTGTACCAGTGCTTCTTGCCCGACGCGTCTTCACGGTAGTAGGTCTCGTTGAGCACCATGCCCTGCGTCAGCAGGTTGGTGAAGGGCTCGTCGAACTTGACCAGGCCCAGGTCGCGCATGACCTTGGTCCAGAAGCGTGCGTACAGCAGGTGCAGGATCGCGTGCTCGATGCCGCCGATGTACTGGTCCATCGGCATCCAGTAATCGTTGCGCGCATCGACCATGGTGGCCGCATCCGGGCAGGTATAGCGCATGTAGTACCAGCACGAGTCGATGAAGGTATCCATCGTGTCGGTCTCGCGGCGCGCCGGCTTGCCGCACGACGGGCAGGTGCACTGCAGGAAGCGCGCATCCTTGGCCAGCGGGTTGCCGGTGCCGTCCGGCACCAGGTCTTCGGGCAGCACCACCGGCAGGTCTTTCTCAGGGACCGGCACCACGCCGCAGCTGTCGCAGTGGATCAGCGGGATCGGCGTGCCCCAGTAGCGCTGGCGCGAGATGCCCCAGTCGCGCAGGCGCCAGGTCACCTTCTTCTCACCCAGGCCCTTGGCGCCCAGGTCGGCGGCAATGGCTTCGACCGCGGCCTGGTAGCCGAGGCCATCGTACTTGCCGCTGTGGATGCAGGTGCCCTGCTCCTTGTCGCCGTACCATTCCTGCCAGGCTTCGGTCGAGTACGGCTGGCCCTTCACGTCAATGACTTGCCTGATCGGCAGCTTGTACTTGAGCGCGAAGGCGAAGTCGCGCTCGTCGTGCGCGGGCACGCCCATCACGGCGCCGTCGCCGTAGCTCATCAGCACGTAGTTGCCGACCCACACGTCGACCTTCTCGCCGGTCAGCGGGTGCACCACTTGCAGGCCGGTCGGCATGCCCTTCTTCTCCATGGTCGCCATGTCGGCTTCCATGACCGAGCCGTGCTTGCATTCGTCGATAAAGGCAGCCAGTTCGGGGTTGTTCAGCGCGGCATGGGTGGCCAGCGGGTGCTCGGCGGCGACCGCGCAGAAGGTCACGCCCATGATGGTGTCGGCGCGCGTGGTGAACACGTACAGCTTGCCGTCATTGATCGGCTTGCCGTCCTCGCCGGGGATGTCGTGCGGGAACGCAAAGCGCACGCCCACGCTCTTGCCGATCCAGTTCTGCTGCATCACCTTGACGCGCTCGGGCCAGCCCAGCTGGTCCAGGTCGCCCAGCAGTTCCTCCGCATACTCGGTGATGCGCAGGTAGTACATCGGGATCTCGCGCTTTTCCACCACCGCGCCGGAGCGCCAGCCGCGGCCGTCGATGACCTGCTCGTTGGCCAGCACGGTCTGGTCGACCGGATCCCAGTTGACAGTGCCGGTCTTGCGGTAGGCGATGCCCTTTTCCAGCATCTTCAGGAACAGCCACTGGTTCCAGCGGTAGTAGTCCGGGCTGCAGGTGGCGACCTCGCGCGACCAGTCGATCGCCAGGCCCATCGACTGCATCTGCTTCTTCATGTAAGCGATGTTGTCGTAGGTCCAGGCCGCCGGCGCCACGCCGTTGTTCAGCGCGGCGTTCTCGGCCGGCATGCCGAAGGCGTCCCAGCCCATCGGCATCAGCACGTTGTTGCCGTTCATGCGCAGGTAGCGCGCCATCACGTCGTTGATGGTGTAGTTGCGCACGTGGCCCATGTGCAGCTTGCCCGACGGATACGGCAGCATCGAGCAGGCGTAGAACTTGGGCTTTTCCTTGCCGTCGGCCCCGGCCGCATGCTCCGACACGCGATAGGCGTCGATGGCTTGCCAGTGCTGCTGGGCGGCTTGTTCAACGGCGGAAGGAAGGTATTTGTCTTGCATGGTCGGGACAGCAGTCAGGACAACGTTTGCGCGGCAACTGGCCTGCCGGCATCCGGGGGAATCGTTGGAATGAGAGCAGCGGGCGCGCCGCTTGCGCGGCGCCCGCCGGGCGTGCAATGCGAAAGAAGACGATTATAACCGTGGCGGCAGGCCAGTTTCGGCCCTGCGCGCCCCGCGGCGCCTTACTTCAGGCCCAGCACGTCCTGCATGTCGAACAGGCCGTTGGGCTTGTCGGCGAGGAAACGGGCGGCGCGCACGGCACCGTCGGCATACGACTGGCGGCTGGAAGACTTGTGGCTGATCTCGATGCGCTCGCCGATGCCGGCGAACATCACGGTGTGGTCGCCGACGATATCGCCGCCGCGCACGGTGGCAAAACCGATCGAGTTGGGATCGCGCTCGCCGGTGTGGCCTTCGCGGGCATAGACGGCACAGGTCTTGAGGTCGCGGCCAAGCGCATCGGCAATCACTTCACCCATCTTCAGCGCGGTGCCCGACGGGGCATCGACCTTAAAGCGGTGATGCGCCTCGATCACTTCGATATCATAGCCAGTCGACAGCAGCCTGGCGGCCACTTCCAGCAGCTTGAAGGTGGCGTTGACACCGACGCTGAAGTTGGCGGCGAAGACGATCCCGATCGACCTGGCGGCCTCGGCCAACGCGGCCTTGCCGGCCTCGTCGAAGCCAGTGGTGCCGATCACCATCTTCACGCCCAGCTTCTTCGCCGCGGCCACGTGGGCCAGCGTGCCTTCGGGACGGGTGAAATCGATCAGGCAGTCCGCGCCGGCCAGCACCGCTTCCACATCGGAACTGATCGCCACACCGGTCTGCCGGCCCAGCAGCAGGCCCGCATCCTGTCCCAGCGCCGGCGAGCCCGGCACGTCGAGCGCGCCCGCGAGGCTCACGCCCTCGGTGTTCAGCACTTGTTCGATCAGCATGCGGCCCATGCGGCCCGATGCGCCTGCAATGGCGATGTTCATGGTGTCTGGCTCAGCGGAATATGCGCAATGCGCGGAAAGTGATCGAGCCGGCCATGCCTGACCGGCCCGGAAAACTGGTGGCGCGCCGCTGCCGGCGCGCCGTGCGGCCGATCAGTTGGCGGCCGGTTTGGGGGCCTGGGCCGGCGCCGCTGCCTCGGCGGGAGCGGCCGGCGATGCCGCAGGGGCGGGTGCCGCCTCCGGCTGCTGCGCCTGCCGCGGCACAAAGTTCTCCACCGTGGTCTGCGCTTCGGCCGGGGCGGCCGCGGCGGCTGTCGCGCCGGTGGAGATCTTGCCCGGCGTCTGGTCCTTCAGCGCCTTTTTCATGCCGTCGATCTCGGCAATCAGCTCATACTCGGACGGCAGTTCATCGCCACTGAACTTGACCAGCCGGTCGCCTTCGAAAAACACCGTGAAGCGGCGCTGCTGCACCACCGGGGTATTGCCGCGGCGGAACGAGAACACATAGTCCCAGCGGTTGGCGTGGAACACGTCATTCAGCAGCGGCGTGCCGAGCAGGAACTTGACCTGGTCGCGCGTCATGCCTTCGCGCAGTTGCGATACGGCCTCGCGCGAGACGAAATTGCCCTGCACGATGTTGATCCGGTACGGCGTGATGGCGTTGGCTACCTTGCGCGAGGTGGAATCGTAGGCTGAGCAGGCGCCGGCCAGCAGGGCCGCGGCCAGCAGGGAGACAACCAGCGTCGGGCGCATGGCGGACGAACGGATAGAACGCATGTATCTCGCTTCCGGGAGGGAAAGAAAAGTACCGCGGCACGGTACCGCAAAGCGGGCACAAAAACGGCGCAATATGCGCCGATTGCACCACACACGCCTGTTGCGCCTGCCGCGACAACCACATGGGACGGCAACCGTGCCGGGCGCGTGACGTCGACCTGGGACATCACTACCGCGAGCGACTTTTGCTGCCAAAACCCTTATGATTCAACTATCCAGTCATTGTACTCTAGGGAGTCACCCACATGCCGAGTCCGGCGGACCTCAAGAACATCGGCCTGAAGGCGACCGTGCCCAGGCTGAAGATTCTTGAAATTTTTCAGACCAGTGAGCAGCGGCACCTGAGCGCGGAAGACGTCTACCGTATCCTGCTGAACGAGCATATGGACATCGGCCTGGCCACCGTCTACCGCGTGCTGACCCAGTTCGAGCAGGCGGGCCTGCTCTCGCGCAACAACTTTGAATCCGGCAAGGCGATTTTCGAACTCAACGAAGGCAAGCACCATGACCACCTGGTGTGCCTCGACTGCGGCCGCGTCGAGGAGTTCTTCGACTCTGAAATCGAGCACCGCCAGCAAAGCATCGCGCGCGAGCGCGGCTTTACGCTGCAGGAACATGCACTGTCGCTGTACGGCAATTGCACCAAAACAGACTGTCCCCACAGACCCAAACGATAAGCCTGCACGCTCCACCGCGGAGCGCAGACGGGCAACAAAAAAGCGGCGCCTGGCGCCGGTTTTTTGTTTGGGCTGCTCGCCGCAGGATGCTGCTCAGGGTGCCTGCAGGTCTTGCAGGTCCTGTTCGGTGACCACCCGTGCCGGGCGTGCCGGCGGCAGTCCGACAAACTCGCCCACCACCTGGCGGAACAGGTTGCGCGCCCACACCAGCATCGGATGGGTGTTGCGGCTGCGGTGCCAGAACATGTTCAGGCCGAGCGTGGTGTTCAGTTCCGACGGCAGCGGGAAGGCCTTCAGGCCATAGGTCTCGCAGGCCATGTCCTTGGTCAGCGCATTGACGGTGAAAATCATGTCGGTCTGCGAGGCCAGTTCGGCCTGGGCACGCCATGAATGTACCGTCAGCGTCGCATTGCGCTTGAGCCCGCGCTGCTGCAGCGCGTAGTCGAGCGGAATCAGCGACGGCGCCGGGCGGCCGGAGCCGCCGGAATGCGCCATGAAGATATGGCCGCAATCCAGGTATTGCTCCAGCGAGCAGTGGTTCTTGAGCACCGGATGGCTCTTGCGCGCGCAAACCCACAGGTTCAGCGACGTCACCATTTCCTCGACGATTTCCGGGTGGCGTGTCGGGAACGGCGAAAAGGCCAGGTCAAGTTCATTGGCGCGCATCGAGGCGACGTCCGTTTCCCACGAATGGGATTCGACCAGCTTGATATGCAGGTCCGGCGCCAGCTGCTTGATACGCAGCACAAAACGGTTGAATACCGTGTCGCCCAGTTCAGCAGCGAAGCCGATGCTCAGCGTGCCGGTGGCAATGGCCGGATCAAAATTGTCGGCATCGCCCTCGTTGATCGACGACCACAAGTCCAGCATGTCGCGGATCTTCGGGCCCAGTTCCAGCGCACGCGGCGTTGGCGTCAGGCCATGCGGGACGCGGATGAAGAGCGGATCGTCAAAGATTTCACGCAGCCTGCCCAGCGAGTGTGATACGGCCGGTGCGGTCATATGCATCTTTTCCGCTACATAAGTGGCGTTTCGCTTGCTCAGTAGTTCGGTGAAGATCACTAAAAGCTTCGTGTCTACGTTCACCATGATCAGGCCTCGGTCAGATTATTCTTAGCTAGATGGCCCCACCACTTGCACTGGCTGCACATCAGATTTCAACGGCGTCTTAATAGTGTAAGAGGAAAAAACAAGCTCGGAAAGCAAATTCGGCATTTCTGAAATGGCCGTCTACGCCATATTTCTGAAAAATTGCGCTCTTTTTCCACAATTGACCGCATATGTGAACATTTCCCGCGCCGCAACATGCACTCGTACATCCGGGTATAGTGGGTCCGCCGTTCCCATTTTTATCATTCTTTTCTGACGGCTCGATCCCGGCCATCATGCCTGAACATTTCCGCCTGCCCGTATCACTCCCGAAAGCCTACCGCTTGCTGAACCACGGCCCCACTGTGCTGGTCAGCGCCGCCGCCGGCGGCAAGCGCAATATCATGGCCGCCGCCTGGGCCATGCCGCTCGACTTCGCCCCGCCCAAGGTGGCAGTGGTGCTGGACAAGAGCACCTGGACCCGGCACCTGCTGGAAGACAGCGGCGAGTTCGTGTTGCAGGTCCCCACCGTCAGCCAGGTCGACCTGACCGAGGCACTGGGCTCCAGCTCGGGCCTGGCGCTGATGGAGCAGGAAGGCACCGACAAGTTCGACGCCTACGGCCTTGGCACCTTTGCCGGCACGGCGGTGAGCGCGCCGCTGCTGGAGGGCTGCGCGGCCTGGCTGGAATGCCGGCTGCTGCCGGAGCCGGCCACGCAGCAGACCTACGACCTGTTCCTTGGCGAAGTCGTGGCCGCTCATGCGGACTCGCGCGTGTTCAGCAACGGGCGCTGGCATTTCGACGGCCATGATGCGCTGCGCACCATCCACCATGTGGCTGGCGGCCATTTCCTGGTGGACGGCGACGCAATCGACGCGCGCCCACTGGCGCCCCGCCCGGCTGGCTGAATATCACAGCGCCGGAAAATGAGAAACGCGCCCGAAGGCGCGTTTTCCTTTACTGCGGAAGCTGCCGGATTACTTGGCCGCGACGCGGACCATTTCCAGCACCTTGTTCGAGTAGCCCCACTCGTTGTCGTACCAGCTCACGACCTTGATAAAGGTGCCGTCCAGCGCGATGCCGGCTTCGGCGTCGAAGATCGAGGTGCGGGCATCGCCGCGGAAGTCGGTGGCGACGACCTTGTCTTCGGTGTAGCCCAGCACACCCTTGAGCGCGCCCTGGCTCTGGGCCTTCATCTCGGCGCAGATTTCTTCGTACGTCGCCGACTTTTCCAGCTCGACGGTCAGGTCGACCACGGACACGTCCGAGGTCGGCACGCGGAACGACATGCCGGTCAGCTTCTTGTTCAGCTGCGGAATCACCACGCCTACGGCCTTGGCGGCGCCGGTCGACGACGGGATGATGTTTTCCAGGATGCCGCGGCCGCCGCGCCAGTCCTTGTTGGACGGGCCGTCAACGGTCTTCTGGGTGGCGGTGGCAGCGTGCACGGTGGTCATCAGGCCGCGCTTGATGCCCCACTTGTCGTTCAGCACCTTGGCCACCGGTGCCAGGCAGTTGGTGGTGCAGCTGGCGTTGGAGATGATCGCCTCGCCCTTGTACGACTCGTGGTTCACGCCGTACACGAACATCGGGGTGTCGTCCTTGGACGGGGCCGACATGATCACCTTCTTGGCGCCCGCGTCGAGGTGCTTCTGCGCGCCTTCCTTGGTCAGGAAGATGCCGGTCGATTCGACCACCACATCGGCGCCGATCTCGCCCCACTTCAGTTCGGCCGGATCCTTGACCGCGGTCAGGCGAATCTTCTTGCCGTTGACGACCAGGGTGTTGCCGTCGACCGACACTTCGCCGTCGAAGCGGCCATGCACCGAGTCGTACTTCAGCATGTATGCCAGGTAGTCGGGCTCCAGCAGGTCGTTGATGCCAACGACTTCGATGTCCTTGAAGTTGGCGACTGCGGCGCGGAACACCATGCGTCCGATGCGGCCGAAGCCGTTGATGCCGATCTTGATGGTCATGACTGTCTCTCCTGAGGATCGATTGAAACCGGTGGGCGCCGCACGGGCCGCGCGGCGCACCACGCGGCTCCAGCGCCCGGATGCTTAGATAAGGGTGTCCTTTACCGTTCGGACAACGTTGTCGACGGTAAAGCCGAAGTGCTTGAACAGCACGCCGGCCGGGGCCGACTCACCGAAGGTGTCAATGCCCACCACCGCCTGGACCTGGTACTTCCACCAGAAGTCCGTCACGCCCGCCTCGACCGCCACGCGCGGCACGCCGGCCGGCAGCACGCTGGCCTTGTAGGCGGTGTCCTGCTTGTCGAACACGGTGGTCGCGGGAATCGACACCACGCGCACGTGCACGCCTTCGGCGGCCAGTGCATCGGCGGCGCCGACGGCCAGGCCGACTTCCGAGCCGGTAGCCAGAATCACGGCGTCCGGACGGTTGGTCTTCGGGTTCACGCTGTCGCGCAGCACGTAGCCGCCGCGCGCGATATTGGCGCGCGTGACGTCGTCGCGGCGCTGGAACGGCAGGTTCTGGCGGCTGAAGATCAGGCAGCTCGGGCCGTTCTCGCGGCGGATCGCCTCGGCCCAGGCCACGGCGGTCTCGGTGGTGTCGGCGGTGCGCCAGACATCCATGTTCGGGATCAGGCGCAGGCTGGCAACGTGCTCGATCGACTGGTGGGTCGGGCCGTCTTCGCCCAGGCCGATCGAGTCATGGGTGAACACGAACAGCGAGCGGATCTTCATCAGCGCCGCCATGCGCAGCGCATTGCGGCTGTAGTCCGAGAAGGTCAGGAAGGTGGCGCCGTAGGGGATGTAGCCGCCGTGCAGCGTGATGCCGTTCATGACGGCGCTCATGCCGAACTCGCGCACGCCGTAGTTGATATGGTTGCCCCAGGCATCCACGCGCACGGCCTGGCTGCCCGACCAGTTGGTCAGGTTCGAGCCGGTCAGGTCAGCCGAACCGCCGAGGAACTCGGGCAGCACCGGGCCGAAGGCCTCGATGGTGTTCTGGCTGGCCTTGCGGGTGGCGATGGTCTCGGCCTTTTCCTCGCACTTGGCGATAAAGGCCTCAACTGCGGCGTCGAACGAACCCGGCAGTTCGCCCTTCATGCGGCGGCGGAACTCTCCGGCCTCATACGGGTGGCGCTCGGCGTAGGCATCGAACAGCGCGTTCCAGGCACGCTCCAGCGCCTGGCCGTTGGCCTTGGCGTCCCAGGCGTCGTAAACCTCGGCCGGCACTTCGAACGGAGCGTGGGCCCAGCCCAGCGCCTCGCGCGTGGCCAGCACTTCGGCGCCGCCCAGCGGGGCGCCGTGCACGTCGTGGCCGCCTTCCTTGTTCGGGGCGCCCTTGCCGATCTTGGTGCGGCAGCAGATCAGGGTCGGCTTGTCGCTGGCCTTGGCCTGCGAGATCGCCATGTCGACGGCGGTCACGTCATGGCCGTCGATGCCGCGGATCACGTTCCAGCCGTAGGCCTCGAACCGCTTCGGGGTATCGTCATTGAACCAGTGCACCACGTCGCCGTCGATCGAGATGCCGTTGTCGTCCCACAGTGCGATCAGCTTGTTCAGCTTCAGCGTGCCGGCCAGCGAGCAGGCCTCGTGGCTGATGCCTTCCATCAGGCAGCCGTCGCCCAGGAACACATAGGTGTGGTGGTTGACGATGTCGTAGCCGGGGCGGTTGAATTCTTCACCCAGCAGGCGTTCGGCCAGCGCCATGCCGACTGCGTTGGTGATGCCCTGGCCGAGCGGGCCGGTGGTGGTTTCCACGCCCGGGGTGATGCCGTATTCCGGGTGGCCGGCGGTCTTGCTGTGCAGCTGGCGGAAATTCTTCAGCTCTTCCACCGGCAGTTCATAGCCGGTCAGGTGCAAGAGCGAATAGATCAGCATCGAGCCGTGGCCGTTGGACAGCACGAAGCGGTCGCGGTCGGCCCACTGGGGGTTGCCCGGGTTGTGCTTCAGGTGCCGGCCCCACAGCGCCACGGCGATGTCTGCCATGCCCATCGGTGCACCGGGGTGGCCGGAATTGGCCTGCTGGACGGCGTCCATGGCAAGCACGCGGATGGCGTCGGCCATCAGCTTGGCGGGCTGGGAAGCAAAAGGGCTTGTGGCGGGATGGGCAAGGGCGGACATGCGGGCGGTCTTGGACGTGAGCGGGCGTGAGCCTGACGGTGACGGCAGGAAAACCGCAATTTTAGCAGAAGCTAGGGGGTTTTCCGGACTCCCGGACAGCCCCCGCGGCGCAGTCCGCGCGATCACCGCAGGCCGCCTGGCACGGCCCCGCCCACGGCACCGGAACTATCCGGCCCCTCACATGCCTGATGCTTCACCCCGACAGCGCCAGCTTCACCGCTGCGCCGCACTTCGACAGCGTAGCGCGGCACGCGTAAGATGCACTCTCGCACCGCGCGGCACGCCAGCCGCGCCGGGTTTCCCGCACTCAGGAGACGATCATGACCAGACCGGCCAACACCCCCTGGCTCACCCCCTACCTGACCGTCGCCAACGGGCGCGCCGCACTGGACTTCTACAGCCGCGCCTTCGGCTTCACCGCCGGCAACGTGGTCGACGAAAACGGCGTGCCGACCCACGCCGAGATGCACTACCAGGGCCAACTGGTGGTGATGTTCGCGCCCGAGGGCGCCTGGGGCAGCACCGCGCGCACGCCGCGCTCGCTGGGCGTCGAGTGCCCGCAGACCTTCTATGTCTATTGCGACGATGTCGACGCCATGCACCAGCGCGCGGTCGACGCCGGCGCGGTCAGCCTGATGGCGCCGGCCGACCAGTTCTGGGGCGACCGCTACTGCATGGTTGAAGATCCCGACGGCTACCGCTGGGGCTTCGGCAAGCCGCTGGAACAGGCAGCAGGCCAGGCAAGCTGATGGCACCACGCTTCTTCGTCGGCGGCACGGACACCGTCCTGGCCGCCGAATCCGATTTTCCGCTGCCTGAGCCGGTGGTGCGCCACGTGCAGGTGCTGCGCCTGGTGCCGGGCGACGCCATGACGCTGTTCGACGGCCGCGGCGGCAGCCACGCGGCCACGCTGGTCGAGCTGGGCAAGCGCCACGCGCTGGCGCGCATCGGCGCGCATGACGCGGCCGAAGCCGAGCCGCCCTTCCGTGTCACGCTGGCCCAGGGCCTGGCCGGCGGCGACAAGATGGACTGGCTGATCGAAAAGGCGGTCGAACTGGGCGTCACGGCAATCCAGCCGCTGCAGGCCAGCCGCTCGGTGGTGCGCCTGTCGGGCGAGCGCGCGCACAAGCGCCACGCGCACTGGCAGGCGCTGGTGCAGGCCGCCTGCGAGCAATGCGGCCGCAATCGCTTGCCGGAGGTTGCGCCGGTCGCTAACTTTGAGACATGGCTGGCGCAGTCCGCGGCTGGCGGTGCCAGGCTGCTGGTATCGCCGCGCGCCACGCATTCGCTGCCAGCGTTCATCGCCGAACAGCGCGAAAGCTTGCTGGCCGGCGGCGTTACGCTGCTGATCGGCCCCGAAGGCGGCCTGGCGCCCGACGAAGAGCAGGCGGCAAGACAGGCGGGTTTCACCGGCGTGTCGCTCGGCCCCCGCATCCTGCGCACTGAAACCGCCGGGCTGGCATGCCTGGCAACCCTTAACGCCTTGCTTGGCGGATTCTGACGGCGGCGGCCATCCGGTCATCGCGTCAACCTTGCAACCCTGACTGAAAGGAGTCGACCATGGGACTACTCGATAGCGTGCTGGGCGGTGTGCTCGGACAACTCGGCGGCGCGCGTGGCGAGGCAGGCAGTACCGGAGGGCTCGACCCCAAGCTGATGATGGCGCTTGGCCTGCTGGCAACGCTGGCCATGCGTAGCCGCGGACAAGCAGGCGATGCGGCGCCTGTCGATGACGGCCTGGGCGGACTGGGCAGCCTCGGCGGGCTGCTGGGCGGCATGCTCGGCGGCGGCGGTGCCGGCGCAGCGCCCGGCGGCGCCACCGGCGGCCTGGACCTTGGCTCGCTGCTGGGCGGACTGCTTGGCGGCCAGGGTGGCGCCCCGGCCAACAGCCAGGCACTGGGCGCGGCCGCCGGCGGCATCGGCGCGCTGCAGCAGATCCTGGCGCAGGCCGGGCTGGGCGAACAGGTGAACTCGTGGATCGGCAGCGGCGCCAACCAGCCGGTCACGCCGTCGGCGCTGAGCAGCGCGCTGGGCGACACCGGCGCGCTCGAATCGCTGGCACAGACCACCGGCATGTCGCAGGATGACGTGGCCGCGCAACTGAGCGAAGGATTGCCGGAACTGATCGACCGCCTCACGCCGCATGGACATCTGCCGGCGCAGGAATAGGACCAGCACCTCGCCGGAAAGCAAAAAGCCCGCAATTGCGGGCTTTTTGCTTGATTCGCCTTGCAAGGGCTCAGGCAGTGCTCTCAGGCGAACGAATAAAACACCCGGAACTGCACCTTGCGCTCGCCCCAGAACTCGGCAGCGTCGCGGAATACGTCGAGCAGCACCTCGCGCCCTTCCTTGTCGAACTTCTGCGCGATCGGCAAGCCTTCCAGCACGATCACAAAGCCCGGCTGCGGGCCTGCCTTGTAGATCATGTCGGTCAGGCAGTCAGCCAGCGCGTCGAAGTTCTTGCCGAAGTGCTTCGGGAAGGTGAACGACGTGGCGATGGTTTCCAGGACCTCAGCCTTGCTCGCGCAATGGGCGCAATTGGCATAGAGGAAATGCTGCCCGAGATCGGCGGCCGCCTGGGCCAGCTCAGGCACGCGGAAGGCGCGGATCGACTGGACGATGTTCGGACGCACCGTCTTGAACAGGTTCATGGCCCCCTCGCTGGTGCCGTCGTTCCAACCGGGACCGGCGGGCATGGCCACGGGCGCGGTCGCGGGCGGGAGTTTTTGCATGAGCTCCTGGCTCGGCATCATCAGCACGTTGTCGTATAGGTTCTGGGCCTGCTGCTGAGCCCGCTGCCAGCCATCTCCGGCGCCGCGCTCTTCGCGGGCGGCAAGGGCGTCGCCCAATCCGAAAATGTCAGTCATCATTTGAGTATCCGTTTGAAGCTGTTGTAGTGATCTTCCGTGTAGTAACAATCGTTGGCAGCGCGTTGTTCTCCGCCGCAGACGATCCGCTTGGCTCCCCGGTTCCGGCTCCTGGCGCTCTTGACCGTGTATTCGCGGTAATACCCGCGTTCACGTTGAGGCAGGATGCGTTCGTAGTTGCCGAATCTCGATCCGTCCTTGTCATACAGGAACGGGCCGCCGGCTTCGATGCGCTCCAGGGTCTGCCGTGCATCGTTGGGCAACTGCTGCACTGCAATGGTTCCCATCCCTTCGGTCTGCACCTGCCGCGCCAGCGTCGGCTGCGCCAGGGCCAGCACCAGCGCCGCGCCGGTCATGGACCGGGCCAGCATGCGCGATGCGTGCCGCATCAGAGAAACTTGGAAACCCACGTTGCTTGTCTTGGTTGAACCGGAAATCGAGCCTGCCGCTGGTTGGGTAGACGATCTGTCCGGGCCACCCTGGCCAGCGCCCTGCGCCACCCGTAGAGGAGCGCGATGGATGCCGGCCGCACCGGGGCGCTCATGGCGAGCGCCTGTATCAAAGGTGTAAGGTTACGCGCATGCACGCAATTAATCAATCCCGGCCCGGCGGCAGCGGTAATTCTTCAATTGTTTCAATATGTTAAGCGTATGTGTGCGCATACTAACCATGCACATATGGACGCAAAAAAAGCCGGGCGAACCCGGCTTTTCGTCACATTGGCCGGCTACCGGCCATACCAAGCGGTTTAGCGCTTGGCAGAGGCATCCACCACGACCAGCGAGGTCATGTTGACGATGCGGCGCACCGTGGCCGACGGCGTCAGGATGTGCACCGGCGCCTTCACGCCCAGCAGGATCGGCCCGATCGCGACGTTGTTGCCCGCGGCAACCTTGAGCAGGTTGTACGAGATATTGGCCGCGTCGATGTTCGGGCACACCAGCAGGTTGGCTTCGCCCTTGAGCGCGCCATCCGGCACCAGCTGGTCGCGCAGCTTCTGGTCGAGCGCGCTGTCGCCGTGCATTTCGCCGTCGATCTCCAGGTCCGGGGCGCGATCGCGCAGGATGGCGAGGGTTTCGCGCATCTTGCGGGCCGAAGGCGCTTCGGACGAACCGAAGTTCGAGTGCGACAGCAGCGCGACCTTGGGCTCGATGCCGAAGCGCTTCAGTTCCTCGGCGGCCATCAGCGTGATCTGGGCCAGCTCTTCGGCGCTCGGGTCGACGTTGACGTGCGTATCCACCAGGAAGATCTGGCGGCCCGGCAGCACCAGGCCATTCATCGCCGCGTAGACCTTGTTGGTGCCGCCCAGCACCTGGTCGATATAGCGCAGGTGCGCCGCGGTGTTGCTGACGGTGCCGCAGATCATGCCGTCGGCCTCGCCCTTGCTCACCAGCATCGCGCCGATCAGCGTGGTGCGGCGGCGCATTTCCAGCTTGGCGTACTCGGGCGTGATGCCCTCGCGCGCCATCATGCGGTAATAGGCGTCGGAATAGTCGCGGAAACGCTCATCGTGCTCGGGGTTGACCACGGTGAAGTCCACGCCGGCGCGCAGGCGCAGGCCGAAGCGCTCGATGCGGTGCTGCAGCACGGCCGGGCGGCCGATCAGGATCGGGTTGGCCAGCTTTTCGTCGACGATCACCTGCACCGCGCGCAGCACGCGCTCTTGCTCGCCTTCGGCGAAGACGATGCGCTTCTTATCCATCTCGACCTTGCGCGCGGCGGCGTAGATCGGCTTCATCAGCGTGCCCGAGTGGTACACGAACTGCTGCAGCTGCAGGCGGTAGGCGTCCATGTCCTCGATCGGACGGGCGGCCACGCCAGACTTCATCGCGGCCTCGGCTACGGCCGGCGCCACCTTGACGATCAGGCGCGGGTCGAACGGCTTCGGAATCAGGTACTCGGGGCCGAACGACAGGTCCTGGATGCCATAGGCGGTGGCGACGATGTCGCTCTGCTCCTGGCGCGCCAGTTCGGCCAGGGCATTGGCCGCGGCGATTTCCATCTCGCGCGTGATGGTGGTGGCGCCGCAATCCAGCGCCCCGCGGAAGATGAACGGGAAGCACAGGACGTTGTTGACCTGGTTCGGGTAGTCGGTGCGTCCGGTGGCCATCACGGCGTCGGGGCGCACTTCCTTGACCAGCTCCGGCGCGATTTCCGGGTTGGGGTTGGCCAGTGCCAGCACCAGCGGCTTGTCGGCCATGCGCTGGACCATGTCCTGCTTGAGCACGCCCGCGGCGGACAGGCCCAGGAAGATGTCGGCACCGTCGATCACTTCGGCCAGCTTGCGCTTGTCGGTCTTTTGCGAGAAGCGCGCCTTTTCCGGGTCCATCAGCTCGGTACGACCCTCATAGACCACGCCGGCCAGGTCCGTCACCCAGATGTTCTCGATCGGCAGGCCGATGTCGACCAGCAGGTCCAGGCAGGCCAGCGCGGCCGCGCCGGCGCCCGAGGCCACCAGCTTGACCTTCTTGATGTCCTTGCCGACCACCTTCAGGCCGTTGATGATGGCCGCGGACACCACGATGGCGGTGCCGTGCTGGTCATCGTGGAAGACGGGGATCTTCATCTTCTCGCGCAGCTTGCGCTCGACGTAGAAGCACTCCGGTGCCTTGATGTCTTCGAGGTTGATGCCGCCGAAGGTGGGCTCCAGCGCGGCGATGATCTGGACCAGCTTTTCCGGGTCCTTCTCATCGACTTCGATATCGAACACGTCGATACCGGCAAACTTCTTGAACAGGCCAGCCTTGCCTTCCATCACCGGCTTGGAAGCCGCGGCGCCAATGTCGCCCAGGCCCAGCACGGCGGTGCCGTTGGTGATCACCGCGACCAGGTTGCCGCGGGCGGTGTAGCGGAAGGAATTGGCCGGATCGGAAACGATCTCTTCACAAGCGGCGGCCACGCCCGGCGAATAGGCCAGGGCCAGGTCGCGCTGGTTCGACAGCGGCTTGGTCGGCGTGACCGAGATCTTGCCGGGGGTGGGAAACTCGTGGTACTCGAGCGCCGCTTTGCGCAGCGCCTCACGCTGCTGCTGTTTCAGATCGTCTTGGGACGGGGACTGCTGAGGGCTGGTCATCGGCGCATCTTCCAATCGGTGGAGCCGTCATTGACGAGGCGGGGGACGATCGGCGGACCGGCTCCACGTGTCCGCCCTTCTCTTCCTTTGGAACCCAGCATTTTATATAGTGAAATACTATTTCACAATAAGCCTTTTACTTGGGGCACCTTTGCGATTCGGTACAATATGCCCCATCCCCCCGGGCAATACCAGCAAGCGTAGCGCCTGCCGGCAGAAGCGGCGTACCGCGCGATGGTCATGGCTGTCGTGCGCGGCAGTATCTTGCTGAAATGCCGGACGCGCCCCATCCTGACGCGCTGCGCACGCGCCGCGGGATTGCCCCGGATCGCCATTCATCTTCGCGCAACGCGCAGCCCCCGATCCGTCCCACCCGGCGGGCGAATCTTCCTGACGACGATGTCCCACGCCCAGCCAGCCCCGCTTTCCGAGTTCGACCTGATCCGCCGCTTTTTCACGCGGCCGGTGCGCAAGGCCGCGCTCGGCGTGGGCGATGACTGCGCGCTGATCGAGGGCCGCCCCGGCCACCACCTGGCCATCAGCACCGACATGCTGGTGAGCGGCCGGCATTTCTTCCCGGACGTGGCGCCGCGCTCACTCGGCCACAAGGCCCTGGCCGTGAACCTGTCCGACCTGGCCGCCATGGGCGCCGAGCCGCGCGCCTTCACCCTGGCACTGGCCCTGCCCGAGGCCGACCCCGCCTGGCTGGCCGAACTGGCCGACGGCATGCTGGCGCTGGCCGACGCCCACGGCTGCGAACTGGTCGGCGGTGACACCACGCGCGGCCCGCTGACGCTTTCGCTGACGGTATTCGGCGACGTGCCGCTGCGTGCCGCGCTGCGCCGCGACGCCGCCCGGCCCGGCGACGATATCTGGATTTCCGGCACGCTTGGCGACGCCCGCCTGGCGCTGGGCGACTGCCGCGGCGAATGGCTGCTGCCTGAGCCCGAGTTCAGCCAGGTGCGCCCGCGCATGGACACGCCCACACCGCGCGTGGCGCTGGGCATGGCTCTGCGCGGCGTGGCGCATGCCGCACTCGACATTTCCGACGGCCTGGTCGGCGACCTCGGCCATATCCTGGAACGCTCGCAGGTCGGCGCGCTGGTCGACGTCGATGCGCTGCCGCGCTCGGCAGTGCTGGCCAGCCAGCCCGATGCCATCCAGCGCGAATGCGTGCTGGCCGGTGGCGACGACTACGAATTGTGCTTCACCGCGCCCGCCGGCAGCCGCGACGCCATTGCGGCGATTAGCGAACGCCTGGCGCTGCCGCTCGCACGTGTCGGCGCGATCACGCCCGAGCCCGGCCTGCGGCTGGTCGACAGTACCGGCAACCCGACCCGGTACCAAGGCGCCAGCTTCGACCACTTCGCTGCCCCCTGACACCGGGTCGCGGGCATGTCATGATGCCGGCATCGGCGCGCTGCGCGGGCACGGGAGTCCCGCAAGCATGGCAGCGCAAGCCGGCCATAACCATAAGCAGTATCTGCACACACGAGCCAATTTTGATGTCCACCTTGCCTCCCGGGGCCGCGCCGCGCGACCCCGCCCTGACCCTGGAAGCCGGCCAGACCGTCAAGGTCACGCGCCCGAGCGCGCGCTTCATGCTGGCCCATCCGGCCCACCTGATCGCCTTCGGCTTCGGCTCGGGCCTGTCGCCCGTTGCGCCGGGCACGGTCGGCACGCTCTACGCGTGGCTGTCCTTCGTAGTGATTTCGCTGTGGATCGAGCCCACCACCTGGCTGTGGATCATCGCCGGCGGCTTCCTGGTCGGCCTGTGGGCGTGCGCGCGCACCGCGCGCGACATGGGCGTGCACGACCATGGCAGCATGGTCTGGGACGAGATCGTCGCCTTCTGGCTGGTACTGGCCTTTGTCATGCCGACCGGCTTCTGGGGGCAGTTCGCCGCCTTCCTGTGGTTCCGGCTGTTCGATATCACCAAGCCGGCGCCGATCGGCCACTATGACCGCACGCTCAAGGGCCCGGGCCTGCGCGGCGGCTTTGGCGTGATGTTCGACGACATCTTCGCGGCCTTCTACACGCTGCTGGTGTTTGCGCTGTGGCGCTCGTTCTGAGCCCGTTTCGCCAGCCATTGCAAGCTGATTCCCCTCAAAACTACCTGTATCCACCATGTCTGTCAGCCGCCTGCTCGACCAGCTCGCCATCCAGGCCGGCGTCGCCCTTGCCGACAAATCCCTGATGCTGGCCACTGCCGAATCCTGCACCGGCGGGCTGGTGGCTGCCGCCATTACCGATGTATCCGGCTCGTCCGGCTGGTTCGAGCGCGGCTTCGTCACCTATTCCAATGAGGCCAAGTCCACCATGCTGGGCGTGCCGGCCAAGCTGATCCGCGACCACGGCGCGGTCAGCGAGGAAGTGGCGCGCGCCATGGCCGAAGGTGCGCTGCTGAACAGCCGCGCCCAGGTGGCGCTGTCGATCACCGGCGTGGCCGGGCCCAACGGCGGCACCCCGGAAAAGCCGGTGGGCATGGTCTGCTTCGGCTGGAGCAACCGCATCACCACCCATACCGAGACCCAGCGCTTTCGCGGCGACCGCGGCCAGATCCGCCGGCAGGCGGCCGAGCATGCCATGCGGGGACTGCTGGAGCTGATCCGGAACGAGGCCTGAGGCCGGCGCCCGGCAACCTCCGCCCAATAAAAAACCGCGCCGTTTCGGCGCGGTTTTTTATTGTCTACGCCCGGTTTCAGCCGTGGCGATAGCGATTGATGGTCTCCCGCGTCTGCAGCGCGACATTGCGCGCCGCCGCCGCAAAATCCTTCTCGCGGCTGGCGTAGAGGATGGCGCGCGACGAGTTGATCATCATGCCGGTGCCGTCCGCGGTGCGCCCCGCCTTGACCGTGGCCTCGATGTCGCCACCCTGGGCGCCGATGCCCGGGATCAGCAGCGGCATGTCGCCGACGATCTGGCGCACCCGCGCGATCTCGTTGGGGAAGGTTGCGCCGACCACCAGGCCCATCTGGCCGGTGGTGTTCCAGCGCTCGCGCGCGGCCTCGGCCACCAGCTGGTACAGCGGCTTGCCGTCAACCTGCAGGAACTGCACGTCCGAGCCGCCCGGGTTGGAGGTGCGGCACAACACGATCACGCCGCGGTCCGGATAGGCCAGGTACGGCTGCATCGAATCGAAGCCCATGTACGGGCTGACCGTGACCGCGTCGGCATGGTAGCGCTCGAAGGCCTCCAGCGCGTAGTGCTCGGCGGTCGAGCCGATGTCGCCGCGCTTGGCGTCCAGGATCACCGGGATACCGGGGTGGGCGTCGTGGATATAGTGGATCAGCTGCTCGAGCTGGTCTTCGGCGCGCTGCGAGTGGAAGTACGCAATCTGCGGCTTGAAGGCGCAGACCAGGTCGGCGGTGGCGTCAACGATCTCGCGGCAGAACGAAAAGATGGCGCCGCCCGCCCCGGTCAGGGACAGCGGCAGCTTCTGCGGGTCAGGATCGAGCCCGACGCACAGGAGGGAATCGTTGCGCTGCCAGGCGGCAGCAAGCTGCTCGGTGAAAGTCATGGGTACTCGGAATATCCTGGTGGCGCCGGCGCCCCATTGGCCCGGCCGGCGCGGTTGGCCACAGCGGCGTGAAAACCTTTCATCCCTGCAGCATATGTCGCTTCCGGCAATTTTACCCGCTACGTGCTATGGTTTTGCGCTTCCTCTCAAAACAAAGCGCGGCATGACGCACAGCCGCGTCCCGTCATGTCTCTCGATCGCCGCGGTATCTTCCTGCTTGTCGTGCTCACGCTTGCCTGGGGCATCAACTGGCCCATCATGAAGGTAGGCGTAGCGCACTTTCCGGCACTGGGCTTCCGCCTGCTGTGCATGGCGGGCGGGCTGGTGGCGCTGGGGCTGGCGTTGCGGCTGCGCGGCGATTCCCTGGCCGTGCCGCGGCGCGAATGGGGCACGGTGGTCCGCCTGGCCATTCCCAACATGGTGGTCTGGCACCTGTTTGCGATCTGCGCAGTCAAGATGCTGTCCTCGGGCCGGGCCGCCATCCTGGGCTACACCATGCCGATCTGGGCAGTGGTCTGGGGCCTGGTGTTCTTCCGCGAGCGCATCGGCGCCTGGGCCTGGCTGGGCATCGGCTGCGCGCTGGCCGGCACGGTGCTGCTGCTTTCCGGCGAGCTCGCCGCGCTGACCGGCAGCCCGGCCGGCACGCTGCTGATGCTGCTGGCCGCGGCCGGCTGGGGCTTCGGCACCCAATTGATAAAACGCACCCCGACCGACGTGCCCATCGGCGCCATGACGTTCTGGATGCTGGCCGTGACCCTGCCCTTCCTGGCGGTCGGCTCGCTGCTGCTGGAAGACGGCTGGCGCATGCCCACCGCCGTCGAATGGGGCGCCATCGCCTACAACGCGGTGGTGGTCTTCGCCTTCTGCCACCTGGTCTGGTTCGGGCTGGCGCGCAGCCTGCCGCCGGTGGTGTCGAGCCTGTCGATCATGTTCATTCCGGTGGTCGGCGTGTTCTCGGGCATGTGGATGCTGGGCGAGCAGCCGCACTGGCAGGACTACGCCGCGATCGTGCTGATGTTCCTGGCGCTGTCCTCGGTGATGCTGGCGCCGCTGCTTTGGCGCCGGTTGCAGGGCGCGCCGGGCTGATCGCCGGGTGGGCGCGCCGCCGGTCGTGAGCGGGCAACAGCGGGCCGCGTGCGCGGAGATTTCACTTAACAAGCCACCCTACGTTGGGCTACACTCGCGGCCATCACAATCCCGGAGAAATTACGTGGGCAGTAGCATCGGGTGTTCGAGTTGCCGCAGCAGCGCTGCGACCTCTGCGAATGCCATGTCACTGCGGGCTGCGTAACGACGACCCGCCCGGAGCACCCGGCTCCGCGCCTCGTCGGCCTCGCCCGCAGCAGAACACTGCGGGCGAGTGTCTTTCCGTGCCACCGGCGGCGCCATCCATGCGCGCCGCATCGCGTGCGGATCTTCCCTCTCCCGGCTAGCCAGCCAACCCAGGCAAACGCCATCGCCTTGTACCGCCGTGCCGAACGGCAGCCGCGGTACAGCGCGATCACGCTTGCCCGTGGCCCGGCCCTGGCAGGGCGCCTTCCGGCGTCTCGCCAGGCCATGCAGGGCATGACGGACTACCTGGGAATGCGGCGAGCCGCCTGCGCTTGTCTTCGCGCTTGTCTTTGTTTTTCGTCGCAATCAGCAATAAGGAATCCCGGGGATGATCAACCTGTTCGTCCTGCAGAAAGGCCGGCTTGCCCAGGAGCAGGTCGACGAGCGCAATGAGCTGCTGCAGCACAAGCCGATCTGGATCGATGTCGTCAATCCCGACGACGAGGAACTGAACTGGATCAAGGAAGCCTATGGCGTCGCCCTTCCCGAACTGGAAGACCTGGGCGACCTGGAAGCGTCCGCGCGATATTTCGAGGGCGAGGACGAGAATATCCATATCCGCACCGACTTCCTGCTGGACGAGGAAGAGGCCTTGTCGCGCAACGTGCGCGTGGCTTTCGTGCTGACGCGCGACGTGCTGTTCTCCATCCACGACGAAGACCTGCCGGTGTTCCGGCTGGTGCGGCTGCGCGCACGCATGCGCCCGGGCTCGGTGCGCAATGCCAAGGACGTGCTGATGGACCTGTACGCGACCGACGCCGAGTATTCCGCCGACTCGATCGAGGAAATCTACGAGCGGCTCGAAGAAGCGAGCCGCCGCGTGCTGGCCGAGAACGTGACCGATGCCGCCGCGGCCGACGTGCTGGAAACCATCGCCCGCGAGGAAGACTTGAACGGGCGCATCCGCCGCAACGTGATGGACACGCGCCGCGCGGTGTCCTTCCTGATGCGCAGCCAGCTGCTGTCGGCCGAGCAGCAGGACGAGGCCCGCCAGATCCTGCGCGACATCGACTCGATCGAGAACCACACCGCGTTCCTGTTCGACAAGATCAACTTCCTGATGGACGCGACCGTCGGTTTCATCAACATCAACCAGAACAAGATCATCAAACTGTTCTCGGTGGTGTCGGTGGCGCTGATGCCGCCCACGCTGATCGCCAGCATCTACGGCATGAACTTCAAGTTCATGCCGGAGCTGGACTGGGGCGCGGGCTATCCGTGGGCGATTGCGCTGATGGCGGTGTCGGCGGCGATTCCGCTGGTGTATTTCCGCAGGAAGGGGTGGCTGAGCTGAGGCGCTGAATCTGCCGCTGCCTTGCTCCCTTCTCCCACAAGTGGGAGAGGGGAGCAAGCCCTCAGTCGGGCAGCGTGGCTGCCCCCATCCGCCGCGCGATGATTCCCGCCTTGGCGCGGAAATTCACGCGCACGTTGGCGCAGTATTCCTTCTTGTCGAAGCACTTGGGCGCCGGCAGCGCCGCGGCCAGGCGCGCGGACTGGCCCACGCTGAGCTTGTCGGCGCTGGTGCGGAAGTAGTGCTGCGCCGCGGCCTGCGCGCCGAACACGCCCTCGCCCCACTCCACCGAATTCAGGTAGATCTCGTAGATGCGCTGCTTGTCCAGCCAGAACTCGAGCATCCACGTGATGGCCAGCTCCTGGCCCTTGCGCAGGTAGTGCTGCTCGGACGACAGGAACAGGTTCTTGGCCAGCTGCTGCGTGATGGTGGAACCGCCGCGCACGATGCGCCCGCGCTTCTTGTTGCGCTCCCAGGCATCGAGCATGGCATCCAGCTCATAGCCCGGATGGTTGACGAAGTCGGCGTCCTCGCTGGCGATCACCGCGCGCTTGAGGTTGCGCGAGATGCGGTCGTACGGCACCCATTGCCGGTCGATGCCGCAGTTCCAGACGTTGATGCCGCACAGGCGCCAGCGCTCGGCGCGCATGAACGTGGTCGTCGTAGGATTGATGTATTGCCAGCTTGCGATCTGCATGAAGAAGTACAGCTGCATCGCCACCACGCCCGCCGCCACGCAGCCCAGCAGGTAGCCGAGCCAGCGGACCGGGTTGAACACCGTGCGTGCGGGGGCTGCGCCGCGGCTGGCGCTGGCTGCGCGGTTGCGGTTGGCCACGGCTGGCGGCGCCCCGGTCAGCCCTTGCGTTCGGCCTGCAGCGCGGCGCGCAGCTCGGCCAGCACAGGGGCGGTGCGGGGGCGCACGCCGCGCCAGATGTAGAACGCTTCAGCCGCCTGTTCGACCAGCATGCCAAGGCCGTCGCTGGTGCGCGCGCCACAGCGCGCGGCGAACTGCAGGAACACCGTGGGCTCGGCGCCGTACATCATGTCGTAGGCCAGCACGCCTTCGCCCAGCAGGAACTCGGGTACCGGCGGCACTTCGCCATGCAGGCTGCTGGACGACGCGTTGATCACCACGTCGACGGCTTCGTCCTCGGACAGCCCGTCGAGCGCATCGAGCCCGCCGCCCCACAGCTCCACGCCGTACTGGTCGGCGGCTTCGACAAACTCTTCCAGCATGTCGCTCGCGCGCGACGCGGTGCGGTTGGCCACCACGATGCGCGACGGCCGGCATTCGATCAGCGGCAGCATCGCGCCCATGGCGGCGCCGCCGGCGCCCAGCAACAGCACGCGCTTGCCTTCGATCAGCGTGTCGAGGTTGTCCTGGATATCGCGCACCAGGCCGATGCCGTCGGTGTTGTCGCCGTGGATCAGGCCCTCTTCGATCCACAGCGTGTTGACCGCGCCGGCGGCCTCGGCGCGCTCGGTCAGGCGGTCGGCCAGGTCATAGGCCTCCAGCTTGAACGGCACCGTCACGTTGCAGCCGTAGCCGCCCTCGGCAAAGAACTGGCGCACGGCATCGGCAAACCCGTCCAGCGGCGCCTCCAGGCGGTCGTACTGCACGGCTTCGCCGGTCTGGCGCGCAAAGGCGGCGTGGATCGCCGGCGAACGGCTGTGCGCAACCGGGTTGCCGATCACCACATAGCGGTCGGAAGTGGCTTGGGAAGAATCAGTGGATGTCATCAGCGTGCCTGCAAGCGGGTTTCCAGCCCGCTGCGCGAAAACTTGAAAGTGGAAATGACTTCGAGGATGTCCTGGCGCGACGCCATCTCGGCGGTAAAGGGGCCGAACGGCGCGGCCGCGCGCACGATCGCCACGGCCTGGCGGTCCAGCGCGGGATCGCCCGAGCTCTTGACCACGTCGATGGCATCGACGTTGTAGCCGTCGCGGTTGTAGCCGAGCTTGCCGAGCCGGTTGACGTTGATCACCAGGATCAGCTGGCCGTACAGCGGCTTGCCGTTGCGTTGCGGGAAGTCAGTGGTGCCGCGCGCCTCGATCTTGTGGCGCAGGCGGTCGTAGTACTGCGCGTAGTCGACCGCCTGGGCACTGGTGGCGGTCAGCTGGAAGCGCTTGGGTCGCTTGGCGTAGTGGTCCAGGTTGCGGCCGATCTCGGCCTCCAGCCTGGCCATCTCGTCGGTCGAGGTGCGCTCGTCCTGGCCGCGCTGCGGGGTGTCCTGGCGCTTCTCGCCGGGCTTGAGCGGCTGGTTGCGCACCGACGGCGCGGCCTCGCGCGACTGGGTCAGCAGGCGTTGCTGCTCCTGTTCCAGCTGCTCGACGCGGCGCTGCACCTGGCGCACCAGGTCGCCTTCCTGCGTCTGGGTCTGCGCGGGCAGCGGCGTGGTGGCGCGCTGCAGGTCATGGTCGCCGCCGCCGTCCAGGTTGGCTTGCGCCAGCGCGGTCGGGTTGCGCGGCTTCTGCGCCGACTTGGCATTGACCAGCACCACGTCCAGCGCGGCATCGCTGCGCTTGATCTCGAACACCTCGGGCGCGGCCACCCGCACCATCAGCAGCAGCACGTGCACGGCCACGGAAATGGCCAGCGCCTTGGCCAGCGTACTGCTGTTGTGCCACCTGGCATGCCACCAGTGGCGGGGAGCGGCGAGTGTGGCGTTCACGATGGATGGAGGGTGGCTGAAGGGTGGGCGGCGGCCCGAACCGGTCCGGGCCGGCGGCCTGGCAAGACCGGGGCCGCGGACCCCGGATCAGACAGGCATTGTAAGTGAGCGCCGCCGATTTCCGAAGGCTTCAGCCGACCGCCGGGGTGCCGGTGTCGCGCTCGCCCGACGCCGCGCCGACATCGTCGTCGCCCGCTTCGGCCGGGGCTTCGTCCGAGACCCCGGCGGCCTGCTCGGCCGCTTCCTCGGCGGCCGCGTCGGCAGCGGCTTCGGCGGACAGCTCCGCGGCTTCCTCGTCGCTTTCCAGCTCTTCCTCGGGCACTTCGCCTTCACCGGCGAAGATCTCCAGCACCCGGCACGACACTTCCAGCGTGATCTCGTCGGTCTCGCCGATCTCCAGCAGCACCTGCGTGCCGCGCTGCGCCTGCACCAGTTCGGGCACGCGCGTGACCAGCGGGATCTCGGTAAAGCGCACCGCGCCTTCCTTGAGCACCGAGGCCACCATGCGCTCGCGCTTTTCCTGCTTGAGCCAGCGCAGGCACCAGTAGCGCTCCATGGTCGACTGGTGGTCGGCGTAGGCGGCGTAAGTGCCTTCGAAGTCCGCCACCGCGGCCAGCAGGTCGGCGTCCTTGGGCTTGAACGGCGCCACCAGCTTGGCGGTCACGCCGTGCTGGGCCACCGCCAGGATCTGCCACTGGTTGACCAGGTCGACATAGCGGCGCAGCGGCGAGGTGCTCCAAGCGTACTGCGCCACGCCCAGGCCCTCGTGCGGTGCCGGGTAGGTCTGCATGCGGGTGCGGTGCATGCCCCACGCCTTCTGCGTGCGGTAGATGCCCGGCACGCCGTTGTCGGCCAGCAGCTTGCCCCAGGTGCTGTTGGCCAGGATCATCAGCTCGGCAACGATCTTGTCCAGCGGCGAGCCGCGCTTGCGCTGTTCGATGCGCACGCGCTGGCTGCCGTCGGCCTGGTCGTCCAGGTAGAAATTGAAGTCGGCGCGGTTGTGGGTCTCGGGGCGCAGGCCGCTGGCCAGGCGCGCCTTCTGGCGCTCGTCGTACAGGTAGCCGGCAAAGTGCCACAGCTGCGTCAGCGCGTCGCGGAACGGGTAGTCGCCGGTGCCCGCGGCAAGCGCAGCCTCGGTGATGACATCGTCGAGCAGGTTGTGGCGCAGGTTGGCGGCGATCGGCACCATCTCGGCGCGGGTCTCGCTGCCGGTGATCAGCCACACGGTCGGGTCCACCGTCACATACAGCGACAGCGCCGGGCACGTGCGCCCTTCCTGCAGCGTGTAGCGCTCCACCACGGCGTCGGGCAGCATGGTGATCTTGTCGCCCGGGAAATAGACCGTGGACAGCCGCTGGCGCGCGACCGCATCGAGCGGTTCGCTGCGGCGGATGCCCAGCGCGGGCGCGGCGATATGGATGCCGATGCGCAGCTTGCCGTCGGGCAGCCTGGTCACGGACAGCGCATCGTCGATCTCGGTGGTGGTGACGTCGTCGATCGAGAATGCCTCCACGTCGGCCACCGGCAGGTCGGCGGGCGGCTCGGGCACGTCGGTTTCCGGAAAGCCCGTGCCCTTGGGGAAGCACTCGGCCAGGAACTTGGCCTCATGCAGCGCGCGCGCACTGGCGACGCCGCCGGCGGCCACCATCAGCCGCATCGGGGTCATGCCCAGCGCGGTGCAGGCGGCGTCCATGGCCTTGTATTCCAGGCTGTTCTTGTCCGGCTTGAACAGCAGCTGCAGCACCTTGTTGCGGAAGGTCTCAGGCAGCGTCAGCGCCTTGAGCTGCTCTTCGTACTCGGCCTGCACCAGCGCCTGCTGGCGCTTGCGCTCGAGCGCGGCCAGCGCCGCCTTGAGCTGGTCTTCGGGCGCGCGCTGGTAGCGGCCGCGCCCCTTGCGGCGGAAGTACACCGGGTTGCCGTGCAGCGCCATCGCCAGCGCCGCCTGCTGCACCGGGCCGGGCTCGGCGCCGTAGTACTCGGCGGCCAGCTCGGTGAAGCCGAATTCAGCCTCGGGCGCGCATTCCCACAGGAAGTCCAGGTCGATCTCGGCCATCATGTCGCCGGTCTGGCGCACCAGCTCGATTGCCGACGGCTGCGCGAACTGCAGCAGCACGTCGCGCGACTTGACCTTGGTACGCTTGCCGGCTGGCAGCTCCACCTGGTAAGCCTCGCCCTGCTGGTTCAGCACGGTGCCGGCGCGGATTTCGCCGCCTTCTTCGAACAGCAACTGCATCGATCGGTACTTTCAGAAATGCGCGGAACCGCGTCTGGCCGCCAAGAGGCAGCGCCGGGGCGGGTCCTGTGGGAGAAATGGTGCAACCGGGCGCAAATGCGTGCGAACGGAAGCGAGTGCGGCGCGCGGCGTGCAAATCGCTGGCCGCGGGCCACGCCGTATCGATACGGCCTGAGACGTGGAATGATACCGCACCCCGCTCCGGCGCCTGCGGGGGCCGGCGCCCCGGCGGGGTGCGTGCACCCACGCAGTTCAGAGCGACATGCCGCCGCTGGCCTCGATCGCCACGCCGTTGACGTAGCTGGCGTCGTCGCTGGCCAGGAAGGCGTAGATGCTGGCGATCTCGGCCGGCTCGGCCAGGCGGCGCAGCCAGCACGACGATTTCATGCCGTCCAGCACCTTTTCCGGCACGGTCTGCAGGATCTCGGTATTGACGAAGCCCGGGCACACCGCGTTCACGCGCACGCCCTTGGGGCCCAGCTCGCGCGCCCAGGTCTTGGTAAAGCCGATCACGCCGAACTTGCTGGCGGCGTAGTTGGTCTGGCCGAAGTTGCCGTACAGGCCGACCACGCTGGAAGCGTTCAGGATCACGCCCTTGCCCTGCTCGCTCATCAGGCCGGCCACGGCCTGCGCGCAGTTGAACACGCCCTTCAGGTTGACGTCGATGACGGCATCGAACTGGGCCTCGGTCATCTTGCCCAGGCGTGCATCCTTGGTGATGCCGGCGTTATTGACGAGGATGTCGACGCGTTCGTGCGCGGCCAGCACGGCGGCCACCATGGCATCGACTTCGTCGCGCCGGGTCACGTCGACGCGGTAGGCCGACACGGTGGCGCCGGTGGCGGCCAGCTTGTCGGCGGCCTCGCGCACGCGCGCTTCCTGCACGTCGCACAGGACGACAATGGCGCCGTCGGCGGCAAAGCGCTGCGCGGTGGCAAACCCGATGCCGGCGGCGGCACCGGTGATGATGGCAACCCGACCCTGCAGTTTCATCTCGTGGTCTCTTTCTTGGTTTCGGTAGTGTGTGTAGAGGGGCTTCGGTCTGTAGTCCGCAAATACCTGGGATGCGGAATCGCCTCGGTCCCCGGGGATGGCCGCGACAGCAGGTCCGGCAGGAACACTTCTGTCACGAGCATGACGCCGTCGCCGCGCCGGAACACCGAGCGCCGCGCCGGCAGCATGGGCAGTGGCGCCATGGCCGGCAGCACACGCTGCAAGGCCTGGCGCAGCGGATGGTGCGGCAGCAGCCGCGCAAACTGGAACGGCTCGCGCGCCACCGCCGGGTCGACAAACAGCCGGCCGCCCAGCGGGCGCTCGCCCAGCCCGCGCAGGAACGGCCAGTCGCGGCGCGCATGGCGCTGGCGCACCACAGTATGGGCAAATATGGCGGGAATATCGTCGCAGATCAGCAGCACCTCGCGCGTCAGCGCGGGGGTGCGGTCGTGCTGGCCCAGCACCTGCCATTCATCGGCGAGCGGGCGCTGCGGGCGCTGCAGCAGGCGCGCCACGCGAAAGCGCTCCGATGCTGCCACCAGGCGCGCGGTCAGCGAGCCGTCGTCACCGGTCACCCAGCGCCGCAGGTTGGGCGTGATGGCTGCATCAAAGGCCAGGTGCGGGCTCCAGCTGCAGCGGCGCGCGGACTGCGCGCTCATGCCGGGCCTGTGCCCGCCGGCACCTTGCCGCCGGGGCCATAGCCGCAGAAGGCGAGCACATCGTCGACGTAGTCGGCAAATTCGCTGATGCCGTGGTCGCTGCCCTCGATCACGCGGATGTTTGCGCCCGGGCAGGCCGCGACCATCTCACGGTAGTCCAGCACTTCGTCCCCGGTGGCGGCGAGCAGGTAATAGCGTCCGGGATCGGTAATGGTGTCCACGCGCAGGTCCAGCAATTCCTGCAGATGGCGGCGCTCGACCGTGACCGAGCCGCCGCCGTGCCACAGCGGCTGCTCGCCCAGGTACGCTTCCAGGTCGGTCCAGGGATGGATGGCCGGATTGAGCAGCACGGTCCTGCAGCCATGGCGCTCGCCCAGCCAGCGGGCATAGAAGCCACCCAGCGACGAGCCGACGATGGCGATCTCCTGGTCGCCGCCGGCCTGCGCGGCGCGGATCGCGGCCTGCGCCTGGGCAATGGCCATTTCGGGCGAGACATTGAGCGTGGGGCAGGCGTAGTAGCGGCCCACGCCCCACTCGCGCATGCGCTCCTGCACCAGCCGGGCCTTGAACGACTGGGGCGAGGAGCGGAATCCGTGCAGGTACAGCAGCATGGTGGTCCTTCCCGCCGGTCAGCTTGCGGCGCCCTGGCCCAGGGCGTCCAGCAGCTTCTGGTGCACGCCGCCGAAGCCGCCGTTGCTCATCACCAGCACGTGGTCGCCCGGCTGCGCCGCGGCACGCACGGCCTGCACCAGCGTGCCCAGGTCCTGGAAGGCGGCGGCCTTGTCGCCCAGCGGCGCCAGCGATCCGGCCAGGTCCCAGCCCAGCGCGTCCTTGCCGGCCGGGGCGCCGTAGCCGAACACCAGGTCGGCCTGCTCCAGGCTGGCCGGCAGTTGCGCCTTCATCACGCCCAGCTTCATGGTGTTGGAGCGCGGCTCCAGCACCGCCAGGATGCGGGCATCGCCGACGCGGCGGCGCAGCCCGTCCAGCGTGGTCTGGATCGCGGTCGGATGGTGGGCGAAATCGTCATAGACGGTCACGCCGCCCGCCACGCCGCGCACTTCCATGCGGCGCTTGACGTTGGCAAAGCGGGACAGCGATTCGATCGCCTGCGCGGCCGGCACGCCCACATGGCGCGCGGCGGCGATCGCGGCCAGCGCATTCATGCGGTTGTGGGTGCCCTGCAGGTCCCACACCACGGTGCCCTGAACGGCGTCGCCAAACCAGACGTCGAAAGCATCCTTGCCGGGCGCCGCAGTGGCGGCGGCATCGCTCTCGCGCCAGTCGCCCACGCCAAACTGCTCGACTTCGCTCCAGCAGCCGCGCTCCAGCACGCGTGCCAGGCTTTCCTCCACGCCGTTGACGACGATCCGGCCCTGGCCGGGCACGGTGCGCACCAGGTGGTGGAACTGGGTCTCGATCGCCGCCAGATCCGGGAAGATGTCGGCGTGATCGTATTCCAGGTTGTTCAGGATCGCGGTGCGCGGGCGGTAGTGGACAAACTTGCTGCGCTTGTCGAAGAAGGCGGTGTCGTACTCGTCGGCCTCGATCACGAAAAAGTCCGATTCGGTCACGCGCGCCGAGATGCCGAAGTTCTGCGGCACCCCGCCCACCAGGAAGCCGGGGTTGTAGCCGGCATCCTCCAGGATCCAGGCCAGCATCGACGTGGTGGTGGTCTTGCCATGCGTGCCGGCCACCGCCAGCACCCACTTGCGCGCCAGCACGTGCTCGCCCAGCCATTGCGGACCCGACACATAGGGCAGGTTGCGGTCGAGGATGGCCTCCATCAGCGGATTGCCGCGCGAGACCACGTTGCCGATCACGAACAGGTCCGGCTCCAGCGACAGTTGCGCGGGGTCGAAGCCTTCGATCAGCTCGATCCCCTGGGCCTCGAGCTGGGTGCTCATCGGCGGGTAGACATTGGCATCGCAGCCGGTGACGCGGTGGCCGGCCTCTTTGGCCAGCACCGCCAGGCCGCCCATGAAGGTGCCGCAGATGCCAAGGATATGAATATGCATGGGTTCCCGGAAAGACTTGAAGCCCGCAGGCGTGGGGATTCGGCACCCGGCGTGGCGCGGCGGCACGGCGGCTGTTTCAGGCCGTGTCTTGCGGTGCGGTGGCCGGGCAGGAAGCCTCCGATTGTACCCGAGCGCCCGCGGCCTTCGCTGCACTGCGGCAGCGCGCGCACCGGTTGCGCGGGAGCGTCCGGTATCATGGGGCATGACCCGACGCACCACCCCCGACCCCACCCGCCTGCGCGAGGAAATCGCCCAGGCTGCCGCCCGGATGATCGCCGAGGACGGTGCCGACTACGCCACCGCCAAGCGCAAGGCCGCCCGCCAGGTGCTGGGCGAGCAGCGCGTGCCCGGCGAATGGCTGCCCGACAACGAACAGGTCGAAGCCGAAGTGCGCGCCTACCAGGCGCTGTTCCACGCCGACAGCCAGCCCCGCGTGCTGGCACTGCTGCGCCGGCTGGCGGTGCTGGCCATGGAAGACCTGGCGCCGTTCCGGCCTTACCTGGTCGGCGCCGTGCTCAACGGCACCGCCACCGAGCACTCCGATATCTATCTGCAGTGCTTCTGCGACAGCGCCAAGGACGCGGCACTGTACCTGATCAACGCCGGCGTGGACTTCGAGACCAGCGAGAGCCGGCATTTCGGCGGCCGCGGCGAGGTCGAGACCCTCAGCTTCCTGTGGAAGGGCCAGTGGCCCGACCGCCGCGAGGCGCGGCTCCTCGCCGGCGAGGTGCGCGCGGAACTGGGTGCCCCAGTCGGCATTCATATTGCACTGTATGATGCCGTCGACGAACGCGGCGCCGTGCGTGCCGACGCCTCGGGGCGCCCGGCCCGCGCCGACCTGCAGGCGGTACGGGCGCTGGTGGACGCGCCCGGCGATGCCGACCCGGCCTGACGGCCCGCCCCCCACTTCACTGGTCCAAGCCATCCCCATGACTGAAACCGTTTCCTCGCCCGCCCGCCGCTCCCGCCTCTGGCTGTGGATCGCCGTGGCCGTGGTCGCCTGCGCCGCTGGCGCACTGGCCGGCCATTTCGTGTTCTCGCCCAAGCCCGCCAGCGACCAGGCGGTGGAAACCTTCTTCCAGACACGCCTGCCCGACGCCGCCGGCGCCGACCTGGACCTGGGCAAGCTGCGCGGCAAGACCGTGGTGATCAACTTCTGGGCGCCCTGGTGCGGGCCGTGTGTCGAGGAAATGCCGGAGCTGACCGCGCTGCATGAGGAATACAAGGACCGCCAGGTGGAGTTTGTCGGCATCGGCATCGATTCAGCCGCCAATATCCAGCAGTTCACCACCAAGGTCCCGGTGGCCTACCCGCTCGCCGTGGCCGGTTTTGCCGGCACCGAGCTGTCGCGCAACTTCGGCAACAGCGCCGGCGGCCTGCCCTACACGGTGGTGATCAACCCGGACGGATCGGTCAAGTACCGCAAGATGGGACGGGTGACGGCCGAGGAACTGCGGGCCGTGCTGCCACGAGCCTGAGCTATTCTTCCGCCAAATTCGCTGAATTTCGTTTTTCTTCAGCGATTTGTTTCGCCGGGGCGCCAAAACTGCCGGAAAGTGCTTAAAGGGCCGCCAAAGCGCCGCGCAAGGTCGCCAAGCCTTGTATCGCGCGCTAGACAAATCCCTCTAAGCTACGGTAATCTCCGCGCAATTTCGTTGATCTGGTCGAGCCGCCGTGACTGCAACCCGCTCTATCCGTCGCTCAGCCCGCTACCGCAAGGTGCTGGTCCTGCATGGGCCGAACCTGAACCTGCTGGGCACGCGCGAGCCGGAAACCTACGGGCACACGACGCTTGCCGACATCGACGCGGCCCTGGCCGAACGCGCGGCAAAAGCCGGCGTTTCGCTGGATACGTTCCAGTCCAACCATGAGGGGGCACTGGTCGACCGCATCCACGCCGCACGCGCGGAAGGGGTCGAGTTCATCATCATCAACCCGGCTGCCTACACGCATACCAGCGTGGCACTGCGCGATGCCCTGGCCGGCGTGGCGATCCCGTTCGTCGAGGTGCACCTGTCCAACGTGCACCGCCGCGAAAGCTTTCGCCACCACTCCTATTTCTCCGACGTGGCGGTCGGAGTGATCTGCGGGCTTGGCTGGCAGGGTTACCTGCTGGCGCTGGACTATGTGCTGGGCCAGGAGCAGCCGCCACCCGAGAGTTCGGGGAGCTGAACTCCCAAGATTTTTTCAACAACCTGCGCGCGCCGCCCGGCGGCCTGCGCCCGTTGGCGTGCCTCGGCACGGCGGGCGCGGATTTCCGGTGGCCGGCAACACGATTCTTCCGCCGCGGCCCGTCCCGGGCAGCGCGGCCGGATAACCCGATTCAGGAGGATAAAAAGATGGACCTGCGCAAGCTGAAGACGCTTATCGACCTGGTGGCCGAATCCGGCATCTCCGAGCTGGAAGTCACCGAAGGCGACGGCAAGGTACGCATCGTCAAGCAACCGCCGCAAATCGTCGCCGCGCCGATGGCCATGCCGCAGATGCAGGCGCTGCCGCCCGCCGCGGCCGCCGCACCGGCCGCCGGTGCCGTGGCTCCGGCTGCAGAGCCCGCCGCCGCCCAGCTGCCCGCCGGCCACGTGGTGACCTCGCCGATGGTGGGCACGTTCTACCGCGCGCCGTCGCCGGGTGCCGCGCCGTTCGTCAACGTCGGCGACTCGGTCAAGGAAGGCCAGACCGTCTGCATCATCGAAGCCATGAAGCTGCTCAACGAAATCGAGTGCGACAAGGCCGGCGTCATCAAGGAAATCCTGGTCGAGAACGGCCAGGCCGTCGAATACGGCCAGCCGCTGTTCGTGATCGGCTGATCCTGACCGGCATGCCACGCCGCACGCTGCCACCGGCCACGCAAGTGGCCCCCGCAGCAGCGCCCGCGCGGCATGCCATGGCGTTGTTTGGCGCCAGGGACGTTGTGGGCTTCGCGGCCCGTTCCGTGCAGTTCCATGCAGTTCCGCGCAGTATGGCGGCCGCGGCGGCGACAGCCCCCGGGCCGCGCGCCCGGCGTGCCATTGCGGCGCGCAGCGGGACCGCTACTGTTCTCGCAGAGAGAGACCATGTTTGAAAAAATTCTGATCGCGAACCGCGGCGAAATCGCTCTTCGCATCCAGCGCGCCTGCCGCGAACTGGGCATCAAGACAGTCGTGGTGTACTCCGAGGCCGACAAAGAGGCCAAGTATGTACGCCTGGCAGACGAAGCCGTCTGCATCGGCCCGGCCCCGTCGCCGCTGTCGTACCTGAACATGCCGGCCATCATCTCGGCCGCCGAAGTGACCGACGCGCAGGCCATCCACCCCGGCTACGGCTTCCTGTCCGAGAACGCCGATTTTGCCGAGCGCGTGGAGAAATCCGGCTTTGTCTTTATCGGCCCGACCGCCGACAGCATCCGCCTGATGGGCGACAAGGTGTCGGCCAAGCAAGCCATGATCAAGGCCGGCGTGCCGTGCGTGCCCGGCTCGGACGGCGCCCTGCCCGACGACCCCAAGGAAATCCTGGCCACCGCGCGCCGCGTGGGCTACCCGGTGATCATCAAGGCCGCCGGCGGCGGCGGTGGCCGCGGCATGCGCGTGGTGCACACGGAAGCCGCGCTGATCAACGCCGTCAACATGACGCGTGAAGAAGCCGGCCGCGCCTTCGGCAATCCCGAGGTCTACATGGAGAAGTTCCTTGAGAACCCGCGCCATGTGGAAATCCAGATCCTCGCCGACCAGCACCGCCAGGCGATCTGGCTGGGCGAGCGCGACTGCTCGATGCAGCGCCGCCACCAGAAGGTGATCGAGGAAGCGCCCGCACCGCACATTCCGCGCCGCCTGATCGAGCGCATCGGCGACCGCTGCGCCGAGGCCTGCAAGAAGATGGGCTACCGCGGCGCCGGCACGTTCGAGTTCCTGTACGAGAACAACGAGTTCTACTTCATCGAGATGAACACGCGCGTGCAGGTCGAACACCCGGTCACCGAGATGATCACCGGCATCGACATCGTCCAGGAGCAGATCCGCATCGCCTTCGGCGAGAAGCTGCGCTTGCGCCAGAAGGACGTGCAGTTCCGTGGCCACGCGATCGAATGCCGCGTGAACGCCGAGGATCCGTTCAAGTTCACGCCGTCGCCGGGCCGCATCACCGCCTGGCACATGCCCGGCGGCCCGGGTGTGCGGGTCGACTCGCACGCGTATGATGGTTACTTCGTCCCGCCCAACTACGATTCGATGATCGGCAAGATCATCACTTACGGCGCCACGCGCGAGCAGGCCATTGCCCGCATGCGCATCGCGCTGTCGGAAATGGTGGTGGACGGGATCCTGACCAACGTGCCGCTGCACCGCGAGCTGATGATGGACGCCAACTTCGTTGAAGGCGGCACCAGCATCCACTATCTCGAGCATCGCCTGGCGGAGCGCGCGAAGGCCTGACGCAACGCAACGTTATCCGCAATACACAAGCAGCAAGCAAGGAAGCCCGTGGCATTTCAGGAATGTGTGATCGAAGTGGCGCAGGACCAGGCCGAAGCCTGGTCTGATGCCCTGTTCGACCTCGGCGCGCTGTCGGTCTCGGTGGAAGACGCCGATGCCGACACGCCCGACGAGCAGCCGCTCTTTGGCGAGCCCGGGCTGGAACCGAAGCAACTCGCGTGGAACCGCTCGCGCGTGGTGGCGCTGTTCGGCGACGATGCCGATCCGGCCGTGGTGGTGGCGGCAGCCGCCAACCAGCTCGGCATCGACCCGGTGCCGGCCTACCAGCTGCGCGCGGTCGAGGACCAGGACTGGGTGCGGCTGACGCAATCCCAGTTCGAGCCGATCCGCATCGGCGAGCGCATCTGGGTGGTGCCGTCGTGGCACGATGCACCCGAGCCCGATGCCGTGGTGCTGGAACTGGACCCCGGCCTGGCCTTTGGCACCGGCAGCCATCCCACCACGCGGCTGTGCATGCAGTGGCTGGAGCAGAACCTGAAGCCGGGCGAAACCGTGCTCGACTACGGCTGCGGCTCCGGCATCCTGGCCATCGTGGCACGCAAGCTGGGCGCCGGCGATACCGTCGGCATCGACATCGATCCCAACGCGGTGGAAGCGTCGCGCTACAACGCCGAGCGCAACCGCGTGGAAGCCTCGTTCGCGCTGCCCGAATCGGTGTCCGAGGCCAGCTATGACCTGGTGGTCGCCAACATCCTGTCCAATCCGCTCAAGCTGATGGCCGCCATGCTGAGCGCGCGCGTGCGCGCCGGCGGACGGCTGGTGCTGTCCGGCGTGCTGGAACGCCAGGCGGATGAAGTCGCCGCGGCCTACGCGCCCTGGCTGCCGCTGACGGTGTGGCGCAGCGAGGAAGGCTGGGTGTGCCTGCATGGCACCCGCGGCGCCCAACCCTGATTCACACCGATGGCCGCCGTCAAGCTAGTCACGCGCTGCCCGGCCTGCCGTACCGCCTTCCGGCTGGTCGCCGACCAGTTGCGCCTGCGCCAGGGCCTGGTGCGCTGCGGCCAGTGCGAAACGGTGTTCGACGCGCGCGAGCACCTGATCGAGATTCCGCTGCCGGCCGGCGCTGCATCATCGGCGTCATCGGCGTCATCTGCGGCTGCTTCGCCGGCCACCCCTCCCGCCCCCTCGGCGGCGCCCGCATCGGCTAAGGCCGCGCCTGCGCCGCAGCCTGCCTTCACCCCGACCATCGACCCCGGCTATGACGTGCCGGCGCTGGATGCGCCGACGATGCTGATGTCGTCGCCGGAGGACATGGCCATGCCGGCACCCGCCGGCATGGAAGACGCAGAGATCGAGCAGGCGCTGCGCGAAGCCAACGAAGCCGTCGCCCATCGCGATGCGCGCGAGGCGGAACGCCAGGCTGCCGGCCCGGAGGCGGCCGGGCCCGCCCCCGTCACGGCACCGGAACCCGCCGAGGATGCGCCGGCACAGCCGGCACAAGCGGCGTCCGCGTCCGCCTGGCCGGCACTCGATCACGGCGCGCTCGATACCCCGGCCGCTGCGGCGGCACCGGCAGCACCGCAACCGGCTGATGCTGACGCCGAGCCCGTGCCAGTGGCACCCGCTGCCAACATCCCCAGCGCAAGCGAGTTCCTGCGCGCGGCATCAGCCGATGCCGGGTCCGAGCCGACCGCATGGCCGGATGAGGCATCGGCCCGCCTTGCCACCTCGCCTGCCGCGCCCACCTCACCCACCGTTGGCGACGACGACAACGCCCCCGACACCGGACAGCCGTCCAGCGTCACCGGCGGCGCCGTCGCGCGCGAGCAGACCACGCGCCGCTGGGCACGCACCGAAGCACCGGCCGGCCCGGTCTTCGCCCCCGACTTCCTGCGCCACGCGCGTGAGCGCGAGCGCGAGCGCGAACGGCAGCCCCGCAAGCCCGTGACGGTGCCCCGCTCCGCCTGGCGCGTGGCCGCCGTGGTGCTTGCCATCGCCGCTGCCGTGCAAGTGGTCTACCTGGCACGCAGCCAGCTGGCCGGCCAGTTCCCGATGCTGCGCCCGGCACTCGAGGCCGCCTGCGCGCCGCTGGGCTGCGACGTGCCGCCATGGCGCGACATCGATGCGCTGCGCATCGAGACCTCGCAGCTGCAGCGCCAGGATGAAGACGGCGACACCTACCTGCTGTCGGTCACGCTGCGCAACCTGGGCCGCGCCAGCACCGCCCTGCCCGCGATCGAGCTGGTGATGACCGACCTGCAGGACCAGCTGCTGCTGCGCCGCGTGCTGCAACCCGCGGAGTACCTGGAGCCGTCGCAAAAGGCCTTTGCCGCGCAGGGTCTTCGCGCGGGCATGGAGCTGCCGGTTCGGGTACGATTCCGGACGCAGCAGGCGCCGGCCAACTATCGCGTGCTGATTTTTTACCCCTGAATCCCTGGCCCGCCGCCGGACCGGATCCGAGTCCGGCGGCAGGCCGCGCCCCCCGCTCCGGACACGAACCGGAAATCCATCAGACAACAAGGAGTAGACATGAGCAACGTCACCCTCGGCGGCAACGCCATCGAAGTCGCAGGCAAGTTCCCGCAAGCCGGCGACAAGGCCCCCGCCTTCTCGCTGGTCGGCAAGGACCTGAAGGACGTCACGCTGGCTGACTTCGCCGGCAAGCGCAAGGTGCTGAACATCGTCCCGAGCCTGGACACCCCGGTGTGCCAGGCCTCCGCGCGCAAGTTCAATGAAGCCGCCAGCGGCCTCGCCAACACCGTGGTGCTGACGATCTCGGCCGACCTGCCGTTCGCCATGGGCCGCTTCTGCACCGCTGAAGGCCTGGCCAACGTGGTGCCGCTGTCGACCATGCGCGGCGCCGAGTTCAAGGGCAACTACGGCGTGGACATCAAGTCCGGCCCGCTGGCCGGCGTGACCGCACGTGCCGTGGTGGTGCTCGATGAGAACGACACCGTCAAGTACAGCCAGCTGGTGCCGGAAATCAAGACCGAGCCGGACTACGACGCCGCCCTGGCCGCGCTGAAGTAAATCAGCGACACGCCCGGGAACCCGCGGGTTCCCGGGCGGCAGCGGCCGCCCGCATCCCGGGGCGGCCGCTTTTTGTTTTCTGCCCGACCGATACTGCCCGCAAGGGCTCCGTTCCACCAATCACCCCAACACCTGGAGAGAGCATGGCCAGCCTGATCTGCGGCTCCGTCGCCTACGACACCATCATGACGTTCGACGGACGCTTCCGTGAACACATCCTGCCGGACCAGATCCACATGCTGAACGTCTCGTTCCTGGTGCCCGGCATGCGCCGCGAGTTCGGCGGCTGCGCCGGCAACATCGCCTACACGCTGAAGATGCTGGGCGGCGATCCCGTGGTGATGGCCACCGTCGGCGCCGATGCCGAACCCTATCTGGACTACCTGCGCAAGCTGGAGATCCCCACCGGCCACATCCGCGTGCTGCCGGAGACCTTCACGGCGCAGGCCATGATCACCACCGACCTGGACAACAACCAGATCACCGCCTTCCACCCTGGCGCAATGAGCCAGTCGCAGCTGAACCACGTCAAGGATGCGCTGGGCGGCGCCAGCGCGCCGGGCCTGGGCATCGTCGCGCCCGACAGCCGCGAGGGCATGCTGCACCACGCGCGCCAGTTCGCCGAGGCCGGCGTGCCGTTCATCTTTGATCTGGGTCAGGCCATGCCCCTGTTCAACGGGGAAGACCTGCGCGAGTTCGTTGAACTCGCCAGTTACGTGACAGTCAATGACTACGAGGCGCAGGTCCTGCTGTCCCGCACCGCCTGGACCAGCGCCGAGGTTGCCGCCAAGGTTCGTGCCTTCATCGTCACGCACGGCGAGCGCGGCGCCAGCATCTTTGCCGATGGTCGCCAGTACGCGATTCCGGCGGTTGCGGCCGAGCGCATCGTGGACCCGACCGGGTGTGGCGATGCCTTCCGTGGCGGCCTGCTCTACGGCATTGAAAACGGATTAGACTGGGAAACGACTGGCCGCCTGGCATCGCTGATGGGTTCGGTCAAGATCGCGCAACAGGGTCCGCAGAATCACTGGTTGTCGCGCGAGGAAATCGGCAACCGGTTCCAGTCTGCATTCGGGTACCGCTACGCCTGACCTGCGGCCAGCGCGTGGCTTCTTCTCGGGAAACGACATGAACAACAAGCTACGTGGCGGTGCCGTTGCCGTCCTTGCCGTCACCGCCCTGGTTGCCGGCTGCGCTACCCAATCCAACTCCAACAGCGTCTATGGCACGGGCCAGGCGCAGCGTGAACAGACCGTGCGCTACGGCGTGGTCGAAGGCATCCGCGAGGTCACCATCCAGGGTGGCCAGAGCGGTGCCGGCACGCTCGCGGGCGGTGCCATCGGCGGCATTGCCGCAGGCAGCACCATCGGCGGCGGCAACGGCGCGGTGGCGGCCGGGATCCTTGGTGCGGTGCTCGGCGGCATTGCCGGCAGCGCGGCCGAGAACAAGATCAACCAGCGCCGCGGGCTGGAAATCACCGTGCGCCTGGACAACGGCGAGATGCGCGCGATCACGCAGGAGGCCGACGAAGCCTTCCGCCCTGGCGAACGCGTACGGCTGCTGTCCTCGGGCGGCGTGACCCGGGTCACGCACTGAGCCCTCGCGGCCCCGCAGGGCCGCGCCAGGGCGCAGCAGAACGCGCCGCACCTGCAAGGGTCGCGGCGCTTTTTTTCGGCTTTGCAATTCCGTAACATTGCGACGGACCGCTCCGCGCGCGGGCGCGCGCCCATGAAAAAACCCGCCGGGCGGATGCCATCGGCGGGTCGGCAAGACCTGGTGTCTTGCGGACCGGATACGCAGTATCCGGTCATGCGGGCACGCGCTGCGTGCCGGTGCGGTTCCTTGCGGAACGTGTAAGGTCCACTCCGTGGCGGAGCAGCTTACGGACGGTTGCCCGTCGGGAACGGCCAGGCAGCAGCCGGGTTCAGCGCGGTCTTGGCAGCCGAAGCGGGAGCAACGGCAGGGGCCGCGGCAGGCTTGGCGGCAGCCTTCTTGGCAGCCGGCTTCTTGGCAGCAGCCTTCTTGGCAGCCGGCTTCTTGGCGGCAGCCTTCTTGGCCGGCGCAGCCTTCTTGGCAGCAACCTTCTTCACTGCAGCCTTCTTGGCCGGAGCCTTCTTGGCGACAGCCTTCTTGGCCACGACCTTCTTGGCGGCTACCTTCTTCACCGCGGCCTTCTTGGCCGGAGCCTTCTTGGCTGCAACCTTCTTGGTCGCGACCTTCTTGGCGGCTACCTTCTTCACCGCGGCCTTCTTGGCCGGGGCCTTCTTGGCGGCGGCCTTCTTGGCCGGCGCCTTCTTGGCTGCGACCTTCTTCACAGCGGCCTTCTTGGCCGGTGCCTTCTTGGCGGCCGGTGCTGCCTTCTTGGCGGCTACCTTCTTCACAGCAGCCTTCTTGGCGGCCGGCTTGGCGGCCTTCTTAGCCGCCGGCTTTTTCTTTGCAGCAGTTGCCATGGATAACTCCTTCACTAGAGAGTGAATATCGAATGACCTAAGTTGGCGACCCGACCGACCCGAGGCGCACTACAGCAGCGCGGCCCCAGTCGAGCGAGCGATTCATCGGCGTGCGGCCCGACCACTGCTGCACGCTAATGAATTTGGTTGCAGGCGCACCGCCCCTGGCGGTGACTTGGCGGCCGGAGCGAGCCCGCAAGCGGGTCTCGGGCACGTGCCGCGCCCTGGAATATTCGATCAGCCCGCACCGCCCGTTGAGCCGGCGCACGGCCAGAAATGAGGAGATATCGGACAGCTGGCCCGCGGTGCGGGCTTGGCCTCGCGCACGGCAGACGGCATTCATTCGGTGGTAGCGGGTCCAACCCGTTAATGGACCAAGGGAGACTGCACGCGTTTTAAGAAGCCGGTCCGGCCTGGTCTGCGTCAAAGTTCTCGTGCTCCTCAGCTACTACCTTCGTCACTGCATCGAAGCGCGCATCGCGCTCGTCGTTCCATCTTGCTTCCTGCTTCTCTGCAATGAAGTGAGACTCTTGTCAAGGCGAATCATAATTCGTTTGCACGATGATGTTAAGAAAAAAGTGCAAAAAAACTTGCCTGCATGTATCGCTCGAACTAGTTCTCACGCGCAGGGTCACGAAGACGTTGCCGATAGCATCGCAACGCGTCGCTCGCACGCTGGTGCCGACGCTCGTTTCGCACGCTCGCACATGCAGCGCGACACCCCATCGCACGCACCGCGCATCGCAGCTTTTACACGCCGCGACAAACCCTGACGACCAGCATCGCAACGCGCGCCTGACGACTGCGCAATGCCGCTGCGCGCGTCATCGCGTTTTCCGAAAAGCCGCATGGACAAAGGCTTTGCGGGCGATGCACCGATACGCGTGCGGCAGCCTTCGACTGGCGCGGACACGTTCCTGATCGCGCGCGCGCCGCGCTGCGCGACACACGCCCTGCATGCTTTACACAGTCGGCAGCGCACGCACGCGCCGTTATGCGACCAGGCCTCGGCCATGCTCGCTTCGCGCTTCGCGCGACACCGTCGCACACACCATCCAAGAGTGATGCGTGCACGCAACGGTTTGCATCGACGCAACAGCGCGAAGGCATCGCGAGGTCATCAAAGCGTTGCGATCGAGCCAAGCCGCGACGCTCGCGAAGCATCGCGGCAACACTTCGGCAGACGCTTCGATCAAGCCATCGGCATGCGTGTTCGATCCGCGCGCTTGCCGAGCGATCCGGATCGCGCGCGCCGTGCCTCGCGTGTTCGCGCTCTCACCCTCGCGACTCTGCGCGCCACTCGCCTCGCCCTGCCGGCAGCTCGTCGTACGTCCGCTTAGAGGATTGCTTCAGCGCCCGCCCGCCGGCGCCTTTTGCTGCATCACAATAACCCGCAAACGGCGGCTGCATGCGGCTTTCCGGGTAGCAGGCAATGGCCGCGGAAAGGCGCGCGCCGCGCCGCGCCGGATTGCGGCGCGCCCCCGGCGCCAGTAGATTGGCGTGGCTACGAACCTCAAAGGAGACATCATGCGCATCCATTCCCCCCTTGCTTCGACCCTGCGCGCCGCCGTGATCGCCGCAACCCTGCTCGGCAGCGCCGCGGCGATGGCGCAGGCCACGCCCAGCGGCATGTGGAAGACCATCGACGACAACACCGGCAAGCCGCGCGGGCTGGTGGAGATCACCGAGAAGAACGGCGTCTTCAGCGGACGCCTGGTCAAGACCTTCGTCGAGAGCGACGGCAAGCCGCGCGTGTGCGACAAGTGCACCGACGCACGCAAGGACCAGCCCGTCATCGGCATGACCATCCTCTCCGGCCTGCGCAAGACCGGCGACAACGAGTGGAGCGGCGGCGAGATCCTCGATCCGGAGAACGGCAAGGTCTACAAGAGCAAGATGTCGCTGGCCGAGGACGGCAACAAGCTCAACGTGCGCGGCTTCATCGGCATCAGCCTGATCGGCCGCACCCAGACCTGGGAACGCGACCACTGACCCTGCCGGCACGGCGCGGGACTCAGGGTTTCTCCGGGGCATGCCGTTGCGTGTCCCCGCCGAACGAGAAACGGCAGTCGAAAAAAAACCGGGCGGTTCATCACCGCCCGGTTTTTTTGTCCACGATGCTGCGCTTTACATCCGGTAGCGCAGGGTGGCCATCACGCTGCGCGGGGCACCCGGCATGTTCAGGTTGGGGCTGGTGCCATGCGCGGACACGATGTAGCCCTTGTCGAACAGGTTGTACAGGTTCAGCTGTGCCTCGAAGGCGCCGCGGCGGTACCAGGCCATCGCATCGGCGGTGACATAGCCGGGCAGCGTCACGGTGTTCAGCGGGTCGGCATAGCGCGCGCCCACCAGGTTCAGGCCGGCGCCAACGCCGAAGCCGTGGCCCAGGTCCTTGGTCAGCCACGCGTTGCCGGAGTGGCGCGGCGTGATGGTGGCGCGCTTGCCCTGCAGCGCGGCGGTGGACTTGGTGACGGTGGCATCCAGGTAGGCGTAGCCGGCCAGCATGCGCCAGCCGCCGCCGAGTTCAGCCGCGCCGGAGATCTCGATGCCGTCGGTGCGCTGTTCGCCGATCGGCAGCAGCGCCGTGTTGGTGGCGTTGGCGATCTTGATATTGCTGCGCTCCAGCCTGAACACCGAGATCGTCGTGCTCGCCTTGCCGTTCAGCCAGTCGTACTTTGCGCCCACCTCGGTGTTGTTGGTGGTCTCCGGTGCCAGGTCGGCATTGTTGGCCGCCAGCGCGAAAGCCTCGCCGGAGGGCTGGAACGACTTGCTCCAGGACACGTAGTACGACTGCGACTTCGACGGCTGCCACACCAGGCCGGCGCGCGGGCTCCAGGCGGTGTCGGTGCGCGACAGATTGCGCTGGCCGGCGATGCGGGTCTGCGTCTCCTGCTGGAAGTTGTCGTAGCGCACGCCCAGCAGCGCCTTCCACTGCTCGCTGAAGGTGATCATGTCCTGGGTGTAGAACGCCAGGGTATTGAACACGCCAAGGTTCGACGTGCCCGGCGTGCCGGGTGCCTGGCGCGGCAGCGCCACCAACACCGGGTTGAACAGGTCGAAAGCGATCGGCAGGCCGTTGGCGCCGACCACCGGCTTGGTGTTGTTGACCTGGTCCTTGTTCTGCTGGCCGATCTCCATGCCGTACAGGATCTCGTGCTTCATGCCCAGGAAGGTGGCCTTCTGGGTCAGGTCGGTCTGGTTGAACCAGCCATGTTCCTCGCGGCGGACATTGCCGTGGTTCATGGTGAGGGTGCGCGCCGCCTCGTTCACCGTGTTGGTCAGCGTGTTGTTGCGGTCCAGCGAGTAGTGGTAGTAGCGCGTAGCGTTGCGGATCGACCAGTTCTCATTGAAGCGATGGTTGACCGTGGCGGTGCCGGAGAACACGCGCGACTGCGAGTAGTCGGCATCGCGCGCGTTGGCCGCGCCGTAGTAGCGCGAGGCCGGCACGTCCACCGGGCGTCCCTTGTAGGCCGGGATGCCGAAGTCGGTCACGCGGCGGTCTTCCAGGTAGTCTGCCTGGAACAGCACGGTGGTTTCGGGAGCGATGCGCAGCTCCAGCGACGGCGCGATCGCCGAGCGGTCCAGGAACTGCTGCGAGCGGTAGCTGTTGGCCTTCTCCACCGCGCCGGTCACGCGGAAGGCGGCGGCGCCGTCGGCAAACACGCGGCCCACGTCGGCTTCGGCGCGGCGGTCGGCCCACATGCCGTAGCTGAGTGCGAAGTCGGTGACGTCGATGCCCGGCTTCTTGGTCACGCGGTTGATCAGGCCGCCCGACGAGCCGCGCCCGTACAGCACCGCCGCGGGACCCTTGATGACTTCGACGCGGTCGACATTGGACATGTCGCGGAAGTACAGCGCATCGTCGCGGATGCCGTCGACGAACTGGTCGGCGATGGCGGAAAAGCCGCGGATCGACACCTGGTCGCGCTGGCCGTCGCCGTGCGAGAACGACACGCCCGGCACGTTCTTCAGCGCATCCTGCATCGAAGTGGCGTGCTGGTCGCGCATGACATCGGCGGTGACCACGTTGACGGTCTGCGGGATGTCGCGCAGCGGCGCCTCGGTCTTGGTCGCGCTGACCGCATTGGGCGGGTTATAGCCGGTGCCAAGCTCGCGGCTGACATCGGCCCTGACCGTGACCTCAGGCAACTGCGCCGAAGCGCCTGGCGCGGCCTGGGCCCACGTCAGAACCGGTTGAAATACGAAGCTCCCCGCCACCGCGGCACAGATCGGGTGAAGTTTTATTCTCATTTCCCTGTAATCGGCTGTAATAGTTTTGAAAACGCGGGCGCATTATCGATTACAGGATTGCCAGGGTCAACGAGATTGCGAATTATTCCTATTCGCGATCAATATATGTTGCTTTCGGCACAAGTAGCGGTTGCCACAGTCCGTCTTGTGATCCATTCCCCGACTTGAGGTGTCGTACTGAATGCCCGTCTCTTAGCCCAGCTGCCCGGCAAGCGCATCGCGCGCCTCGGCTACAAACGCTGACTCCCCGCGCCGCGCGGGCAGCAGGAAGAACTCCGCCTCAGGCAGCCGCGGCAGCCCCAGCCGTGCAATGGTGGCGGCGTCCAGCGGCGCCACGCCGGGGCCGATCGCCGAGGCGTTCAGGCACGACATCCCAAGCCCCGCCGCCAGTGCCAGATGCAGCCCCGCCACGCCTGACGCGGAGTGCGCAATCTCGAACGGAAGCCGCTTGCGCAGCAGCAGCTGCACCACGTACTGATGCAGCGAGCAGGTATCGGGCAGCAGCACCAGCGGCAGCGTCGCGGACAGGCTGTCGGCCTCGGCCGGCGCGGCTACCCAGGCCAGCGGCTCACGCCGCAGCACAGTGCCGCGCGTGCCCTGCCCGCGCGTGCCCGGCAGGCGCATGCTGAGGCCGATATCGAAGGTGTCCATCTCCGCGGCGGCGTCGATCGCCGCGCTCTTCATCACCGTCACGTGCAGGCGCAGGTAGGGGTAGCGCTCGCGCAGGCGCCGCAACATGCCGGCGATCTCGCCCGGGCGGAAGTAGTCGGTCACGGCCAGCCGCAGTTCGCCCGCCAGCGCGTGGCCGCGCAGGTCCTGCAGGGCCAGCTCGTTGAGCGCCAGGATGCGCCGCGCGTGTTCCAGCAGCCGCTCGCCCGCCGGCGTCGGCACCGCGCCATGCCGGCCGCGCGACAGCAGCGGCACGCCGGCGCGCTCCTCCAGCTTGCGCAGCTGCTCGCTGACCGACGACTGCGACAGGAACAGCCTGGGCGCGGCCGCCGACAGGCTGCCGCTGTCCGCGACCGTGACAAAGGTGCGTAACTGGTCGGTTTCGAATCCACGCATGGCAAGGCTCCGGCAAGGGTGGCATTACTTCGGATAATCCGATGTTACGCATCGAATATTCCCGCTTTTCCGATACTACACCACCCCCTACCATGGCATCACCAACCCACGAAAAACCAAGGAGCCAGCCATGCCCCACATCGTCCTGCACCTGTCCGGCCAACCCGATGCCGACCTCACCCGCCGCAGCGCCAGGGCGATCGCCGACCTGACCGAGCGCGTGCTCGGCAAGAAGCGCGAGGTGATTGCCGTCACGGTCCAGTACATCCCGCACGACAGCTGGATCATCGCCGACGTGCCGCTGTCGGAGCACGGCCGCAACGCCTTCCACCTGGACATCAGCGTGACCGATGAAACCAACACCAAGGCGGAGAAAGCGCAGTTCATCGAGGCCGTGTTCGAGACCATGTCGGGGCTGCTGGGCAAGCTGCATCCGGTGTCGTACGTGCACGTGATCGACGCCCGCGCCGCGGCCTATGGCTACGGCGGGCGCACGCAGGAGTACCGCCACCAGCACGGCTGAAACGGCGCATCTCCTTCATGCCGGCAACTGTCATCCCAGTGCCCCCGCGGCGAGACCGGAGGTTACGCCGCGGGCCAAGCTGTGGCAAAGTCGCCGGCTGATCCCTTTTCCTGACGGACTGACAGAGACAAGGCGCCACAAGCGCCAGGCCCCGCGCGGCAACGGACCGCACCTCAGGACAAGGCAACCCTGAAGGAGATCCGATGTCGTTTCTGATCGTGCTGGCAGCCCTTGCCTTTCTGATGTTCGCCGCGTACCGCGGCTACAGCGTGATCCTGTTCGCGCCCATCGCCGCGCTGGGCGCGGTGCTGCTGACCGACCCGTCCGCGGTCGCGCCGGTGTTCACCGGTATCTTCATGGAGAAGATGGTCGGCTTCGTGAAACTGTATTTCCCCGTGTTCCTATTAGGCGCGGTATTCGGCAAGGTGGTCGAGCTGTCCGGCTTTTCCGAGTCCATCGTCGCCGCGGCGATCCGCTATATCGGGCGCTCGCGCGCCAATGCGGTGATTGTCACGGTATGCGCGCTGCTGACCTATGGCGGCGTGTCGCTGTTCGTGGTGGTGTTCGCGGTCTATCCGTTCGCGGCCGAGCTGTACCGCCAGAGCAACATCCCCAAGCGGCTGATGCCGGGCGCGATCGCACTGGGCGCGTTCTCGTTCACCATGGATTCGCTGCCGGGCACGCCGCAGATCCAGAACATCATCCCCACCAACTTCTTCAACACCACCTCCTGGGCCGCACCGGTGCTGGGCGTGGCCGGCTCGCTGTTTATCCTGGTGGTGGGCCTGAGCTACCTGGAATGGCGCCGCCGCGCCGCCGCTGCGCGTGGCGAAGGCTACGGCACCAACCTGCGCAACGAGCCCGAGCGCAGCCAGTCCGGCAAGCTGCCGCACCCGCTGCTGGCGCTGCTGCCGCTGGTGGTGGTGGGCGTGGCCAACTTCTGGCTGACGCGGATGATCCCGCTCTGGTATGGCCCTTCCAACAGCGTGGCGCTGCCGGGCCTGCCCAAGCCGGTGGAAACCAAGATCGCCAGCGTGACCGCGATCTGGGCAGTGGAAGGCGCGCTGCTGCTGGGCATCGCCGTGGTGCTGGTGACCGCCTTCGGCGCCCTGCGCGAGCGCTTTGCCGAGGGCACCAAGGGCGCCGTCGGCGGCGCGCTGCTGGCGTCGATGAATACGGCATCGGAATACGGCTTCGGCGGGGTCATCGCCGCCCTGCCCGGCTTCCTGGTGGTCAGCGACGCGCTGCGTGCGATTCCCAACCCGCTGGTCAATGCCGCGGTCTCGGTCAGCACGCTGGCCGGCATCACCGGCTCGGCCTCGGGCGGCATGAGCATCGCGCTGGCGGCGATGTCGCAGACCTTTATCGCGGGCGCGCAGGCCATGCAGATCCCGCTGGAAGTACTGCACCGCGTGGTGTCGATGGCCAGCGGCGGCATGGACACGCTGCCGCACAACGGCGCCGTGATCACGCTGCTGGCGGTGACCGGCCTGACCCACCGCGAGTCCTACCGCGATATCTTCGCCGTCACTCTCATTAAGACCGCCGCGGTGTTCTTCGTCATCTCGGTGTATTTTCTGACCGGACTGGTCTGAAGCAATCCCGGCCCGCGCGGCTTGTACATTCCAGGTGTTGTTAACTAGTGTGGTTGGGTGCCGCCCGGCACCTGACCCGGCAAACCAGGAAGCCGACACATGAAGCAAGTCACCCTGCCCGACGGCGAGCGCGTCCCGGCGCTCGGCATGGGAACGTGGAATATGGGCGAGTCGCGCGCCGCGCGCGCCGAAGAAATCGCCACGCTGCGCCTGGGCCTGGACCTTGGCCTGCGGCTGATCGATACCGCCGAGATGTATGGCGAGGGCCAGTCCGAGGAGATGATCGGCGAGGCCATCGCCGGGCGCCGCGACGAGGCCTTCCTCGTCAGCAAGGTCTATCCCTTCAACGCCAGCCGGCGCGGCACCGTGCAGGCCTGCGAGCGCAGCCTGAAGCGGCTGCGCACCGACCGCATCGACCTCTATTTATTGCACTGGCGCGGCGGCGTGCCGCTGGAAGAGACCGTGAAGGCCATGGAGGCGCTGCAGCGCGACGGCAAGATCCGCCGCTGGGGCGTGAGCAACCTGGACCTGTCCGATATGCAGGAGTTGTGGGACGCACCGGGCGGCGACCGGCTGGCCATCAACCAGTTGCTGTACAACCTGGGCCGGCGCGGCATCGAATGGGACCTGCTGCCGTGGCTGCGCCAGCGCGGCGTGCCGGTGATGGCCTACTCGCCGATCGAGCAGTCACGCCTGCTGGGCAACCCCGGTCTGAAGCGCTTTGCGCGCGACCACGGCATGACGGCGGCACAGGCGGCGCTGGCCTGGCTGCTGGCGCAGGACGGCGTCATCGCCATCCCCAAGACCAGCCGGCGCGAGCGCCTGCTGGAGAACCTGGGCGCGCTGTCGCAGACGCTGTCGGCCGCCCAGCTGGCCGAGCTCGACCGCATCTTCCCGCCGCCCGACGGCCCGGGCCCGCTGGAAATGCTTTGACCAGGCTGCCGCGCGCGTGCCCTCAGGGCACGCGGGCCACGTAGCGCTCGCGCTCGACGTAGCGCACCAGGTAGCTGCGCGCCTTCTCGCGGGTGTCGGTGGTCACGCGCGCCGCTGCCTGGCGCGCGCTGCTCTTGCCGTGCGACGACGACATCTGCCCATCCAGGTAGGTGCGGAAGGAATCATGCATGGCGCCCAGCTCAGGCTCGCACGCGGCCAGCGCCAGGTTGGCCACGTCCTTGGGCTGGCCCTTGGCCGACAGGTTATCGTTGGCCTTCTTCTGGGCGCAGTCCATGTATTTGGCGCGCAGCGCCTGCCAGCCGCTGCTGTCGACGGCCGACTGCGATCCGGCAGCCGCGGCGCCGGCGTCATTGGAAGAACCCGAAGGATGTGAAGCGCACGCGGCCAGGAAGGCCAGCGGCAGGGCTGTCAGGAGTTTTTTCATGGCTGGATGATGCGGTCACGGCGCATTGGGCCGTCCCATGTTCAGCCATGGGACGTTCCGGGCGCAAGACTGGCTATTCTTGCCGCGAATGGCCTCCCGGCACCACCTTCGTCACAAATGGAAACGTCTCTGCGCGGTCCGGCATTTGCCCGGGTGCTTCCGGCGCCTATGCTTCAAAGACGACAACAACACCAAGGAGACGAGATGAAACGTCGAACCTTCCTTTCGGCCAGCGCGGGTCTGGCCCTCGGCAGCCTGGCCCTGGGTGCCTGCACCACCACCAAGCCCGATGCCCCCACCGACAAGGCCGCGCGCCGGCGTGAGCTGGACTCCGGCGTGGACGGCACGCTGTCGCGCCTGTACAGCTCGGTCCAGGGCTCGCGCGAGCTGGGCAACCGCGCGCGCGGCATCCTGGTGTTCCCGAAGACGCTGTCGGCCGGCTTTATCGTCGGCGGCGAGTATGGCGACGGTTCCCTGCGCTCAGGCGGCGCCACGCGCGGTTATTACCGCCTGGTCTCCGGCTCGGTCGGCTGGCAGATCGGTGCGCAGTCCAAGTCCGTGATCCTGATGTTCCTGACGCAGGACGCGTATGACAAGTTCGTGCGCAGCGAAGGCTGGGTCGCGGGCGTCGATGCCACCGTGGCGGTGGCAACGGTTGGCGCCAGCGGCGTGCTGGACACCAAGACCGCCCAGCAACCCATCGTCGGCTTCGTCATGACCAATGCGGGCCTGATGGCGGGCCTGAGCCTCGAGGGCAGCAAGATCACCAAGCTCGACCTGTAAGGGCGGGCCTCTCGGTGACCGTCGCGCGGTCGGCGTGCCGCGCGGCGCCCTCCTTTTTCGCGGCCGTGCGCCGCGAGAGGATAGAATTCGTCCCTTTGGCCGAATTCCCATGTGGTTCAAGAATCTGCAGGTCCATCGTTTCTCCGCCCCGTGGTCGCTGAGCGCCGACGAGGTCGAAGCCAGCCTGGCGAAGCACGCCTTCTTCCCCGGTACCAGCCTCGAAATGCAAACCCAGGGCTGGGCCTCGCCGCGTGACAACGGCCAGCTGGTCCATACCGTCGGCGGCCAGATGCTGCTGACGCTGCGCACTGAAAAGAAGCTGCTGCCCACCACCGTGGTCAACCAGGTCACGCGCGCCCGCGCCGCGGAAATCGAAGAGCAGCAAGGCTACAAGCCGGGCCGCAAGCAAATGAAGGAACTGAAGGAGCAGGTCACCGAAGAACTGCTGCCGCGCGCCTTCAGCATCCGCCGCGACACGCGTGTGTGGATCGACCCGGACAACGGCTGGCTTGCCATCGACGCCGCCGCCACGGCCAAGGCCGATGAAGTGCGCGGCATGCTGTTCAAGGCACTGGATCCGCTGCCGCTGATCAACCTGCACGTCAACCAGTCGCCGGTGGCAGCCATGACCGAATGGCTGGCCGGCGATGCGGCACCGGGCGGTTTCAGCGTCGACCAGGAAATCGAGCTGCAGTCCGGCGCCGAAAGCAAGGCCACCGTGCGTTACGTGCGCCACCCGCTGGACCCGGAAGACCTGCGCCGCCATATCGCCGCCGGCAAGCGCTGCACGCGCCTGGCGATGACGTGGAACAACCGGGTCTCGTTCGTGCTGACCGACGGGCTGGTGGTGAAGAAGGTGGTGCCGCTGGACGTGATCAAGGAACAGGCTGACGGCACGGCGCACGATGAAGACGAGCGCTTCGACGCCGATTTCACCATGATGGCCGGCGAACTCTCCGGCATGCTCGGCGACCTCACCGAGGCGCTGGGCGGCGAGCGCAAGGCGTAAGCCGAACCTCTTGCAGGAACCGTGGCGCTGTTGACGGACAGCGCCACGCAGGCGATTACTCCATCCAGTTCACCTTCGGGAACCGCTGGGCGAATCCCTCCGGCATCGCCACCACTTTCTTCCCCACGTAGTCGAAGAAGACAAAGCCCGACTTGGCCATCGCGATCAGCGTGCCGTCGGCCGGCCGCGTGATGCGGAAGATGATGTCGCCGCCGTACTTGTTGAAGTCCATCACCCCCACCTCGAACTGCAGCTGGTCGCGCGCATGCGCCTCGTTGCGGTACATCGTGGCCAGGTCGGTCACGATGATGCCGACGCCTTCCTGCCGCACATCCTCGCTGCCGAATTCATACAGGAAGCGCGCCCGCGCCTCGGAGATCATCGAGATCATCGAATCGTTGGCCAGGTGGTTGGCCGAGTTGATGTCGGTCACGCGCACGGTCAGGTGCGTGGCGTAGCAGAACTGGTCGGCAGGCAGGTCGAGTTTGAGGCGGGCCATGATGGAAAAGCAAAAAATGGATCGGACGCCGCACGGGATCAGGCAGGCAAGCAGCAGAGACAGCGGCGGCGCCCATCATAAGGGAAACGTCGGCTCGGATTGCGGCACTGCCGCAATAACCCTCCCGCACAGGCCCCCGGGTAAGTACTCCCCACTCTTTTCGTCCATCCCGCCGATGCCCCGCCATGGCGCTGCCTCGTAGGCTGCGGGTTGCCGTGGTCACTGGCGCCCTGGCGCACCCGTACCGCGCACCGACACGATGTCAACGACTGGAGGAAACACCATGCAAGCCGACCGCCGCAAAGCCCTGCACTGGCTGGGAGCAGGTTCCCTGGCAGCCACCGCCTCGACTCTTGGAATCAGCCGGGCGTGGGCCCAGCAGGCTTACCCGTCGCGCCCGGTACGGGTGGTAGTGCCCTACCCGCCCGGCGGTGCCACCGACGTGCTGGCGCGCGCGCTGGGCGATCCGCTCAGCAAGCTGTGGCAGCGCCCTGTGATCGTCGAGAACCGCCCCGGCGTGGGTGGCATGATCGGCGCCGACGTGGTCGCCAAGGCGCCGGCGGACGGCTACACGCTGCTGCTGGGCTTGCCCAGCCTGGTGCAGACGCCCTATATGGTGGCCAAGCCGCCGTTCGATCCGCTGCGCGACCTGACCGCCATCTGCCAGCTGTGCACCTCGAGCCTGGTGCTGACTGCCAGCAGCGCCATGCCGCGCACGCTGCCGCAGATGGTCAGCCTGGCCAAGTCCCAGCCCGACAAGTATTCCTATGGCACCTATGGCATTGGCACCGGCGCCCATCTCTATATGCAGGTCTTTCTCAAGGGAGCTGGCGCCGAACTGGTCCATGTCCCGTACAAGGGCGAAGCCCCCATCGCCACCGACCTGATCGGCGGCCAGATCTCGCTGGGAACGCTGTCGCCGATGACGGTGCGCCAGCATGCGCGCACCGGCAAGCTCCAGCCGCTGGCGGTCACCGGCAATACCCGCGCGCCGATGCTGCCGGATGTGCCGACCTTCCAGGAACTCGGCTACAAGGGCCTGGACGGCCCGGCCTGGCTGGGCCTGTTCACCACCGCCGGCACGCCGCAGGCCATCGTCGACAAGGTCTCGGCCGATGTGGAAACGGTGATGGCCGCGCCGGACATCCGCCAGCGCCTCGCCGAGCTGGGGCTGATCGTCAAGACGACGCAGCCGGCGGCGTTCGCGGCGACGGCCAGAGCGGACCAGGCGTACTGGGGTAACGTGATCAAGGAAAACAATATCCGGCTGGATTGAGGCATGGTGTTGCCGGCATCGGCTCAGATGCCGGCTTCCCCGCACCAGCGCACCAGCGCGTCGCGGAAGTCGCGGCACAGCGGCGACAGGTAGGCGCTGGATCGCCAGAACACGGCCAGCTCATACTGCCAGCACATGCCATCGCCCTCCACGGCTTCCAGGCCCTGCGCCACCGCCTGGCCCAGCAGCCGCTGCGGCATGATGCCGAGCAGGTCGGTGTTGCGCAGCAGGTCCGCGAAGGACACTGACGAACTGGTGCTTTCCACGGTCACGCGCGGCGGCGGCAGGCCCCGGCTGGTGAAGCGCCCCTCGAAGCCGCTGCGCACATAGAGCGAGGTGGCGGGCGCCACCCAGTGCTCGTCCACCAGATCGGCCAGCGAGCGGAAGCGCGCGCGCCGCGGATGCCCCGCGCGCGCCACCACCTGCAGCGTCAGCGCGCCCAGCGGCAGGTACTCGACGCCATCGGTTTCGCCGTCCGGCATGGCGGCGCAGACCAGGTCCACCTCGCCGCCCTGCAGCGCGGCCATCAGCTGCGGGCTCAGGTGCGTGGTGATCGAGAACCTGGCCAGCGGCCGGCTGGCCAGGAACTGCTCAAGCAGCGGCGAGAACAGCGACGGCACCACGTGCGGCAGCGTCGCCACGCGCACCTGGCCGACGCGCGCCTGGCGCTCGTCGTTGATCTCGTTCTCCATATCGTCATTGGCCAGCACGATGCGCCGCGCGTGCGCCAGCAGCTTGTGGCCCACCGGCGTCAGCATGACGCCGCGCGGCATGCGCTCGAACAGCTGCAGTCCGGCCTCGCCCTCCAGCCGCGCCAATACCTTGGACAGCGACGACTGGGTCAGCCCCAGCGTGCCGGCAGCCTTGTGCAGGTTGCCGTGCTCGGCCACCACCAGGAACAGTCTGAGGTCTTCGGTCTTCATGCAGCGATTCCTGTGGTTGGCCGATATAGCGCGATGTTGCGACGGTGGCCGGGGCATTTTAGTCCGCGATTCCGGTTCGGAATCGGTTTGCCGGGCGCCGGCATCAATGCGCGCCGACATGCGCCATAGACTTTTCCGCATGCAGCACAGGACGGCGATCGCGCAGAGCCCGGACCACACGGGACGCTTCGAACGCATCCGGCAACCAGCCCGCCCGCGCTGCCGCAGACCAGACAAGGAGACCACATGCCCCGCCCACCCGACGCCCGCCGGCGCACACTGCTCAAGGCCATGCCGGCCGCCGCGCTCTTCCCTGCCATGCTCAGCCTGCCCGCCACCGTGCGCGCCCAGGCCTGGCCCGCGCGCCCCATCACCCTGATCGTGCCCTTCACCGCCGGCGGCGCCACCGACGTGCAGATGCGCGCGCTGTGCCTGGCGGCATCGAAGACCCTGGGCCAGCCCATCGTGATCCAGAACCAGCCCGGCGTCAGCGGCACGCTCGGGCCCGCCGCGATGGCGCGCAGCGCGGCGCGCGACGGCTACACGCTGGCGCTGATCACACCGGCGTTGTTCCGCCTGCCGCACCTGCAGCCGGTGAACTACGACGCGATCAAGGACTTCACCTACATCATCGGCCTGACCAGCTATGTGTACGGGATCTCGGTGCCAGCGGGCTCGCCTTGGAAGCGCTTTGGCGACTTCGTCGAGCACGCGCGCGCCAACCCTGGCAAGGTCAACGTGGCATCGGTCGGCACCGGCTCGCTCGGCCAGATCACCGTGCGCCGGCTGGAACAGCAGGCCGGCATCAAGCTCAATTTCATCCCCTTCAAGGGCGGCGCCGATGCGTTGTCCGCGCTGCTGGGTGGCCATGTCGACGTGATGATCGAAGCCGGCTGGGGCGCCATGGCTGAAGCCGGCAAGGTACGCCTGCTGGCCGTGGCCGAGCCGCAGCGCCTGAAGCGCTGGCAGGCCGTGCCCACGCTGCGCGAGCTGGGCTACGACATCACCGTGCAGTCCGAAATCGGCATCGCCGGCCCGCGCGCGCTGGACCCCGCGGTGGTCGCCACGCTGCACGATGCCTTCCGCCAGGCCACATCGGACCCTGCCTACCTGCGCGCGCTCGAATCCGAATCGATGCCCAACCGCCATATGAATACCGCCGACTACCAGCACTACGCCGCTTCGCAATTCGCCAGCGACAAGCGGCTGGTGGCCGAGCTCGGCATCCGGCTGGACTGAGCCCTACGCACGCAAAGGAGCCATCGCATGAGCGAAACCGATCCCATCCGTCCCGCCGCCATTTCGGACGCCGAGTGGGCCACCCGCATCGAGCTGGCCGCGCTCTACCGCGCCATCCACCGGTACGGCATGACCGACCTGATCTACAACCACATCACCGCGCGCGTTCCGGGCGAGCCTGAGCACATCCTGCTCAACCCCTACGGGCTGCTGTACCAGGAAGTAAACGCGTCCAGCCTGTACAAGATCCACCTGAACGGCGACATCGTCCACCGGCCCGAGCGCGATGCCGGAGAGCTGGGCCTGAACCCCGCCGCCTACGTGATCCACACCGCCGTGCACGCCGCGCGCCATGATGCGCTGTGCGTGCTGCACACGCATACGCGCGCATCGTCGGCGGTATCGGCCATGGCCTGCGGCCTGCTGCCGGTGTCGCAGCATGCGCATATGTTCTACGGGCGCATTGCGTACCACGACTTCTCCGGCCCGGTAGTCGACCTGGCCCAGCAGGGCCAGCTGGTGCAGGACCTGGGCCAGCACAACGCGATGATCCTGCGCAACCACGGCCTGCTGGTATGCGGGCGCACCATCGCCGAAGCCTTCTTCAACATCTACTGGCTGGAATCGGCCTGCAAGATCCAGGTCGATGCCATGGCTGGCGGCGAACTGGTGATGCCGTCACCGGCATCGCTGGAAGCCAGCCGCAAGGCCTTCGGCCGCGTAGCCATCCGCGGCGACCGCGAATGGGCGGCGGTGCGGCGCGAGCTGGACCACATCGACCCGTCCTACCGGCACTGACCCCGCCTTCGACCTGAGCACAAGACTGGAGACAACATGACCCAAGCCACCGCCGCCGATGCGGCAACCTTCGCAGTAGCCGTTCCCGCCCTTGGGCCCGATGTGCGCTGCCACGTGCTGCAGCCCGGCCGCCCGCCGCTGTTCATCGAACCGGCCGGCGAACGCCTGCTGGACCGCGCGCAGTTCCGCCAGTGGTCGCGCACGGTGCGCCCGGCGCTGGACGCGCTGATCCTGGAACATGGCGGGATCGTGCTGCGCGGCTTCCCGACCGCCGGCACGGAGGACTTTGCCGACTTCATCGAGCAGTTTCCGGCCTTCGACGGTGGCTACGCCGGCGGCCGCGCCCCGCGCGAAACCATCAGCGGCCGCGTGATGGAAGCCACGCGGCTGTCGGCCAGCGTGCGCCTGGCGGTACATTCCGAAATGGCTTACCGCCGCGACTACCCGCGCCGCATCGCCTTCTTCTCGCGCAAGACCGCCGAGGTGGGCGGCGAAACCCTGATCACCGATGTGCGCCACCTGGCCGAGCGCATTGACCCAGAACTGGCCGGCAGGCTCGCCACGCTGGGCAGCCGCACCGCGATCAACTTCGGACCGCGGCGCGATGCCGACGATGCCTCTTACGCACATATGGACGAGCGCGGCTGGAACCAGTCGTTCCATACCGAGGACCCGGCCGAGGTGAACCGGCTGTGCGCCGAGCGCGGGCTGGAACCAGTCTGGCATGAAGACGGCAGCCTGACCGTGCTCAATGCGCTGGAGCCGTTCGTGGTACATCCGCAGACCGGACGCAAGCTGTACCGGTCGATCCTGCATATGCTGCCGCAGGTGGAGAACCCCGAGCAGGACCTGGAACGGCGCAAGCGCCAGAAGTACCCGACCGGCGCCACGCTGGGCAATGGCGAACGCCTGACCGATGCCGAACGCGCGCATATCGACCAACTGTGCGACCAGACCACCTATAGCTGGCCCTGGCGCGATGGCGACGTGATGGTGCTGGACAACCTGCAGGTCTGGCACGGCCGCAACCCGTACCAGGGCACGCGCGACGTGCAGGTGGCGCTGTTGGATTAAGGCGCGCGGGCCGAGCCTGTTGCAGCGGGCAGGCGTCGATATAATCAGCCGCGCAACGCCATAAATTAAGACATTAAAACAATAAGCCATCAGGCGGACGGGGTGCAGCGTCTTCCTGACTTACGCTGCGAGGGAACCATGACCAGCGCTGACCACGCCCTGTCCGGACGGCTGTCCGCGACCATCCCTGCCCGCCGTGCCGCAGGCAGTTCCGTTTCTGCGCCAGCCGCGCCGCACACCCCGCTGCTGCAAGGCGTGCATCGTCGCGCAGACCAGCTGATGACGGCCATGCTGTGGGTGCTGGGCCTGCTGTCGCTGATCGTCGGCATCACTATGGGTCGACCGGGCTGACGCTGACACTGGGCTTGCCGATGGCGCTGCTCGGCACGCTGATGGCGGTCACCCTGCCCGCCCGCCTGGCGACGCGGCTGGCGATGGCCGTGCTGCTGATCGCTGGCCGGCACCTGTACGCGAAAGCGCATGATGGCCAGATCACCGGTGTACTCAAGCTTGACGTCCGACAGCACCGGCGCATTGGCCTTGTCTGCAAAGAAGCGCTGCTTCAGGTAGTCCGTGGCGGCAGCCTTGCCGCGCACAACCAGGCCATGCGGGTCGGATTCGCCGGTGGGCAGGGTCCAGACGAACTCATCGTCCAGGCACGCGGCGATGCGCTCCATGTCGGCGCGGGCAATGGCGGCGAAGAACTCGCCCATCACGGCTTTCACGTCTGATTCGGCCATCTTGTCTCCACTTCTGGTTGTGGTGCCCGGCTAGGGCGGTTGTCCGGGCATCTTGGCCAGAGGCCGGGATTCGTACCAGCACCCGAAAAGGATGGGCCGGGAAGCGGAGTCGACGGCCGACCGCTAAGCCACCAGCGACCGGAACTCCCGCGCCATCGCCGGAGCCACCTGGCTGGCGCACTTGGCCAGGTTCACCTGCATCGCCGTGGCCGCGATTTCAAGGAGCTCCGGCTTAATGTCGTAGCCGCGCTGCCCCAGCCACACGATCACGTCCAGCAAGTGCCACAGCGAACTGCTGCCTTCATGCACCGGCACCGGGAAGGAATCCGGGTAGCCAAGCATCAGCTTGCGCATGTTCTGGCGAGACACGCCAACCATCTCGGCAATATCCGTCAGCCCGACCAGGTCAGGCGCCGCCTCGATCAGCGTGGCCGATGGCATGGCGCGGCGGGCATCGGCCAGGGCACTCACCATGGCCACCCGCGCCGACTCTGCCTCACGGACAAATGCCAGCGCCACGCGGCCCGGCAGGCCGGTGCCCACCAGCGCGTCATCACACCCCGCCTCGGCCAGGCGTTCGACCAGCGCATCGGTATCGCGGTCCGCCTGCGACAGGTGAAATTTGAGGGTGAAGGCATATTCCATGGTCATGTCCTGAATTGCAGTACGCGCAGCGATGTCACTTCCCGCTGATGCGAGCAGTTGTCCACGATCCGCCGGATGGCATTGGCGTGGTTGCCCGGATTCTTTGGCGTGCTCCAGACGCTGGATACACAGAACTCGCCGCAGCGGCATTCCTTGTCGTTGTCGGGGCAGTAGATGCGGCCCCACGCATGACCGTTGCCCTTGGCCTGCTCGACACGCCAGCCATGCAGCGCTGCATGCCTGAGTGCGGCCTCAATCTCCTTCTTTGGGTGCCTGGCGCGGGTCATTCGTGTCTCCGAGACTAGATGCGCAATGACTGGTTGTCAAGTGACAACCAGAAAATAAGCACAATCCGAGTTGATCGGAGCATTGTCTTTGGACTTGCCCGAGCGGGCATTGAGAGGACTCTGGAATCGGCGGAAACGAAGTCGTAGCCGGGTGATGCAGGTGTTAGCGCATACTATTCACGCGGAGCGGCAACGACTCCGCGCAATGCGGCGCGTTCGATCGCCGCCTCAACCAGGCCTTCGGATTTCGCGCTCTCGACAAACTTGCGCGCGTAGGCAGCACTGTAATCCCGTCCTTTCGGCGTTGCCATCCCGGCCTTCTCCCCGCCGGACCGGCCCTCTAGCACGCGCGAACCCGCGAGTTTCTCGGCCTGGCTGTACATGCCTGCCTTGGTTCCGAAAATGACATCTGCCCTTCCGGCCCGCAGCGATTCAACCATGTCTGCAATAGTTGAAGACCGAACCAGCGTGGCACTCCGTATGGTGCTGGCAAGATAGGCATCCGGCGAGCTCTTTTCCACCACGCCAATCCGGACACCGGGCCTGTCGACGTCCGCCAGCGTGGTGATGCGCGAACCCGGCGGAACGAGGTAGCTGAACTCGACCTCCATGTATGGCGCGGTAAAGTCCACGACCGACGCGCGCTCGGTACTGATTCCCATCGTGGCGACATCCCACTCCCCGGTTTTTGCGCCGGCGATCAACGCCGGGACCGAAGTGTAGGCAACGGGCTCGAACGAAACGCCGAGACGCCGCGCCATTTCCTTGCCGAGGTCAACGGCAACGCCTCTGAACTCCCCTGACGCAGCATCCTTCGTCGCATGGATCGGGGAGCCCGATATGAATCCGACGCGGAGTTTCCCCGTCGGCGCCAATGCGCTCCGCGCATCAGGCGTGGGTGCCGTCCGGGGCCCCGCACAGCCAGCGAGTACCAGTGCAAGGATTACCGCCAGCCGTCGAATCGCACGCATGTCATGGCAATTGCCGCAAGCCACCGCCCTCTCCATCAGGTATTTGCCACGTCCGATGCCTGCTATGGTCCTGCCCGCGGCTTGCGCCGCTTTGAGACATCCATAGCCCCGCACCAGGCATTACTTCTTCTTCCTGGGATCATCAGCCGGGTTGACGAAGTTGAAAGCCCAGGGCCCCGACGCATTGATCTGGATAACGGTTTCCTCCTTGGTCCAGCCAAAGTGGCGCATCTTGGGTGGCATGACAATCAGGCTGCCGGCGCCGAGCGGCGAGGTCTTTTCCGGGTCGAGCTTGTCGCCCATGCCATAGTTGAACGTCCCGGAAAGCACGGTCACCCGCTCCACGCCCGGGTGCCAGTGCGCCGGCACCTTGGCATCCGCGGGCAGCTTGATCCGGGCCGTGAACGGCGCTTTCTTGTCCATCTTCCCCTCGAGGACGGCAAGTTTGGCACCCGGTATCAGTGGAAGGTCCGCCCATTTGACCTCGTCGGCAGTGACCATGACCATGTCGCCCGGCGGGGCAGCCAATGCCGCAGACATCGTCAGGCAGACGCCGAAGGCCAGTGTGGCAATCGGGGGAAGCTTGTTCTTCATGGCGCGCTCCTTCCTGAGACGGCAACCAGACGGTAGAAGCGGCGCGGCGATGGCACAGACCTTACAAATGCCATCTGGCACCGATTCCACCGCCAGCCGCGCTGGTGACACCCACTGCATGGCACAGGTTCAGGCATGCAGGCTCGAGCGTCTTTATCGCCCATAGCATTAATGTGATGCATATCGCGGGCCACCCGTGGCGGTAGGCTGACGAGCGGGCGCGTGACGCTCGCGCGATGTGTCGGTTGCACGGTAAATCAGCCAGATGGTTTCAATTTTGAAACACCGGCGGCTGGCGTACGAGGCCCCGACGTTCAACTCCCTTTCCATACCGGCGGGCGCCGGTTCACGAACGCATCCACCCCTTCCCGGAAGTCACCGCTGCCGTAGCACAAGCGCACCAGGTCATCCGTGTCGGCCACCGACTGCACGGTCTGGCGCCGCAACGCCTCCTTGACCACCGTCTGCGTGACAGGCGCCAGCGCGCCAAGCCGGTCGCATAGCGAGACGACCTCGGCCTCCAGCGCGTCGGCAGCGTACACACCCTCAAGAAACCCGCACGCGAGCGCAGCCTCGGCGTCGAGGATCTGCGCCAGCAGCAGCATGCGGCGCACCGGCTGCAGCCCCCAGGCCGCACGCAGCTTGGCAAGGTTCAGCGCCGACAGCGTATTGCCCAGCGTGCGCGCAATCGGCACGCCAAAGCGGGCCTTGGGCGTCGCGACACGGAAGTCGCACGCAGTAGCGATGGCCAGACCGCCACCCACCGCCCAGCCTTCGATAACTGCTACCGTTGGCATCGGCAGTTGCTCGACAAGGCGGACGCCTTCGTCGATACGCGCTTCGTAGGCAACCCCGTCCTCGCCGCTGGAGAACTGCTGGAACTGCGCAATGTCAGTACCTGCGACAAAGGCCTCTCCGCCCGCGCCGCGCAGCACCACCACGCGCGCACCCGCATTGCCTTGCGCCGCAAGCGCGCGGCAATGCGTGGCAAGTTGCTCGTACATGGCCCACGTCATCGCATTGCGCGCGGCTGGTCGGTCGAACGTCAGCGTTGCGACCTGTCCCTGCATCGTGAGCGTGACTTGTCCGTCGTTGCCGGGACCGCCTTCCGGCGGCAGCGCGGCCTTCATGATCCGAAGGCGCCGGCTACAGCCAGCGACTGTTGTTCGTCCTTCGGGATACCCAGCTCGGCCAGGACTTCTTCCGTATGCTGGCCGAGCAGCGGCGGCGCGCGCCGTACCTGCTGGGGCGTGCCGCCCATCTTCACCGCGAAGCCGATATTGGGCACCTTGCCCTCGATCGGATGATCGATTTCGATGCGCATCTGGCGGTGGCGGCCGTGCTCGCTGTCGAAGGCCTGCGGGTAGGTCAGGATCGGCCCGGCCGGAATGCCGACGCCGAGCAGGCGCTCGATCCAGTAGTCGCTGCTCTCCTTGACGAAGCTCTCCTCCAGCATCGCGATCAGTGCCTGCCGGTTGGCCAGGCGCAGCGCCACGGTGGCAAAGCGCTCGTCCGCGAGCAGGTCGGGCCGGTCGAGCGTGTTGCACAGCAGTTGCCACAGCTTCTGGTTGGTGGCCCCCATGACGAAGTAGCCATCGGCGGACTTCATCGCCTGGTAAGGGGCGCTCATGCGGTTGGCCGTGCCCAGCGGCTCGGGCTCGCGGCCCGTGCCCCAGTATTCGCAGGTGTCCCACAGCGAGAACGCCAGCGCGGAATCGAACAGCGACGCATCGACATACTGCCCCTTGCCCGTCTCCCTGGCGCCGATATAGGCAGACAGCATGCCGTAGGTGGCGAACAGCGCGCAGCCGATATCGGCCACCGGAACGCCCGCCTTCACCGGCGCGCCGCCCGGGTAGCCGGTGACGCTCATCACGCCCGACATCGCCTGCGCCATCAGGTCAAAGCCCGGCCGCCCGGCCCACGGCCCGCTCTGGCCAAAGCCCGAGATGCTGCAGTAGACCAGCTTGGGATTGATCCTGGCGAGGGTCTCATAATCGATCCCCAGCCGCTTCATCACGCCGGGTCGGTAGTTCTCCACCAGGATGTCGGCCGTTTCCGCCAGGCGATAAAGCACCTGCCGGCCGGATTCGGTCTTCAGATCCAGGGTGACGCTGCGCTTGTTGCGGTTCATGTTGAGGAAGCCCATGCTGTCCGAGCCCTTCATCTTGAAACCCATCGCGCCGCGCGTCTGGTCGCCGCCGTCGGGCGGTTCGATCTTGATCACGTCGGCGCCCAGATCAGCCAGCAGCATGCAGGCGTAGGGCCCGGCCATGACCTGGCTGACGTCGAGCACGCGCACGCCGGCCAGCGGCAAGGTGGAGGCAGGCGCCTGTGCGCCCGAGTCGCGGAAATCTGTCATGGGATGCTTCTTCCTGGATAGATGGATGGGCAGCGTGCGCGCGTGCGTCGGTTCTCGGCCATTGCCTTGCGGCGCTCAGGTCTCGGCCTTTACGCCGGCGTCCTTCACGACCTTGGCCCACTTGGTGGACTCAGAGGCGATGAAGGCGGCGAACTGCTGGTTCGATCCGCCTGAGTCCTCGGCGCCAAAACTCTTGAGCCGCTCGGCAACATCGGGCATGGCCAGCACGCGGTTGACGTCGGCGTTCATGCGCTGCACCAGCGCCGGCGGCATGCTCTTCGGGCCCACCAGGCCGTACCACGATGCCGCGTCCAGCCCGGGGAAGCCGGACTCCGCCAGCGTCGGCACATTGGGATGGCTGGCCGCGCGCTTCAGGCGGGTCTGCGCGATCGCGATCACCTTGCCCTGCTGGATAAACGGCGTGGCGGCGGTCATGGTGTCGAACGCATAGTCGATCTGGCCGCCGATCAGGTCCGCCACCAGCGGGCCCGAGCCCTTGTAAGGCACGTGCACCACATCGAGCCTGGCCTGCAACCGGAACATCTCCAGCGCCAGGTGCTGCGCCGAACCGATGCCGGACGAGCCAAAGGAAATCTTCCCCGGCTTCTGCCGGCACAGCGCCACGATGTCCGAAACGCTGCGCACCTTCTGCTCCGGACGGCAGGTCAGCATATTGGGCGTGACGCCCACCAGCGAAATCGGCGTGAAGTCGGCGCGCGGGTCGTACTTGACGTCCAGCAGCGCCGGGGCGATCGCGTGGCTGTTCACATGCGCCATCAGCAAGGTAGTGCCGTCAGGCGGCTGCTTGGCCACATAGGCGGCGGCGATGGCGCCGGTAGCGCCGGGCTTGTTCTCCACCAGCACGCTGGTGTTCCACATGACCCCGAGCTTCTGCCCGATCACGCGTGCCAGCACATCGGTGCCGCCGCCGGGGGCGAAGCCCACCACAATGCGCACCGGGCCGGCGATGTCGGCGGCGCGCACCAGGCTGGGTATCGCCAGCCCGGCCGCTGCCGCCACAATGAATTGTCTGCGCTGCATTGCGTGTCTCCGTCCTGTAGTTATGGAGCCATCATCCGCAATACATCCGCCGCGGGCTATCGCTAATTGGGGGATTCTGGTTTCGCGTTTTGCGCAAGCACCGCCAGCACGCTGAGCGCCGCCGAGGAAAGTGCCCCATGGGGCCGATGGCACAGCACAAACTGCCGCTGCGCCCAGGGCGCCGCAATGGGCAGCCGCACAAAGCGGCTGCCGGCCGCCACCTCGCGCGCGATCGCCTCCGGCATCACCCCGCCGCCCAGGTTCTGCGCCACCAGCGCAGCCATGCTGTCGAAACCGCCCACGCGCATGCGCATGCGCAGCACGCGGCCGGCCTCCTCCGCCAGCCGCTCCAGCACGATCGAGATCGCCGAACTCTCGCTGAGCACGATCAGGTCGCAGTCCAGCACGTCGTCCGGCGTGACCTTGCGGCGCCGCGCCAGCGCATGGCCGCGCGCCACCACCAGCACCAGTTCATCATTCCGATAGGGCGCGGTCGGCAGGTCGATCACACCCAGGCTGCCGTCGTAAATGCCGATGTCCACGGTGCCGCGGCGCAGCGACTGCTGGACTTCCGCGCTGTTCATTTCCTGCAGGTCGATGCGCACGCCGGGGCAGGCGGTGGCGCAGCGTTGGATGTCGAAGGGGAGGAACTGGATGACTGCGGATTTGGGCGCGGCTACCCGGACCACGCCCAGGTCGCCGCCGACAAAGGAGGCAGCGTCGTCCTGCATGCGCTGGACGGTGTGGGTGATGCCGCGGGCGTGGGCCAGTAGTGCGCGGCCGGCTTCGGTCAGGGCCATGCCGTGGGGCAGGCGTTCGAAGAGGGAGACGCCTAGTTGGGCTTCCAGTTCGAGGATGCGGCGGGAGGCGGCTGCGGGGGCCAAGTGGAGGCGCTCGGCGCCGCGGGTGATGCTGCCGAAGTCGGATACGGCGATGAAGAGCTGGACGGTGATGAGGTCGAAGTGCAGGCGGGGGGTGCGTGAGGGGGCGGTGGACGTCACGGTGGTCGGCGCTTAGGTGGGCGGCGTGGCGGGGGCAATGGCGATTCTCCACTTATTGAACGACGCAGACAATTATGGATTTCCCACGTAACCTCGCGAGCAAGGACGGCTATCGAATCGATGCCCCGCCAGGCGCCTTACAGCCATGGGGGTCCTGCGGCGCAATGGAAGCGGTTTGCGCATCAAAATATGTGCCGTCGTACCGGTCTCCGGAATATAGAAACGTGTAGATCAGCCTACGTTTGAATTGCCCCCTCAGGCGAAGCACTGGACTTGCGCAATCCTCGGCAGACACAGCGCTGGAATTCCGATACTTGAGGAGCGGTTGGTCAGACCCCTTGTACAGTACGACGACATCCCATCCGATAAACCGCATGGGGGCACCGCTCTCGTTGCCGAACGTTCGGGCGTGTGTCTGGCCATTCGCGCCGCCAGCCTTTAGCACTCGATACTGTACGTGGCACTCTCCGCAGGCATACTGCATGTGTATGACATCGATTGTTGTGTTCTCGTCCGACAGATGAAAGGGGTATAGGAACGCAGCCAGGAGTCCAGCAGCCAACAGCGACACTGGGATAAACACACGGGCTGCGATCTTGGCCGCGCTGTATCTGTACATGGGACACCCTAAGAGTTGCATGTCCAACTTTTGAGGCCCAGATCAGTGTGACCGGGCCTTCTTTCAACCGAACAGACCAACGCCTAGCGGCGGGTCGAAAGATTGGGCTTCGTCCGTCCATCCCTCAAGGCTCCCGCACCTGACCCGAAACGAAACCAAGCCCTTTGTTTCAACTTGAATCAACCTGCAGAAGGTGCCTGATGGAACGGTGCCGCTGAAAGGCCCTTGCCGTTTGAACACGTCTAGCGGCTCTTCGTGCAGGGGTACGGGTGCGACGGTGGTTCGCCCTAGCAGGTCGATACTACAACCGCTCCACCATGCGTAAAGCAGCGCGAACGCCAACCCCGACACACCTAGAGCAACGACTGATTTCCTACCAATTGCCGGAGGCGCCACCTTCGTAACCCTTTCCATAGAATCGGCGTTCAACAAGCCGGTTAGATTTCGATAGCACCGCCAACAGATCGGCCGGGGATACCGGCGTCGGCAAGTAGCGTGGATCGTGCGCCATGATACCGACCAACTCGAGAACGTCCGCGACGTTGGAGCTACACGAATTACTGAACACGCTGTACTTCTCGTCTTCGACCACTCGTCGCTCTAATTCGTCCTGAACGATCCTCCTTTCGCGTGGCGACACCCATAGGTACAGACCAACAACATCGCGCTTCACCCCTTGCGTATTGCTTCTCAGGTATTCCGTAAGCGAGCCCTTGAGTCGCTCTAATTCGTCCTGAACGATCCTCCTTTCGCGTGGCGACACCCATAGGTACAGACCAACAACATCGCGCTTCAACCCCTTGCGTATTGCTTCTCAGGTATTCCGTAAGCGAGCCCTTGAAGTACTTTTCATGTGCGCGGCTATAGACGGTCCCATCAATCCCAATTGCAGCATGACCGAATGCCGAGGCCGGACGAGGTAGCTTATCGAAGATGAGCACTTCCAAATATTCCCGCTCCACGGGAACCGGTTTAGGTGCATTCGCTGGCGTTGGCGTTGTCGTGCGCCTGGCGACAGGAATCAAAGTCTTGCCAGATGGGGAAACAAGCGCGCTCGACATTCAATCACCCCTCTACGTAAATGGTCACTTCCGCTGCGTGCATAGTGGAAGTCAGCAGATGGGTTCTTCCCTGGCCATCGGTCTTGCCAAACTCAGGACTGGCGCCTTCACGCACGACCGCATATTCGGTATTCGGCAATGGCGTTCCGGTCGAACTGTCCTGGAGCACGTACAGGTCGTCATACGCGTCGTTCTTGCCCCATGCACCTGCGATATGCGCCATCCCGCCTTCCGCGCTTGCAAAGCCCGTTCCCCCGCGCGGGTGCTCAACGTTTGCAAAGCCACTGGTTGACGAAATCAACTGCGCCCCGCAGGCGGTATGCATGCCATGCAGTGCGATCGACTTGCCATAGGCGGTAAAAGACGTATCACCTTCAATGATCGGGAACGCACCTTTGCACTGTGGACACGAAACCATATGCCCTACCGCGGCGACAGGTACGCCGTGGATCCTAAAATTCGGTATACCTTCTAACACCTCGCCGCCGTGCGTGGTCGTGTCGCCCTGCCGAATGATGCCTTTTCTCATCACAGGATGTCCTCCAGCAAATAGCTTGAATCGAGGAATCTAAACGAAGGTAGTCATTCGATCTATAAGTCTTTCCCTAAAAATGCGGTTTGACTTATTCAAATCAGATGTTAGCGAAATATCGCCCTGGTTTTCAGGATTTTTCCCCAGGCGCTGGGAGACAATGGCGCAGTATCATTTTGCCGATGGATTTATCTGGATGAAATGCAGGCCAAGCACGGTGGCTCACCCTTGGGGATCTATGGCTGCAGGCGTTGGCCGCTCGAATCGTAGCGGAGGGGTGTGAGGTGATGGTTCTACGTTGGTTATTCCTGCTGCCTTCCGTATTGCTGCCTGCTTCGCTTATCGGGCTAAGCCTCTTTCACATAGTTGCTGCGCCAACACGGGACGATATGTTCGTTGGCTATGCGGGCGTTGTGTCAGCTGCGGTACTTCTGGCTGACCTGATCCTTGTGCTGGTATGGCTTGGGGCGTTGGGATACTTGCTCTGGACCATCCCCGACCAGCGTCGCTCATTGCTGATGGTAGCCGGCATAGCCGTGGTGGCCTCCGTTGCCTGCTATGCCTTGGACACCAGAGTGATTCGAGTCATGTTCTCAGTGGCTGCGGCGTGACGCACGAATTGCGGTAGCACCATGACGGAGCTTGGGCTCCATCCAACGGTCGCGCCGGACGGGGTACCGTGGGATAGCACAGCATCAACTTTTTTTCCTGCGTGCCCTCCCCCATCTAGCGCGATTTGACAAAGGGGATAGACGGGCTTAGGTAGATGAACCGCAACGCAAGCAAGGTGGTTCACCTAGTGGATTCTATGTGCCGCGGCCATGACCTTGCTGGGGTATGACGTTCGCGGTGATTGCCGCTCGGACGCCCGTTACACTCGCACGAGCCACAACCGGCCCATTAGCTGCGATAGCTGGCACCACCGTTTTCTGCGCAGCTGTATTGGCGCTCATCGGTCTGTTGCTTTTGCTTTTTGTCTTTCTGCGCCGGCCGGGCAAACGGCTGCGGGCGTCTCTCTCCTACGCCATTGGTGTCTGCCTGTCTGTAGCGGTGTTTCTCGCGACGGACCGACGGGTTACGCGTCCGCTTCCTGAGCGGCATAGCGCCGCACAAGTTGGCCCTCTTCCTCAAAATCCGCGCAGCGTTCCCCGGAATTCTTCGAAGAACCTTTTTTGTTGCCATCGGACTCCTGTTCCCCGGCCTTGCGGTCCTCTCACTGGTAATGGGTGCATTCACTACTACCAGTTTCCAGGTATTGCACAGGGCCTGGCGCGGACTCATGATGGACTACCTTTGCTGAGCCAATAGCGCTGCGCGAAAGCCGGCGCTAGCACTGCTCATCATTCCAGTCTACAGGAGGCACCACATGAAACCCACCCTGATCAGTCTGGAGGCATTTAAGAGTAAGACTGCGCTTTCTGGCTTTCGAGGCAGGAAGAAGCTACTTGGAGCGGCCCCCTGAATCGCCGGACACAGTCCCCCACTTACAATAGCGGGTAGGCATACGACTGTGTTTATGACTA
>NZ_JBXAGS010000003.1:0-251656 GCF_058794355.1 Cupriavidus sp. GW823-FHT07B10
CGCAACTCCAAGATAACAGTGGTGGGCTTGTTGGCCCTTTTTGTTTCTAAACGGTCACGCAGATCGGCGATGAACCATTTTTTCTTGATGTTCGTTGGCGGAGGTAGCGCCAGTACCGCCGGCGGAGTCAAGGTTGGCACCATTGCAATACTCGCATTGCTGGTGCTCGCTGAGATCCGCGGTCGTGGCGACACTGAGGCGTTCGGGCGGCGCGTTAGCAACTCGGCACATAGGCAGGCGATCACCGTGCTGGCACTGGGAAGCGCCCTAATTACGGCGGGAACACTCACCATTCTATTCGTTACCGAGTTGCCGACTGATCAGGTCATCTTTGAAGTCATTTCAGCTTTCGGTACAGTTGGCTTGTCGACTGGCATCACAGCGGACCTTCCGGCTTCCGCTCAGCTTACGCTGACCGCGCTCATGTACGCAGGCCGGGTCGGCACCATTACGCTCGCCGTATCGTTGGCGATGGGCGAGCATCGCACGCCATACCGCTACCCTGAGGAGCACCCAATTGTTGGCTAGGTTATTTACCGAGCAATTCTCTTTCTCTGCAGGAGACAGCGTCGTTGTGATCGGGCTCGGACGTTTCGGCAGCTCAGTTGCGCAATCGCTAATCCGCCTCGGCCACGATGTCATGGGGATCGACAAGGATGCCGATCTTGTGCAGCGCTGGTCAAATGCGTTGACCTACGCAGTCCAAGCTGACTCGACTGATGTGGCTGTGATGCGCCAACTCGGCGTGGCGGATTTCTCTCACGCCATAGTCGCGATCGGCACAGACATGTCGTCCAGCCTGATGACTTTGATGTCACTGACCGAACTTGAGATCAAGGATATCTGGGTCAAGGCCTTTACCCCTGAGCATGGTCAGATCGCGCAACGCATCGGTGCGCACCATGTGGTTTATCCAGAAGCGGACATGGGTGCACGAGTTGCACATTTGATCACCGGTCGCATGATCGATTTCATCGAATTCGACGATGGCTTTGCCATCGCTAGGATCCATGCGCCAACTTCAACCCACAATAAGGCGCTGTTGGTGTCCAGGGTGCGCGAGAAATTCGGCGTTACCGTGGTGGGCATCAAGCGTCCCAACGAAGAGTTTGAACATGCGACAGCAACCACCACGATCCAGCCGGGAGACTTGCTGGTCGTCTCTGGGCCGACTAGCAAGATCGAACGATTCGCTGGCAGTACGGAAAAACAATAGCGGTGCGCACTTGTCATGGCTTGGACTGGTGGCTGATAGGCGCCCATGATTTGGTCCACCCCAACATCACCATACCAGTAGTAGCAGGCTCGCTTGCGCCGCGAGCGCGTCTTACCGTAACGGGCGAATCAACTCCCTGCCTGTCCTAGCGGACATCGATTCTGTAGCAACTTCCCACGCCGATGCACGCGTAGCCCCTTCAGTCGGACGCCGCCGCAGTAGATTCGTCGGCTCGTTCCATGCTCGGTCTTCGGCCCCTGGCATAAATGAAACCCCAGGTCAGCCCTATGGTGGCAGCTATCGCCGATGCCAAGAGCACGCCAAGCTTGGCAGCCCCAAGTAGGTTGACATCCTCGAACGCAAGCGTGGCGATGAATATCGACATCGTGAAGCCGATGCCGGCCAGTAGTCCAACCAGGCATACGCCGCGCCAGGTCACGTCGGGCGGCAACTGGCACCAGCCCAGGCGTACGGCCAGCCAGCTGACCGACACGATGCCGAGAGGTTTGCCTACGACCAGTGCAAGGACAACACCAAACATCGCGCCTAGCGATCCGCCGCTAGTGAGATCGACGCCATCAATGCTCACTCCGGCATTTGCCAAGGCAAAGAGCGGCATGACAAGGTAGGCGACCCAAGGGTGAAGCGCCATCTGTACACGGATCACGGGCGGTAGTAGCTCCCGCTGGGCGTGACGCAGTTGCTTAAGCGGTGCCGCGATGTGTTCTGGTTTAGGTGTCCGAGCGGTCGCGCGAGCGCGCAGATCAAGGAGCGCACGCATGGCCACATCCAAAGGCCGTTCTCGCGTGCGACCGGGCAGTACCGGCGTCATCATGCCAAGCACGACGCCAGCGAGCGTCGGGTGGGCACCGGTCTTCAGCATTCCCAGCCACAGAATGGCCCCCGGTACGACGTAAGCATAGGCGGTTCCGACGCCGATCCATTGCAGCCCCAGGACCATTAGAATACCTGTACCTGCAACAAGAAGCCCCCCATAGTCCAACCCGCCCGAGAAGGCCACTGCGATAATCAGGACCGCGACAATGTCGTCGATGATCGCCAGCGCGAGCAGGAACACTCGAACGTTGCCGGGTATGGATTTGCCGAGTAACGCGAGCACCCCGACGGCGAACGCGATGTCAGTAGCGGTTGGCACCGCCCAACCCTGGCGCTGGGGCATCTCTGTGTTTATCGCGAGGTAGATCAACGCGGGGACGATCACGCCACCAAGCGCCGCAGCCATTGGCAGGGCCGAAAGGCGCACGTTCGCCAGCGCTCCCTCATGGATTTCGCGCCGGATTTCCATCCCAACGACGAGAAAGAAGATGGTCATCAGGGCGTCGTTGATCCAAAAATGCAGGGATTGCGATACCAGATGGCTACCTATCCCGAATGAGAGCGGGGTATGCCATAGGGCGTGGTAGCTGTGGGAAGCGGGGGAATTCGCCCAAAGTAGCGCGATCCCGGCGGCGGCGAGCAGGACAATGCCGCTGACGGCCTCGATATGAAGAAAATGTTCGAGCGCCGAGAATGCCTTCTCGGCTAAAACTTGAGCACGCGGCAATGGTTGCCGTGGTGGGGGCGGTGGGGGCGGGAGTCGGTCCACAGTCATAGAGCATTTGCGTTGGCGGCCCGACCAACGCATTAACCTGTCTCACTGCGACGTGCAGCGTAGACACCCTATCGGCGATTGTACATGAGCTGCCGACAAGCGACGGCACGACAACATGCGGTCTGTGACGGCAGCCGTCCCCCTGCGCTAGCAGCGGAACCCGCAGACATGCACTGCTGCAGACTCACCTCTATCGCGTGTCACCGTGGCCGCACTTCAGTCATGGCCATGGTGCTTAGGCACCAGCAAGACCGGAACGGGAGAGGAAGCTAACACGCGCGCTGCCACCGACCCGAGGACGGCCGACAGGAAAGCGCCCCGGCCGTGCGTGCCCATGACGATGACGTCGGCTCGGCACGCTAGCACCACGTCTACGATTCGTGGCGCTGGCTCACCAATGCAAGCATGTTCGGTCACCGCACAGTGAGCCGCCTTCAGTAATGGGCGAATTGCCTGGAATGCGTTATCTGCGGCCTCGTTTGCCCACTGATCGATCTGGGGCTTCGAGAAATATGCCTGCGCCCTGCCGCTGATATCGGGAAACGCGTGCACTAGGTGCACTTCCAGCGGGCGCTCAAAGAGACCGGGAGAAACCAGTCTTCTCGCGGCTCTAATGCTGTATGGCGAGCCGTCGCTCGGTAGCACGACAATGGTCATCCCGGCCTCCTATAGCAACGATTCAAGCTTACGTAAGCTCTTCCGCCTGTGATTGATTCACGTCAAAGCAGCACGCTCTCAAACCTGTAACCAGGCAGAACCCGGTGTACCACCCGCGCCGGAGTACGTCGCACACGTACCTGAATGTTACCCCCGGCATGGCCCGACTCCTTGCTGTCGATGGAGCGGTCTCCGATCGCTTCGTGCTAGGCACTATCAGCCGCCGTCCGACAATAGAAAAGCTGTCGACAATGTTGACGAGGGCTTCAAGAATGGGTGGGCAATCGCGGCGACGTCCGAAACAATGCTCGCAAACAACGCGAGGTTATCGAAGCCTACTTATTGGTGGTATCGCGTCGGTGCAACGTTCGAAGCACTCAGGACTCCTAAAGCGGTAAGTAGAGGATCAGCCGCAGATGGCGGCTCTTTCGTGCGCCGCAATTAGCCTGGTTCGGTGCTCATGGAGCCAGCAGGAAGAAAGTCATGAGTTCGCGCGACGTCCGGGCCCGGCACGTCAGCCAGTAGCGACAAGAAGATCGTTGAAGAGCGCCGGCCGGCGTGAGGCTAGGTCAATGTCGTCCCCGGCCAAACGGAACCTGGCCGTTGGCTGCCGGCAAGGCCGGCTCAAACCAGGCGCTGGCCGCCGTCGATGTGCAGCGTCTCGCCGTTCATGAAGTCGTTCTGGATCAGGAACATGACGGCGGCGGCAGCCTGTTGCATAGGAACGATCTTCTTCAGCGGCAGCCGTGCGCTGAGCTCCGTGACATAGCCGCCGCGGGCGTCGCCGAGCGTGCGGCCCAACAGCGGGGTGGCGGTGGTGCCGGGTGAAAGCGTGTTGAAGCAGCTCGGGATCCCGCTGTTCATCCGCACAACGAGGTCGTTGCGCCTGACCCACGAGGGCGAGGGGTTGCGCGAGCGCGCGATGCGCCTGTTGCACGAAGCGGAGGAAATACAGCAGGCCGCGATTTCCACTAGAAACGGTCCTTCCGGGATAATCCGCGTGGCGGCGCCGTATCCGATCGGCGTGCATGTGCTGGCACCGGCGCTGGTGCTATTTCGCGCGCGGCATCCCGCCCTCGCGGTCGACCTGCGCATCCGCGACCAGATGGCCGACCTCGTTGCCGAGGGCATCGATATCGCCATCCGCGTAGGCGATCTCCCGAATTCCCGCCTGATCTCGCGCCATCTGGCGCCGCACCGGATCTGCGCGTTTGCCGCGCCCGCGTACCTGGCTCGGAAAGGCACGCCCACGCGCCCGGAGGAGCTGGATCGGCATGACTGCGTGAAATTCCGCTTCCAGAGTTCGGGCCAGGCGTTGCGCTGGCCGTCTTCCGTGGATGGGGAGCTGGTCGAGATTGCTCCGGATGCGGGCATCGTCGCGGATGTAAGCGACGTGGTGGCGTCGATCGTCATCGCCGGCGGCGGGATCGGCATCATGCCGACCTATCTGGCGGCGACGCATGTGATGCGAGGGGAGCTGGTCCCGGTCATGCCGCGGTTAGCGGTCCCTCGCGCGAACATTACCGCGCTATGGCCCGAGAGCCGGCGCGCAAGCCCCAACGTGCGGGCATTCCTCGACTTGCTGGATGAGGTATTTACCGCGCCGCCAAGATGGGATGCGCTGATCGACGGCTTCGGGGGGGGACGAGGGAAACGGCTGATGGTAACCCCGCCGGGCTACTTGAGTCTGTACTAAAGGCAGATAGCAGCGCGCCGCGCTCTTCATCAGATGCGAGGCGCACCGCATTTGCCGGATCGGCCGAGGTCAGCCACGCCAGCGCGACACGACGCGCCGGCTCCTCGCCGGGGTGCGGCGTCGACGGGCCAGGCCGATTCCCGCTGCATGCTGCCCAGGGCCCGGTGATGGAAACGGATCGACGCAAGTGAGATGGCTGAGCACTGCAAGACTGGCCATGTTAAGGCGTGGCATAAGGTCGTACCGCCAGCATGTTTTCAAAAGTCGGCACGGGCGTGCGTTCTGTGCACCGCCTGGTCTCTTCGTTGAAGTTGGCCCGTGAAGCAGTGAACCTGTCCTGAGACAGCAACGTCGTGTCGAAGGTAGGGCAGGAGGCACGGTCTACGATCACAGTCATCCACCAACCTGCGCGGTCGTCCGGGTCCGGCCAGTGGACTAAACCGCTCGCGCGGTAGCCCTCCGGCCATTGCACAAAGTGACTGAACCGCCTGTGCTGTTCCCTATGTTGAGAATCGAGGCAATTTGCCTCGATTCTCGACAGGAGCACAGCCATGTCAATCCCGACGCCTACCATCAGCCCGCCGCGCCAGCGCATGATCGAGGACATGCGGATGCGCAAGCTCCATAGTTGAACTGCCTACGAACCGGCGCAGACAACGGTTCAAATCCAGAGCAGTCACTTAGAATCTGGCCGCCCTTCACGCCAGACTAATGTCGTCTGGCTAACGGCCGGACACAAGGAAAAGTGGCCGCGATCACCGAACTTCCGTATCGTCTTCTTGCCTCACGATCACCGGCTATTTGAAATCACACCACTCATGTATTTATTTAAATCTCGAAAATCTTGAACAGTCCAAGAGTGCGGCGCCAGCCTTACACCATTCTCTTGCAAAGTTCTTGGAATCAAGTCTCCATTTGGACGAAGTATCACCGATGAAACAATAACACCAGGATAATCATTGAGTCGTCTTTTGAAAGCGGCGGTTGTCAGATCAGGTGTGGGAGGAATGCTTTTCTTGGCCAATGGCCCTGTCCCTTTGAGGTCTGCTCCATGGCATATGGCACATCTCTGCGTAAAGAGATTTTTCCCATTAAAATTTTGCGCACAGGATAGTGATGTTTGAGTTAGCACCACAACTCCTAGCGAAGCGATGCATAATGCTCTTACTTTCATTTGGCCTTATTGTATAAATCAGATCATAATCGAGAGCAAATACCGGGGAGCACCACTGCAACACATGAGGGCCACGACACGCGACAGCTCGTCGGGCCGCCAAGCCGATCCCTGGGCAACCCGCCTCGCAGGCGGCGGCTCGGCGCACTCAGTCATGTTCCAGCGAGAGTTAGGTGCGCTGTCCCACTACCTGCGCCCGGCCACGCGAGCTCCGCCCTCCCGGTTGCGGCACACCGCTAGTTAGCCTATGTCTTCTACTGTGGCCGCCGCGACGGCACACGGCTCGCCATGACGGTGACTTCGACTAGCCATCCCGGCGGCACCAGCCGCAAGACTTCGGCTCGCGTGCGCACCGGCACGTTGGGCTGCTTGTCTGTTCCGAAGTATTGCTTATAGGCGCTCGAGAAGCCGGTGAAGTCTGGCTCGCCCGTGGCCGGGTCTGCCACAATCAACGCCTGCATGGAGACGATGTCGCCCATGCGATAGCCGCGATCCTGGAGGATGCGCTCGATCTGGCCAAGCACGCTGCGAGTCTGGGTTGCGGTGTCGCCATAGGAGGCCGCGGTATCGGGCAGCGCCGAGGCATTCGCCACCGTGGGCCCCACGCCGCTGAGCACAAGCAGCTGCGCATTGGCGGGAATCTCGATCACCTCCGCGAACTCACGCGCCCACGGTTCGGTCATGTGCGCCGGGTTGCGATGCCTGACGATCTGCTCGGCGGCGTTGGCATTGGCGATGCAGAGCGCCGGCACAACGAGGGTGGCAAGGGCCGCGATAGAACTACATGATAGCAAGCGTGCTGTGCGCATGGGCAGGGCCTGGGAAGTAAAGGATGAAGGTCCGGACAACGCGGCGTTGCCTTGCCGGACCGTACAAAACGAAGAACGCATATGCGAAGAACGTGCTCGCGTTCGTCTCGACTAAATCGAGTGGTCGCCCCTTGGGCGGACAAATAACTCCCGCTGCCTGGTCCACGGAGGGAGTTCGGTGTGCATTTCATCTCGAACAGAAGGCGGCGTTCGTCCCACTCACTCTTTAGACTACTCATAACTTCATCATCTCATCAGCCGCATTGAGAATCCGATTGGAGGACTGCTGAGCACCGCGAACAATGCTGTCCACGTTGTAGGCTAGCAAGCGACCGCTTCTCTTTATTATTCGGCCATCGACTAACACCGTGTCGACGTTGCTGGCGCTGCCGCTCTGCACAATCGCCGTTTCGATATTGCCTATTGGCCAGATGTTCAGATCCTTGGCCCGCACCAGAATGATGTCTGCGCGCTTGCCTTCAGTGATCGATCCAGTGATGTCGCCGATCCCCATCGCGATGGCTCCATTGATCGTCGCCATCTCGATCACCTCTTGCACGCTGACCGCCCTTGCCCGCTCGCTGGGGGTGCCAACCCAGGGCACCCCGAGGTTCCAGGTGAAACGCATCATTTCGAACATGTCCGGTGGGGCAATGGACGTCGCGTCGCTCGACAATGAGATAGTCAGCCCCGCGGCACGCATCGCGAACAGCGCAGCCCGGGCATCGCCCGTGCTGCTGAGCCGGAGTTCGGAATGTGTCGCAAAGGAGAGCGGTGTCTTCGTGCGCGCCATCGCCATCAAGTCCTCGGTCGTCGCCGGGACGTAATGCGCGATCATAAAATCGGGGCCGAGGTAACCGCGCCTCTCGTAGTCGACAGCATCGACATTGTTGGGCGACTCCTGCGGCGCGTGGATCGCTACGGGAAGCCCACTCTTCTTGACGAACTTCATTTCCTCGTGAAAGACAGCATCGGTGCTCTGTTGCGGACCACGCAGATTCAGTCCCAGGTGCACCAAACCTTCGAATGGGGAGTTTGCACCGAACCATTTGCGCTGGACGCGCGCAAGGTCGCCGAACCTGTTCACCTCGTCTACCGGGAGCTTGTCAATGTGGCCGTACGAGTAACGGGCCCTCAGCAGAGAGTGCTGGTGCGCGCGAAGTTCGGCATCCGCATGGGCCGCGGAGCGGGTGTTATGCGACCAGTTGTGCACGGTAGTGGTCCCGCCGTTCGCTAGTTCGGCGCACGCAAGGAGCACGCTGTTGTAGAAGTCCTCCGGCGTGTACAAGGCGGATGTGGCGCTCTTGGCCGGGTAGTAGGAGAAGCCGCCGTTCCGCGCGGTGAAGCTGCGTCCGATCGCGCTCCACATATGGTAGTGAGAGTTGACGAAGCCGGGCATGACGATCATGTCCGCGGCATCGATCGTCTGCGCGCCGGCCGTGCTCAGACCCCGACCGATCTTCTCGATCACGCCGTTTCGAATCAAGATGTCGGCGCGTGGCATGACGCCATTCTTCCGGTCGACCGTGATGACCATGCCGTTCTTGATCAGGTAGGTGCCTCGACGGGCTCCGGACGCCGCGGATGGCATGCCGCCTCCCGCCGAAGCCGATGCCGAAGCGACAAGCGAGGGGATCCCGGTTGCCGCGACCATCATTGCGCCGGCGACCTTGGCGAATTCTCTTCTGGTTGTTCTCATGTTCCTTTCCGATGCGATTTGGATTGCAGGAAGACGGTTGTGGTCAACTCGTCTCGAGAAAGAATGCTGCGGTCATTGCCAGCCCTGTCAGGACGACGAAGCCACGCACCAGGGCCGGTTTAAGTCGCCGAGCCGTGACGCCGCCGAAATACCCGCCGGCTGTGGCGCCGCTCGCCATCCATAGTGCATGCGTCCAGGCGATGGCGCCGCTGGCCGCATAAATGACGACAGCTATCAGCGTCAGGATCACGGAGACGAAGTTCTTGATGCCGTTCATCCGGCTCATGTCGGTGTGCCCGAGCGCAGCGAGAACCGCCAGCAGCAAGATGCCGAGACCGCCGTTGAAATAGCCACCGTAGATCGCGACCGCAGCGATGCAGATGTCCGTGATCCATTCACTGGGGGACTGCGATGCGACGGCTCCTTTGCGCAGAAGCCTTGGCCCACAGGCAAAGAGAAGGGTCGCGGCCAACAGCAACCATGGCACAATGCGCCCGAAGTCGCTGTTCGAGGTCGACAGCAGCAACGTGGCGCCTGCCGCACCGCCCAGCACCGACAGCACGCTTAGCCGAAGAAGCGAGGGTGCCATCGGCCCCGACAGATCCTTGCGCTGTGCCCAGGCACCCGCCATATAGCCAGGCAGGAGCGCGGCGGTCCCGGTGGCGTTGGCAGATACCGGCGGCACGCCGACCATCGCCAAGGCCGGCAGTGTCAGGAAACTACCGCCGCCTGCCACCGCATTCAGCGTCCCGGCGAAAGTCGCAGCGCCACCGAGCAGCACCCATTCGGCCGGCGTCATGGCTTACGCACAGGCAAGGACATCCGGTCGGTCCGCAGTAGCACGGTGAGTACTATTCCGAAGACCGATAGCAAGGTGATCTGCGCAAAGCCGGCGGTGCTCCAGCCAAAGCGCGCCGCGATGCCGCCGATGATGTAGCCCGCGAAAGCGCCCGCGCCGTAGAGCGTCGTGACAAAGACACCGGTGGCCCGATTCGTGAGCGAAGAGCGCACGGACTTGATATGGTAGCCGGCCAGGTTCACGTACAGCACGCCACTTACCACCAGCCCCCACACGAATGACAGCACCGATTGGACCAACATGCCCGTCGGCCCCGAGAACAGAAGGAAGCCGAGCAGCCCGGTCCCCGCAAAGCTCAGCGACAACACAAGCTTGGGGTGGAAGCGGTCGCCAAGCCAGCCGCCAAAGATGGAGGCGAACACGCCGCACCCGAAGATACTCATGACGCGACCAGTGTCCGACGGCGTGTAGTGCAGATGCTCGCGCAGGAACGTGGGGTACATGCCGAGGTAGCCATAGATGCACAACCCGCCAATGATGCTCATCACAGTCAAGAGAGCCGTGTTGCGGTTCCACATCGTGGTTGCACCGCGCGTGTCGATGTGCGTGGCGATCGCGCTGGCCTTTTCGGTCATGCGCTTGCTCACGGTAGCCGCGATCAGCGCCATTGCGACAAATCCGGTCAGGCCGAACACCACCAGCGGCAAGCGCCAGTTTCGCTCAATGCCGATCAGGTGCCCACCGAGCAGCGGTCCCACGATGGCTCCGACACCGAAGGAGAAGTTGATGGCCCCAACGGCCGTCGCGCGGAAGCGAGCGAAATAGCTCGCCGCGATGGCGATCACCACAGTCAGCTGCATCGCTTCGCCGATGCCAGTAGCGGCGCGGTAGAGGATCATGTCGGCAAAGCCGCTCGAGTAGGCAGTCAACAGCGTGCCAAGCGAGAAGATCGCGATGCCAATCTGGAGCACGGCCTTGCGCGACCACCGCGCCAGCAGGTAGCCTGTCGGCACCCCCGCCAGTGCCATGCCGAGCGTAAAGATGGTCGAAAGCAGGCCGGTGTCGGCGAGGCCGAACCCAAACTCCCTTCGCACATCTGCGGCGATCAGCGGAAAGATCTGCCGGTCCATCGCGTTGAGCGCATAGGAGGCAAGCAGCACAAGAAACATGCCGATCTCCAATGCCGTGACGGGCGCATCGCTGCGCACGTCTCCGGTCAGCGGGCCGGCCGAAGTCGAGGAATTCACGTGTTGTCTCCTTCTCGTCAAGCGAGAGATTTGTTCGAGTTTCTGGCGATGTACGGATCCGGCTATGAGGCCGCGCGCGCTGCCTTATACCAATCGAGGATCTGTTCTCCCGTCAGGAAGGCAACGTCGTCGTGTGCCCGAATGTGCGCCAGCGCCTCCCGGAAATAGCGCAGGCGGTGTGGCGCGCCCATGATGTACGGATGCACGACCAGCGCCATCACGCGGGCTGAGTCCTTCGCATCGGCGTAGAGTTGCTCGAACTGGTCGATAGCGCGGTCGCGATACTCGCTGGCCTTGTGATGCTGGATCAGCATCATCGCTACATCGTTGCACTCCTGTGTGTAGGGCACGTTCACGATACAGCCGCCATCTCGCGTCCTCAGTTCCACGGGCTGATCGTCGAGCACCCAGTCGCACACGTACTCGTAGCCTTGCTCCGCGAGGATGTCGGGTGTATTCCAGGTCTCGGTGAGCCCCGGTCCGAGCCAGCCGCGGGGGCGCTTCCCGGTGTAGGCGCGAATGGCCTCGGTGGTCTTTGCGATGTCGACCGCTTCGTCGGGCACCTTCTGCATGTTGCGCTGCCCAAAGCCATGGCCGATGAACTCCCAGTTACGCGCCTTCGCCGCCTTGGCGATAGGCTCGTAGGCATCGATGGCGGCGCCGTTGATGGCGAGCGTTGCATTGATCCCAAGCTCGTCAATGACGTCCAGCATGCGCCAAAAGCCGACGCGGTTGCCGTACTCGTGCCAGGCCCAGTTCGGGATGTCTGGCATCGGCGAACCGCCCGCCGGAGGCGTGAGAACCGTGCGCGGCATGGTCTCGTTGATATCCCATTCCTCAACATTGACGATGACCCAAACGGCCAGGCGCTTGCCAGCCGGCAGCGTCAGGGCGGGACGCTCGGAAATGGCCGAAAATGAGATGCGTTCGAGTGGTTTCATGGCGTGTTTCCTTTGACCCGGGACTCAGACGATCTCGACCTGCAAGGGGTCGAGTCCTTCAATACGGCCGATCAACCTGTCACCGCGCTGCACCGGACCAACGCCTTCTGGCGTGCCGGTAAAGATCAGGTCGCCAGGAAGCAGGCGATACTGCCTGGACAGCTCGCTGACGATTTCATGGACGTTCCAGATCATCTTCTCCAGGACCGAGTGCTGTCGTACGTCACCGTTTACCGCCAGGCTCAGTGCGCCCGAACGGAGATGGCCGACCTTCGCCACGGGATGGATGGGACCGCATGGCGCCGAATGGTCGAATGACTTGCCCAGCTCCCACGGCAGGCCGCGCTTGTTGCATTCGCGTTGGCGGTCCCGCCGCGTCATGTCAAGCCCTGCGGCATAGCCAAAGACATGATCCAGTGCAGTGTCCGGCGGCACGTCCGTCGCTTCACTGCCGATGGCAACGACGAGTTCAAACTCGAACTGAAAGTCATCAGTAAACGTCGGATAGGGGACGCGGCCATCGGTCACAATGGCATCGGCCGGCTTCTGGAAGAAGAATGGGGGGTCGCGTTCGTCACCCTCGCCCATTTCCCGGATATGGGCAAGGTAGTTGCGCCCCACGCAATAGACGCGCCGCACCGGGAAGCGTTGATCGCTGCCAACGATATCAATGAAGGCGGGGGTAACGCTCAGGACCTTGGTCGATTGCACGACGCTGTCCGCACTGGCTCTAGGCATAAGGATTGTCTCTGTGTAAGATTATTGAACGGAGTGGCTAGAGTTTAGAGACGCGGTCGTTCGGCCTCAACGCACAGGCTTGCGAAAAGATGCGCAATCCTTACGATCCTTTGCCCCCCACGTTTCCATGCACCGAGCGAAGCCCTCGAACGACCCGCTGCTGCCCCTCCACCACGACGGCGAGAAGGGTGCTGTCATCCGGAACTACACCATGGCGGCCCGGGCGCAGAGCGCCTACTTTGGCATCCACGATCAGAGCAACTGTCTGCCGAACCCGGTGCCGCACCGTCACGAGTACTTCCAGATTTACGTCAACACACTAGGCGAAACCACTCACTACATTGGGGGCCAGCAGCGGCCCATTCGCCCCGGCACCGTAAGCTTCGTCCTGCCGTTTCTGGTTCACTACATTCCGAACGTAGCGGACGGCAAGTTCCACGTAATCAACATCAGCAAAGAGTATCTGCTACCGTCGCTTAACCTTGATGTCTTCGAGTTGTCGGAAGTGCCGCTCGCGCGCGCGCCAGAGCTTGGTCCCTTCCGCTTTCAGCATTGTCTGGATTTTCAGTTCGATGAACTGGACACCGAGTACCTTCAGGAGCTATGCGAGCGCATGGCGCAAGAATCCCAGCAATCGCCCAGTGACGATACGGCCAGCAACTTGCTGATCCGCAGCCACTTGCTAAACCTGATTGGCATGGTGTGGCGACGCCACGGTGACAAGATTCGTCTTTGCGAGAGCAACGGGATGTTGCTGCAGTCGTACAAGCAGTCCGTGCTGCGCTGCATTCGGTATATCACCCAAAACCTTTCGCGGGAACTGACGTTGGGCGACGCTGCGCAGGCCAGTCACGTATCAGCAACACACCTGGCCCACCTGCTGAAAAGTGAAACCGGAAAGACCTTTCTGGAGATCGTGACTGAAAGGCGGATCGAGCGGGCAAAGACTTTGCTGGCTTTCACATCCGCCTCGGCCGCAGAAATCGGGCAAAGCACGGGATTCGGTGAACCAAATAACTTTGCTAGGCGGTTTCGGCAGATCGTGGGTTCGACACCTTTGGCATATCGACGCCAATTCCAGGACGTGGGCGCGCGAACTTGGGTTGAGTAAGACCACCTGTCAAAAGACATAGCAAAGTGGTGAGCTGAGGGCTAGCCGATGAGACTGGCATTGTTGGGGCTTTCCACTAGTCTTTATTTTAAGCTTCTTATTCGTGATATTTCCCTTGTATGTGTACTGCGTTCCGACTGGCCTCAGTATTCCTTGTGCTGCAGAAGCGTATCGGTGATGTCATACCACGACGCCTTGCTGCCGACAAAAACATGGCGCTCGGCCTTCACGCCGGGATCGCTATCAAGCGTACCGAGCGGGAATCCGATTACATCGGGATTGCTGTCAAATCGCGTCAATATGCTTGAGCCACATTCGCTGCAAAATCCCTTGTGCTCGCCAGGCGAGGACTCGTAAAACTTGACGGTGTTCTGCCCGGATACCCATTCCCAATCCCTAATCGCCACCTTGGCTCTCGTGCGGAAGGCCGAGGCATGAAGCTTTCGGCACATCGAACAATGACAATTCAGGACGTCGGTTAGCGGGCCGTGGATTCGGTATTTGACGTGTCCGCAGAGACAACTGCCGTGCTGGGTCATGGGCTTCTCCAGGAAGTGTTGCGATGAATGCTAAATTGGAGAAGATCGTAGGGTGTGCGGAAATTTTGATAAAGTAGCCGCCCATGAATGGATTCTTCATGATTTACGAATAATCGACGATGGATCAGCTGTTCAGCATGCAGGTGTTCTGCCAGATCGTGGACTCGGGGAGCATGGCGCAGGCAGCCCGGGTCCTCGGACTCGCGCCTGCGACGGTGACCGGCGCACTAGCCCGAATAGAAAAACGGCTTGGCGCGCGCCTGCTCGACCGGACGACGCGTCGCATCGCCGTGACCGAGGCAGGCAGGCTCTGGTACAAACACGCGAAGCGCATCATTGAACAGTCGCATGAAGCGGAAGATGCGGTCCGGCGCCTTGCGTCGGAACCAAGGGGTGAGTTGCGCGTCACATTACCGCTGGGCGTGGCGCTGACTTTTGTATACCCGCATCTGGATGAGTTCACGGCACGCTTCCCGAGAATCAGCCTCGATCTCCAGGTTAGCGACCGGATTGTCGACCTTGTGGCCAACGGCTTCGATCTCGCCCTGCGGGCGGGGCGACCCGGGGATTCCGCTTTCTCGGCTCGATGCCTCAGCACGTACCGCCGCGTAACATGCGCCAGTCCCGGCTATCTGGCATCTCATGGCGCCCCCCGGCATCCGGCCGAACTGGCACGACATCAGTGCCTGATTTACCGCCATGAACCGCATTCCTCATCTTGGCAGTACCAGGTGGACGGCACAACTATGGCAATTCCGGTAGATGGGGCATTTTCGAGTAACGAATCGCATGCGCTGATTGCATGGGCCAAAGCAGGCAAGGGAATCACCCGGCAGCCCGACTGGCTTGTCGAGCAGGACTTGCTCAGCGGCGGCTTGATTCGGCTGCTGGAAGAGTACGACGAGATTGGTGCATCTGAGCAGCCGGGAATATATGCGGTGTTTCCGAAACCTCGCAATCACCCGAGGAAGGTCGAGGCTTTCGTGAAGTTTTTTTCTCAAAAGATCGCCTCAGCATCCCACCAGTAGCGTCACAAACGGGGCGAGGGTCGTGCGCCATAATCGAGTGTCCTGCTGGGATCGCAGGCGCCCATCGTTTCCTTGACCGGACGGATGGCTCGGATGACAACTATCTCAGTCCAGCCGCGTTTGTCGACTTCCTGCGCTGCATGGCATCGACCGGCTTCCGTTGCCCGCGCCAGCGCGTCGACGGCCATCTGAGGTGAGGGCCGCGTCGACAGGCGCAGAGGCAGGTCAGTGCTAAATTGATAACGCTAAACCGACACCAGGTGATGGCAGCATACGCAAAGCTTGTTTCCATCAGCATCTCGGAAGTATGCGCCGTAGTAGTGAGGGTGATACTGGGCTCTTAGGCCAGGAGCGCCTTCGCAATTTGCTCCGTTTGCGAGCGCGCGGGCGTATGCCTGGTCAACGGTCTGCCGATCACGCGCAAGCAATGCCACCATTTGACCATTCCCACCTCGCGCAGCATTGCCGTCATATGGCTTGCCAATAAGGAACAGCGGCCGCGGTGCGTCCGTTGCCATCCACCCTGCCCATGGCGTGTCGCGCTCGCAGAATTTGAGGTTGTGTCCTAGTTCATGCATCAACGCCGAATAAAACTCAAAAGCACGATCGAAGTCGTTAACGCCAAGAAAAATGTGCGAAATCACTTTGCGTCTCACAGGAGGGTGGTGGCGACGAACATTATCACGGTTGTGAGCATGGGATCGCTCCTAGCCTCCCCACGAAGCGTCAGCCTCGCCGGTCCGGTTTCGTCGAGTCGGCCGTCAACCAAGTGGTGAGCAGGCGCTTCGTCAAACGACAGCAGATGGCTTGGCGGCCTCGGCGCGCGCACAACCCGCCACAAATCCGGATGGCCGTGCTCAATGACCAGTTGCGATCGCACGTTGAGCGACGGTATCCATCTATTGCCGCAGAAGAACAACATCGCCTTGCCGCTTGATTAGCCCCAACGCCCGGCTCGCGACTGACAGAGGTCATCTAAGATTTCTATCGGCTCTCCTTGCCCCACATCTGCAATCTCAAGGGTGCCAGGTCGACGGCCTTTCAATTTGCATCGCAGGCCGTTGGCTTCCTGCCATGGCATACGAAAGCTTGTTCGCCGCGTCGACGACTGTCTGTGCCAGCTCCAGCAAACGCTCTTCGCTTAGCCGGGCGGTCGGTCCCGAAATGCACATGGAGCCTAGCAGCCGCCAGTGCAATCCGAAAACCGGTGCCGACACGCTCGAGACTTCGGCCTCGCGCTCGCCGAGCGACAGATGAAATCCACGGCGGCGGATCATTTCATAAAGCTCGCCCGGCTCACCTGAGAACGCCAGGATGACGCGGCCTGGCGAACCGCTGTCCAGCGGCAGGGCCGCCCCGATCCTGACGTGATGCCGGATGGCCTGCGGTCCTTCGACCCGGACGAGGCAGGTTCGCTGTTGTCCCTCCCGGACGTAGAACGAAGCGCTTTCGCCGGTCTTGATCGTCAGCTCCCGCAGCACCGGCTCCACCACTTCCTGAACGTTGAAGGTGGCCTGGTAGCACGCGCCCAGCCACCCGGCTGCGCGGCCGAGCCGCCAGTTGCCGTCTTCCTTCTGCACCAGATAGTTGTCCGCCGCCAGCGTGCGCGCCAGCCGCAGCACGGTGGTCTTGTGGATGCCGGTCCGCCGGCTCAGTTCGGCAAGTGAGAGCTGGGGGTCGTTCACCCCGAACGCCTCGAGTACGCGCAGGGCGCGGGTGACCGCTATGACGCCCCCAGCGCCATCGTCGCCTTTTGAGGCGCCCCTTGGATCACTATTCGCATTCATAGAATGAAACGCGGTGCACGGTATGAAACAGCATTGTATGCCGTGAAACGGTCGACCACAATCCGAAGCACAACGAAACCGAGATTCGGAGACAGTAATGAAGGCAATTTCCCGTCGCTGCATATTCATGCTCGCCGCAGGTCTGGTTCTGGCGTCCGCCACTACCCAGGCCGCGCCGCAATACCCCACCAAGCCCATCCGCGTCATCGTGCCTTTTCCCGCCGGCGGGGGCACGGACATCATTGCGCGCGAGGTGACCAATACGGTGGCCAAGTCGACCGGCTGGGTCTTTGTGGTGGAGAACAAGCCAGGGTCCGGTGGCAACCTCGGGGTGGACGCGGCAGCCAAGGCGCCGGCCGATGGCTACACCATCGTCATGGGGCAGACCAGCAACCTTGCAATCAATCCCTCGCTGTATGAACGGTTGCCGTATGACCCATTGAAGGATCTGGCGCCCATCAGTCTGGTCGCCTCCGCGCCGCTCGTCCTGGTGACGCATGTCAACTCGCCCTACAAGACGATGAAGGACGCGATTCAGGCTGCCAAGGCAAAGCCCGGAGCGATCAATTTCGCATCGCCGGGCAACGGCACGGTGGCGCACCTTGGCGGCGAGCTGCTTCAAGGTACCGCGAAGGTGAAGTTCACCCATGTGCCGTACAAGGGCGCAGCCCAGGCGGTCAACGACCTGATGGGCGGCCAGGTCGATCTCTACATGGCATCCGTGCCAACGTTGCTCGGGCATATCAAGAACAACAGGCTGCGGCCGCTCGCGGTGACGTCGCCGAAGCGTTTGCCAGACCTGCCCCAGGTGCCGACAGTCGCCGAGCTGGGCTATCCCGGCTTTGATACCGCGACCTGGTTCGGCTTCGTCGCGCCTGCCGCGACACCGAAGGACATCGTGGTACGCCTCAATACCGAGTTCAACAAGGCGCTCAAATCCCCGGAGCTCGCCAAGAAGCTGAATGAACAAGGTGCATCGGTGCTGGCCGGCACGCCTGAGGCGTTCAGCGCGCTGATCAAGCAGGACATCGGACGCTGGGCATCGGTCATCAAGACTTCCGGCACGAAGCTGGATTGACGCCCTTATCTACCTATCCATTTCATATTGCTGGAGTCCATCATGACCTTGCCCAACATCATCAAATCGTTTGAGCGCGTGCCCGCCGAGATCGTGGCGCGCGCTGCCAGGTTCCAACCGGCGATCCTCTCCGATGTCGGCGGACGCCGCGGCGCGTTGCATGGCCGGATCAGGGCCTTGCGCCCGACCATGAAAGTCGCCGGGCCCGCCTTCACTGTCGAGGTACGCCCCGGTGACAATCTGATGATCCACGCAGCACTGGCGCTGGCGCAGCCGGGCGATGTTCTGGTCGTCGACGGCAAAGGGGACCAGACCTCTGCGCTGATGGGAACGATCATGATGCATGCCGCTCGCCAGCGCGGCCTTGCTGGTGTCGTCATCGACGGCGCGGTCCGCGACAGCCTCGAGCTGGACGAAATGCAGTTCCCGGTCTTTTCGGTGGGCACGAACCCTAACGGCCCCACCAAGGAAGTTGGCGGGCGTATTGGACACCCCATTTCTGTTGGTGGCGTCACGGTGAACCCTGGCGACTACATCTGCGGCGATGCCGATGGCCTGGTCGTGGTGGAGCGCGAGAAGATCGAAGCCTTGCTCGATGCGGCGGCAAAGAAGGAAGAGGCGGAAGCCAAGCGCATCGCCCAGATCAGGGAAGGCAATACCACCGCGCCCTGGCTGCTGGCATCGCTGGTGACGGCGGGCGTCCTGAAGCAGGGAGAAGCACTGTGACGAAAAAGCAAGTCATTATCGTCACGGGTGCCGACCTCGCGCCGGAAGCCCTCGCGCTGCTGGGTGACTATGAGATCGTATTCGCGGGGAAAACGCCCCAGACCGCCGATATTGCAGCCCTGGCAAAGGAGCACAACCCGGTCGGCATTATCGTGCGCTACGGCAGCTTGACCGCTGAAGTCATGGACGCAGCACCAGCCTTGAAAGTGATTTCGAAACACGGCACCGGAACTGACACCATCGATAAATCCGCTGCGCAGGCGCGCGGCATCAAGGTGGCCGCCGCAGCCGGGGCCAATGCCGCCGCCGTGGCAGAACATGCGTGGGCGCTGATCCTTGCGTGCACCAAAGCGGTTCCACATCTCAACGATCGCATGCGCCAGGGTCATTGGGACAAGGCAACTTATAGGGCCGTCGAGCTGAACGGTTGCACGCTCGGTATTGTGGGGCTCGGAGAGATCGGCCGCCGCGCCGCCGTGATTGGTGTGGCGATGGGCATGCATGTCACCGCTTTCGATCCTTATGCGACGACAGTCCCGGAAGGCGTAACGCTTGTCGACCTGCCTCGGTTGTTCAGGGAATCGGACGTGGTGTCGCTGCACTGCCCGTTGACGGAAGAGAACCGTGGCATGTTGAACCGTGAAACACTGGCGACGTTCAAGGACGGCGCGATCCTGGTCAATACGGCGCGAGGCGGGCTCATCGACGAGCCTGCACTGGCCGAAGCGCTGCAGAGCGGCAAACTGTATGCCGCTGGCCTGGACAGCTTTGCCGTGGAACCGATGCCCGTGCCGCATCCGTTCCGCGACATTCCCAGCCTCATCCTGTCGCCGCACATCGGCGGCGTCAGCAACGCGGCGTACGTGAACATGGGGGTTGGGGCGGCGAAGAACGTCCTGGCGGTGCTGCAAGGCGTGGCGACGCCGGCCTGAACGACGCACGGCTGCATCATCAACTAGAACAGAAGTGTCGCGGGAGGAGCCGACGGACAGTCAGCCCCCCCCAGCACAAGGAGACAAAGGTGTTTTATCGAACCATTGGCTGCCTGGTGGCAGCAACGACGCTGCTTGTCAGCCTGTCCGCTGTGGCGGCGTACCCGGACAAACCGGTCCGCATCATCGTGCCGAATCCTCCCGGCGGCGCCGTCGACGTCGTGACGCGCAAGGTTGCGCAGAAGCTCTCCGTGCAGACGGGGCAGAGCTTCGTCGTGGAGAACAAACCGGGCGCGTCCGGCACGATCGGCACGTCCCTGGTCGTGAACGCACCCGCCGATGGCTACACGCTTCTGGCGAACGACAACTCCTATACCACCCTCCCCTATGTCTTCAAGAAACTGAACTGGGACCATCAGACAGCTCTGATCCCTATCGCGCCGTTCGCATTTTCGCCGGTGGTGCTTGGCGTCAAGGCCGATTCGCGCTTCAAGGACCTGGCCTCCCTCATCAGCTATGCCAAGGCGCATCCCGGAGAAGTGACGTTTGGCACCGGCGGCCCCGGTAGTTCGCCGCATTTTTCTGCCGAGGCGTTCCAACAGGCCGCAGGTATCAAGCTGATGCATGTGCCGTACAAGGGGGCTGGCGAGGCCATGGTCGGGCTGCTGTCCGGTAGCGTGGATCTGCTGGTCGTGTCGACCCCGACCGCGCTGGCGCCGGTCAAGGGTAATCAGATGCGTCTGCTGGGCATCAGTGGCAAGACCAGGGTGGATGTGTTCCCGGGCGTCCCTACGTTCGCTGAAGCTGGTGTACCCAACTTCAGCCTGTTCAACTGGTCAGGCCTTGCCGCGCCAAAGGGCACGCCGAACGATGTCATTACGCGCCTGCAAACGGAAATCCAGAAGGCGCTCCAGGCGCCCGACATGAAGGCATTCCTTGCGCAGATGGGGTCGCAGCCGGGCAACCTGGACAGCCCCGCGTTCGCGCAGCTGATCCAGCGCGAAACCGCGCAATGGGCAACGGTTGCGCAAAAGGCGCATATTGAGAAGCAATAACCAGGAGCGGCGATGTTCCTACTTCAGCAACCGGCCGTACGCGATGCACAGGTGCTCACCCGGCTTCCGGAGTCGTTCCGTCGGCATGACCCTGACAACGCGTGGGCGCACGCCAATCGCGGCGGGGCGACGATCGACTCATTCCTGGAGGGGCCGGTCTGGGCCGATGGCCATCTCTGGGTAACGGACATCCCCTACGGCCGCATTTTCCGTGTTTCGATGCAGGGCGACTGGGAGCTTGTTGCCGAGTATGACGGTGAACCGAATGGCATGAAGCGCCTGGCCAGCGGTGACTTCCTGATCACTGATTATCGCAACGGCCTGGTGCGTCTGGATGCAAAGTCGGGAACCGTCACCCCGTTTCTCGAGCGCAGGAATTCCGAACGCTTCCGGGGCGTCAACGACCTGACCTTCGATTCGCAGAGCAACCTCTACTTCACCGACCAGGGCCAGACCGGCTTGCACGATCCGACGGGCCGCGTCTATCGGCTGACGCCCGACGGCAAGCTGGACGTCCTGCTGGACAACGCACCGAGCCCGAACGGTGTCGTCCTGTCGCCTGACGAGAAGGTGCTGTTCGTCGCGATGACCCGCGGCAACAGCGTATGGCGCGTGCCGTTGCAGGCCGACGGTTCGGTCAGCAAGGTCGGGCAGTTCTTTACCTCTTACGGCCCGAGCGGCCCCGACGGTCTGGCAATGAGATCGGATGGCCATCTGCTGGTGGCCAATCCCGGACTTGGTTATGTCTGGGTGCTCAATCATCGCGCCGAGCCTGTGGAGGTGATTCGTAGCCCGGATGGCACATCGCTGACCAATCTGTGCTTTGGCGGCACCGAGGGCGCCACGCTACTCATGACCGAGTCGACCACCGGGACGATCCTGTGCGCCGACATGTCGGTGGGCGGTGCACCGGTGCATGGAGGGCGGCTGGCGTGAACGGAGTACCGGGCGTTCTCGCCATGCCGGACGCATGCCACCGTCAGAGCGCCGCGGCCGAGCAGCAAGAACGCGGCCTCACCCACGCCGCGTGCCGCGGGACTATCGCGCCTCGGTCGATTCGCGCTCGAACTCGCGGATCACCGGGTTGCCAAGGATGACATCCCTTCCCGCTTCGATCAGGCGATCGACGTCCTTCTCGGGCAGTCGAAGCCTGGTCGGCAGATCGTTCAGGCTTGCAGCTCGCTCCTTGTCGAGGGCCTCAAACGAGATCCGCGTGACGAAGAATTCGACTTCATTGCACCGCCAGCCTGGGCGGCGTGCAGCGATCTCCTGCTGCCGGGAATGCGGCAGCCCACACCGATACGCCACGAGATCATCGCGCCACCGTTGCATCATGGGAACGAAGGCGTCATAGGTCATTCGAACGCTGGTCGCCATTCCCGCGTCGATGGCTGCGCTTGCGACTTCGATTCCGGATGGGCCACCCGGGCTTTGGTTCCAATCTCCGCGCGGGCCCTGACCGGCGTCAACAACGATGAAGAGTAGCCGCCGCACATTGATCGCGTCGTTCTCGCTCATGGGACCGTAAGCCGTGCCCAGCAGCAGGCGCGATTGCAAAATTGTGGCCAGGCCGTAGTTGTCGGTCACCCCGCCGTCTACCAGCTTGATGTACTTTCCCTTCGAAGTGTCCCGGTGACCGCGAACGGCGGTTGCCAACGCGCCAAGCAGCAGCGATTGCCCGGGCCTCTGGGCGTGGTCAAGGTTCGGCAGCGGTGTACTGCAAGCCTCGGGATATTTTTGAAGGACGATCGGTGCAAAGAAGAGCGGGACCGCCATGGATGCGGCGACGGCCTCGGAAACGGGAAAGCTCGCGAGATCACTGCATAGCGCATCGAATGCCAGCTGGCTGAACGGGAACGCGACCCGGTAGTAGACGTTCGTGGCGTTGATCCAGACGAGCGGCTTGCCGCGGCGGAACATGTCGGCGAACGTCGCGCCCTTGAACACGTCTTCGTCGAGCCATGTCCGGAGATCTTCCCGATTGTTGAGGCCTCCCGCGAAGAGGCGCGCAAGGTTGACCGGATTCAGGAGACTGAAGCGAAGTCCCGCCTCTCCGTCCTTCAAGAGCACTGATCGAAAGGTCGCCAGGCTGGCCTTGCCGTGCAGACCGTAGTACGCCGCGGTGATGGAGCCTCCGGACACGCTGCTGATAAATGAGACGTCGTCGAGCAGGGACGCGCCCCCGGGACCTCTCATGGCGTCGAGCCCCTGCAGCGCGCCGAAGGCGAAAGCTGCGGCTCGCGTGCCACCGCCAGAGAACGACATGGCGACGGTTGTCGGGCCAACGACGTCGGTGGGTTCGCGCATGGTCGCGGATGCGCTGCCAGCCGCGGCCTGAGGCAGATTGCGCGGAGCATTGTGAGAAAGCGACCCACAGGCACTGAGTCCCGCAAGCAGAAGCAGCATCAGAGCGTGGCAGGCCCTGCCGCGGGCGTGCCACTCTCTCCCTGCCTCCCCAACTCGCCAAGGCAGGCTGCTCTTGCGGCAAAGAGTCTGGTCATGTCGAAACTTCCACATTGGACTAGGTCAGAAAGGTGCTCGGCGTGGTGGCGGCCCGCGGGAAGGGAAGGTCGAGTTTCGTTGGCGCCAGGATCCGGTGTGTCCGGCTCCCTCGGAATCTTACGGCATCGCCATGGGGCCGCGCGACCCGCAGATGGCGCCTGAGTAGCGTCGGGAGAAAGTCGGAGGGCGGACGAAGATCAATCAGATACTGAATGCTAACTCGACCGGGCTTGCCTGGTTCGCCTGGTGCCGCGCCGCTGGCGGTCATTTTCGATCTCCTCCAAGTTGTCGGAGCCCGCCACGCTCGCGGGCTTCAGGAACCAAACGCCCACCGGAGCCAGGGTCGTACATGTCCCGATTTAATCAAATTTTTTGAATAATACTTACAACTCTGGCTGACTGCCTCCGCACTCTCCTCCGCTATAGTTCGTCACATGGACGGCACGACAACGCAACACAGCGAACAAAGCGCCGCCCAACGAGAACTCACAATCATTGAATAAATTTCATCGGAGAGAGCAGCATGTCGAACGCCAAGCTGGAAGTCCTGACCCCGCGCAACAGCCAACTGATCATCATCGACCACCAGCCCCAGATGGCTTTTGGTGTGCAGTCGATGGACCGCCAGACCATGAAGAACAACGTCGTGGGCCTGGCCAAGGCAGCGAAGATCTTCGATGTGCCGACCACCATCACCACGGTCGAGAGCGATTCATTCTCCGGCTATACCTACCCCGAACTGCTCGACGTCTTCCCCGGCAAGCAAACGCTCGAACGCACCTCGATGAACTCCTGGGACGACCAGAAGGTGCGCGACGCGCTGGCCGCCAATGGCCGCAAGAAAATCGTCGTGGCCGGCCTGTGGACCGAGGTCTGCAACACTACCTTCGCGTTGTGCGCAATGCTTGAGGGCGACTACGAGATCTATATGGTGGCCGACGCTTCGGGCGGCACGACCAAGGGAGCTCATGACTACGCCATGCAGCGCATGGTCCAGGCAGGCGTGGTGCCCGTGACCTGGCAACAGGTCATGCTGGAATGGCAACGCGACTGGAAGAACCGCGAGACGTACGACGACGTGATGGCCGTGGTCAAGGAGCACTCGGGCGCCTATGGCATGGGGATCGACTATGCCTATACGATGGTCCACAAAGCCGCGCAACGCACGGCAACCACGCACGAATCGCTGGCTCCCGTGCACGCACCGGTCATCGAGCGCTGATGCATGTCCGCCACCAGCCATCCCTCGGAGCACACAAGATGATTCCAGGTCGAAGCGTGGCCAACGGCGCCTTCCTGCTGGGATGCTGGCTGGCCATCAGCACGTCCAGCGTAGCGGCGGCAGCGATCGTCGCCAACGCGCTGATCGCATGATCGCATGCCCCCGCTACAGGATGGATCTCAGCCATGAGCGCAAACGTCAACGCATCAGACTACAGCCCTGCTCATCCGGTCGGCTATCATGCGAATCCTCTCTGAAGTAGCTCCCTATGATTTCCGTCCGTAATGTCACGCTGCGCCGCGGCGTCAATGTCGTACTCGACCGCGCGTCCGTCACCTTCAACCCCGGCGAAAAGATTGGTCTTGTCGGCCGCAATGGCGCCGGCAAGTCATCCTTCTTCGGCCTTCTCAACGGGACGCTACACGAAGACAGCGGTGAGTTCTCGATTCCCGCTGCATGGAAGATGGGCCAGGTCGCGCAGGAGATGCCGGAGACCGGGCAGAGCGCGACCGACTTCGTAGTCGAGGGTGATACCGTGCTGTTGGCCGCGCAGGCCGAAGTAGCCGCCGCCGAGGTCAGCGACGACGGCATGCGCATGGCGCACGCCTACATGGCCCTGCACGACGCCGGTGCACACGATGCCCCCGCGCGTGCCCAAGCGCTGATCCTCGGCCTTGGCTTCAGTGCTGCGCAGCTTAGTCAGCCGGTCAACAGTTTCTCCGGCGGCTGGCGCATGCGACTGCAACTGGCGCGCGCGCTCATGTGCCCGTCCGACCTGCTGCTGCTCGACGAGCCGACCAATCACCTCGACCTCGACGCGCTGGTCTGGCTGGAAGCCTGGCTCAAGCGCTATCAGGGAACCCTGGTAGTGATCAGCCACGACCGCGAATTCCTCGATGCGGTGACGCAGGTGACGGTGCACGTCGACAACGCCAAGCTCGTGCGTTATGGCGGCAACTACAGCAAATTCGAAGACATGCGCGCTGAGCAACTCGTATTGCAGCAGGCCGCGCTGGCCAGGCAGGCGGACAAGATCGCCCACCTGCAGAAATTCATCGACCGTTTCAAGGCCAAGGCCTCGAAGGCGAAGCAGGCGCAGAGCCGGGTCAAGGCGCTCGAACGCATGGAGAAGATCGCACCGGTACTTGCCGACGCAGAGTTCAACTTCGAGTTCAAGGAGCCGCTCAACGTCCCGAACCCGCTGTTGTCGATGCTGGACGCGAGCTTTGGCTACCCGGCGCCGACCGGCGCACTGCCGGGCACGCCGCCCACGATCATCGTGCGGGGCATCAACCGTTCCGTGCTGGCCGGGCAGCGCATCGGCATTCTCGGTGCCAACGGCCAAGGAAAGTCCACGCTGGTGAAGACGGTGGCGCACGCGCTGGCACCGATTGCCGGCGAAATCAGCGAAGGCAAAGGCCTGAATATCGGCTACTTCGCACAGCAGGAACTCGACGTGCTGCGCCCGCTCGACACGCCGATGGAGCACATGATCCGCCTTGCCAAGGACACGCCGGCGCACATGCGCGCTCCCGGCCAGAGTGGCACCGAACAATCCCTTCGCACCTTCCTCGGCACCTTCAACTTCAGTGGCGACATGGTCCATCAGGCGGTTAGCACGATGAGCGGCGGCGAGAAGGCGCGGCTCGTGTTGTGCATGATCGTGTGGCAGCGTCCCAACCTGCTGCTGCTCGACGAGCCTACCAACCACCTCGACCTGGCCACCCGCGAAGCGCTAGGCATGGCGCTCAACGAATTCGAAGGCACAGTGATGCTGGTCAGTCACGACCGGGCCCTGCTGCGCGCCGTATGCGATGAGTTCTGGCTGGTCACCAAGGGCGGCGTCGAGCCCTTCGACGGCGATCTGGACGATTACCAGCAGTTCCTGCGCGACGAAGCCCGTCGCCTGCGCGAGCAGCCTGCCGCAGTGTAGAAGGTCATCGTCTGAAATGGTGGGACCCAGGCGTGAGCTTTACAGGATTCAGCGCGAAGGTCGCCATTGAGCACCTCGTGATTGATATGGCGAATTCCGAAATCCCGTCGCAGTGGGTCTCCTTTTCAGAACCCTGCGCATGCCTATTAATGGGAAGCTGCTCGCCGGTCGAAGCAGTGACTGGAAACGTCAGTCAGTTGCCGGGACCATCGCCAGCCCGGGGAAAAAGCGGCCACGCGGTCGCCGCGCAGGCCCCGGCCAGGAGCCAGACGCCGGCCCAGCCGCCGCTATCGAGCAGTAGCGGAATCGCCGCAGGGGCAGCGAAGTACGCGGCGAAGACCAGCGTATTGGCCAGTCCGAGGGCCGTACCCGCCCGCTCCGCGCCCGCCTGCGTCGCCAGTTCGGTGTAGGCAACCCCATGCCAGGCCGAAACCGCGATGCCAGCCAGCACGACCGCGACCATGGTCAGCGTCGCAGGAACACCCTGCCCGACCGCCGCGCAGAGGGCCAGCGGCACGAACATCAGCGCGGCGATCAGCGTGCAATGGCGCAGCCATGCACGGCGGTTGCCACGCCGATCGGTATGGCGGCCGCTCCAGATCCGCATCGCCATCGCGCCGAGCTGCACAGCGCAAAGGGTGGCGGCGATGCCCGACACAGCCACATGGGCCGCATCGTGCAGGAACACCGAGGCGAAGCTCAAGACCGCGAACTGGGGCGCGCACAGGATGCCGATGGCCAACGCAATGCGCCAGACCCGCAGGCTGCGCAACGGGCTGGCATTGTCATGCGCATGGCGTCGTGCCGACGCGGGGGCAGCGAGATGCGTGGGTTCGTGCAGCCATCGCCAGGTCAGCCAGGCAGAGGCAAGGCAGAACGCGGCCAGGACTGCATACACCCAGCGAAAGCCCATGGCAAAGGCCAGCCACGGCAACACGAGCGCCCCTAGCCCGCCGCCGAGGGGCACCGCCGTCTGGCGGATACTCATCGCCAGGCCGCGCTCGCCGTCGGCGAACCATCGCATCACCGCCCGCCCGCTGGCCCCGTTGACGCTGCCGCCCGCCAGTCCCAGCAGCGCCATGCAGGCCATCGCCACCGGCAAGGACGGCACGCGATCCGGCCTTGGGGCCAGGAACAGTGCCATCACCGCCAGTATGAGAGCGGTGGCGCCGAGCCCGTACAGCAGGACGCGACGGTCGCCCCACCGGTCGGCCGCTGCGCCCCACGGCAGTTCGGACAACGCGGCGCCGATGCCCAACGCACCAAGCAGCAGGCCAAGCCCCCCGTTGTCGATCTGATAGGCGCTGCGCAGCCACACCGCGGTGGCGGGCAACCCGTTGGCGGCAGCGATGAAGCTGGCGTTCGCGGCAACGCCGACGCCCAACACTTTCCAGCGATGCGAAGCAGCGGAAGCCGCGAGGGAATTGCCACCAGGGCGGGCAAAACAGACGGACTCGGCCACGACGGCCCTCCGATAAGGCTGTTGACAGGGCGTCAGTATTGCAACCAATATTCGTCTTGAAAATCAGAAAGTTTGGGACCAATTGTTTCGTTTTTCCGCACGATTGCCATGGCGTCGAATCTTGATATTGCCGCGCTGCGCAGCTTGATCGCCGGCATCGACCTGGGCAGCTTCGCGCGCGCTGCGGAGCAGGTCGGGCGCTCCACTTCGGCCGTCAGTGCGCAGATTCACAAGCTCGAGGACATGGCAGGCACGCCGCTGTTTCGCAAGGCCGGCCGGACCCTGGAACTTACCGAGGCGGGGAGTCTGCTGCTTGGCTACGCGCGCAGAATCGTTGCCCTGAACGACGAAGCTGCCGCGGCCGTGAAAGGGGTGGACCTGTCCGGCGGCGTGCGATTGGGACTGCAGGAAGAGTTCGGCGAGGCAATGCTGCCGGAGGTGTTGGGGCGGTTTGCGCGAGCGCATCCGAAGGTCCGGGTCGAAGCCATGGTGGCGCGCAATCACGATTTGTTCGCCCGCATCCAGGCGCGGACGCTGGATCTCGCGCTGGTCTGGGGCGGCGCGGATGGCGCTCGGACGGCAAGAGAGCCCGGCGCCGATATCGCCGTGGTCGGCGAACCGCCGATGTGCTGGGTCGGACCGGCTGCGCTGCCGTGGCACATCGAGCCCGGCCAGCCGATACCGCTGGCGGCGTTCGACCGGCCCTGCCATTTCCACGATGCCGCCACGGCGGCATTGGACCGCGCCGGAATCCCCTGGCGCGTCTCGTTCACCAGCCCCAACCTTGGTGGCCTGTGGGCCGCCGCGGCAGCCGGACTTGGGTTGGTGGTCCGCACGCCCTACGGCTTGCCGGCATCGCTGCGGCAACTTGGGGCTGCCGAAGGATTGCCGCCGCTCGGCAAGATGCCCCTGATGCTGCTGCGCGCGCCGGGACCCGCGTCCGAGGTATCGCAGCGCCTGGCTGACATCATGCTTGAGGCGTTGCGTCCAGTGTGATGGCGGCGGTGGGATGGCTGGTCACGCCCTATCGGATCGGCGGTGAACCATCGAATTCCGGCCGTTCACGTAACAGGATGCGGAAGACCGGTACGGGGTCGCAAGCAAGCGGGCCCCGCCAGCGGCGCGGCGCTTGATGTTTGGCGTTGCAGCAAGGCCTGTCCGACATATAGTGAAATCCTGGCCCGTGTTTATGACTGCACTTCCCCCCCCGCGGTGACACCTGTTGCCATGGAGAGGCACATCGACCCCGGCAGCATGCCCATCGCCGTGAGCAACACAGCGCGGATGTCATTGCCAGCCGGAATCGTGTGCGCGTTCCTACGGGAGTCTTCATGCTGTACCAGCTCGTCGAGTATCAGCGCGCGCTGCTCGCGCCATTCACCGCATGGGCGGCGAGCGCAGCAAATGCGTTCATCGATCCGGCCAGCCCCTTCGCGTATGTCCCGGGCGCATCGGGCTTTGCTGCTGGCTATGAGATGCTCTACCGGCTCGGCAGGACCTGCGAGAAGCCGTCGTTTGGCATCATCACCGCCATCCGGCGCGACGGCCACGTCATCGCGGTGGCTGAGCAGGTCATCGTGGAAGGGCCGTTTTGCCGGCTGCTGCGCTTCGCACCCGACATGGGCGCGCTTGACCCTTGCACCGCACCGACGCCGCCGGTGCTGGTCTGTGCGCCGCTGGCGGGCCATCATGCCGTCATGCTGCGTGAAGTCGTGCAGGCCTTGCTGCCCGAGCATGTCGTGTATGTGACGGATTGGAACGATGCGCGTCGCGTGCCGGTGGCCGAAGGACCGTTCCACCTCGATGACCAGGTGGCCCACCTGCAGGCCTTTATCCGTCGGATCGGGGCGGAACCGCTACATGTGCTGGCCATCTGTCAGGCCACCGTGCCAGCGCTGGCTGCGGTTTCCCTGTTGGCGAGCGCGGGTGAGCCGACGCCCAGGAGCCTCATCCTGGTGGGCGGCCCGGTCGATGCACGCCGCAGCCCGACTGCACTCGGACGTCTGGCCGCGCGCCACTCTCTCGCGTGGTTTCAGCGTAACCTGACCTATGCGGTACCGCAGCCCTACCCGGGTGCCGGACGCAAGGTGTGCCCAAGCTTTCTGCAACTTGCCGGCTTGGCGGCGGCACAGCCAGAACGTCTGGGGGAGGCTTATTGGGACTATTGCCTGGATCTCGTTCGCTGCGACCCCGTGCGTGCCAAGGAGCACCGGCGTGCCTGCGATGCCTACCACGCGGTGCTCGACATGGCGGCCGAGTTTTACCTGGACACCATCCAGCTCGTGTTCCAGGAATTTCAGTTGGCGCGCGGCAGCTGGCAGGTGCGGGGCGAGGCAGTGCGGCCACAGGACATCCGTACCACCGCACTGCTGACCATCGAGGGCGAACAGGATGAGATTTCCGGCCGGGGCCAGACGCAGGCCGCGCACGATCTGTGCCAAGGCATCGCCGCATGCGACAAGCGGCACCTCACGGCCCGCCAGTGCGGCCACTATGATCTGTTCTGCGGGCCTCGCTGGTGCACCGACGTCTACCCCCGCATCCGCGATCTGACCGGGCACGATACTTAGCATCGCCTGCCCGCGGGCAGGCGCGAGCGATCATCCAGTCAAGGGTTGTGCAATCCCTATTGGGGAACAAGAACTCGCGGTGGCCAGCTCAGGGCTGGCTCTCGGGCGCCGATGCAGGACGGCCACGCGTTGCCGCGGCGGAAGCGCCTTGGCCGCCGGCACGCCCCTTACTGCGGTCAACCTTGCCGTGCGCTTCGCTCTTGTCTTTCTTGGCACTCTCGCCGGAAGCTCCGCTGGCGGCCTGCACAGTTGGCTCCGCGCGCCTGCCAGTGTCAGTCCCCGGTGTTGGAGGCGAACCGTAGCGACCGCCCTGCGCCCACGCCGCAACGGCCGTTAGCGAAAGGGCGGCGAGGAAAGCTAGCTTTTTCATTGCTGTCTCCTTTCCTGTGGGATCGCCTATCACGGTAGACGCTCGCGCTGTAAACACAAGCCTGCGAACCCAATAGCGCTCAAGTAGCTGCAAACTCTGCTCCGCGCCGGCGTGCGATGAGGGTGCACACGAGTTCAAGAATGACGCTAACCCTCTGGCGCCGACGACACATCGTGCGTGATCTGCCCCGCGCCCAGCTTGTTCACGCGTCATCGCGCAGTCGGTAGTGGTACCGGTGATCGCTGATGCCGACACAGACTATGGCAACGAACTGAACGTCACGCGCCGGCGCGTACTTCGATCGTGAAGAAGTGATCGAGTGCCTGTACGGGACCGGCCGGCCCATCGACCGAGCCGCCGGGCGCGAAGCCGACCAGCCGCTGCAGGTCCCTACTTGCCGCCGACGCCGACCTTGCCGCGCCCGACCTTTCGATGCGGCACACTGGGGCGTAGCCTCTTCCTGGAGCCAGCCGTCAGCGTGACGTGCTCCGCAGGGTAGCGGGGGGTCCTGTGCGGCGCGGCCTGATGGGCGGAATGGCCCGGATCGATGCGCTTGATAGCTGACATGACTGACACCTCCTCAGAGGATTCTAGTCCGAAACGGCACGGCGCTTATGCCGCCCGCCGCTAGCAGCCCCATGGGCGCTGAGCTTGGGGCGCTCACCAGTGAGGGGCCCATGACCGCAACATGCAGACAGGCGCGGCAAATGTCTCCATCAATGCAATCGAGGACACGATCAACGCGTGGCGGCGCCGCGCACAGCCGCCGGCCGACGTGTGGCCAACGGCACTATCCCGCCCGCAGCGCCCACAGGGCCTCCAGTACGTATTCCGTGGCACGTTCTACCCGTTCCCCGCTGTGCGCCAACCCCAGTCGCCGCCACAACGCCGGCCGCAGCGGCCGCATCACTATGCGCGCATCCGGCGCCGGCGTGGTGACCTCGTGTGGCAGCAGGGCCGCACCATAGCCGGCCGCCACCAGGCTCTTGATGGCGTCGTTGTAGTTGAGCTGAATCCGCGGCGCCGGCCTGTGGCCACCGCTGGCGAACCACTCGGCGGTCAGGCGCGACAGGCGCGTGGTGCCGTCATTGAGGATCAGCGGGCGCGTTGCCAGCCAGGCCGGCGTGATGCGCGCCGGGCAGGGCCAGCTCGCTGGCAGGAAAGCCCGTACCGGATCGCGCCGCCAAGGGCGGATGGTCAGCCCCGCCACGCGCGCCTGTGGCAGTGCCACCAGACCGATCTCCAGCGTGCCGGCGGCCAGCCGCGCCAGCGTCTCCTCCGAGGTAAGCACGGCCACCTGCACGTCGATGTCGGGATGCCGCTCCGCCAGCATGGCCAGCGCCTGCGGCAGCAGGTGGGCGATGGCCCCGGTCGAGGCGCCGAGGCGCACGCGGCCGGTCAACCCCTGCGCCTGACGCTGCACGTCGTCCAGCGCAAGGTCGGCATCGGCCAGCAGGCGGCGGGCGCGATCGACCAGGGTCTCGCCAATGGACGACGGACGCACCTCACCGCGCCTGCGCGTCAGCAGTTGCGCACCGACACGGGCTTCCAGCTCGGCAATGTGAAGGCTGACGGTGGGCGGAGCCAGGTGCAACGCGCGCGCGGCTTCGGCGAAGGAACCCAGATCGGCGATGGCGACGAGGGTACGCAGGCGGTCCAGGCTGATCTCGCGCATGGGGCGGCACTCCGGTTAAGGGCGTATCTGCTGACGAGGAATATCGTTCAGGAAACGTGAATTTCATCGTCATGAAATTCAACTTCTTCGATTCTAGCCGGTGGCGCAAGATGGCGCTTCCTGTACCGGCCGCACCAACGCAGAGCTGATGCTGAACCGGCCGGGGCCGCCACTTTCACGCCACTGCCAAGGATCCATCCCATGCGCTACCCTCTTGTTTTCATCGACGGCGACCAGGGCACCACCGGCCTTCAGATCCACGAGCGCCTGCGCGGACGCGACGATCTGCGCCTGCTGACACTGCCCGCCGGCCAGCGCAAGGATGCGCGCGCCCGCGCCGACGCCATCAACGGCTGCGACATCGCCATCCTGTGCCTGCCGGACTCCGCCGCACGCGAGGCGGTGGCGTCCATCGTCAACCCTGCGGTGCGTGTGATCGACGCCAGTTCGGCACACCGCACGCAGCCCGGCTGGACCTACGGCTTTCCCGAGATGACCGCCGGCCAGGCGCAGCGCATCGCGGGCGCGCTGCGCGTCAGCAATCCGGGCTGCTATCCCACCGGGGCGATCGGCCTGTTGCGCCCCCTGGCGGAGGCCGGCCTGCTGCCGCACGACTACCCCATCGCCATCCATGCGGTGTCGGGCTATTCGGGTGGCGGCCGCATCGCCGTCGATACCTACGAGGGACCGGAGGCCACCCGGGCCCTGCCCTTCCAGGTCTATGGCCTGGACCTGGCGCACAAGCACACACCTGAAATCCGGCAGCACGCGGGCCTGGCACGGCGCCCCGCCTTCGTGCCGGCCTACGGCGCCTTCCGGCAAGGTATCGTACTGACGGTGGCGCTGGAGTTGGACCTGCTGGCACCCGGCACGGACGTCGGCAGGCTGCACGCCTGCCTGCTCGACCACTACGCCAACGCCCGCCATGTCGAGGTGATGCCGCTAGCCGAATCGGCCGCCGCCACTCACCTCGACCCGCAGGCACTGAACGGCACCAACGACCTGCGCCTGGGCGTGTTCGCCAACTGCGAGCACGGGCAAGTGCTGTTGGCAGCGGTGTTCGACAACCTCGGCAAGGGTGCTTCGGGGGCGGCAGTGCAGAACCTCGACCTCATGCTGGCCGGGGTGGCGGCGGAGGTTCACCGGGCCGCCTGAAGCCTACCCAGCGTCGAAATAAGAAGCGGGCCGGCAGCTTCCCGGCTTCCAGCCCGCCTGGTGCGATCGGGTCAATCACGCGTGATTCGGCGCGTCTGTGAATCCGCATGCCACGCATGGCGTGGATGCGTTCGTGATATTTCCGCATGCGCTCGTACTGACGCAGGAGCAATTGTTGCCGTTCGGTCAACATACTGAGGGCCTTCGCGATGCTGCTGGCGTTCGCCCCCGCTGCCTACAATCGGTTGCAACGATGGTTGCACAAGACGTGCGACGGTCGAGGCCTGGCTGCGGTCACCGACATCGTGATTACGCATATGCACATGGATCACGTCGGGGGCCTGAACGTGGATGGCGTCAAGGCCAAACTGCGCCCGGACGTGCCTGGGGTCGGCCATTCTCGGTCGATCATCGCTTCCTTCCCGAGTGACCATGGGTGCTCTGACACCGGTGGTCACTGACACGGCAGTAACTTCGTGCCACGCGCCTAGGGTTTCGCTGTTCCTCTTCGGATAAGCATGTCAAAGAGAAACTGAGCGGCCGGCGCCAACGGGCGTCCTCGTCGCGAGATCAATCCCAACGTTCGAGTTATCACCGGGTCAGTCAGCGGGATCGCAAGCAGACCACTGCTGGACTTCGGCGGCAAAGCCATTCGAGGCACAACACCGATTCCCAGGTCGGCCTGGACCAGGCTTACCAAGGCGGGAACATGATTTACCTCGCAGTACCATCGCGGTCTTACCGGCAGCCGCGCAAGGGCCTGGTCGATCAGGAAGCGGTTGCCGCTGCCTTGCGCGAGCGTAATGTAGTCAAAGCCTTCAAGGTCTTTCCATTTGACGCTTCTTCGCGTCGCCAGCGGATGCCCCTTGCGACAGGCGACAACGAACGCCTCTTCAATCAAGGGGCAGAAATCGATGTCAGGCTCCTGCGTCCCGATATAGGTCAGGCCGAAATCCGCATCGCCGCGCGTGACCGCGAGAAGGACATCCCCGGAAGACTCGTCAATGATGCGGATCCGTATCCCCGGATAGCGCTCGTGATACGGCCCCACGACAGAGGGCAGGAAATGCCCGACCGCAGACGGTACGCATGCAAGCGTCACCTCGCCCGACAGCCGATCGGCAACGGTCTGGATGCCGAGCATGGCCTCTTCCAGCTCGTTGATGACGTTTCGCGCCTTGTGCACAAACATGCGGCCCAGGGTAGTCAATTCGACTTTCCGGGTGGTCCGCGTGAACAGCGCGACGCCAAGCGCTTCTTCCAGTTTATCGACGCGACGCGACAGTGCCGACTGCGACAGGAACATCGCATCGGATGCCGCCTTGAAGCTGCCCAGATCGGCTACGGCCAGGAACGCTCGCAAGTCCGCCAAATCGAAATTCATGTGTCATACGCAAGAATACTTGTGATCTTTGCACTTTACACTGGAATCCGGTCAGCGTGATCATTCGCCCTATGGATGGAACGAAACACTGTCCTGACCAAGCAGGAGACACAATGCCCAACAAAGTACAAGAGCCGTTACGGCGCATGTCGCGCCGTAACGCCCTAGCCGCCCTCGCGATCCCGCTAGCCACTGCACTGATTCCCGCACAGGCGCAGACCTGGACACCCGCCAGGCCGATCCGGCTGATTGTCCCGTATGGGCCCGGCGGAAGCTCGGACGCCATTGCCCGCGTCATCGCGGCAGAGATGTCGAAGAATCTGGGCCAACAGATCGTGGTGGACAACAAGGGCGGCGGCCAGGGTGTCATCGCCATGCAGGAGACCGCACGCGCAGCGCCTGACGGATACACACTGGTTCTCGGCCACGTTGGCACGCTTGCCGTCAATCCCGCCATGATGCGCAAGCTTCCCTACGATCCTCTGAAGGACTTCACGCCGGTGACTTTGCTGGCGAAAGTGCCGATGGTGTTCGCGGTGGGGCCTACCGTCCATAGCGATTCCATCAAGGCATTCATCGCCCAGGCCAAGACGAAGCCTGGTGCCATGACCTATGGATCGGCGGGCAACGGAAGCGCTGGCAACGTTGCCTTCGAAATGCTCAAGCAGACTGCGCATATCGATCTTGTGCACGTGCCATACAAGGGCACCGGCGCCCAGATTTCCGACTTGCTCGCCGGAAACATCGACGCCGCATCGGCGGGCCTGGCGGGGATCCTGCAACACGCCAAGGCGGGCAAGCTGCGCATCCTCGCCGTTGGATCGTCACAGCGCCTCGCGCCGATTCCCAACGTTCCCACCATTGCCGAGGAAGGCTACCCGGGATTTGAAAGCTCGCAATGGTTTGGGCTGATGGCGCCAGCGCGCACGCCAACGCCGGTGGTCAGCCGCCTGCATGCCGAGGCAGTCAAGGCCCTGGCCACCCCGCTGGTGCGACAACGACTTGCCGAGGACGCAAGCACGCCTGTCGGCGCGGGCAGCGCCGAATTTGCGTCATTCATTCGTGCCGAGCAACAACGCTGGGGCACCGTCATCCGCAGCGCGGGAATCCAGGCAAACTAAGTCTTCCGAGAATATCCAGCATGCAACAAGATCGAATCACTGTATCCGAAGCCGAACTCCGCCAGCTCGGAGTGCGCGCGTTCCAGGGCCTGGGCCTGACCGAAGGGGACGCCATCGATGTCATTGACATCCTGGTACTTGCAGACCTCTTCGGGCTCAGCACCCATGGACTGTCTCGCATTGAATCCTATGGCGAACGGCTCCAGTCCGGCGGTATCTCGGCACGCCCCACCATTACAGTCGAGCGCGCCGCGCCAGCGCTGGTGAAGGTCGATGGTGGCAACGCAGTCGGCCCGCTCGCTGGCATGAAGGCGCTGCGCGCCGCCATGGAAGTCGCCGAAGAACTCGGCATCGGCATGGCCTTCGTCCGGGGCAGCAATCATTTCGGGCCAGTTTCACCGTACAGCTACATTGCGGCGGAAGCAGGATTCGCCAGCATGATTGGCAGCAACGCCACGACGACCATCGCGCCATGGGGTGGAAGCGACGCACGCCTGGGCAACAGCCCGCTGGGTTTCGGCGTACCGGGGCATGACGGCCGCCACTTCCTGCTGGACATGGCCATGAGCGTGGCCGCACGCGCCAAGATTCGCAATGCGCTCAAGGCAGGACAATCCATCCCGGATTCATGGGCTACCGACGCGCAAGGACGACGGACCACCGATCCCAAGGCTGCCCTCGATGGCTTCCTGCTGCCGATTGGCGGGCACAAGGGCTATGGGCTGGCACTGATGGTCGATCTTTTCGCAGGACTGCTGTCGGATGCGGCGTACCTGACTCACGTCAAGTCGTGGGTCGATGCACCCGACCAGCCCCAGAACCTGGGCCATTTCTTTATCCTGGTTGATACCCGGCGACTGGGATCGGCCCAATGGCTGGCTGCCCGCATGCAAGACTTTGCGGCGATCCTCCACGGTAGCGCACCCGCGGAGCCTGGCAAGCCTGTCATTGTTCCCGGAGAGATCGAACTCGACAAGCTGGCGCGTCAGCGCGAAAAGGGCATTGCCATGGATCCAGCGGTGAAGGCGCTACTGGATCGACATGCCAACGCAAAGACGAACTGAAATGGCACACGCCGGAAGCATCATGACAAGTCAATATGCAAGGCTCGCAGCGGAGCTTGCGCCGACGGGAATCCTTCGCGCATCCATCAACGTAGGCAACCCTATCCTGGCAAACCTCGATGCCGGCGGCAATCCATTCGGCGTTTCAGTGGACCTCGCCCGTGAGCTTGCCAGTTGCCTGGGTGTTCCGCTTGAGCTTGTCGTATTTGACTCAGCGGGGAAGTCGGTCGAGGCCGTCACGGCCGAACAGGCGGACTTCGGATTCTTTGCCGTCGACCCGGTCCGGGGGGCCGGCATCGCATTCTCCGAACCCTACGTGCTGATCGAAGGCGCGTATTTGGTGAAGGAGGAATCCACCGTCAAGGCCAACGAAGAGGTCGATCTTGCCGGACGCCGTGTCGTGGTAGGAAAAGGGAGCGCCTACGATCTTTATCTCACTCGTACGCTGCAACATGCACACATCGTGCGCGCGCCGACGTCCCCGGCCGTTGTGCAAACATTCCTGGAGCAAAGCGCGGACGTGGCTGCAGGGGTGCGACAGCAATTGGAAGCAGATGCCAAGCGCACTGCGGGCCTGAGGTTGTTGCCGGGCCGGTTTATGGTCATACAGCAAGCCATGGGCCTCCCCATAGCCCGCAGCGCTGAAGCCGTGGAATGGCTACGGCGGTTCGTCGAGCAGATGAAGGCCTCCTGCTTCGTTTCGGACGCTCTCAGGCGTCACGGAATCGAGGGCGCGTCCGTCGCGCCCGCAAAGTCATAGCCTGCACGGAACGCCGGGCTGGCAATGCCGGCGACGCAGGTGCTGATCTATGACAACGCCAGGCGGGGAACGCACCATTGATGCTCGCCGCACGCAGCGTTGCGCTGGACTTGCCCCTGCGCGTGCTGGTGCGCGATGACTGCCAGGGCAGCACCTGGATGAGCTGCCACACCGCCGCGGAACTGGAAAGCGCCCTCCCATTGCCGGCCGGCAGCGCCGCGCCGCCGGCTGTGGCGCAGCGGCTGATTCTTGACACGGGTGTGGGCGCGCAAGGCGCCCCACGGTGACTTATCCGGCCAGGCCCTTGTTCGGGTTGATCAGGTACTTCTCCCCCGTCGCGCGCTTGTTGTAGACGGCGATCACGTCCAGGTCCAGCACCTCGGCCAGCGAGATCTCTTTCGAGTAGTGGCTGGCAAAGGTGGTCTTCAGCTCCGCCATCACGCGTTGCTTCAGCGCGTTGGCCCGCTCGCGCCCGATCTTCTGCAGGAACGGGAACAGCAGCCAGCCGCCCATGCCCCACGCCATGCCGAAGTTGCGGTTGAACTCGGTCGGGCTTGTGTCCAGGCCGCCGTAGAGATAGACCTGCTTGTGGGTGGTCGAGCCATAGCGGCTGTATTCGCGGGCCGTCTTGCTCAAGGCCGCTTCCATGCAGGTGAGGATCTGGCCGCCGAGCTTGCCGCCGCCCGTGGCGTCGAACGCGATCGTTGCGCCAGTGGCGACGAGTGCCTCGGTGAGGTCCTGCATGAACGTGGGCGACGCGGCGTTGCAGACGTGGACCGCACCTTGTGCCTTGAGCAGGTCCGCCTGCTCTTGCTTGCGCACGATGTTCACCAGCTTGATGCCATCCTTGAGACAGATCTGATTGAGCATCTGGCCCAGGTTGGAGGCCGCGGCGGTGTGCACCAGGGCGCTATGTCCTTCGAGGCGCATGGTCTCGACCATGCCCAGTGCGGTGAGCGGGTTGACGAATGACGACGCGCCATCAGCAGGCGTGGCGCCTTCGGGCAGGACCAGGCACTGGTCCGCGGAAATGCAGCGGTACTGCGCGTACATCGCGCCGCCGATGGCAGCCACGGTCTTGCCCATCAAGGCTTGCGCCGCAGGGGACGAGCCTGCATCGACGACCACGCCCGCGCCCTCATTGCCAACCGGCATGGACGCATCCAGGCGGCCCGCCATGCTGCGCATCGCGCCTTCCGGAACGCGCGCGGTGACGATGGGGCGCTCGGCCGTGCCGCTGGCCTTGGCCGTGCTCATGTCGGCCGCACCGAACAGCAGGCCGAGATCGGACGGGTTGAGGGGGGAGGCTTCAATGCGGATGAGCACTTCATCCGGACCAGGGTGCGGCGTGTCGATGCTGTCTAGCGACAGCTCGAGTTCACCGCTGCTCTTGATTTGCGAACGAAGTTGAAGTGCGGTGTGCATTCGATGTCTCCTTGGTCTGTCGGTTTGCGGTGAGCGCGGCAGCAGCAGGGGGCTGTTTTCGCCAGCAGTCAGCAATGTAGCAAGTTCCTGCGAATGCCGTACTGGGCCGGAAATTCAGGTCATGCGTCGGCCGACAGGCCATCATGCATCGAACTGATAACGGTGGATATGCCAATCACCTGGCGGTCAGCCCTGTTGCGCTTTACGTTCCAGTCGCCGGCTCGACTCGGACTGAAGGAAACGATTGACCCGCCTGTGCGGGACCGGCCGGCCCACGAGCGCGGCCAGCCCCTGCATGCTGCACGGCGGCAACATCATTCGGCCTTGTAGCCCGATGCCTTGATGGGCCGCTCCCAGCGCCTGAGGTCGGCGACCTGGGTCTCGCCGAGTTGCTGCGGGCCGGCGTAGTTCGCATTCAGGCCGATCTCGCGGATGCGCGCCTGGAGATCGGGCGCCTTGAGCACTTCGGCGATCGCGTCGGACAGGCGCTTGACCTTGTCGGCCGGCAGGCCTGCCGGGGCGAACAGGCCGACGAAGGCCTCAGCTGTGGCGTCGATTCCGGACTCCTTGAGCGTGGCCACGTCGGGCAGCGCCGGCGATCGCGCGTTACCCGTGACCGCGAGGATGCGCAGGCGGCCCGCGCGGTGATGCTCGATCGTCTCCGATATCGTGTCCACCATGATGGGAATCTGTCCGCCCAGCAGATCGGACACTGCCGGCGCGCCGCCCTTGTAGGCAACGTGCGTGAGCGGCACGCCTGAGGCCTGCGACAGCAGCACGCCCGCAAAGTGCGGCACGGTGCCTGCGCCCGAAGTGCCGTAGTTGGCGCGGGCCGGGTTGGCCTTGAGCCAGTTCAGCACCGCGCGGATGTCGCCGGCCGGCGCCGCCGGACCCGCCGTCACCGCGAAGTCGAAGGTCACCACGCGCGCGATGGGCGTGAAGTCCTTCACCGGGTCGTAGTTGAGGTGGTAGAGCCATGGCGAGATCACCAACGCGCCGCTGGGTGAAATGACCAGCGTGTTGCCGTCGGCCGGCGCGCGCTTTGCTTCCCCAAGCACCAGGCGACCGCCAGCTCCGGGCTTGTTCTCGACGATCACCTGCTGGCCGAGCGGCAGGCGCAGGCGCTCGGCCAGCAGCCGCGCCACGACATCGACCGAGCCGCCGGGCGCGAAGCCGACCAGCAGCTTGAGGGGGGGCTTGTCCTGGGCAAGGGCGCCCATGGGCAGCGCGGCGGCCAGCGCCATGGTTGCAGCCACCCGATTGAAAACGCGTCGCTTCAACATGCTGAGAGTCTCCTTGGTCAGCCGAAGTCGATCAGAAACCGAATACTCGCATGGCATTGCCCGAACGCACGGCGTCGCGCTGCGCGGCGGGCAGCCGCTCGGTATTGGCGAAGGACCCGCGCGTGTCGTGAACCTGGTGCGGCCAGTCGGTGCCGAACATCACCCGGTCGGCGCCGACGACCGAGATCAGGAACTCCAGCGAAGCCGGACTGTACGAGATGCAGTCGTAGTGGATGTGGCGCAGGTAGTCGATGGGCGTGCGCTGCATCTTGCGCCGCTGGGGGATCTCGACCTCGTGGCCCTTCCCGAAACGGCCGGCCAGGTAGGGCAACGCACCGCCCGCATGCGAGGCGATGATCTTGAGGTTGGGGTATTGGTCGAAGAAGCCCTCGAAGATCATGCGCGTGATGGCGAGCGTGGTGTCGAACATGAAGCCCACCGACCAGCTCAGGTCGAACTTGGTCATGTCCATCAGGTCGGCGCCCGGCGGGTCGGTGGGGTGCACCAGCACCGGCAGCGCGCGGCGGTCGATTTCGGCCCAGATGGGTGCGAAGGCCGGGTCGGTCAGGCTGCGGCCGGCGATGTTGGCCAGCACCATGACGCCGCTCGCACCGTTGTCGCAGGTGCGCTTGAGCTCGTCGAGCGCGCGCTGCGGGTATTCCCACGGCAGCGACGTGAACCAACGCAGCCGGCTCGGGTGATCGGCCTGCGCCTGCGCCAGCGAATCGTTGGATTCGCGCGCCGCTTCGCAGCTGGTTTCCTCGTCGCCCCAGAACACATTGGGGCAAGTCAGCGACATGACTGAGATATCGATGCCGGCCGCGTCCATGTGCTGGATGCGCAGATCGTAGTCGAAGTGTCCTTTCTGTGGGATGACCACGGGCGTGTCGCCACGGAATACCTCGTGCTGGCCGTCGGGGCGCTGCTGGATGTTGTAGAGGCCGCCCTTGCGCTTGAGCAGCTCCAGCCAGGGCTTTGTGAAGATGTGGGTGTGGACATCGATGACAGGCATCTAGGAGGCTCCTGTGGTGTGTGAGTGACGGATGTCTAGACACTACTGTAGTGATCTGGCATAAACGTATTGGCAGATATCTTGATACCAGGATAAGTAAATACTTATGCCCGACCGACTCACCGCCCTGGCCCTTGAAACGCTGGGCCGCATGCGCTCACGCCTGAAGGCGCGCCAGCTCAACCTGCTGGTCGCGCTGAGCGAGTACGGCTCGCTTTCCCGCGTAGCGCAGGAATGGGGGGTGACCCAGCCCTACTTGACGCAGATGCTGGCCGAGGTCGAATCCATGATGGGCACGGCTCTGTTCACGCGGCAACGCGGTGGCGTCACGCCCACGCCGGTGGGGCGCATCGCGATCTCGCGCGCATCGCGCCTGCTGGTCGACCTGCAGGACTGGGCCAACGACATGGCCGCAGCCCGCCTGGGCTTCACCGAGCGGCTCAGCATCGGCGTGATCCACTACCTGTCCGGCCAGTTGCTGTGCGACACGCTCTCGCACACACGCGAGCAGGTCGGGCCGTTCGTGTTCTCGGTGGAGGAAGCCAGTAGCGACCGCCTGCTGGCGCTGCTTCGCGAGCACAGGCTCGAAGGCGTGGTGGCACGCGCGCGCGGCGCGGCACAGGTGCGTGACCTGCGCTGCGACATCCTGTTCCGCCAGCGCCCTGCGCTGGTGTGCCACCTCAAGACTGCCAGGCATCTGGGCAAGCGCGCGCTGGACTGGCACGAGCTCGCCACCATGGACTGGGTCCTGCCGCCCGCGGGAACGGCGCTGGGTGCCTCGGTGCTGGACCTGTTCCTGCACGTGGGCGAAGAGCCACCGGTGCCGGCCATCGAAACCCATTCGCTCAAGATCGTCGGCCGCATGATCGAGCGCAACCCGTCGATGGTGGCCATCGTGCCTGCCGACGTGGCGCACGATCTGTCCACCCGCGCGCACGTGGCCAGCGTGCCCTGCGACCTGGAGTGGCCGCTGCCGCCGGTGGCGCTTTACCGGCGCCAGGGTGCGGGTGACTCACCTACCATGGCGACTTTTGTGCGCACGCTGAAGACTCTGTGCAAGGAACGGTTCTGATGACCGCCAGTCACCTCTTCCCGACCTCCCCAATGTCCGCATCTCCCGAACCAACACCGTCCCAACAACTCTCCGACCAGCAACTGGTGCAGGAAATCTGTTCGGCTCCCAATGCGCTGGAAGCCCACCGCCGGTTCGAGAAGAACGCGGCCGCCTTGGAAGAATGGCAGATCCTCTTTGCGGAGGAGAGCAACGCCGGATCCATCAAGCTGCTGGATCGGACACTAGGCCCCGCCGGCGTTGCGACGTCTGTATTCCGCGGGAAATCGCTATGGCTGATGGACGCGCCATTTGTCTCGCAATCCGGGCCAATGGGCTTTCACGGCGGCTCGGCCATGTTCGTAGACTCCAATGCGGCCACCTATATTCGCAAGATCGCCTACCAGGACAACCCGTCTCCGGAAGCGTTGAACCGGGCTGATCTGATCAACCAGATCGGACCAAGGCTGCAACAGCTCAACCCCTATCTCTATCTGTGGGAGTCGCTCCGGTCCTGGAATGATGAGACGGTCGCCAGATGCAAAGAGTCAGTAGCCGCGATCCATGCGCTGTCGTCCTCCGGCAGCAAGCTGACTGCGGAATGGGGTCGGCGCTTCCGCGCGGAGTTCCGTGAGAGTGCAGAGAATTTTGCCACCGGCCTGATGGCGGAATTCGAACGGAACCTGAAGGCTGGGCTTTTCGCCGGCCTGGAGGACCAGCTCGATCTGATGGAGGCGATCCTGGTTCGGAGCCGGATCATCGAGCTGAGTTCCAACAAGGCCAAGGAGCACAAGCTGGCGCAGTTGGTCGAGTACATGCACGAAGAACTGTCCACAATCATGCTACGGGAGCTGATCGTCTGCGGTGACATCCTGCTTCGCAGCAACCGATCAAGGATCTCCAGGAAGCTCAATTCCATCCAGAACCATGCCGATCCCCTCGCGCTGATCAGAAACTGCGCTTGGGACATGTACATTCCTCGCGCCCTGGATGCCTTGACCTCCGTCACTCCTGACCAGGCTCCTCACGTGGACTTCTATGTGGCGGAGGTGCTCAGCTTCGACGGCGACGTATCAGACATCATCAACACCACGAAGTTGAGGGCGATCGCCGTGCATCGGCCTTCGAAGAAGAACTTCCCGTTCTTCGATAGCGATGTGGCCGAGTGGTTGGGCAACCGCCTCGGGCCGAAACGCATGGACGCGCTGTCGGACTACTTCCTGCCGGAAGCCTTCATGGATCGAGCCAGGCGCCGGCCCTCAACGTCGGTCCGGTCCATTCTGGAAGCAGACCGCGAGGAGCTGATGCAGTTGATCCGGCAAAAGAAGGGTTGAACTCGAAACCGGGCCGCCCAGACTGTTGGCAATTTGCTGCAAGGCCCGGCCCCCTCGACTGCCGAAGCCGCCCCCTGCAGTAGTCGAGAGGCTGCTCAGGGTCGGAAGCGGCAGTTTGCTGGAACGCCACCAAACCGCTAAAGCGACCACAAGCTGTATATACTCGCTCCACACATAGCGCACGACCTGCCGCCAAGGCAGTAGCGAAAGGTGACGGTACAAAAAGATGAAAAATGCCGTATATCTCGCCTTGCCCGCGATGTTGGGAGCGGGTTGACCCGCGCCAACCATGGGCCAGACTCCTCCACGCACCCAGTTGCTGGCAACAACGGCCGGCGGCACCATGCCAGCGATCCCTACCACGCCGCGCTATGGCAGCGCGACTTCTCACTGGGACGGCTTTGTACTGGAGCGCCACCTGCTGCCCGCCGGCGCCCTGGACACCACGGTCATGCCCGTGCACTGCCTGGCCGTCCCGATCGGCCGGCATCCCGTCGCGATCCGCTGGCACGTCAACGGGCGGTGCCTGGACGGGGCGATGGCGCCAAACCAGGTCTATTTTCGCGCCGCAGGCGATGCGCTTTCCAGCGCCTGGTCAGCCCCGCTGGATGCCATCTATTTTTCCGTGCGGCCCGATGCCGTTGTCCTGGCGCATGAACAGACGCACGAACGCAGCGCGCCCGAGCTGCGCTCGGACTTCGCCGGCGGCGCCGACAATGGCCTGGTGCAACTGGTGCTGGCGCTGGACGCCCATGTGCGGGGCGGCAGCGTGGGCGGCAGCCTGCTCGACCAATCCTTGCTGCTGGCCATCAGCCTGCGCGTGGGCCTCCTCTATGGCGGCGGGAGGCAGGACGCAAGCGCTCTGGCAGGGCAACGGGGCCTTTTGTCCAGGCACACGCTGGCGCGGCTGGACGATTTCATCCTCGCCCACCTGTCTCAGCCGCTCACCATCGACGCGATCGCCGCAGCGGTTCATATCAGCCCCTTCCACCTGTGCCGGATGTTCCGCAAGACGCGCCAGGTCAGCCTTTGGCAATACGTGCTGAGTTGCCGCGTCGAGTATGCGCGCAAACTGATACGGCGCCACCCCGATATGTCCCTGTCCGATGTGGCGGCCGCAAGCGGGTTCGATTCCTACACACAATTCTTCGCTGCCTTCCGCAAGTTCAGCGGGGCATCGCCAAGCGATTTCCGCCGCAATGCGCATGTGCAGGCCAGGCAAGCCTGACCTGACAGCCGACGCACAAGCCTGCTCCCCAGAATTATTCGCAAGAAACCGCAAGTACGGGCGTGGCGGATCTCGTATTGTCCTTGTATCCCCCCGAATGGGGGACAAGTCAGACAGAGCAAGGCGGGCAATCAGGCCGCGCGGGGTAAACCCCCCGGCAGGTGCGCGGCGCAGGCGCCCAGGGGGAGCGCGATGAAAGAAGAAGTGATGCATCAGACCATACGAGGTCTGTACGAGGGCATCCTTGACGAAACCGCCTGGCAGTCCAGCCTGGCCCTGCTGCGCGATGCCAGTGAAAGCATGCACGCCGCGCTGGTGGAGTTCGACGCGCTCAGCCAGCGGTTGCGGGTCAGCGAGATCCATGCCCTGAACCAGGAACTGGTCGACGCCTACAACGACCACTACCAGGCCGAGGACCCGTCGCGGACATACACGCGCCAGATGGCGGTGGGTGACTGGTATATCGATTCGCGCGACCTGGGCCTGGCAAATATGAGCCGGCTGCCCTTTTATAGCGAGTTCATGCACGGGTTCAATCTGAGTTCCGTCATGGGCTGCCTGGTCGAGCGCAAGCCGCACCGCGAAATCTATTTGTCGCTGCAAAAGCCGCTCGGACAACAACCGTTCCACGCTGACGACGCGCGCCGGCTAGGCTGGGCCATCCCGCACCTGCGTCAGGCACTGAGCCTGCGCGAGCGCACGCTGGACGTCACCATGCTCGGTGAGCTCTCTGCGCAAGTGCTGGAGCGACTCCCCTTTGGCCTGATCGTCGTCGCGCCCGACGGCAAGGTGCTGCTCAGCAATGCCCGTGGCGAACACTGGGTGAGGCGGCTGTTGCCGGGCAAGCAGGGTGAGCCCGGAGCCCGGGCGTGCCATGACGACTGGTGCCTGAGCCGGCCGTTCCGGGAGATGCTGGCTGCGGCCTGCAGCCCTGAAGCGGCCATGCCGGCCCAGGCCGCGCATGCCCGTGACGGCAGCGGGCACAGCGCAAGCGTCATCGTGCTGCCGCTGCCGCCGGCCCATCGCCTGGCCAGCCGATGGCAGCGCCCCGCCGCCCTGGTTGCAGTCCGCGAGGTCGGCGCTGCTCCGCCCCAGCCCCTGCTGGCGGGCGTGCTACGCGAACTGTATGGCCTCACCGCATCCGAGGTTCGACTGGCGACCGTGCTCACCGCGGGCATCGGGCTGCCCGAAGCCTGCGCGCGGCTCGGCATCCGCCACGAGACTGCCCGCAGCCAGCTCAAAGCGATCTTCAACAAGACCGAGACCGGCAGCCAGGCCAGCCTCGCTCACCTGCTGAGCGAACTTGGTGCGTGCATGGGCCCTGGCTGATGACGGTCCGTTGCCGCTTTCGAGGGCCACGGACATGTCGAATACCAGGGAGCAATATTCACGTCTACACCGGGCCAGCGCATCCGACCCGCCTGCTATCTCCGATCCCCGTGCCGTCTCACCGGGCCGCCGCCCGTAGTGCCGCCATGAACTGCAGCATGGCCTCCGACGGCAGCTCATTCTTGCGGGTGACAATGCCGTAGCTCGACATGGCGCGCCGGATCGGCACCGGCACGTGCGCCAGCATGCCTTCCGCGACGAAGCGCTCGACCACGGCGCGCGGCTGCAGCGAAAGCATATCCGTCGCCTGCAGCAGTTCCAGGGTGGAAAAGATTGACGGTGTTTCCACCATGCCGACCAGGCCCTGGATGCCTGCCGCCGCAATGGTTTCATCGAACAGTTGCCGGATGGCGGTGAGCTGCGGGTAAAGGATCCACGGCCATGCGCCGATGTCGGCAATTTCCAGCCTGGGCCTGTCCAGCAGGGGATGTCCCGGCCGGCAGACGACCCATACCGGCTCTGGCGACAGTGCCTCGAAATCGAAGATCGCCTGGTGCCGTGGCTCGGTCAGACGCCCGACCATGATATCCAGCTTCCGGTCTTCCAGCCAGACGGCGAGCTGGTCACTGCTCTGCTCGATCAGCTTGACGACCAGCCGCGGGCGCTGCTGCAGGATCTCGCGGATCGCCGTGGTCACCACCTGCGCGGCCGACGCCGAAATCGCGCCAACGGTGAGGTGGCCGTGCCCGCCGGCCCGTAGCGCTTCCAGCTCGCTCACAAACTTGCCGAGCTCGGCCAGCGCCGTCGACGCGTAGCGCAGCGCGAACTCGCCCAGTTCGGTCGGGCGCATATCCCTTGGCAAGCGATCGAACAGCCTGGCCTGCAGGGTGTCTTCAATATCGCTCAGTATCTTCGTGGCAGCCGGCTGGGTGATATGCAATTGCTCGGCCGCGATGCGCAGGTTGCGGCTGCGTCCCAGCACATCCAACAGCTGCAGGTGCCGGAAGCGCAGCTTGGCGAGCACGGCGGAAGGGGCGGAAGCAGTCTGTCTGGCCATGAAGGGGTAAACCCGGCTGAATCAATAACTAAACGGAATCGATTCTACCCAATTATCGATTGGATGTTTATGGGACTGCCACGTAGAGTTCCACCCGACGCCGCGGTGGTCGCGGCGCTCATGACAACAACATCAGGTGGAGACAATCGATGGCATTGCCGCTCACGCTCAGCGCAACGCAAACGCTTCCTGCCGACGGGCTGGCGGGGACGCTGGTCGGCCGCGCATGGATCCCGGCCAGTGACGGCGCTCCGGCCGGCCCGGCTGTCGTGGTCCTGCGGCCGGATGGGGTATTCGACATATCGGATGTCGCTCCGACCATGAGCACCCTGCTCGAACAGGGCGACCCGGTGACGGTCGTGCACAATACGCCCGGCCGCTGGATCGGCAAGCTCGACGACCTGCTGGCCAACACGGCCGATCCGCGCGGCAGCGACAGCGTGGCCCGCCTGCTGGCGCCATGCGACCTGCAGGTGATCAAGGCGGCAGGCGTGACCTTTGCCGGCAGCCTGGTCGAGCGTGTCATCGAAGAGCAGACCAAGGGCGACCCGCAAGGCGCCGCCGAGGTCCGCAACCGGATCCAGGCGCTGGTGGGCGAGCGCCTGTCCCGGATCCGGCCGGGTTCCCGCGAGGCGGGCGAACTCAAGGCCTTGCTGATCGAGCATGGCATGTGGTCACAATACCTTGAGGTGGGCATCGGCCCGGACGCCGAGATCTTCACCAAGGCACCGCTGCTTTCGGCGCTTGGCACCGGCACGGAAATCGGCCTGCATCCCGGCTCGGCATGGAACAATCCGGAACCCGAGATCGTGCTGGCCATCAACAGCCGCGGTGATGTGCTCGGCGCCACGCTGGGCAATGACGTCAACCTGCGCGACTTCGAGGGCCGCAGTGCGTTGCTGCTGGGCAAGGCCAAGGACAATAACGGCTCCTGCGCGATCGGTCCGTTCCTGCGCCTGTTCGACCAGAGCTTCTCGCTCGACGACGTGCGGCGGGCGACGGTGGATCTGCGCGTCGATGGCCTGGACGGCTTCGTGTTGTCCGGCACCAGCTCGATGGACCAGATCACGCGCGACCCGCTGGAGCTGGCCGAGCAGGCAATGGGGGCGACCCACCAGTATCCTGATGGCGCCATGCTGTTCCTCGGCACGCTGTTCGCGCCGGTGGAAGACCGCGACACCGCGGGCGGCGGCTTCACCCACAAGGATGGTGATCTTGTCACCATCTCCAGCCGCCAGCTCGGCAGCCTGGTCAACCGCGTGGGCCGCAGCGACCGTATCACTCCGTGGACGTTCGGCGTACGCGCCCTGATGGCCAACCTGGCCGCACGTGGCCACACCACTTTCTGAACGGCGATTTCTGAACGGGCGCCACGGCGCCCCGCCCTGAACACCGCAGCAACCCTCGCGCAAGCAAAAGACGGGGATGCCGCAATCCATGACATGAGGCCGCGGCGCGGCTTCGTACCGGAGACAAACCCATGCAGACTCAAGCTGCCAACCGCGATCCGCTCGCAAGCGCGGTAAGCAAGGCCCGCCTGCGCCTCGCGCCTTTCCTTGCACTGATGTTCGCGCTGTCGATGCTCGACCGCTCCAACGTCGGCTTCGTCAAGCAAGCCCTGATGGTCGATTCCAATATCGGCAATGCGGCCTATGCGCTTGGCGCCGGCATCTTCTTCATCGGCTATGCCGTCTTCGAAATCCCCAGCAACCTGATCCTGCACCGGGTCGGCGCCAGGGTCTGGCTCAGCCGCATCATGGTCACCTGGGGGCTGGCGTCGGCGGCCATGATGTTCGCGCATGACGAGACCTCGTTCTACGTGCTGCGCTTTATCCTTGGCGTCGCCGAGGCGGGCTTCTCGCCGGGCGTGATCCTGTACTCGACCTACTGGTTCCCTGCCAGCCAGCGCGGCAAGGCGCTCGGCGTCTACTACTTCGGCTTGCCGGTGGCACTGGTGCTGGGCGGGCCGGTCTCGGGGCTGCTGCTCGATGTGATGGGTGGCCAGCTGGGCCTGCGCAACTGGCAATGGATGTTCATCATCGAAGGCCTGGCGGCGTCCGTGGTGGGCGTGATCGCCTTCTTCTACCTGGTCAGCAAGCCGCGCGATGCCAAGTGGCTGAACGCCGACGAGAAGACTGCGCTCGAAGCCGCTATCGCCGCGGAAGACAACCAGAAGACCGCGCATGGCCCGGCAACCGCACTGAGCGCGCTGGGCAACTGGCAAGTGCTGCGTTTCGTCGCCATCTACTTCGCCATCCAGGTCAGCGTCTACGGCGTCATCTTCTACCTGCCGACGCGTATTTCCGAGCTGACCGGCACAGCGATCGGTGCCAAGGTCGGCCTGCTCACCGCGATTCCGTGGCTGTGCGCGCTGGTTTCCCTGCGCCTGATCACCGGCATCGCGGATGCCAGGGGCAAGCAACGGGAATTCGCCATGGCCATGCTCGCCATGGCGGCCACCGGCATCGCACTGTCGACGCTGGGGCACGAACTGGCGCCCGTGCTGATGGCGTTCTGCCTGGCTACCGTCGGCTTTGTCGTGGTCCAGCCGCTGTTCTGGACGCTGCCCACCGCGTACCTGAGTGGCACCGCCGCGGCCAGCGGCATCGCCCTGATCGGTGCGCTGGGCAATCTCGGTGGCTTTATCGCGCCGACGCTGAAGACCGCGGTCGAATCCGCATTCCATAGCCAGCAAGCGGGCATGCTGGCCCTGGCCATCGCGGGCGTGGTCGGTGTGCTGCTGCTGATGAGCATCGGCGCACGGGCCCGCCGCACCGCGACGTTGCGGCTTGGTTCCTCCGAGGCGGCCTGACTGTGTCCCGTATTCCCTGCACCAAAACACCCTGACATGACCATCCTCGGACTTCACTACATCGGCGGCGAACGCCGTGCTGCCGGCACCCCGCTGTTCAGCATCGACGCCGTGACCGGCGAGCGGCACCCGGTCAGCTTCCAGGAAGCCACCGAAGCCGAAGTTGCAGCAGCCGCGCTGGCCGCGCACCAGGCCTTCCCCGCATTGCGCGCCACCAGCCCGGCCGAACGCGCCGCGCTGCTGGAGACCATTGCCGATGAAATCGATGCGCTGGACCAGGCGTTCATCGCGGCGGCCAGCCGCGAGACCGCCCTGCCGCCGGCGCGGCTGGAAGGCGAGCGCAAGCGCACCAGCAATCAGCTGCGCATGTTCGCGGCCACGGTACGGCGCGGCGACTTCCTCGATGTCCGCATCGACCGCGCGCAGCCTGCGCGCCAGCCGCTGCCGCGACCCGACCTGCGGCAGTACCGCGTCGGCGTGGGTCCGGTGGCGGTCTTCGGCGCAGGCAATTTCCCGCTCGCATTCTCGGTGGCCGGCGGCGACACGGCTTCGGCGCTGGCAGCGGGCTGCCCGGTGGTGGTGAAGGCGCATCCGGGCCACATGGTCACGTCTGAATACGTTGCCAATGCGATCGAACGCGCGATCGCGCGCTGCGGTGCGCAGGCGGGCGTCTTCAACATGGTGTTCGGCACCGCAGCCGCCGGGGCGGCACTGGTACGGACGCCGCACATCAAGGCAGTAGGCTTTACCGGATCACTGGCTGCGGGCCGGGCTTTGTTCGATCTGGCGCACTCGAGGCCGGATCCGATTCCGGTGTTTGCGGAGATGTCGAGCGTGAACCCGGTGATCCTGATGCCCTCGGCACTGTCCGCGCGCGGCGCGCAGATTGCGCGCGAACTGGCGGCCTCGGTCACCTTCGGCTGCGGCCAGCTCTGCACCAACCCGGGGGTGGTGCTTGGCATCCGCTCACCGGCATTCGATGCGTTCGTCGCCGAACTTGGCACGGCACTGGCGCTGGCCGAACCGCAGCCCATGCTGGGCGCCGACATCCGGGAGAATTTCCAGCGCGGGCTGGCCGGCTTGCGCGAAGTCCCCGGCGTGGAAGTCCTGGTGTCAAAGCAAGCTGACGGCCGCATTGGCGGACATCTGCTGAAGGCAGATCGCAGCGTGCTATTTGCGGAAAATCGTCCGCTGGAGGAGGAGGTATTCGGCCCGTCGACGGTGATCGTCGCGCTGGATTCCGAAAATGACTTCCTGGCCTTTGCCGAACGGATGCGCGGCCAGCTTACGGCCACGCTGATGGCCGACGACGGTGACCTCCATCACCACGCCGCGCTGATCGAGCTATTGGAAAGCAAGGTCGGCCGTTTGCTCTTCAACGGTTATCCGACCGGCGTGGAGGTCAGCGACGCCATCGTCCACGGTGGCCCCTACCCGGCTACCACCGATGCGCGCGGCACCTCCGTCGGCAGCGCTGCCATCGAGCGCTTCCTGCGCCCGGTGTGCTACCAGAACTATCCCGATTCCGTGCTCCCACCGGCCTTGCGCGACCGTAACCCGTGGCAGCTGCCGCGCCTGGTCGACGGCGTGCCGACACGCGCCGCGCTGCAAGGCGCGCACGATCTGGAGGCCGAAGCATGAGCGTCGTCCTGGAACAGGAAGCAGCAACCGCCGCCGAACCCGTCATACGGCTGCATCCGGATGACGATGTCGTCATCGCGCGTGCGCAACTGGTGGCAGGCGCGCGCCTCGGCTCAGGCCTGGTGGTACGCGGCCTGGTGCCCGCAGGGCACAAGCTGGCAGTGCGCGCACTCGAGGCTGGCGCGCCAGTGCGCCGCTACGGACAGGTCATCGGCTTCACCACTCGCCCGGTCGCGCCTGGCGAGCACGTCCACACCCACAACCTGGCCATCGGCGAGTTCGAGCGCGACTACGCGTTTGGCACCGGTAAGCGCCCTGCCCCGGTCGCGGCGCAGCGCGCGCAATTCATGGGCATCGTTCGCGCCGATGGGCGGGTCGGCTCGCGCAACTACATCGGCATCCTTACCTCCGTCAATTGCTCGGCCACCGCGGCACGCGCCATCGCCGAGCATTTCCGGCGCGAGCTCAATCCGCATGCGCTGGCAGACTACCCGAACGTGGATGGCGTAGTGGCCCTGACGCACGGGCAAGGCTGCGCGGTGGATGGCGAAGGCGAAGGCCTGGCGCTGCTGCGGCTCACGTTGTCGGGCTATGCGCGCCACCCCAACTTTGCAGCCGTGCTGATCGTCGGGCTGGGCTGCGAAACCAACCAGATCGACGGCCTGCTCGACAGCGAGGGACTGGCGCGCGGCGCCGCGCTGAAAACCATGACCATCCAGGCCACCGGCGGCACGGCCCGTACGGTGGCGGCAGGCATCGAGCAGATCAAGGCGATGCTGACCGACGCCAACCGGGTGCGACGCGAGCCCGTCGATGCCAGCCACCTGGTGGTCGGACTGCAATGCGGCGGCTCCGACGGCTATTCCGGCATCAGCGCCAATCCCGCGCTTGGCGCAGCCGTCGACCGGCTGGTGGCGCACGGGGGTACCGCCATCCTGTCGGAGACGCCGGAGATTTATGGCGCCGAGCATTTGCTGACGCGCCGTGCCGTCTCGCCGGAAGTCGGGCACAAGCTGCTCGACCGGATCCGCTGGTGGGAAGCCTACTGCACGCGCATGAACGCCAGCCTGGACAACAACCCGTCCGCCGGCAACAAGGCGGGCGGGCTCACCACCATCCTGGAGAAATCGCTCGGTGCCGTGGCAAAGGGCGGCACCACCAACCTGGTCGACGTATACCGCTACGCAGAGCCGGTGGAGGCGGCTGGCCTGGTCTTCATGGACACCCCTGGCTACGATCCGGTCTCGGCGACCGGGCAGGTGGCCGGCGGCGCCAACCTGATCTGCTTTACCACCGGGCGCGGCTCCGCCTATGGCTGTGCACCGTCCCCGTCCCTGAAGCTCGGCACCAATACTGCCTTGTGGCAGCGCCAGCAGGAGGATATCGACATCAACTGCGGCACCGTGATCGATGGCTCGCAGACGATCGACGAGCTTGGGGAAGAGATCTTCCGCCTGATGCTGGCGACGGCTTCGGGACAGCGGTCAAAGAGCGAACTGCACGGTTACGGCCAGAACGAGTTCGTTCCCTGGCAGCTTGGCGCGATCACCTGACGGGGCGTCGCTCGCAGAATTAGCGCTTCTCAGCAGCAGCTGCGCGCGGGGAATCAGTCGGGGGCGACCGCCACACGTACCTGCTTCAATGCCTGGAACGGTTCCAACTGCTCGGCCGTGGCCGCCGCATCGGTAATCAACGTCCATGCGCGGTCGAGCGGCGTCCAGTGCTGCTGCTGTGCCCGGCCCAGCTTGGTAGCGTCGGCCAGCACAAAGATATCGGCCGCCTGGCGGACGATGCACTCCTTCAGGTAGGCCTGCTCCGCGCTGGCTTCGCACAGCCCCACGCCTGCAACCACGCCGTCCGCGCCAAGGAACGCCTTGTCGACGCTGATGCGCGACAGCGTTACCTGGGCCAGCGGACCGAAGGTGCCCATGCTGGAGGGGCGCACGTCGCCGCCGATCAGCGTCACGCGGATGCCGGGCAGGCCGGTGAGCGCGGTGACGGCCAGCAGGTTGGTGGTATAGACATGGAGGTCCTCGCGCGCCCCCAGCTGCCGAGCCAGCGCGGCGGCCGTGGTGCCGCTATCGAGCAGCACGGCGTCGCCGTCCTGCACGAAGCTCGCCGCCAGGCGGGCAATGGCTTCCTTCTGCTCACGCTGCAGCGACTTGCGCTCCTCAAGCGAAGCCTCGGGCTCGTGGCCGCCCACCTGCATCAGCGCGGCGGCGCCGCCATAGGTCCGCACAATGCGACCCTCGCGAGCCAACGCGGTCAGATCGCGGCGCACCGTGGCCACGGATACCCCGAGGCTGCCGGTCAACTGTTCGACATTGGCGACCTCGCCCGAGAGCACGAGTTCGAGAATGGCGCGGCGGCGGTCGGCGGCTTTCATGGCAGGCGAAATGAAAATGGGGGATCCTCAACGATCCCCGATCTTACAGGAGCCGGCAGCCCCGGCGTGCGCCGATGGCTCAGGCGCGGCGCGTGGCCAGCTCAGCGCCCTGGCGCAGCGCCTCCAGCAGGCTGCGTTCGTCGGCGATCCCCTTGCCGGCGATGTCGAAGGCGGTGCCGTGATCAACCGACGTGCGGATGACCGGCAGGCCCACCGTGATGTTGACGCCGGCCTCCAGGCCGAGCACCTTGACCGGCCCATGGCCCTGGTCGTGGTACATCGCCACCACCAGATCGAAGTCCCCGCGGCCGGCGCGATAGAACAGCGTGTCGGCGGGCAGCGGACCTTCCACGTCCCGGCCGCGCGCGCGCAAGGCCTCGACCGCCGGGATGATTTTTTCCGCCTCCTCGCCGTGGCCGAACAGGCCGTTCTCGCCGGCGTGCGGATTGATGCCGCACACGCCGATGCGCGGCGATGCAATGCCAGCGCGCTGCAGCGTCTGATGGCCGCGCTCAATGGTGCGCTGGACCAGCCCCGGCTCGATCTTGCGGATGGCGTCGAGCAGGCCGATGTGCGTGGTGACGTGGATCACGCGCAGCTTCGGCGCCACCAGCATCATCGACACCTCCGGGGTGCCGGTCAGGTACGCCAGCATTTCCGTGTGGCCGGGAAACTTGTGACCCCCCGCGTGCAGGGCTTCCTTGTTCAGCGGCGCTGTGCAGATCGCATCGATCTTCTCGTCGCGGGTCAGCGCCACCGCGCGCTCGATGTAGCGGAAGGCGGCATCACCGGCGACGGCGGACAGCTTGCCGAAGGGCAGGCCTTCCGGGATCAGGCCCAGGTCGATGCAGTCGATGGTGCCGGACTGGAAGCGCGCTTCCTCCGGGGCCTGGATGGCGCGCAGCTTGAGCGGGGAGCCGACGAGCCGGCCGGCCACTTCCAGCCGGCGCGCGTCGCCGATGACGAGCGGGCGGCATTGCGCACGAACGCTGTCATGCGCGAGGCTCTTGACGATGACTTCGGGGCCGATGCCTGTGGCATCGCCCATGGTGATACCGATGACGGGGAGGTAGTCGCTCATTGATGTGTCTCTTGTCGAGTGTGGCGCGGCGCGCCGTCAGGCTGACGGCGCGCGGGATTCAGTCATAGCCTGCCAGGCATGCCACAGGGCGGCCTCGGAGCCGAATGCGCCGGCCTTAGTAGCAACGCGGCGCGCGGGCACGCCGGGCAGCGCAGGGGTGTCGGACAAGGGCACACCGGGCTCGACTTCGCGCCGCAGCATCAGGGCGCCGATGCCGGCCGCCGAGAGCATGGCCCGGGCCGTCTCGCCGCCGGTGGCGATCAGGCCGCGCGTATGCTGGAAGCCGGGCAGGGACAATTGCGCCAGCGCGGCGCTCAGGCGCGGCCCTTCGCCCGGGTCGAACGCGTCGTCGCGACCAATGCTGACCAGCAGGTCGCGGCCAGCCCGCAGGCATCCGGTGATCGATTGCTGCGCGGCGTCCCAGTCAGCGTGGCCCGCGCCTTCACGCAAGATCCGCGGCGGAACCACCAGCGACTGCATCCCGGTGCGTTCGCGCAGGCAAGCGGCCTGTCGCCCGGAGATGCCCGAGAGGCTGCCGACCAGCGTCAAGACCGGGCCGCCCTCAGGGGCAGGCAGCGGCTGCGGCGCACCGCCCTCGAACAGGCATGGTGCAGCCAGCGCACGAGCCAGGCCGCCCGAGCCGACCCAGAATGCGGGGACGTCGAGCTGCGCCGTGGCCGCGGCGAGCGCCGCCAGGTCTTGCTCCGTCTGCGCATCGCAGACTACCGCCCGCACACCTTCGCGCGCCAGTCCGGCGATGGTTAGCCGCAGGGTCGCGTCACCCGCACGCACCGTGTCCAGCGGCAACAGGGTCGCCCGCAGCCCCCGCGCGGCCAGCAGCGCGACAAGGTCGGCACGTCCGGTAAGCGCTTCCAGGCGCCAGATGTCGGAGTCTTCCAGCGGCTGGCCGTTCACGAACATGCAGCCGCCGGCCGTGGTGCGGCCAGTGGCCGGAAAGGCCGGCGCGACGATGGCAAGGCCGGCCAGCGGCGCCAGCGCCGCGGTTTCGGCAGCCCAGTTGCCTCGCAACGTGGAATCGATCTTCTTGTACAGCCGCCGGCTGGCGCCCTGGCCGCGATGCCAGGCTTCGAGATTGCGCGCCGCCGCCTCCTGGGGCGCCATGCGGCGGCTGTCGACGTCGCAAGCCACTACGTCGGCCTGCGACAGGTCCGCGCCCGCAGGCGCCGCCTCCAGCGTTACAACGGTCCGGGCGCCAGACATGGCGTAGCCGATCGCGCAGTCGGCCGCGCCTGACAGGTCGTCGGCGATGATAAGCCAGCTCATGCGGCGGTCCTCACCAACGCCTCGGCCTCCTTGCCCGCCACGCGGCGGGCAATCCAGGCGGTCACCAATGGCGTCAGTACGGCGGTGACCACCACGCAGGCGGCCACCAGGATCGTGGCGCTCTTGGCCGATTCTGCGTAGACCGGATTAGCCGCCGCTACCAGCGTCGGCACGGCGGCGGCATTGCCGGCGGTGCTGGCGGCTGCGACACCTGCCACACCCGTGCCGCCGGTGAGGCGGTCAGCGAAGTACAGCGCGCAGCCGGTGACGGCCACCACGGCAACACCAAGGCCGAGGCCCAGCATGCCCGCCTGCCAGACCTTGTGCAGGTCCAGGCCTGCGCCCAGCGCCAGTGCGAAAAAGGGAATCATGACCGGCACGGCCTTACCCAGGAAATCGCGCATCTCCCGATCCAGGTTGCCCAGCAACATGCCGAGCATGAGCGGAAGAATGCTGCCGACCATCGTCGGCCATGGGAACGCGGACAAACCCGCCACGCCCAGCGTCACCATCGTCAGGAACGGGCCGGACTCGAGCGACATGATGCTGTAGGCGCCCACGTCTTCAGGCTTGCCGTACTGGCCCATCAGCGCCATGTACAGGCCGCCGTTGGTGTCGTTCATCGCGGCCACCACGGCAAGCGTCGACAGGCCGGCAAACATCCCGGCACTGATCGGCGCCTCGCCCAGGAAGTGCCCCATGATCACGCCCAACACCATTGCCGTGCCGACCTTGGTGCCGAACAACACGCCGCCCTTCTTGAGAATGTAAGGCGTGGCTTTGATGTTGATGCTTGCCCCCATGCAGACATAGAACACCGCGAGGATGGGCAGGGCACCGGTAAAAAGCGCGCCGGTAAACGATCCAAAAAACTTCGGCCCATCCGGCGCGAACGTGGCAACGAGCGAACCGATCAGCAGCGGCACGATCATCATGCCGCCGGGCACGCGCTCGATGGCGCGTTTGATAGAAATCTGCATGGTTGTCTCCTGCCGCTGAGGATGCGGCCTTGTATGTTTCGAGCAAACATTTGATCGAATCGATCAAATGTCATCAGAGTGTAGTGCAGCTGACTGAATTTGACTAGTTCAATCATTTATTTGATCGAAAGGATCACATCGAGACAGAATACTGGCAGGTAGCGGGTTCAGAAAAGGCACCGCAGGTCACTCCATTGTGTCCTGCGACATGCCGAGCACCGGCCCTCTGCGTCGTCTATCCGCGATAGCGCCGCGTCTGGCACGAGGTGCTGCAACACTGGCGCCGTGAGGGGCGAGATGCGTGGATCCGTGACACGCCCCTCGCTGAGCCGTTTGAGCTGGAATTTGACGACGGCCATTGGCCAGGGAGCCCGGCATCTTGTTCCTCCAGGTGATCGACCGCAGCGCGGGCGCACTGATCGACGAGATCAACGGCAACAGGGAAGGTGAAGATTGCGAGGACAAGGCCAGGCGGGTCCTAAAGCGATTGAATCAGGATGACAACAGCGCCCGGGCTGGTCTCCCTGGCCGTAGGACGAGGACGTCAAGAAAAGGAATTCCTCTGTAACGAGGCGTCAGGTTCGCCTATGCTGTCCAATGCGGCAGATGCAAAATCCGCACAGGTCCGACGGATCTGAAAACAAGAAGGGGGAAGTCCCCGGAACGGAAAGCGCCATCCGGATTGCGCTTTCCGTGCGCTTGCTTGGCCGAGTCACGGGGTGGTGACCCATCGCACACGAGGCATATTGCCAGCTCGTGGGCGGGATTCTCCGTTGACGACAACATGACAGACGCTTTCCTGTTCAGTAAGCCGTTCACGTTTCTCGCCTGCGCCGGCATGTCGGAAGTCAGGGAAGGGGTTGATGTACTGGAAGCCCTCCCCGGCCACTTGTTCTGGCTCGAGAACGAGGACTATATCCGCCGGGTCTTCGTGCCCGATTTCCTGGAACAGAGCCGCGCCGCCCTTGAGGCGGTGATGCCGGACGGGCCAGCGCTGATCGATGCGATGGCCGACGAGATCCGGCACAGCCCCCGCCTGCTGCCGGATCTGCAGCGCCTCTCTCCGGAGGTGGCCGCTGCCGCCCACTCGTACTGCTATTGGCGCTACAGCGCAGACGTGGTCGGGCGCGCGCAGGGAATTCCGCGCAGCGCCATCGAGCGCCAGTTCGACCGGGCCGCGCGGCCTCGGGACGGCGCGCACAAGCTGCAATGGATCTGCCCGTGCTGCGACGGACTGGCGCACTATCAGGTCGACGGGCTGCTGGCCTCGCAGCGGCCGGCACGGCAAGGCGGTTTTTCACTCGAATGCGCACACTGCGGACACCAGGAACGGCTGTACGCCGGTTTCCTGCATGCGGGCCGGCTGGAATGCCGCTGCGCGCATTGCACGGGGTTTATCAGGACGCTGGCCGGCCAGCTGGCCAGGCCTGCGCGCAGGCTGTGCGCGGCGCTGGAGGACTATGCATGGATGCATGCCGTGGATACCGCGGCAGAAATCCGCGAACTCTGGGAAACGTCATTGCAGATGCTGGCAAGCGGTGCCAGGCCGTCAGACAACGCGATGGCATTCGCCCTGGCCATCCAGTCAGGCGAGGCGCGCCCGATCCCGGAGATCCTCAGCCAGATCGACCCGACCCTCGAAGGCCGGTTCGACAAGAATCCAAGGGCCTGGGTACTGCTGTGCGAGCTGCTGCGCGAAGGCGTGCTGGACGCCGACTGCGCAATCTATGACCACGACGGCCGCCAGCACGTGGCACTTGAGCTAGCCCTGCTCGAAGACGACCAGGCGGCCGACAGCGCCACTGCACAGGACAGCCTGGCTACCTTGCTGAAGGGCTACCAGCCACCGGAGCGTGATGCCTTCATCAACTGGCTGAAGGCGCTGAAGCGCTTGCGGCTTTGCACCGCCAGGTTCAATGCCGCCGTGGACGTTGCCTGGAAGCCCAACCTGGAGCATTGCCGCATCCTGACCGCGCGATGGTCTGACGGCCAGGGAGCGCCCGCCGTGCAAGCCAGCGCCGCGTGGCTGCCCCCCGCGCCGCGCCCGCGCCGCCCGGAACGGCCGGTGTACCTGGACGCAGAGCTGGAGGCGGTGCAGTTGCTGAAGTCGCTGGGCTATATCGTCCTCAGTCCTGAGGAGATTCGCTCGCAACGAGATCCCATCGAGGATATGTCGTGAACCGGAAAGCGCAGTCCCAGGGTGTCGGGAATTTTGTCCGCACTCCGATCATCTGCGGAACGTAGTTCGACTGCCTGAGCCGCGAATGTGTGTGGTTGCCAACCATCGCCTCCTGCCGGCGCCGCACGCTGCCTTGGCGGCAAAAAGTGCGCTTGCTAGACTGTCTTACGCATGCCTGGGCGGGCCTGCGGCAGCACAGCGTCCACCCGCCATGGGCCGCGCAATCAGGCAGGGAGAAGCCAATGAGCAACGACGACAAGCCTGGCGGCACATTGACGCGGCGCGATTTCCTCCTGACTACCGGGATTGGGGCCATGGCCCTGGGTCTTGGCGCAGGCGCGGATGCCAAGGATGCGCCAGCCGGGGCAAGCGACGCGGCCCAGGCCGCTGGGAGCCTGCCTTCGGGACCGTACAACATCCTGTTCATCCTTGTTGACCAGGAGCGCTACTTCCGACCTGGCGAGTTGCCCAGGGGCTATGGCCTGCCTGCACATGAACGCTTGATGAAGCGCGGTACGACCTTTGTCAATCACCGCATAAATTCATGTGTTTGCACCCCGTCCCGCTCAGTTCTGTACACGGGCCAGCACATCCAGCACACCCGGATGTTCGACAACACGAACTTCCCGTGGATTAGCAGCATGTCAACAGAAATACGGACGCTCGGTGACATGCTGCGTGACGCCGGCTATTACACCGCCTACAAGGGCAAGTGGCACCTCACCAAGGAATTCGAAACCGTCAACAAGCTTGGCACGCCAACCAAGATCTTCACTCAGGAAATGGAAGCCTATGGCTTTTCCGACTACATCGGAATCGGCGACATTATTGCCCACACCAGCGGTGGGTACCTGCACGACGGGGTGATTGCAGCAATGGGTGTGAGCTGGCTGCGCGGGAAAGGGAGCGAGCTCGCGGCACAGGGCAAGCCATGGTTCCTGGCCGTCAACCTCGTCAACCCGCACGACGTGATGTTCTACGACACCGACGCGCCCGGCACCGAGGTTCAGGCAATGCGCGGCCTCGCACATGTCGCGCGCGACCCGGCCGACCCGCTATACGGCAAGCAGTGGCAATTCATGCTGCCGGCAAGCCGGAAACAGGCGCTTGACGCGCCGGGGCGCCCTGCGGCACACCGCGATTTCCTGCGCTCGCACGACGCCCTGGTCGGAGCCATTCCAAATGAAGACGCGCGCTGGCACCGGCGGCACAACTATTACCTGAACTGCATGCGCGATGTCGACCGGAATATCGCTGCCGTATTGGCCGCGCTCGATGCTGCAGGACTTTCCGACAAGACCATCGTAGTCCTGACATCGGATCACGGTGACATGGACGGTGCCCACCAGCTCCATGCAAAAGGCGCTGTCTCCTATCGGGAGCAGAACAACGTGCCGTTGGTCATTGCCCATCCCGCCTATCACGGTGGCAAGCAGTGTCGCGCCGTCACCTCGCATCTGGACATCGCGCCCACCCTGGTTGCATTGACTGGCGTCGCGACTGACAAGCGCGCAGCCATCGTCAAGGGATTACCGGGAAAGGATTTTTCCCGCTTGCTCGCAAAGCCTGGGGCAGCCGAAGCAAACGCCATTCGCGATGGCGCGCTGTTTTGCTACAACATGCTGGCCTACCTGGATGGCGATTTTCTTTTCAAGGCTGTTGCCCATCTGCAGGGCGGTGGCAAGCCCGACCAGCTCAAGCAGGCCGGTATCCGCCCGGACCTGATGAAGCGCGGCGCAGTGCGTTCGATCTACGATGGACGCTACAGCTTTGCACGGTATTTTTCCCCCAGGCAGCATAACAAGCCGACGACCCTGGAGGAGCTCTACCGGTTCAACGACGTTGAGTTGTACGATCTGCAGACCGATCCATTCGAGATGAACAACCTGGCGGCAGGCGAAAAGCAACGGGAACTACTAGTCGCCATGAACGAAAAGCTGAATCAGCTGATTGATGCCGAGGTTGGCGAGGACCGTGGCCAGATGCTGCCCGGTGGCATTGACGCAGGATGGGAAGTCAGTGCGGAAACGATGGCGGGAGCCTGACCGCACCGGCCCGGACAGCTTAGGCTGCCCGATGGGGCGGCATTGGCTGGCCGCTAGCGCTGTTCGGCCAGGTAGATCCTGGTGAGGCCTTTCGCAATGGCCTCGACGATCTGCTCGCGCCGCAAGGCAATATGCGAAGTCAGGCATTTTTCCCCCTTCTCCCAGTCGTGGGCCTGCAAGGCGTGAACGATTTCAGCGTGTTCGCTCTGGGTGGAATCGCGCCCGATATTCTCCATGTCGATCCAGCGGATAAACCGGATGCGTTCGTTCAGGCTGACCAGCATCCGCTTGAGTTCGGCGTTGCCCGCCATGGCGGCGATGCGCAGGTGAAAACCTTCGTCCAGTTCCACCAGTTGCGGGATCGGGGTATTTGCGGGCACCGACTTGCTGTGCTCGAGGTATCGCGCAAGCTCCTCGATGCTCTCGGCCGAGGCCCGCTCGAACGCCAGGCGCAGGCAATCGCGCTCGATCGTTACGCGTGCTTCGTATAGGTCCAGCATTTCCTGGATATCGAGCGGCCGGCGCACATAGCCGCGGCTGGACTCCACCAGGAAGCCCTCGGTGGCAAGGCGGGTCAGCGCTTCGCGCACTGGCGTCCTGCTCACGCCGAGGCGTTCCGCCAGTTCGATCTCATTGAGTCGTTCGCCCGGCTTGAGCTCGTAGGAAATCGCCATCTCGCGCAATCGACTGATGACATCGGATCCCCGTTTGCGCCTGACAGCGGAGATCAGCGGCTTCATGCCGTTGGTTGCTTGCATAGATATTCCTCGTTGGCCGCGATCATACCCGACGCTGCCGAGCCTTCAGGTGACGCATCCATCCCTTCAGGTTTAAGTATACTTAATTGTATCCTGCAGTGTATTCTTATCTCGCCTGCTCGACACTGACTTGGAGACTCCTGGAATGACGAAGATGAACGGCGCTGAAGCCATGGTCCGAATGCTTCAACTGAATGGTGTAAAGCACGTCTTCGGGCTGTGCGGCGATACCAGCCTGCCCTTCTATGACGCCATGGCCCGCCTCGACCATGGGATTGACCACATCCTGACGCGCGATGAGCGCAGCGCCGGCTACATGGCTGACGCCTATGCCCGCGTAACCGGCAAGGTTGGCGTATGCGAGGGGCCCAGTGGGGGCGGAGCCACCTACTTGCTGCCGGGTCTGGTCGAGGCCAATGAGTCTTCAGTGGCTGTGCTTGGGATTACCTCGGACGTATCGGTCGGCTCGCGCGGCAAGTACCCCCTGACCGAACTCGACCAGGAAGCGCTGTACCGCCCCCTCACCAAGTGGAATACCACGATCGACCGCGCCGACCAGATCCCGGGCGCGGTGCGCGGCGCCTTCCGCGCCATGACCACCGGCAAGCCCGGATCCGCGCACCTGTGTTTGCCATACGACGTGCAGAAGCATGAGGTGGATGCTGCCGAGGTATGGGCGCAGCCTGGCCACGACCGCTTCCCTGCCATGCGCTATGCGCCGGACCCGGCCGAGATCGAACGGGCAGCGCAGCGGCTGGTCGCAGCGCGCCTGCCGGTCATCATCTGCGGCGGTGGCGTGGTCATCTCTGGCGCCTGCGCAGAACTGGAAGCGCTGGCCGGCATGCTGAATGCCCCGGTCTGCACCACCGTCAGCGGGCAAGGCAGCCTGGCCGACACCCATCCGCTGAATACCGGCGTGGTCGGTGCCAATGGCGGCATCATGGCCACGCGCGAGATCGTCGCCAAGGCCGATGCCGTGCTGTTCATCGGTTGCCGCGCCGGCTCGACCACCACCGAGCATTGGCGCTTCCCGTCGCGGGACATCGCAATCCTGCATCTCGATGCGGATCCGATGGTGATTGCCGCGAACTACCGCACTGACGTCGCCATGGTTGGCGATGCCCTGCTCGCCCTGAAGGCGCTCAACGCCGCCGTGAGCGACCGCCTGCCCCACCGCCCGTCCGACGCCGCCGACGGCGCCGCGCTGGCCGGTGCCGCGCGTGCCGCCAAGCTTGCCGCCTTCGCACCGCTGGCAGCCTCGCTCGATGTGCCGATCAAGCCGGAACGCGTGGTGGATGCGCTCAACCGGCTGCTGCCGGATGACGCCGTCGTGGTGGCCGACCCCGGCACGCCCTGCCCGTATTTCTCCGCGTATTACAACGCCAGCAAGCCTGGGCGCCATTTCATCACCAACCGGGCCCACGGCGCCCTTGGCTTCTCGATGTCGGCCGGGATCGGCGCGGCCGTTGGGCGCCCGCGTGCGACCGTGGTATCGGTCATGGGCGACGGCAGCTTCGGCTTTACCTGCGGCGAGATGGAAACGCTGACGCGACGCAAGATTCCGCTGAAGATGATCGTGTTCTCGAATGCCGTCTACGGCTGGATCAAGGCAAGCCAGAAGGCCGGCTACGAACAACGCTACTTCTCGGTCGATTTCAGCCGCACGGACCACGCGCGCGTTGCCGAGGCGTTCGGCATCAAGGCCTGGCGCGTGGAAGACCCGGGACAGCTCGATGCCGCGATTCGCGCGGCGCTGGAGCATGATGGCCCGGCGCTGGTCGACGTGATTTCACAAGAACTGCAGGACACCGCCGCACCCGTGAGCCAGTGGATGGGCTGACATCCAGGCCATGTCCAGAACGCTTATCTGATCCGAACCAAAGCTCAACGATGGGAGAGGTATCTATGTCTAGCCGACTTGCGGCACCAAGCCGCCAGAAAGCGCTTGGTGCCGGCGTGGTGGCCCTTGCCTGCCTGCTGCTGCCGCTGACAACGGCAGCAGCAGGGCCTGACAATGCCACGCCACTGAAGCTGGTGGTCACCTTCCCGCCCGGCGGCAGCACCGACATTGCCGCACGCATCATCCAGCCGAAACTGGCGGAGGCGGCCGGGCGGCCCGTGGTCATCGAAAACCGGCCCGGCGCAGCCAGCCAGGTCGCGACCCAGTACGTGGCTCGATCCGCGCCAGACGGCAATACCCTGCTGGTCGCCTTCGATACGCATGCGATCAACCCCGTGGCGAAGTCCAGGCTCCCCTATGACACGTTCAAGGACTTCACTGGCGTCACGTTTGCCGTGCGCTTCCCGCTCGTGATCGGCGCATCGCCCACCGTTCCTGGCAAGGACCTGCGCAGCTTCCTCGACGCTGCGCGGCGTGAGCCGTCCAAATACAGCTACGCCTCCACCGGGCTTGGCTCGATGAACCATCTTGTGGCCGAGGACCTGAAGCGGCAGGCTCGGGTCGAGTTGATGCACGTGCCGTACGCCGGCGGGGGTCCCGCGGTCCAGGCAGTGCTGGGCAATGTGTCCAGCATCACGCTGCTGAGCTATGCGGCCCTGAAGGGCCAGATCTCTGCCAACAAGATCAAGCCGCTGGCCGTGACGGGCGCGCGCCGCCTGCCCGACCTGCCCGATGTTCCAACCGTCATCGAGTCCGGGTTCCCGGACTTCGAGGCCTACTCGTGGATCGGCATCTTCGCACCGGCAGCCACCCCACCTGCGGTCGTCAGGAAACTGACGGAAGATTTCCAGACCGCATTGTCGGACCCGGAAACCAAACGAAAGCTGACCGCGGCCGGCTTCGAGGTCATGGCCACCGATGGTCCCACCGTAGACCGCTATGCGCGCGAGCAATACGAGCGCTGGCACAGCTTCGTCAAGAAGACCGGGCTGAAGCTGGAAGACTGAGGCGGGGCCGAACGCATCGTATTCGGGGGTGTCGCGGACCGGGCCTCGGGGAATCACCTCGAAACTTTGGCCCGGCCTGCGGTTCTAATTTTGTATGGTGAGCAAATTGTCTGCCAATCGGCGCCCCGTCTGGTTCTGGCTTGCAGTCGGCGCCGCGACGGTGCTGATTGGCCTGGTCGTCCTGTCGCCTCCGTTCAAGGCCTTCGTCGACCAGGCCATCGATTGGGCGCGGGCGACGATGGAACAGCACCCCGCGGCAGGCGCGCTGGTCTTCTTCCTGTTCTCGGCCGTGTCTGCCATGCTCGCCTTCGCCTCGAGCGTGGTCCTGGTGCCGCCGGCCACCGAGGTGTGGGGCAAGCCGCTCACCATTGTTCTGCTCTGGGGCGGCTGGCTGCTGGGCGCTGTGGCCGCCTTCGGCATCGGCCGCCTGGCTTATCCATTGCTCGCCCGTAGCGGTTACGAGGACAAGCTCGCGAAGTACCAGGACTACGTGTCGCAGCGCATGAAATTCTGGGCGGTGCTGCTGTTCTGTATCGCGGTTCCGTCGGAAATTCCCGGTTATCTGTTCGGCTCCATGCATTACCCCTTCCGGAAATTCCTGGCCGCGATGGCCATCGCCGAAGCGGGCTATGCGTTGGGTATCGTCGTCGCCGGGGAAAGCCTGGCAATCGACCGGCCCTTACCTTTCTTTGTCGCCATCGGCATCCTGGCGGTTGTCGCGGTGCTGGCGGGCCTGGTGCTGCGTGCGGTCAGGAAGCACAGGTCTGGCGGCCTGCAACGGCGCTGAACGGGGCCGCCAGGGATCTGCGGGAGACGAATTTCGCCCCCACGGCTCAACCGACGTTTGTGCCGAATCGGTCATTCCAGGCCGTTTCCGACGCTACTTGGAACCGCTGACAACTAGCCTAAGATAAATTCTCAAGAGTGCATTTCCGGGGCTTGCTCAGTTGCTTCAGGGGGAGACATGCGACTAGCTGACTTCATCTTGCGGAATACAGGGCGCATTGTGGCGGTATGGGAGGAGTTTGCGACCACCCTGCTGCCTGCCGCAAGAAGCATGGACTCCCTCGCGCTGCGTGACCACGCACCGCAGATCCTGCAAGCCGTGGCGAAGGATTTGTTGACCCCGCAAACGAGGGAAGCTCAACGCGAAAAATCAATGGGGCAGGCCCCCAGGCTACTCGGTGCGCCGGAGACCGCCGCACAATCACACGCCCTCATGCGCGCGCGCGGTGGCTTCAACATCAATCAACTGGTCGCTGAATACCGGGCGCTGCGCGCCAGCGTGCTGCGTTTGTGGATTGACGAATGTCAGCCGGCCGCCCCGGATCTGGACGAAGTAATGCGGTTCAACGAGGCTATCGATCAGGCAGTCGCGGAATCCGTGGATTTTTTCCATTCGGAGGTAGAGCAGGCTCGCGACCTGTTGCTCGGCATGGTTGGGCACGATATGCGCAGCCCACTGCAGACCATCCAGACGACCGCCACATATCTGGCGGCGCTGAACGCTGGGGAGAAGGTATCGGAAGCTGCAGCCCGGCTGATTCGAAGTGGTTCCCGCATGAATTCTCTTCTGAATGATCTGTGCGATTTCAACCGAACGAAACTCGGCTTGGGTATCAACATCACGCCTGACGACGTCGATCTGGCTGACTTGGTTGCCGATACCGTGGACCAGTTGCGTGCGGCGTATCCGGCCCGCCGCATCGATCTTGAGGTGAAGGGCAACGTGCAGGGTATTTGGGACGGTCCGCGCCTGCAGCAACTGCTTTCTAATCTGGTGCTCAATGCGATAAGGTACGGCGCGCCGGACGAGCCGGTCCGCGTTGTAGTCACCGGCCATGACGCGGAAGTCCGTCTCGAGGTCAGGAACAGTGGTCCCGCCATTGACCCGCTGTCGCTGCAGCGCCTTTTTGACCCGCTAAGGAGAGGCCCGGATCAGGAGCACAAAAACGCGGACGGACTCGGACTCGGGCTGTATATAGTGAGCGAGATTACCAAGGCCCATCAGGGATCGATCGAGGCGCGCTCCGACCAGACAGGGACCGCGTTTGACGTGCGTCTGCCGCGTCGCAGGTAACGGCGCGCGCAGCCTGTTCTCTGTCGCCGACAGCTGGAATTACCGCTTCACGAACTCCCGTTCACCACCTCACCCCTGCTTTCCCGCCTGAAGCGCGTCGGCGCATGCCCGGTCCAGCGCTGGAACGCCCGGCGAAACGCTTCCTCGCTGGCAAAGCCAAGCTGCTCCGCGATTCTTCCTACCGGCCAGTTGGTCGTGCACAGGCATTGTTCCGCGTATTCCTGCAGGCTGTGTTCGCGCAGTACCCGGTAGCTGCTGCCGTCGGCAGCGAGACGGCGGCGCAGGGTCGGTTCGCTCACGTCAAAGCGCATGGCCAGTTCAGCCAGCGTTGGCAGCCGCGCGCCATGCACCAGCGCTGCATGCAGGATGCCATGCACCTGCTGGCTCAGTGATACGACCTCGACCGGCGCACCGATCAGCCGGTAAGGAAAGTCTTCCAGGAACGCATCGAGCTCCGCGGCCTGGCGCACGACCGGCCGGTCGAGCAAGGCCTCATCGAATTCGAATCCGTAGGTCTGGGCCCCGGACGTGACCGCGGCATGGAACAAGCCCAGGAAAGGCATGGCGTCCTCGCGCCGGGGATGCGCCAGGTAGACGTGGGTCGGGCGCAGCGGCTGGCCGACCAGCCAGCCGAACAGCAGCATATAGAAGAAGAGCCCGGTCAGGTCCACCAGGCAAGCCGCGGAGGAGTTCGCACGCCGCAGCGAATCCATGCGGAACACCGCCTGCCCTGCGCTTTGCCCGAGGCTGAGCGTACCGGCGCGCGGATACAGCATCGCGCAGAAGTCGGCAGCGCAGCGGATCGCCTCCCTCAGCGTCTGGCTGCTCAAGACGCAACGGCACAGCAAGTCCACTTCCTGCTTGCGCATGGGGGGATGGCCGTTGCCTTTGGCGACCAGGGCTTCCAGCCGCTCGATCGCGGCGCGATAGAGCGCGGTGAACCTGGCGGGCGGCGCATGCCCGGATGCGCCGGCGGCAGGTGGAACCTCGACGCCCTGCCGCTTCAGTTCGTCCAGCAGGCGCTGCACCATGCCGTGCGGAACAGGTACGGGATTCCCCGGTATGTGGGCATTCATGGTCGCTGGTCGTGATTGCTTCGGTAGCGATGGTTGATCGTTCGGGTGGGGATCCGGTGCGGCCTGGCCTCCCATAATCATCCCGGCACTTCCACCCGCGCGACAGCTTGCGCACGGCCTGGGCGATGGAGGTTGCCATGCGATGAACACCATGCCTATACGGGACAACCCAATGACCGCGCTTCCCTCCCGCAAACCCGCGGCTCCGGCATCGCAGCCCTGCTGCCCTGCCTGCGCCGCGTGAGACACACAATGATCCACATCCTCGATGAAATCGTGCTCGCGCCCGGGCACCTGCCCACTGTGCTGAGCCTGCTGGAAAGTCAGTACTTGCCTGGCAGCGCCGCCAGGGGCCTGGCACTGCTGCAGCGCTGGGTGTCGCCGCCCGTGGCGCTGGAAGATGCACCCAATACGCTGTGGCTGCTGTGGCAAGTGGCGGATGCGCCGGCTTACTACGCCATGCGCGCAAGCATCGATGCTCCGGCCCTAGCCTTCTGGTCGACAGTCGGCACGCTGTGTGAAGCCCGCCGCCGCCATGTGATGGCCGAGGCGACAGCTGCGCGGCCCCGGCGCAAGGAGCATGGCGATGCGGCTTGAGACAGCACAGGTGCGATTGCACGCCGGCTTCAGCGCCGGGACGTGCACACAGGAGCAAGCCTTGCTTGCCCGCGTTAAAACACTGCCGGGCCTGCGCCATGTGGCGATTGGCCGAAACCTGGCGGGAAGCTGGGGCGCTGGCGACTACACGCTCGACCTGCGATTCGGCGCGACTGCATCCGGCTCGCCCGGTCACGGCACCGGCCTGGCTGCCGCGCTGGACGGCATGGCAGAGGTGGATAGCGTCGCCTATCACCCGATCTCGGGCGGTCTGCGCGCCCCTCAGCTGCGCCACGGGATCTGGCGCACGCTGATGTTCCGGGTCCGGCCTGAAGCGCCGGACCGGCAGGTCCGCGCACTTGAGCAGGACCTGCTGCGGATGCCCGGTTACATGCCCGGCATCCGCAACTGGCGCCTTGCCCGCGTCTTGTCGCCCGGCACCTGGACCCATGTCTGGCAGCAGGAGTTCGCCAGCGCGGACGACCTGCTGGGCGAATACCTGATGCACCCCTTTCATTGGGGCCGCGTCGACCGATGGTTCGACCCCGAGTTTCCCGAATGGACAGTCCAGGCGATCTCCCACGCCTTCTGCCCGCTCGCGACAAGCCTGATTGCCAACCACAACCGCACAGAGGAATACGCGCCATGACCGCACACGGAAAACTGACAGGAAAGATTGCGCTGGTGACCGGCGCCAGCCGCGGCATCGGCCGTGCCATCGCGCAGCGCTTCGCGGTGGAGGGCGCGCTGGTGGTTGCCACGGCACGGCGCGCAGGCGAGTCCGAGGACGAACCTGGCACGCTGGCCGAGACGGTCGGCCAGATCAGGCGGCAAGGGGGCAGTGCCATCGCGCTGGCGGCGGACCTCGAAGACCCGGCGCAGCGCGACAACCTGGTGGCACAGGCGGCAAGCGCCGCGGGCGGTCTCGACATCCTGGTCAACAATGCCGGCATGGCGGAATACAGCGGCATCGAATCGATGCCGCTGGAAATCTTCGACAGGACGGTCGAGCACTACCTGCGCATCCCCTTCGTGCTCAGCCGCGCAGCGATCACGCTGCTGCGCACGCGCGGCGCGGGATGGATCCTGAACCTGGGCTCCGTCACCGCCCTGTCGCCTGCTCGCCCGTATCAAGACTTTGACCGGGCTGGCGGGGTCACGGCCTACGCCGCGGTCAAGGCTGCCATCAACCGGTTCACAGAGGGCCTGGCGGCAGAACTGGAGGCCGACAATATCGCGGTCAATTCGGTAGCGCCAAGCACGGCGATCCTCACGCCAGGCAGCGAACGCTATATCCCGGACGGCTATCCGACCGAGCCGGTGGAGTACCTGGTGGAAACGGCGCTTGCACTCTGCAGCGTGCCGGCCCGGCTGCGCACCGGCCACATCGCCCATAGCCTGCACTTCCCCCTGGCGCACGGGCTGGACGTCCATACGCTGGATGGCAAGGGCATGCTGCCGCCGCCCGTGATCCCGTCCTGGGCACATCCCGGCCTGAGCCACGACCTGTCCGCAAGCTAAGCCCATGGAGAAGAGCATGCGCGCTGTCGTCATTGATCGTACCGGCGGACCCGACGTACTCAGGCTTGGAAACCTCCCGACGCCGGAACCCGCTGCCGGCGAAGTCCTGCTCCGCGTGGCCTGTGCCGGCGTGAATCCCGCTGACTGGAAATGCCGTGAAGGCTATCTGAGCCACTTCATGCAGTACAGCTTCCCGTTCGTGATCGGCTTCGATGCCAGCGGCGTCGTGGCAGCGGTGGGAAGCGGCGTCAAGGATTTCGTCCCGGGACAGCGCGTGTTCGCGCAAACCGCGGTCGGCGCAGGCAAGTGGGGTTCCTATGCCGAATACGTCGCGGTCAGCCAGGATTGCGTGGTGCCGATTCCCGACAATCTGGGATTTGCCGAGGCCGCGGCCGTCCCGACCCCGGCGCTGGCCGCCTGGACGGGACTCTTCGACGAAGGCGGACTCAAGCCAGTGCAGACGGTGCTGGTTCATGGCGGTGCCGGCGCGGTCGGCACGTTTGCCGTGCAACTGGCAAAAGCAGCCGGGGCAACCGTCGCAGCCACCTGCAGCGCGGCACGCCGCGACGAACTGATGGCGCTCGGCTGCGACCTGGCAATCGACTACCGTGGCGGCGACATCGCTGCCGCGATGCAGGCATGGGCGCCGGCTGGCGTCGACCTGGTACTGGACGCCGTTGGCTGCGGCACCCTGCCGAACGGCATGGACCTGCTCAGGCCCGGCGGCATCCTTGTCGCCATCCTGACGCTGGTCAGCGGCGACAACGGCCCGGATCCTGCCGCAGCCGCGCAGCGCGGCGTCCGCACCGCGGTGGCGTTCAGCAAGATGCCCAGCGGCGCGCGGCTGCGCGAGATCGCGGCGCTGCTCGACAGCGGGCGCCTGCGACCGCCCCGCATCGAATGCCTGCCGCTGGAACACGCGGGGCGCGCACTCGATCTGGTCCAGTCGGGCAAGGCGGCAAGCAAGCTGGTGCTGCGTATCGCCGAGCCAGCCAATGCACACGACCTGGTCGCTGGCTTCCAGTCAGGCAGGCCGACCAAAAAATAAGTTGGATACTGCTTGCTTGATCAAACAGCGCGGTCGCACGCACTCACGGTTCCTGGACACGTTCGCGCGACTGCGGTAATTCCGGCAACGGAGGTGCCTTGGAACGTTGCCCACGTGTTGCCAGCCAACAGAGGATCGACCCCGCACATACCATGGATGCGCCCTTCCAGAAGTCGATCGACAGGGGTGTACGCAAGAGCATGGCCGCCAGGGCGGCGGAAAGTACCGGAATGAAGTAGGAAGCGCCGGCAAGGACGGTGACATTGCCATGCAGGATGCCAACATTCCAGGCCGCATAGCCGAATCCCATCGCAGAGGCGGCCAACGCAAGATAAATCACTGCCTGATAGCTGAATTCCATCGACCCGCTCTCTGTGGCGAAATACTTGATCCACAACGCCAGCGCTGTCAGCATGAAGAACAGCGTGATGCCATTCCTGCCTTCGGCAATCCGGTTGGTCACAGTGCAATACGCCGCCCAGATCAGGGCACCAAGGAAGGCCAGCCCATAGCTGAGCGGATTGTCCTGGATGTTCTCCGCCATCCCGGCGAAGTCCAGGCCCTGATCCCCGCCAAGCACCCAGCAGATCCCGAGAATGGCGATCAGGAAGCCGGGAATGATCAGCAAGTTGGCCTTCTGCTTGTTGAATGCGATGGCACACAGCATGGTGAAGCTCGGCCACAAGTAGTTGACCATCCCCACCTCAATGGCTTGCCTGCTGCTGTTGGCATAGCCAATGGACAAGGAAAGACACAGCTCGTACGAAACGAACAGAATGCTTCCCCAAACCAGATAGCGCCGGGGAAAATCCTGCATTCTGACGAAACCGACTGTCAGCAAGAGCAGGGCCGAGGCGACGGTATAGATCATTGCCGCCCCACCGGTTGCCCCAAGGTTTTCGCTGACACCGCGAATCAGGCCGACAATCGAGCTCCATAACAGAATCGCGATGAGCCCGATGAGAGTTGCTTTGCTCTTGCTTTGCATGACACCTGTTTGCGCCTACCAGTCGATCTGAACCATCGGCATTGTAAGGGCACCATGCTCAGCCGCAGCCAACGCGGGTATGGCCCGTCATTTCACCTGCTTGGCGTATTACCGGCCGGATACGTCGATCCAGATGGGAACGAAGTGGAGAAGGTGCCGGGGTTTTCACCGCTCCCAGAGCAGGCATCTTCAGCAACTGGGCCAGCCGTCATGTTGTGGCGGTCACGACGCGGGCCGATATAGACTCCCCATGTCAGGATCCAGGCGCTTGTCCAGGTCTAGTCATTCGGGTTGAATGCCAGCCTGCTTAGCCAGATTCGCCCAGCGATCCGTCTCTGCGCGCAGCCGGTCTCCGAGTTGAGCAGGCGAGGACGCCTTGAGGTCGATACCTTGGCTGTCGAGCCGTGCCTTGGTCTGCGGATTCGTCAATGCCGCGCGGACTTCGTCCGCAAGCCTGCTCACGACGGCAGACGGTGCCCGCGCGGGAGCCACCAGGGCCCACCATTGGCTGACCTGCATTCCCGGCAGCCTGGCTTCGGCTGCGGTCGGAACACCGGGAAGCGAAGTCACGCGCACCGGCCCCGTCACCATCAAGGCCGCGATCTTGCCACCGCCAAGCAGGCTGCTGCCGCTTGCCAGCGTAGCGAAATGGCCTTTGACCAGTTGGGCGGACACATCGGTCAGCGCGGGCGCCGAGCCCCGGTACGGTACGGCATCGACCGGGATGCCCGCCTGCGCTTCAAGCATCTTGGCGGCCAGATGGCTGATCGTGCCGTTCCCGCTGGTGGCAAGCTGCAGCGGCGTTCCTGCCTTGCGTGAGTCCGCAAGGAAGCGCTGGACGTCGCCAGCGCGATAGTGCGTGCTGTCCGCGAACAGGATGAGCGGCGCCTCGCCGAGCAGTGAAACCGGCGTGAAGTCGCGCAACACATCATATGGCATCTGGCGGAACACCGACGGCGCCACGGTATGAGCCAGCTCGATGACGCCCAGCGTGTAGCCGTCGGGAGCCGACTTTGCGAGGATGTCGGCGCCGATGCGGCCGGAGGCGCCGGCGCGATTGTCGACGACCACGGGCTGGCCCATCGATTCGCTCATTCGCTGCGCGACCGCACGGGCCAGCGCATCGGTGCTGCCGCCGGCAGCCCAGGGCACGATCAATCGGATCGGCTTTTCAGGATAGGCGGCCAGGGCCGACGGTACCTGAGCCGCGAGGCCGAAGGTGATGGCAGTCAACAGAGAACGCAAGTTCATGGGTGGCTCCGAATATTGTCTGGAAATCAAGCTTGTCCCGGATCGCGATCGCCGCGTGCAGTCAGCATCAGCATGACTGCTTCCGTCCTGGCGATGCGCCCGTCGGCGCGCAGCGCTTGCGTGGCGGCAAACCCCGCTCCCGCGCACAGCTCGACCCAGAATCCGGCCGCAGCGAGACGGCGGGTACCGTCGCGTGCTGCCGCGTCGTCGATGATCACCGCGCCGCCGCCCGATTGCCTGACGGCGTGGACCTGCTGCGCGGTCACGGTCGAGCCGGCCGTGGAGAATTGCTGGGTCGTGCCCGGGAAGTCGGACTGCTGCGACGCGCCCGCCAGCACGCGCGACAGCCGCGGGAACGGCTCGATCGCCCAGAGGCGGGGCAGCTTCGGGAGATGTCCCAGCGTGACCAGGTCACGCAGCGCGCTATAGATGCCCCACAACAGATCCCCGCGCGCCGTCGGCACCATGACATGGTCGGGGCGGCATCCTTGCGCCACCCACTCCAGTGCGACAGCACGGTAGCCTTCCACACCGAATACCGGGCTACCCACCGCGGGCACGCTGTAGTTGGTCAGTGCAAAGGCTCCCTCTTCCCTGACGCGGCGGCGGACATGCGCCCATCGCGCGTGACCGTTGTCGCAGATGACACGCCGCGCACCGTAGTAACGCAACGCCGCATCGAAAACGGACGGAAGCGCCTGGTAGGTCGCGACTTCGCAGTCCAGTCCCGCGGCGGCGCAATAGGCCGCGGCTGAGACTGCGGCGTTGCCGCTTGACGCCAGCACCACCTCGCTCGCGCCAATATCCAGCGCCCGGCTTACGGCCTGCGCCGACATGCGATCCTTGTGCGAGCCGGTCGGATTTGCGCCTTCATTCTTGATCCATACGGACGCCACGTCCGCCAGCGACGCCAGGGTTGGCACCGGTACGCATGGCGTGGCGCCCTCCCCCAAAGACACGCCTTCCAGGTACGGCTGCCAATGCCCCCATGTATAACTTCCGCTTCTTGGTGCAAAATCCAGTGCGTGGTGCTGGTAGGCAACTTCGAGACTACTGGGCCGGCCGGCGCTTGCGCAGTTCGGGCACCCTTCCGGCATGTCGCTGACTGGATATTGAGCGTGGCAGGTAATGCATTGCAGGGCATGCATCGCCGGATTGACGAGCGCTTCAGTCGGATGCGGATAGCGACTGGCGCGCATGATAAAAGCCCAAGTGGTCATGACCCGAGTCTATGTGATGTCACGCCTGGGCAGCGCAGGCATTCCGATTATCGAATTAAGCAAAACTTATAGGGTTGGGTATGGGGACAGCCACCGACATCGTGATCAGCGCCCGGCAAATCGAGGTGTTTCGCATGGTCATGCGCCTGGGATCGGCGCGCCGGGCCGCCGAAGCCCTGCACATCAGCCAGCCCGCCGTGACACAGATCGTGCTGCAGCTTGAACAGGCAGCGCGGTTAAGACTGTTCGACCGAAGCAAAGGGCGTATGGCGCCCACGCCCGAGGCGGCGTCCCTGATCGACGAAGTCGAGCGCGTCTATGTCGGCCTCGACGCCGTGCAGCGCAAGATAGATCAGTTGCGTTCCTATGAAGATACGATCCTGCGCGTCGGCGCCTTGCACGCCATGGCCTCCAGCGTGATGCCGTCATCGGTGGCGGACTTCATCCACAACCACCCCCGCGTTCGTTGCCAGCTGGAGGTCGACAGCTCCAGGGGCTTGCGCGAGCGCCTGCTTCAGCGCGAACTCGATATCGCGTTCATGGGCGACGAGGCGGACACCAGCGGCCTGACCGCGTCCGAGTTCTACGCAGTGCAGGCGGTTTGCGTCGCTCCCGCGACGCATCCTTTCGCGGCGCGCGCGAAAGTCGGCATCGAGGATCTGATCGAGGTTCCGTTGATCGGCCTGGACGCTTCGGATCCTGCGCAACGCCGGCTGGAAGCGTGCTTTTCCGAGTCCGGCATCGAGCCGCGTTTCGTGGCGACAACACCGTACAGCCACACGCAGTGCTCACTGACCCTGGCCGGTGCTGGGCTTGCGATCACCAATCCATTGGTGGCCCGTGGCTACGTTGCGCTCGGGCTGCGCAGCGTACCGCTCACCGCTCCCGTTCGATTCCGGGCAATCCTGGCATTCCATCCGGCACAAGGCCAGTCGACTGCGGCACAGCAGTTCGTGAGCCTATGCCGGCAGCGGTTGGCCGATTTGCTGTGATGCACGTGCAGCAATGAGGGCGCGTGCAGGAAAGTGCCATAGCAGCACGTCCGCGGCGGTTCAACGGCCAGGAGCCCCTGCCCGAAGCGCAGTGCTCCTGCGCCCCGCCGTTAAGGCGTGCCGTCCGACACATCGATCCGATACACCCGCCCGCTCGTCGCCGACGTGCCCGGATCGGCCAGCACGTACAGCGCCTGCGCGTCATCCACGCCAAACGAGAACACACTGCCCGGGATCGTGACGTTCCAGTCGACCAGTTCTGCGACAACGCCGTCGCGATACATGAAGCTCAGCAGCTTGCCCGTGCAAAGGTCGGAATAGAAGTACCGCCCATGCAGCACCGGGTTGGCACTGCCCCGGTACGCATAGCCACCGACGATGGCACAAGCGCCCGCTTCGTGGCCGTATTCGAAGACCGGCATGGTCAGCCCGGTCTTGTCGCACGTGGCCGCACCCACGCAGGCGGTGCCTTCGGTCCGGTTCCAGCCGTAGTTCAGGCCCGCGCTGGTGGCCGGCGCCACGTCGACTTCCTCGCGCTGGTCCTCGCCGACATCGGCGATATACAGCAAGCCGGCGTCGAACGTAAACCGCCACGGGTTGCGCAGGCCGAGAGCCCAGATTTCGCCGCGGCTGCCGGACTGGCCGACGAAGGGATTGCCGGCAGGCAAGCCGTAGCCGGATGCCCCGCTGACGTCGATGCGCAGCATCTTGCCGAGCAGCGTTGCCGGGTTCTGGGCGTTGCCCGACGGATCGCCACCGCCGCCGCCGTCGCCCGTGCCGATATAGAGCATGCCGTCCGGGCCGAACGCGAGCTGGCCGCCGTTATGGTTGGAGAAGGTGCCGTGCGGAATCGACAGCAGCACGGTGCCGGATGCCGCGGCGATATCCGGATTCGCGGCCGATACGTTGTAGCGGGCGATGGTGATGGCCCCATTGGTGTCGGTGTAATAGACGTAGAAGCGGCCGTTGGTCCCATAGTTGGGATCGAACGCCATCGACAGCAGCCCGCGCTCGCCATCGGTCGTCGTCAGCGCGGCGATATTGAGGAACGGCGTAGCGACCAATGCGCCGTTGCGCACGATCCGGATGCGGCCGGCCCGCTCGACCACGAACAGGCGCGGATCGCCGGGGGGCGCGGTCAGGAAGATGGGCTCGGATAACCCGCCGGCAACCTGCGTCAGCGACAACTGCACTGTTTCCGGTGAGCCGTATTCCACGCTTGCCAAAGCACTGCCGCCCGCGGTCACCGCCACGGTCTGCGAAGGCGGCTGCGGCTTGAGGAGCGTGCTGCCAGTCAGCACGCTGGCGGCACTGACGGTATAGCTGCCAGCAGCCAGGTTGGACAGCGTGGTCGACTGGGTCACGGTCTGGCGGAACTGGCCGGGCCCCAATACCGTGATGGCCGCCGACGTCCCGGACGGCAGGCCGGAGATGGAGAGCGTCAGCGTGCCGGTGGCGCTGTCACCGCCCCCGTCTCCCCCGCCCCCTCCGCAAGCTGCGATACCCAGGCAGCAGGCGATGAAGAATCGGCAAAGCGAGGATCGAAGTGCTTCGGACATGGCGCGCTCCTGTCACGGCTCGGGCACAGCCTGCCATGCAAGAACCGATCCACGGCCCTGGCACAAGTCCCGCCGGGCCTTTCCGGCGGCTGGCGTGCCTCGCCCTTGTAAAAGATACCTCATGCGCGCGGCATCGGCGATGCATGCGGGCTTGTCCGTCTGGGACTTCGAGCGCCGTGGCCGTCAGTTGAAGGTGCGCGACGACGGCCAGGCCGTTTTCAACAGCACGCCCCATATCGTGATGGCCGCGCTTGAGGGGCTGGGCGTCGCCTTCCTCCCGGAAGAGGAATTTGCACCCCACATCGAGGAAGGTCGGCTGGTACGCGTGCTGGAAGACTGGTGCCCTCCGTTTGCGGGCTGCCACCTGTACTACCCCAGCCGCCGCCAGGCATCGCCAGCCTTTTCGCTGGTGGTGAATGCACTTCGCGTTGGTGGGTCGGCCCGCCGCTAGGGTGGTCAGGGCGGTGTCAGCCGCATCGTTGATATCACCGTGAAGACGCCCTCCTTCCTCAACCGCAGCAGCGGAATCCGACGAAGAGGTCGCTGCGGTGCGGCAGGTAGAAGTTCCGGTAGCGAGGATGCTGCATGCGGGCATGGGTGGCGAACGATCCGCCGCGAACCGAGCGATGCGTGTGAAACCAGGGGGCGGAATATTCCTGGTAGGGATCGGGCGAGAACCCTGCATAGGGCACGAAAGGATCAGCCGTCCATTCCCACACGGCGCTACCCCAGCGGATCAGGTCATGCGTTGCCGCATACTCCCATTCGGCTTCCGTGGGCAAGCGCTTGCCGGCCCAGCGGCAATAGGCTTCCGCCTCGTGGGCATTGATATGACACACCGGCTGTTCGGGCGGCAGCGGCACCCACTGCCCGAACCAGCGCAACGCCCATTGCCCCGCGGTGCCGCCGGCTGTCCGGCGCCAGCGCACCGGATGCGCCAGCCTGCTCTGTTGCAGCCATGCGCGTCCGTCGTCTGACCACCATTGATGGTCGCGGTAGCCGCCGGCGGCCACGAATTCCGCAAATGCGGCATTGCTGACGCAAGTGCGATCGATGTGGAAAGGGGCGATGTGGACCGGGTGGGACCACTTCTCGTTGTCGAAGACGAACCCGTCGCCCCCGATGGGCGACCCCATTGCGAACGTGTCGCCGCCTGCGGCTGCCGAGCCGGCGCCCGGCGCAATGGAAGGCATGCCGAGCGGGGCATGCAGCGGATAATCGAGCGTCTGGCGCATATAGGTCAGCGCCTCCGCATGCATGTCTTCGTGGAACAAGGCGAGCCGGAAGAAATAGAGCGCAGCGTCGGTATCGTCCGACGTGGCGAGCCTGGCGCGAACGTGCTCCAGCACGGCGGCTGCGTAGTCGCGAATCTCGGAGAGCCGGGGCAGCGCAAGATGCCATCGGTCCCGGTGGGCGACGCGCATGGAATCGAAGAGGCGGTCGGCGTCCGGCAGCATGGACGGGAGGCTGGCCACCCAGCAGCCGTCCTCGCCGGCACGTGGCTCCCGCAGCACCCATTGCTCCGTGAACCAGGCGATATGGGCATACTCCCACAAGGGCGGATTGATTCCCGCGTCATAAGGAACCTGCCATTGGGACGGCGACAGCTCCTCAAGCACGGCCCAGGTGCGCCGGTGCGCATCGGCAAACGCCGCATCCAGCTCGAACTTGTTTATCCTTCTTGCTGCCGCCCCCTCAGAACCTGTCATCATGCGTCCTCCCAAGGCCACCGTCGCGATTATCAGTCCAGCGCTGCGCAAAGCCAACAATGGCAACTGGCAAACCGCCAATCGCTGGGCCCGGTTCCTGCAGGGGGACTACGATGTCACGCTGGCCGCTGAATGGTCGACGGCCAGCCAGGGCGGCGCCCTGCCCGACTGCCTGATCGCCCTGCACGCCCGGCGCTCGGCCGAGTCCATCGCCAGGTTTGCCGAGGCTTGTCCGGATCGTCCGCTGATCGTCGTGCTGACCGGCACCGATCTGTACCGCGACATCCGCACCGATGCATCGGCCCAGCGCTCGCTCGAACTCGCCACCCACCTGGTGGTGCTGCAGGACGAAGGGTTGGCCGAACTGGCGGCCGCGCATCGCGCCCGGTGCCGGGTGATCTACCAGTCTGCCCCGGCATGCGCGCCCGCGGCGCCCCGCCAGAATCACTTCGACGTCGTGCTGGTCGGCCACATGCGGGCGGAAAAAGACCCGCTGACGCCCATGCGCGCGCTCTCGCTGCTTCCCGACGATTCGCGCGTGCGCCTGATCCACATCGGCGGCGCGCTGGATGACGCCTATCGGCAGGAGGCCCTGGCGCTGGAAGCACGAGCCTGGCCCGGCGTGCGGCGCTATGTCTGGCTCGGAAACCTGCCCCATGACGAAACCCTGCAGCACATCCGGAAAGCACAGGCCATGGTGATCTCCAGCGCCATGGAAGGCGGCGCCAACGTGATCATCGAGGCCGTCGCCAGTGGCGTGCCGGTGCTGGCCAGCCGCATCCCGGGCAACGTCGGCATGCTGGGCCGTGACTACGAAGGCTATTTTCCGTTGGGTGACGCCGCGCAATTGGCGCTGGTGCTGGAACGCACCAGCCGGGATGCCGGGTTCCTGGACCGCCTGCGGCAGCAATGCGCAATTCGCGCGCCGCTGTTCGCGCCGGCGCGGGAACGGGCGGAAGTGAGTAAACTTGTCGCCGACGCCTTGAAACCAGAATGACTCGGAGCCCCGCAGTGGACCAGCCAAACAACGCAAAGATCAAGCTCACCGCCTTCTCCCACGGCGGCGGGTGTGGGTGCAAGATTGCCCCCGGTGTGCTTTCTGAAATCCTAAGGAATTCGGTCGGCTTCGCTGCTCCGGCAGCACTGCTGGTCGGCAAAGAGACCAGCGACGACGCGGCGGTCTACCAGCTCAATGACAGCCAGGCCCTGATCGCCACCACGGACTTCTTCATGCCGGTGGTGGACGATCCGTACGATTTCGGGCGTATCGCCGCCACCAACGCCATCTCCGACGTCTATGCCATGGGCGGAACCCCGATCATGGCGCTGGCGCTGGTCGGCATGCCCATCGAGAAGCTGCCGCCTGAGGTCATCGGCAAGATCCTCGAAGGCGGCGAATCGATCTGCGCCCAGGCGGGCATCCCGGTCGCGGGCGGCCACACCATCGATTCCCTTGAGCCGATCTACGGGCTGGTGGTCCTTGGTCTGGTGCACCCGAACCGGGTCAAGAAGAACAGCGGCGCCAAGGCGGGCGACAAGCTGATCCTCGGCAAGCCGTTGGGCGTGGGCGTGTTGTCCGCCGCGGTGAAGAAGGACAAGCTCGACGCGGCCGGCTATCAGGAACTGATTGCCTGCACCACCAAACTCAACACGCCCGGCCGACTGCTGGCCGAAGTGCCGGCTGTCCACGCGCTGACCGACGTGACCGGCTTCGGCCTGCTCGGCCACCTGCTGGAGCTGTGTCGTGGCGCGGGCGTCGGCGCGCGGCTGGACATGGCGCGGATTCCACTGCTGCCGCGGGTCGAGCGCATGGCCGCCGAAGGGCTGGTGACCGGCGCATCGGGGCGCAACTGGGTCAGCTACGGCAGCGAGGTGGACCTGTCCACGTCGGTCACGCCAAGCCAGCAGGCACTGCTGACCGATCCCCAGACCAGCGGCGGCTTGCTGGTGTCGTGCGCACCGGAAGCCGTGGACGAGGTCCTGGAGATCTTTAACCGGGAAGGCTTCGCAGACGCTGCCGTGATCGGAGAAATGACGCAAGGAGCCGCCCGTGTTGCCGTTGCTTAAGCGCCTTGCCGCGCTGACCCTGCTGGGCTTTGCCGGCCTCGCCAGTGCCCAGGCTGTCCTGAAGGTCTCGGCCATTCCCGACGAGTCCCCCACCGAACTGCAGCGCAAGTTCGCGCCGCTCGGCAACTACCTGGAGAAGGAAACCGGCATGAAGGTGAAGTTCGTGCCCGTCACGGACTACGCTGCGGTGGTCGAAGCGCTGGCCACCGGCAAGATCGACATGGCGTGGCTGGGCGGCTTTACCTATGTGCAGAGCAAGATCCGGACGAAGGGAGCCACCATCCCCATCGTCCAGCGCCAGGAAGATGCCGCCTTCACCAGCAAGTTCATCACCGCCGACAGCGCGATCAAGTCACTGGCCGACCTCAAAGGCCACACCTTCGTCTTCGGCGCGCCGTCCTCTACCTCCGGCCACCTGATGCCACGGCACTTCCTGCTGCAGGCGGGCATCGACCCGGACAAGGACTTCAAGACGCTCGCCTATTCGGGCGCCCACGATGCGACGGTGGCTTTCGTGCAGGCCGGCAGGGCCGACGCCGGCGTGCTCAATGCCTCGGTGTGGGACAAGCTGGTGGAGCAGCGCAAGGTGGATCCCGCCAAGGTCAGGGTATTTGCTGTCACACCGCCCTATTACGACTATAACTGGACCGTGCGCGGCGGGCTCGATCCGGCCTTGCGCAAGAAGCTGACCGAAGCATTCCTGCGGCTGGACCCGGCCAATCCCGAGCAGCGCGAGATCATGGCATTGCAGCGGACCGCCAGGTACATTCCCACCCGGCCCGAAAACTACGACGGCATCGAGGCCGCAGCCCGGGCCGCGGGCCTGATCCAGTGATGCCGGTCTGATGAGCTTCCGCCTGGACGCCGCCAGCGTCAGTTACGCCAACGGACAGCGTGCGCTCAGCCAGATCACGTTGGCGGCCAGCCGCGGCGAGCCCATCGCCGTCATCGGTCCGTCCGGAGCCGGCAAGACCTCCTTGCTGCGCTTGCTGGCAACGTCGCTGCGGCCAAGCGAGGGCCGTGTGGAGGTGCTGGAGCAAAGCCCCTGGGCGGTATCCGCCGCACGCCTGCGGCAGTTGCGCTGCCGCATCGGCATGGTGCACCAGGCGCCGCCGATGCCGCCGCGCCAGCGCGTGGTCACGGCCATCCTTGCCGGCCGCCTGGGCATCTGGCCCGCCTGGAAATCCTTTCTGTCGCTGGTCTATCCGGCAGACATCGATGGTGCCGGCGAACAGCTCGCCCGCCTTGAGCTGGCCGACCGCCTGTTCGACCGGTGCGACCAGCTCTCGGGCGGCCAGCTGCAGCGCGTGGGCGTCGCCCGCGTGCTTTACCAGCGCCCGGAATTGATCCTGGCGGACGAACCGGTCTCGGCAATGGACCCGGTGCTGGCCAACCTCACCCTGGGCGAGCTGCGCAGGGAAGCGGATACACGCGCGGTGCCCCTGGTCGCCAGCCTGCACGCAGTGGATCTGGCGCTGCGCTGGTTTCCCCGCATCGTCGGCCTGAAGGCGGGCGAGATCGCCTTCGACCTGCCGGCCGAGCGCGTCACCGACGCGCTGCTGCGCGAACTCTATGCCTCCGAAAGCGCATCGCCACCGGTACAGGGCAGCCAGGCCCTGACGAGCATCGCGGCAGGTGCGAGCGCCGCCATCGGTGGCGACACCCAACCCAGGCCGGCGTGCCGATGACCGCCCACCCGCGCGATCCCCAGGCGCTGCGGCGCGCCAGCGGCCTGGTGCTCGCGCTGCTTCTGCTGTGGCCATTGTTGCAGCTGTCCCGGTTCAGCCCTTCAGCCTTGTTCGACACCGGAAACCTCAAGGTGATGGGCGCCTTCGTGCGCAACTTCCTTCCCCCCGAGGTTTCGCCCGGATTCCTCGGGCTTGTGGTCAACGCCACGCTGGAAACGCTGGCGATCGCCACCGCGGGCATTGCGCTCGCCTTTGTGATCGCAACACCTCTGGCCGTGGCCTTGACGGGTAGCCTGTCGGTGTCGCGCATCGGCCCCGGCCGGGGCCGCAAGCCGCGCATGGCGGTGCGCGCTGGCGTGCGCGCCCTGGTGCTGCTGCTGCGCGGGGTGCCGGAGTTGGTGTGGGCACTGGTCTTCGTGCGCGCCCTCGGCCTGGGGGCGGCGGCGGGCGTGCTCGCCCTGGCCATCACCTATGGCGGCATGCTGGCAAAGGTCTATGCGGAAATCCTCGAATCCAGCGACAAACGCGCCGTGGATGCCCTGCTCGGCAGCGGCAGCGGGCGCCTGGCGGCACTGTTCTATGGGCTGCTTCCCCATGCCTCGCAGGAGCTGGTCTCGTACACCGTCTACCGCTGGGAATGTGCCATCCGGGCTTCCGTGGTCATGGGCTTCGTTGGCGCCGGCGGACTTGGGCAGTTGATGGACCAGGCCATGAAACTGCTCAACGGCGGGGAAGCCGCGACCATCCTGCTAGTGTTCCTGCTGCTGGTCCTGCTGGCGGACGCGCTCAGCGCGCACCTGCGCAAGCTGCTCGACTGAATCATGGCGCACAAGGTCAAGGCCGCTCAATTCTGCATGCGCTGCCTGCTCACCCTGATCGCGGTGGCCGCCGCGGTTTCGGGCAGCTTCGCGTATCTGTCGCTCGATCTGGGCCAGCTTTTTTCCGCGGACGCTGCAGCCGAGATGGCGCGCTTCCTGCTGACGTTCTTCCCGCCGCAGCTGTCACCCGCTTTTTTGGCCAGAACCGCTGGCAGCATGCTCGAAACGCTCGCGGTTTCCGCAGTGGGCACGCTGTGTGCGGCGGTGCTGGGTTTTGGCCTGGCACTACCGGCTTCCGGGCTCTACGGCGATGCGCTGCGCGCCTTGTCGCGCTTGCTACTGAACCTGTTGCGCTCGATCCCCGAGCTGGTATGGGCTGCCCTGACCGTACTCGCAGTCGGCCTTGGACCGTTTGCCGGCACCCTCGCCCTGGCACTGCATACCGCGGGCGTGCTCGGTCGCCTGTTCGCCGAGGCGCTGGAGAATGCGCCGCGCGCACCCGCCCGCGCGCTGATGGAAGGGGGCACTCCTGCCGCGCTGGTCTTCATGTACGGGACGCTGCCCTGCGTATGGCCCCAGTTTCTGGCCTACATCCTGTACCGCTGGGAAACGAATATCCGCGTGGCGGCAATCCTTGGCTTTGTCGGCGCCGGCGGGCTTGGGCAGATGTTGTATTTCGAGCTGTCCCTGTTCCATCTGCCCCAGGCTTGCACGGTGATCATCGCCATGCTTGCCCTGGCGGCCGTGGTCGACACGGCCAGCGCGATCATGAGGGGTGGCCGGCATTCGTGAAGAGGCGCCGGCGAGGCTTGCGGGTACATCCTGCCAACAGGTGGACGTGATCGTCCTCTCCATCGATTTCCACAATGTCCGCCTCTACTTCGGTGCAGACGTTGGCCAGGATTCCGCGCAAGTCGTCGATGATTTCTTTGGCGAACACCTCACGACGGTGCGGCGCGGGAAGTAAAGGCGAAGGTGCGTTCGGGCCGGCTACCGCCGGACCAGGGGTTGGCCGAATAACAAACGAACGGGACGCGCAGGCAGTAAGATGAGCGTTCCCTCCCCCCATTGGAAGTATCGCGATGCAAGTACTGGTTGACGCAGACGCCTGCCCGGTTGTCGTCAAGGAAATGTTGTATCGGGCCGCACAACGTGTCGAAGTGTGCGTCACGCTGGTTGCCAACCAGTACATGCGCACGCCGCCTTCGCGCTTCATCAAGTCACTGCAAGTGCCTGCGGGCTTCGACGTCGCCGATGACCGTATCGTCGAGTTGGTCAGCAGCGGGGACCTCGTCATTACGGCGGACATCGTTCTTGCCGCCGCCGCCCTTGACAAGGGCGCCTATGTGCTCGACCCGCGAGGAAGCTGGTTCAGCCGTGAGAACATCCAGGAGCGCCTGACCATGCGCGAGGTGATGGAACAACTCCGCAGTTCAGGCGTTGATACCGGCGGGCCGGCAGCGTACGCCCAGCAGGACAGCAAGGCGTTCGCTGGGCAATTGGACCGCTTCCTGGCACGCCATGCGCCGCCGGGTGCGGTCGCCTGAGGCGTGCTGGCCATCGCAACGCAGTAGTGGGCCGGCCTTGGGGTTCAAGGCGGCAACATCGGGCGGCAGTTTCGCGGAGGGCATCCGGCCGGTACCGGCTGAACGATTCCATCAAGCTGTTGCATCGACCGGTTGAATCTGCAATCGGAAACGGCCGTCGACCGGAATCGCTGGCTGGTGGGGATTGTTAAGCAATGCGCCAACGAAAAGACGCTCTGTTGCCAGCAAAGCGTCTCGCGTTCGCCAGAGTCAAGATGCCGCCGACTGCAAAAGCTCCTCGACGCCAGGCTGCTCTTTCGTCCGGCTTTGACTAGTTTTGTTGACGTAGCCCTCCGGAGCGCACTCGCCTGGCATAACGCCTTGGTTGCGAAGATGGGCCGCGACCATCTCGCACCATTTGAGCAACTGGTGCTTATCAAGATCCGCGACCACGTCTTCACCGAATAGATTCGAAAGCTCAAGCGCGACTCCTGAAAATGCGGCGCCGTCATCTCGAATGGTCAATACCCCGTCGCCATCCTGGTCGCACATCTCAATCCTTGTGGCAGACATATCCATTACCTCCTGAAGCTTCGTAACCGTCATATCAAGCGCTCCCTGCCTTGTCGGTCGCTTGGCCAGCGTATCTATGCTAGAAGATCGACTTCCCTCCCACCAAGGGGAGTAACGGGCCCAACCGCCCGACCTGGAATCCCGCGTGCGCGGCCTGATTCGCGACAGCTACGCCGACTTCGGCCCAATGCTGGCCTGCGAGACCCTGCGCGAGCGGCACGACATCAAGATTTCGCCAGTCTTCGTATGCCGGATCATAGACATTCCCGCCGGTTGCACGGCTGATGCTTTTGGGTGGGCGCAGCTTCCAGGACACCCGGAAGCCGGTGTCGAACAGCAAGTCTGGAGCGAACCGGTGCAGATCGATGGCAGCGATCACGCCTGGTTCCATGCGCTAGATGAGGCGGACCGCGCAACTGATGGGCGCCGCGACCGCTCGCACGCACGCACCCGTCCCAACCGTATCGGCGGTCCCGCACTCCCACTACTATGCTAGTCACCATCGACCGGCACGGGAGCGAGCTTGGCCAACCCGGATCTTCCCGATAGCGACCAAATGATCGCGCACGTCATCGCTGCACAAGCAAGCCCGTGCGACGAACTCGTCATCCGCACGCAGCCCACCGCAGTCGACCGCCCGTGCCGGCGCAAGCGTCTAGCACTCGCCGCGACGATCCTCGGCTCAAGCATGGCGTTCATCGACGGCTCCGTCGTCAATGTCGCGCTACCCGCCATTCAGAGCGAACTCGGCGCGAGCGTCGCGGCAATGCAGTGGATCGTTAACGCCTACCTGCTCTTTCTCGGGTCCCTCGTGCTGGTGGGCGGATCGATGGGCGACAAGCTCGGCCGCCGCACGGTATTCATTGCGGGCATCGGGGTCTTCACGCTGGCGTCGGCCGCTTGCGGGTTCGCGCCGGACGCGAATTCGCTGATCGCCGCGCGCGCAGTGCAGGGCATTGGTGCAGCACTCTTCGTACCCAGCAGTCTCGCGATCATCGGCGCCGTGTACGAAAGCGAAGCGCGCGGACGGGCAATCGGCACCTGGGCGGCCGTCGGGGCGATCACGTCGGCGGCGGCGCCGGTGGCGGGCGGCTGGCTCGTCGACGTGTTGTCGTGGCGCGCGATATTCTTCCTCAACGTCCCGCTTGCAGCGGTGACGATCGCGCTCGCGATTTTGTCGGTGCCGAACAGCCACAAGCTCGATGCGCCTCGACAGTTGGACTGGCCCGGCGCGCTTAGCGTCGCAGCGGGGCTGGCTGCCCTCACCTATGGTCTGACCGAGGCGTCTGCGCGCGGTTTCGCAGATCCGCTTGTACTGTGCGCGATCGGCGCCGGCGCGCTCGTGCTGGTCGCATTCGTGATGATCGAAGCGAACAGCCGTCACCCCATGATGCCGCTCGACGTGTTCCGCTCACGCGATTTCACCGGCGCCAACCTCGTCACACTGCTGCTCTACTTCGGCCTGAGCGGCGCACTGTTCTTCCTGCCGTTCACGCTGATCCGCGCACATGCCTACACCGCAACTGAAGCGGGCGCGGCGCTGCTGCCGGTGCCGGTCATCATCGGCTTGTTGTCGCGCTTCACCGGCGGCCTGACGAGCCGCTTCGGCTCGCGGATCCTGTTGAGCGCTGGCCCGGGTATCGCGGGAATCGGATTCGTGATGCTGGCGTTGCCGTTCGTGGGCGGCAGCTATTGGGCCGGATTTTTCCCTGCGCTCACCGTGCTTGGGCTTGGCATGACGATCACCGTCGCGCCACTCACGACGATTGTGATGGGCTCGGTGCCGGCTGACCACGCAGGCGTTGCATCCGGCATCAACAATGCGGTTGCACGTATGGCGAGTCTGCTGGCAGTTGCGGTGCTCGGCATCGTGTTCGTGTGGTCGCACCAGGCGGCGCTGTCGGCGCGGCTCGATGAACTGGGCGTTCCCAGGGACGCACGCCGGACCGGGCAGTTGCTGGAGCCGGGCGCGCAAGCCGGGGCGGCAGCGGGCGACGCCCATTTGCCGACCCAGCCACCCGTGGCGCTGGCGGAAGCCGAAGCTATCACTGAAGCGCTGCGCGCGGTTGCGCTGGTGTCCGCCGTGTGCGCGTTCGCCGGAGCGGGTCTCGCGGTAGCGACCATCCAACCCCGCAGGTGATATGCGTCGTGTCGCCGGAGGCGTCCGTTGCCTATCCGGCACGGACATTGCGCCTTTAATTTATAAATTGTTCTCTTGCAAACATGAATAATTGAGATGTATATTTTGCAAACTGCCAGGAGCGGCGCAAGCCGGTGGCTCGTACTTGATATGGAAGCAAAGTGAAAATGTCAGACCAGTTCGCAACTGAACCAGAGCCATCTCAGCCACCGCTGTCGTCCGCGGCCGCAGTGGCGTATGAACGTACCGTTCTTGACTGGGCCGAACACCTGCCGGAAAGCGTCGTCGCTGTGCGCAACCTCACCTACGGTACCGACCAGCGGCAGCGGTTCGACGTGTTTACGGCACGAGGGTTGCGCGACGCGCCTGTCCTGATCTTCTGGCATGGTGGGGGCTGGACGAATGGCTACAAGGAATACGCCTCGTTCCTTGCGCCTATGGTGATAAGCCTTGGCATGGTGCTGGTGGCGCCCACGTATCGGCTGGCACCGGCCCACAGGTTGCCCGCAGCGTTTGACGACGCGGCGTTGCTCCTGGGCAGCGTGCAGAAAAGCATTGCCACCTGGGGCGGCTCACCCTCTCACCTCTATCTTTCCGGCCATTCGGCAGGCGGCGGTATTGCGGCCATGGCGGCGATGCGAAAACCACAACTGCGCGCGGTGGGTATTGACCAGCAGGCCATTCGCGGTTGCCTGCCCATCAGTGGCATCATGAACCTGCACCACCCGAACCCGGCGCCCGGGAGTCTTGAGGAGCGGGTGTACACCGCATTGCTCGACTCGCAGGAACTGGATGCGGCAATGAGTCCGCTGACGTGGTCTGCCGGCAATACCGTTCCGATGGTGCTCAGCTACGGCGAACATGACAGCGAGCGCGTGATCCGCTCCAATCTCACCCTGTACGCCATGCTGAGGATGCAGCCGGCTCCCGTTGATTGCTACATGCACGCGGGCGAGGATCATTTCCGCACGCATACTGCGCTTTCGGACCCTTCCCACCCTTGGTATGCGCGGCTCGCGCAACTCGTCAAGGAGACCTCACAGTGAAGCAAGTCATTGAGACTGGCTTGCCCACTCCGGCACAGCCATTTTCCTGGGCGACCCAGGCCGCAGGTCTGCTGTTCACTGCGCACGGTCCAGTCCGTCCTGACGGGTCGGTGGATACCGGCGATATCGCCCGGCAGGCCCGCCTGACGTTTGAGAACCTGAAGTTAGCGACCGAAGCAGCGGGCGCGAACCTGAACGATGTGGTGCAGGTGCTGATCACCCTGTTGGAAGCCGATGACGTGCCGGTAGTCGATGCGCTCTATGGAGAGTTCTTCGCCCCGCCTTATCCAAACCGCTCGACGGTGATCGCCAAGGCCTTGGTAGTGCCAGGCATGCGCATCGAAATCGTGGCCTATGTCGCGCTGCCCGACAAGCCCTGAAATTGGGGCTAGTCGGCAAAGCGCTTGCTGAGGACTTCGGCGGTGCGCATCAGGTGGTGCCGCAGCAGCGCGGAGGCTTTCTCCGTGTCGCGCGCGAGCACCGCCTCCATGAGATCCAGGTGTTCCTTCAACACATCGTCGGCCAGTTCCTTGCTCGAGCGCGGGTAGGCCAGGCGAATTCGACGATACCGCTCAGAATGGTCGACCAGTTGTTCGTCGATGCGCAGTAGCCACTTCGACGTAGCCGCTGCAACCAGCGCGAGGTGAAAGCGCCGGTGAGCCGTTTCCCACAGTTCCACTGCCACCGTGTCCGATGCATCGGTCGGGAGCCGCGCCCTGGTCAGCTTGTAATAGGCGGCCATGATGTTCGCGCCCCAGTCATCGTCGCCATGCTCAATGGCATCGGCCAGCAGGAGCAGTTCGATCGAGGTGCGCGCATGCATCAGATCGAGCAGATCACTCCTGGAGAGCTTGGTCACGCTGAAGCCCCTTTGGCCCTCATTGCTGACCAGTCCTTCGCCGCAGAGAAGCATCAGGGCCTCGCGGATCGGGCTCACGCCGAGTTCGTAGCGTTCCTGCAATGCCTGCAGGCGAAGCTTTTCCCCAGGGGCCAGGCTGCCCGCGATGATGTCTGCGCGCAGCAGTTGATACGCCTTCTCGGAAATGGTCTGGGTCGGCGCCGGCTCTGCGTGCTGCAGCCTGCGCGGCAAATCGGAAGTCCGCATGATTTGTTGTTGGATGGATGAGCGGCAAGGGCTGGCCGGCATCTATAGGACACTGGCAATTTCATAAATTTACCTCCAACAACGAAATTTTGCACTATCCGGGGACCAGAGCAGGTGCTGCCGGACCCGTCGGATTACCGATTCAGGCCCGAATTTCGCCCGTCTGCAGCCGATACAGGCCATTTCCGCGCTCCTCGCCCACGCAGGGTAAACTCCACCTTTTATTCAATATATATAAATTTATAATTTTTCATGAGTGTTCAATGAGACGCCGTTTCATATATGAACAATGCGCGGTGAGCGCCGGATCTGCTGTGAGGCCCGGCGGGCCGCAATGCACCTAGAGGAGTTGGATCACATGAAGAAATCCGCGAGACGCCGGGCATTGGTTGCCCTGACAGCTATTGCCACCCTACTTGCGACGGGCGGGGCCACTGCGCAGGGCAGCTATCCAACCAAGCCGGTCACGCTTCTCGTGGCCTATCCAGCCGGCGGCGATACAGATGTGCTGGCACGCCTCTTTGCCGAGAAGCTGACTGCTCGGCTTGGGCAACCTGTCGTGGTGGAGAACCGCACCGGCGCCGGCGGCACCATTGGCACGGCGTACGTGGCAAAGGCTGCGCCGGATGGCTATACGCTGCTGTTCGCCCCGAACACAATCTCGATCTCTCCGCACGTGCTGCGGCCCGGCACGGGTGCCTCCTACGACCCGCGCAAGGATCTGACGCCGATCACGCTACTCGGCACGCAGTCGCTGTTCGTTGTGGTCAACAAGGCCGCCGGTGTCACCCGGATTGAAGACTTCGTCACGCATGCTAAAGCCGGTACGCTGAAAACCTATGGCAGTCCGGGCAACGGATCGCCAATGCACATACTGGCGGAACTGTTCAACAAATCGGCCGGCATCAAGCTCACGCAGATCCCCTACCGCGGCAGCGCCCCCGCGGTGGTCGACTTGCTGGGCGGGCAGGTGCCGATGATGTACTCCACGCTTGGGCCGGTGTCCCAGTACTTCCCGTCGGGCAAGCTGATTCCGCTGGCCGTCGCGGACAAGAAGCGCTCGCCTTTCGCGCCGAACGTGCCGTCCCTGGCCGAGCTTGGCTACAAGGATGTCGAGGTTGGTGCCTGGCAGGCCGTGGTGGGCCCGAAGGGCATGTCCCCGGAACTGGTTCTGACGCTGAACAAGCACTTCAACGACATCCTGAAAATGCCGGACGTCGTCGCCCGGATGGCAACGGTTGCCGTGACTCCGCAGGGCAGCGACCCAGCCGCCCTTGGCAAGCTGATCGCTGCCGACTACGAGCGCTATGGCCGGATCGTCAAGGAATTCGGCATTCAGGCCGACTGAGGAGCAGCCATGACGATATTAGTCACCGGTGCCGGCCTGATCGGCCGTCTGACCGCCGCGCAGTTGCTGGCCCGGGGAGAACCTGTGCTGCTCGCCGACGTCAGGCGGCCCGATTCCGCTGAACTGGGCGCGCTGCCGCTGGCATTGTGCGATGTGACCGACTACGACGCATTGTCCCGCCTGGTGGACGAGCATGGGGTCACCGCTATCGTCCATACGGCGGCCTTGCTTTCCACTGCCATTCGCAAGGATCCACTCGCCGGCATCCGGGTCAATACGATGGGAACGGCAAACGTTCTTGAGCTGGCACGCCAGCGTAAGCTCTCGCGTGTCGTGATTGCCAGCTCGACCACCGTCATGTACTCAGCCTTCCCGTCCCTGCCTGCCACACCGATCGCCGAGGATTTCCCGTTGCGGGTCCTCAGCGAACGGCCTGGCAGCATCTATGCGGCCACCAAGCTGGCTGGCGAGCATCTCGCGCTCGCCTACGCCTCGCTCTATGACGTCGATGCGGTCGTGCTGCGCTACGGCGCTGTGCTCGGCGCCGGACGGGACGCGGTCACCAGTGTGCCGGGCCGGCTACTGGCCACACTGCTCGAAGCCGGACGCACCGGAGTGCCTGCAAGGCTAGACGATCCGATCCTGTTGTGGAACGGCCGTGAGGAATTCATCGATGCCCGGGACTGCGCTATCGCCAACATCGCTGCACTGACCGCACCGGCACCGCGTCAACGCGTGTACAACATCGCTACCGGCGAATGGTTCTCGGTTGAAGCGTTCATCGATGTCGTGCGCCAATGTTATCCGGCGCTGCAGACCACCGATCTCAGGCTGCCCGAGGGCGGCTTTGCCGGATTTCCGCATGTGCGACCGGCGTCGTCCGACGTCAGTGCCGCTCACCGCGAAATCGGCTTCAAGGCCTCCTATTCGCTACTAGAGACCACGCGGCACTTCGCTGCAATGCTGTAGATCCGCGCCGCCGCACCCGGCAGGACCCCAACCAGGAGCAGGCTCACAGTCCACCAGGCTGACTGGCGCCCTCGTGCGCGCCACGCAAAAATTTAGATATTTCATACATATTTGCATATTTTAAAAAATTTAGAATGAGAACCGATATGGGAATGAAGCGGGCGATGTTGGCAAGATGCGTGCTCGGCGCGGCAGTGGCATTCGGCGCAGGTGGGCACTCGATATATGCCGCGGCGCAGTCGTCCAGCGTGAATCTGTATGGCGTAGCGGACGTCGGGCTGGTACACGAAAACGGCGCGGCAGCCGGTTCGGTAACAAAGGTCACGAGCGGCATGATGTCAGGCTCGCGCGTTGGCATGCGCGGACGCGAAGAACTAGGCGGGGGCACGGCAGCGTTCTTTACGCTGGAAGCCGGCATCCTGATGGATACTGGCGCATCAGGTCAAGGTGGCTTACTGTTCGGCAGGCAGGCCTACGTCGGACTCGACGCATCGCCGGGCCGTATCACGATGGGGCGGCAATATACAACGCTGGCGCTGGCACAAGTGGAGTTCGATCCGTTTGTGACTGGCCTGGCCGGCACGTCTGCAAACCTGATTTCAGCCGGCGGTCGAGGCGGCAGCAACCGTGTCGACAATGCCCTTAAATACAACCTGCCGGGCACACTCGGCGGCCTCGATGGCGAACTGTCCTACAGCTTTGGCGAAGTGCCCGGCAGTGCGGCCACCAACAGCCAGTTTGGCGCGTCACTTGGCTATTCGGGGGGGAGCTTCATGGGACGCGTCGCCTACGCGGACGCCCATGACGCCAACGGCCCTGGCAAGAATGCACGGGAAGTGTTCTTCGGCGCCAAGTACGACTTCGGGCTCGCGACGGGTTACCTCAACTACGTGATCAACCGAGGCGCCATCATACCGGGCACGCCCAACTTCAAATCGGAAGACGTGCTGGTCGGGGCTTCGATTCCGGTCGGCGCCGGGCGGGTCGTGACCTCGTACATCTACAAGAACGATCGGACCGACGCCGACAACGATGCCCATCAGTTTGCGATCGGCTACGTACATAACCTCTCCAAGCGGACCAGGCTCTATACGTCTTACGCCCACATCTGGAATCGCGCGGCGAACACGGCCAAGTCCGGCTTCTACCGCGTATGGAATGCCAATGATGTCGGCAACCCGCTCGCCGGCAACTCTGCTTTCAACGTTGGTATCAACCACACTTTCTGACCTCTCTGCCGCCTACCGTCCGGTGGAATCGTGCCCACCGGCCTTCTTGCCCGATGCCAGCAAATGCTCGCATCGGGCCTTTCTCATAGGCAGGCACCAGATTTAAGAGCACAGGCAATCGTGCGAAGTACGCACCGCTGGGCGCCATTGATTTTTCGGAAAACGCAGTCTGACGAATTCCGGTTCCCCACGAATCGCGCGATGTTGCGCAGCGCGTCTTATCAGGCAGTCTGGCCGCGGCGGGAAGTGGCCCTTGACCAAGGGCAGATAGTCAGCTCCCGCAGGCGGATCGGATTAACCGTCCGTTTCAAGACCCATGGAATGACCGGATCACCCACGCATCCGCAACAGATCAGCGTAAGAAACCAGCTTGCGTTTCTCGTTAGCAAGCGTCTTTCGTTTGGACGCCGAGCGGGTTGGTTGGCCGCGCTCGAACTTGGCGGCGGCGCGTGCGTCCTCCCGCGCGTAGGCCCGCGCGGTCCTGGCTTCCGCCTTCAGGCGTTCAGCCTCCAGCCGCGCAGCAGTGCGTTCCTCTCGGGCAACATCTTGCACGGCCGACATGATTTCGGCTCTTAGCAGATCGCGCCTTTGCCTGGCAGCGGCACGGGCAGCCTGCAATTGCTCTTTCCTCTGTCGCAGCCAGTCTTTCCCGTTGACCGGCGCAGGCCTGGCCTCTGGCGGCACGCTCAGGCGCAAAGCCCTGCTGGTTGAAACTCTCTCAGTCGGCGGCGCGCGCCGCGCATCCTGCTTCGCATCACTCACGCTGCATCACTCTCCCAGCACCACATAGCTGCGGCCCATGCGTCACTGGTTGAAGTCCGTAAACTCATGCCAGCAACCTTACCATAGGACTGCATCTCGGGCCTGGAGCGTCCAGCCTCCTTTTACTTGGCGGCATGAATCGCTTAAACATGTGGGCTTTCGCCGTCACCGCGCGGTAAGTGCCGCGATATCGCGTACGCCGCCGTCGATCACCAGTGCGGCAATACCCGCCGCCTCGGCCGCGACCGTCAGCACTTCACCCCAATAGCCAGCAAACGAATTTCCTGGATCGATCGAAGGCCAGCCACGGGGCGCGTTCTTATAAGAACCAAAAAAAAGCCGCTCCAAAGAGCGGCCTTATCGGCAAACGAAGCAAAGCTTCGCCCCGGGATCAGTCATCCAGCAACGACAAGTCCCGCACAGCCCCCTTATCCGCCGACATCACCAGCTTGGCATAAGCCTTCAGCGCAGCAGACACCTTGCGCGCACGCGCCTTGGCCGGCTTCCACCCCCTGGCGTTCTGCTCTTCGCGGCGGCTCGCCAGTTCCTCGTCGGACAGCAGCACGTTGATGGTGCGGTTGGGAATGTCGATGCGGATCTTGTCGCCGTCGCGCACCAGGCCGATGGCGCCGCCGGCCGCAGCTTCGGGCGAGCAGTGGCCGATGGACAAACCCGAGGTGCCGCCGGAGAAGCGGCCGTCGGTCAGCAGCGCGCAGGCCTTGCCCAGGCCCTTGGACTTGATGTAGCTGGTCGGGTAGAGCATCTCCTGCATGCCGGGGCCGCCCTTGGGGCCTTCGTAGCGCACGATCACCACGTCACCGGCCTTGACCTTGTCGTTGAGGATGTTCTCCACCGCCTCGTCCTGCGACTCGGTGACGTGGGCCGTGCCTTCGAACACGAGGATGCTCTCGTCGACGCCGGCGGTCTTCACCACGCAGCCGTCGAGCGCGATATTGCCCGTCAGCACCGCCAGGCCGCCTTCCTTGGAGAAGGCGTGCTCGTAGGAGCGGATGCAGCCCTCGGCGCGGTCCAGGTCCAGGCTGGGCCAGCGCGTGTTCTGGCTGAACGCCACCTGGGTGGGAACACCCGCCGGGCCGGCCAGGTAGAAGTTCCTGACGGCTTCGTCCCGGGTCCGGCTGATGTCCCACCGCTCCAGCGCGTCCCTGAGCGTGGGGGCATGCACCGTGGGCACGTCAGTGTGCAGCTTGCCGGCGCGCTCCAGCTCGCCCAGGATGGCCATGATGCCCCCTGCGCGGTGCACGTCTTCGATGTGGTACTTGTTGGTGTTGGGCGCCACCTTGCACAGCTGCGGCACCACGCGCGAGAGGCGGTCGATATCGGTCATGCTGAAGTCGATGTCGGCCTCGCGCGCGATCGCCAGCAGGTGCAGGATGGTGTTGGTGGAACCGCCCATGGCAATGTCCAGCGTCATGGCGTTCTCGAACGCCTTGAAGCCTACCGAGCGCGGCAGGATGCGCTCGTCTTCCTGCTCGTAGTACTGGCGCGCCAGTTCCACGATGCGGCTGCCCGCGCGCTTGAACAGCTGCTCGCGGTCGGCGTGGGTGGCCACCACGGTGCCGTTGCCGGGCAGCGACAGGCCCAGCGCCTCGGTCAGGCAGTTCATGGAGTTGGCGGTGAACATGCCCGAGCACGAACCGCAGGTGGGGCAGGCGGAGCGCTCCACCTCGGCCACGTCGGCGTCGGAGTAGGTGCTGTCGGCGGCGATCACCATGGCGTCCACGAGGTCGAGCTTCTTGAACTCCATGGCCTTGGTGACGGGGTTGGCCAGGCGCGTCTTGCCGGCTTCCATCGGGCCGCCGGAGACGAAGATCACCGGGATGTTGAGCCGCATTGCGGCCATCAGCATGCCCGGGGTGATCTTGTCGCAGTTGGAGATGCACACCATGGCGTCGGCGCAGTGCGCGTTGACCATGTACTCCACCGAGTCCGCGATGATGTCGCGGCTGGGCAGCGAATACAGCATGCCGTCGTGGCCCATGGCGATGCCGTCATCGACCGCAATGGTGTTGAACTCCTTGGCCACGCCGCCCGCGGCCTCGATCTCGCGCGCGACCAGCTGGCCCAGGTCCTTCAGGTGCACGTGCCCGGGCACGAACTGGGTGAAGGAATTGACCACCGCGACGATGGGCTTGGAAAAATCTTCGTCTTTCATGCCGGTGGCGCGCCACAGCGAGCGCGCCCCCGCCATGTTGCGGCCGGCGGTGGAGGTTTTGGAACGGTATGTGGGCATTTTTATTGCTGAAGAAATATCGCAGAAAGGAAGCGGGCCACAGGAATAAGGACCCTTGCGCGCCCGTGCGAACAACCTCTTGAGCTGCGCCCTGGGCAAAGGGGCAATTATCCCACACCGCCCGGGCCGTCTTGCCACCACGCGCCGGTCCCCCCTGACCCCCCCCGGGACGGCGAGAAGTTGCCTAGGCTAGACGGATCCCGATAAAGCTATGGGAGGACCGGAAATGGCTGCCGCGAAATCCACCCGCCGGCCGGCAAAGGGCCGCGCCAAAGCTGGCGCCAGCAAGGGGCGGCGCTGGTCGCAGCAGATAACAGAGCACAGCAACGCGCTGGACCTCGAACCGCACATCTTCGCCTCGGACAACCCCGAGGAAATTGCCGCCTCGCTCAAGCGTTCCGCCGTGAGCAGCCGGCGCCGCAAGGGCACGGCGTTCCAGTCGGCGATGTCGATGCTCAATTTCTACATCAATCGTGCCGGCCGCCATCTGCCCAGGGCGCGTCGCGCCACGCTGGAAAAGGCCAAGGGCAAGCTGCGCGAAGCGTTCGGGCGGCCACCTTAGGCAGGCGCTACGTGCCCCACCTGGCTTGCGCGACGGCGTTTTCGCGCCAATGCTTGTTCCTATGTCACCTGCACGGAGCCTGATCATGGACAGAAAAAGCGAACTGCAAGCCACCGTGGACGCCCTGGCACAAGCGGGCAAAGGGTTGCTGGCGGCCGACGAGAGCGGGCCGACTATCGCCAAGCGGTTCGAACGCATCGGCGTGGAGTCGAGCGAGGAAAACCGCCGCGCGTGGCGCAACCTGCTCTTGTCGAGCCCAGGCCTTGGCCAGTTCATCAGCGGCGTGATCCTGTACGAGGAAACCCTGGGCCAGCGCGCCGACGATGGCACGCCGCTGCCGGAACTGGCGGCGCGCCAGGGCATCGTGCCCGGCATCAAGGTGGACAAGGGCAAGATCGCACTCGCCCTGGCACCCGGGGACGAGGTCACCGAGGGTCTCGACGGGCTGGCCAAGCGGCTTGCCGGCTATCGCCAGCAGGGCGCGCGCTTTGCCAAGTGGCGTGCGGTCTACAACGTGTCGGACAAGTTGCCGGGCTGGGCTGCCGTCCAGGCCAATGCGGAAGCGCTGGCACGCTATGCCGCGATCTGCCAGGAAGCAGGCGTGGTACCCATCGTCGAGCCCGAGGTGCTGATGGACGGCGCGCACTCAATGGCGCGTTGCGCCGAGGTCACCGAGGCCGTGCTGCATGCAGTCTTTCATGCCTTGCACCGGCATGCGGTGGTGCTCGAGCACATGCTGCTGAAGCCGAGCATGGTGCTGCCCGGCAAGGAGGCCGGGCACGCGGCCCCGGCCGAGGTCGCCATGCAGACCGTGCAGGTGCTCAGGCGCACGGTGCCGGCGGCGGTGCCGGGCATCTTCTTCCTGTCCGGCGGCCAGACGCCCACCGAGGCCACCGTCAATCTGGACGCCATGAACCGGCTTGCCCCGCTGCCCTGGCGATTGTCCTTCTCCTACGGGCGCGCCTTGCAGGAGCCGCCCCTGCTCGCCTGGCGCGGCGACGCCGCCAACTCCGCGCAAGCGCAACGGGTGCTGCTGCAGCGCTCACGGCTGAATGCCATGGCCTGCCTGGGTCAATACGACGAGGCGCAGGAGAACGCCGCAGGCTGAGCTTGCCGATGCGCCTGCGCTCCTTCGGCGCAGGCGCGCAGCCCCGCAGCAAATTCCGCATACGCCAGTGCCCGCGATCCTGGCTCGCCTCAGCAACTGGATACTGATGTGGACAGGCCGGCCGACCGGTACCGGCCCAGTTCCGGTCAGTCGGTGCGTGAACTACGGGCGCCCCGTTCGGAAAGGAAGCGGACCTCTGAATGGAAAGCTGCGAAGCGCAACTCGGGGGCTACGTGCCCCCAAAAGGGAAACGCCCCTAAAGGCGCGCTTCTCAACAGACTTCACCCGGCACCCGAGGGACAACAAGCATCAGTCTTTAGCGGCCAGTGCGGACTCGGGGGCGCGCCGGAAGCTGATGGCGAGCCGGTTATAGGCGTTCATCAGGCTGATAGCCATCGTGAGGTCAGCGAGCTCTTTCTCGTTGAACGCCGCGGCCGCGACTTGGAATTCCTCCTCGGGCACGTGTGTGTCCGCCACCAGGGTGACCGACTCGGCCCATGCGAGTGCGGCCTTTTCGCGGTGAGTGAACAACGGCCCCGCTTCGCGCCAGGCTTGCACGAGCGCAAGCTTCTCGGGCGTAGCGCCCTTCTTGATCAGGTCACGGGTATGCATGTCCAGGCAATAAGCGCACGCGTTGATCTGGCTCACGCGCAGATAGACCAGCTCGACGAGGACGTCTTCGAGGCCCGACTGCATGACATAGCCGTACACGCCGCCAAATGCCTTCACACCGCCTGGCGATGCCTTGGTGTAATCCAGTCTCATTTCAAACTCCTACTTGTCGTTGATCGTCAGTTCCTTGTCGTCTGAATCGACGACAAACACGGCGAGCAGTTTTGCCGGCTTGGTCTTGCTCGCATTGCGGCTCACCGGATGGCGTGCGCCTGGCTCCTCGAAGAAGCTCTCACCAGCCTTGTATACGCGTTCCGGCTCGTCGTTCACCTTGCTGGCGACGCTGCCCGAGACGACGTATGCATAGATGAATGACGACTTGGCATGGGTATGAGGATGCGAAGCGCCTCCGGGCGGATAAAGGACCTCCACGGCGATGAGCGACTTGCCCGGGATGTTGGGAATCGCCCGGGAGAAATTCGGCTTGACCGTATCGCCAACGGTGTGTGCAGCGGCAGCCCCGGTGAAGGCGATGCTCGTAGCCGCGACGAGAGCGCGAAGAATGCGCTGAAGTTTCATGTTTATCTCCTGTGAGGCTAGAATCATGCTCTCCCGGAGGTTCATAAAAAAGAACCAAAAATTCAATTTCCTGATGTACCAGAGGCTATGGGACTCCTGGATCTGAAGCTTGACCGCGCGTCGAAAACTTCACTGGCGGAGCAGATTCGGCTCGGCATTACCGGCGCCATTGAGAACGGGGTACTCGTTCCCGGTGCCAGACTGCCGTCCTGGGTAGATCTTGCCGCACAACTCGGGGTTGCCCGAGGCACCGTCAAGACTGCATATGAGCGGCTGGCCGACGCACAACTGGTCGTTTCATCGCGCGCTTGGGGGACCAGAGTCTCTGAGCATGCTGCCGTCGCGAGCCCGATCACGGAGCGTGCGCGTTCCATCGAGTCTGATCTGCGATCCGAGCTGTACCAGCATTTCCTGCCCGGACCTGCGGTCTTTCAAATGGGCGTGCCGGCATCGGACTGCTTCCCGGCTACATTGTTTTCGCGGCTGCGAGCCCGTGCGGCACGCGACGAAGTCGAAGCGCCTGCAGCGTATCCGGACCCAAGAGGCGAACATGAACTCCGACGAGAGATCGCAGCGCATCTGGCCCTGGCACGCGGCATTGAATGCCAGCCCTCACAGATTTTCATTACGGCGGGATGCTCAGGGGCGCTCGGTGTGGCGCTGCGAGTGATTCAGGCCGAAGGCCGGAAGGCATGGGTCGAGAACCCGGGATTTTTTCCCAGCCGCAGGGCATTGGAAATTTCCCGGCTCGCAACGGTTCCCATCCCGGTAAACGAAGAAGGCATTGATGTCAGCTACGGTGAAACGCACGCACCAGATGCCGCGGTGGCTTTGGTCACCGCGGGCCAACAAGCGCCTCTGGGTCCTACCTTGTCGCTCGCTCGTCGGGTGCAGATCCTCGACTGGGCGACACGCGCGGATGCCTGGATCATCGAAGACGATTACCTGGGCGAACTCCAGCTGGCACGCCGCGCGGCTCCCGCATTGGCGTCACTCGATCGTGCGGGGCGGGTGATTCATATCGGGTCCTTCAGCAAGACCATCAGTCCGACGCTGCGGCTTGGATTTGTCGTGGTGCCGGCCTCCCTGGTAGCCCGATTCGATGAAGCCGTGGCCTGCCTTGCTTCAGCGCCCGGACCGGCAGTGCAAATGGCAACTGCTGAATTCATGCGGGATGGGCACTATATCCGACACTTGCGTCGGATGAAGCGCATCTATGCAGGCCGAAGCCATGCACTGCTGGCTGCGCTGAGGTCCAGGGGATTCCAGGCCTATCCGGCCGGACTTGCCGTGGTGATGAGGCTTCCCGATGGCGCCGACGACAAGACGATCGCTCGGGAAGCCTATGCCTACGGCCTTGCGCCCGCCCCGTTGTCGGGGTGGTATTGCTCGGCGTCTACGCAGCGATCGGGACTGCTCCTTGGTGTTGCGACAGCGATTGAACAGCAGCTGCCGGCTGCCTGTGATCGCTTGCAACACCTGATCAGCAAGTTCTCCTAGCGCAAAGGCACTGACAGCACATGGGAGGGGTGGTACACGAATTCTTCAGCTTTTTGGTGCTTTTTTAAGTCCCAGGACCAGAAAAAATGGCGTTCACCGAATCAGAACGGGGCGTCACTCCGCTCCGCTGTGTCGTCGACTTTGCGCTGCGCTGCCAGCCTGCGCAGCTCAATGGAGAAAAGCCATGAAGATTTTCGTTGCAGGCGCAACTCGCGCCATCGGACTGCCGCTCGTGCGGGTACTTCGCGCACTGAACCATGAAGTACCCGGCTCGAGAGTCCGTAACTGCGCGCTAGCAGGTCGTTTCGCCATCTCCTGTGAGATTGTTAATTCTCCCCTTTTCATAGCGGCCATGCGCTGACACGTGGGTGGGCTGAACCGCTGGCCGGCACTCGTCTATCATTGACCAGCCTGTTTACCGTTGACCGCGAGCGAGCTGTGTGGCGGTTTGCCAGCAATCACGAGATAGCCATGTCCCGATACGTTGCCTTTCTTCGCGGCGTCAGCCCGATGAACGCCCGGATGCCCGAACTCAAGCGCTGCTTCGAGGCGGCGGGCTTCTCCGAAGTGAAAACCCTGCTCTCCAGCGGCAACATCGTGTTCAACGCGCGATCGTCGTCACTGGCCAGCCTGGAGCAACGCGCCGAGAAGGCGATGCAGTCTGAACTGGGCCACAGCTTCGACACCTTCGTCCGGCCGTCCCGCTATCTCCAGGACCTCATCGACTCGGACCCTTTCGCCGAGCTCAGCCTTGCACCTTCGGCCAAGCGGGTTGTCACCTTTCTCCGCAACCCGGTGCCACCAGACGTGGAGCTGCCCATCGAGCGCGACGGCGCAAGCATCGTCAAGGCCAATGCCACGGAGGTCTTCAGCGCCTACGTGCCCGATCCGAAGAAAGGCCCGGTGTTCATGCGCCTGCTCGAACGCTCGTTCGGGAAGGGCATCACCACTCGCACGCTCGATACCGTCATCAAGTGTGCCAAGGCATAGGCTTCATGCGTAAGGCGGTCGCCCGAACACTCGCACCGAGTGGCTGAAACGGGCCGAACGACCTCATTCATCCACGCTGCCCGGGTTGCTTCGAATCTAATCCAGCGGCGGCTCGTTCCGTACCACCAGTTCCATGAACCCCTGAACTCTGGTCGTACTCACGGGCGAAACGATGTTCGGGAAGCAGCGCCAGCAATATCTCGGCAGTCGTACGGACCGTGCAACCGCGCGCCACATGACCACCGAGCACCCGACCTCGCGAGTCCGCAACCGACATGTGCAGGTGCGCTCCATCCGGTGACAGGGATCCGGCGAGCGTCAGGATCTCCAGATTGCCACGCAGTTCGGTAGCGTCTTCCGCCCCGGCAAATCGCAATTGGGCAACGCTGAGGCTCCCGATTCCCTGGATGACGAAAGCCGCATGCAACTTGAGCCGACTCAGCACGTCTTCGAGTGCGGCACGCAGATCGTCGCCGGGAGAGAGGCGTAAGGGATGTGCTTGCATCGCGCGGTTCCAGGGTGGGGCTCTGTGACAGGTTAAGGCGAATTGAGACCGATCGCAATTGAGCACCAGCTTTCGGTCGTTGGCGTCCTGCTCTGCGCGGGACGCTGGTTTCGACAGCCTCCGGCGTCCGGCCGAGGCTGGTCGCGTAACACGTTACGTTACACGTAACACCCCGCCGCGGCTGCCAGTCGTCCGCAAAGGCCGGCAGGTCCGCGTCAACCTCCCGGAAACCCGCAGCGGGCCTGGCTCCCGCGCCTGTGCGCGATGGCACGAGGCGGCCTTGCCAGAGTTGGCATTGCCCTTGCTGGTACTGGTGCAGGGCGCTGGCCACGAAGCCAACGCCGGCAAACCGGAGGAAACAAGGATGAGCTGGACGAACCGTGGAGCGGCCGCCTGGGAACAAGTCCTGGGGCGCAACCGCGAGGCACATGCCGTGGTGATCGACGACATGCCGGTGTACCGGCACGGAGTCATGCGCCTGCTCGGAGAAATGCCGGGCATTGGCCGGGTCGAACTCGTGGAAACGGACGCCCTGGCGGCACGCAATGCGCGCCTGCCGGCTCCGGCATTGCTTGTGTTCGGCATGCCGCCGGATCTTGCCGACGGCTGGCACCTGCTGCGCCTGGCCAGCCTGGCGCTGAAGCCAAGGCGCCTGCTGCTGGTCTCGGACAATATGTGGCTGCGTCTGCCACCAGGCCTCGACAGCCGCTTTGCCCGCTCCCTGTCCAGGTCCGCTTCGCTCGCGACGGTAGAACGGGACGTGCGCGCGCTGCTGGACCTTCCGCCTTCTGCGGAAGCCCCGCTCGGGCAAGACGCCGGGTCCGTAGCCTTCCAGCGCCCGTTTCACGTGCTCGCGTAAGCCGTTCACGCTGGCACCGGAGCGGGCAAGGCGCTTGGCAAGAGCCGGCGATCTTGCGCTTCGGAAAAATAGAAAGGTCCCCCGGGTTACGTGGGGCCAGGCGGAAGTGCAGGCCGAGGACGGTGCCATCTCCTGATGGCTCCTGCGTGTCCGCCTTCGTGCACGTCGCTAAATGGAGCTGCTACCCGCGGATGCAAAACTTCTTTCGGGGTTTTGCGGAACTTTTTTCCGGCTAGACAAGAACACACCTGAGGCCGCCGCCCCACCCACCTTACAAATACTTAAACAAATTCATCCCCTGAATCTGCATAAACGACTGCTGCGCCCCCTGCAGCGCCGTCTGCCGCTGGTAATACTCGGTGATCGCCTTCGCGTAATCCAGATCCTGCAGTCCCGACAGCGTCTGCGAGTACGTCAGGTCACGGTTGGACCCCACATCATCCAACGCATCGAGCTCGTTCATGCGCGAACCCACCGATGCCCGCACGGTCAGCACGTTGTCGAGCGAGTTGGAGAACTGGCGCGTGGCGGTGGAGATGACGTTGCCAAGATGCGCCCGATCACTGCTGTCGGGGGTGGGCTGGCGCAGCGTGTCGATCACGGTCTGCAGATTGGCGAACATGTCGGTGCCGGCCTCGCTGGCGGGAGCCATGGTCATGGTGTCGCCGTCCTTGGGATCGCCGGTCACGTTGAAGCTGATGCCGCCGACGTCGATATGGGCTGGCGACGTGTAGGCGGCGGGGCCCTTCACGACCGGTGCGGGGGTCGTGCCTGCCGACAGGTTGGTGATGGTGTATTCCATCTGGCCGCTGGCATTGGCCGCGAACGTGACCTGCATCGAGAGCCCATAGTCGGGATCGCTCGGGTTCGTGGTCGACACCGTGCCGAACGTGGCGCTGCCGGTGTTGTTGGCATTGCCCTTGACGACATAGCCGGCGCCGCCGGTCACGCTCATGAACACTTCGCGCCCGGTGTTGCCGGCGGGCATCTGGCGCGCCACATCGACCTGCAGCAGTTGCTGGCCGTTGTCGCCGATGTAGGCGCCCGGACCTTTGCTCTGCGTGAACGGCGCGCTGCCGGAGCGGGTGCCGCCAAACAGGTACTGGCCGTTGCCGTCGTCGGAGTTGGCCAGGCCCACCAGCTGGTTGTACAGGCCTTCCAGCGCCGTGGCCAGCGAGCCGCGGTCGGCATCGCTCATGGTGCCGTTGCCGGCCTGCACCAGCAGCGTCTGGATGTTCTGCGTGACCGTGGTCACGGACTGCAGCGCGTTTTCTTCCGCGGCCAGCGCGATATTGGCCTGCTTGCGCGAGGTTGCGTACTGGCCGTTGACGGCCTGTGCCTGGCTCACGCCCAGCGCGCGGGTGGCGCCGACGGGGTCGTCGGACGGCGTCAGGATGCTGCGGCCGGTGCCTAGCTGCTGCTGGATATGCAGCAGCGAGCCCTGCTGGTAGTTCATCGAAGCCAGGCCTTGCTGGTACAGGGTGGAGCTTGCAACGCGCATATTGGTTACCTCTTCTGACTCTGCTGACGCTTGTGGGTGCCGCAGCTTACCTGCCGATGCCGATGATGGTGTCGAACAGCGTGCCGGCCGTCTGGATCACCCGGGCGTTGGCCTGGTACAGCTGCTGGAAGCGCAGCATCGACACGGTCTCCTCGTCCATGTTGACGCCGGACACCGATTGCTGCGCGGTCTTGATCTGGGTGGTGATGCTGTCCTGCGAGGCCGAGGCGATCTTGACCGACTTGGCGCGCGTGCCGACGTCGTTGACCAGCTGGGCATAGCCCTCGCTGAAGCTGGACACACCGCCGATGGTCTTGGCGTTCTGCAGCTTGGCCAGCGCCAGCATGTTGCCGTTGTCCTTGACCGCGCCGGCGTTGCTGCTCAGCGTGAAGGTGTCGCCCGTCGCGGGCGTGCCGCCGAAGCTGAAGGTCAGGCCGTTGAGGGTGTAGTCGGTATTGCTGCCGTTGGACACGGGCGCCGGCTGGGTCGCGAGCGGTCCGTTGGCATCGCTGAAGACATAGGTGGTTCCGTCGAACCTGGCGGTGATCGTGCCAGCCAGCAGCGAATAGCCGGGCGCGACCTTGCCCAGGCTGACCGTGCCGTTGCCCTTGTTCGACGCCGCCGCGTCGGCGCGAGCCGGCGATGCCGCGGCGATCCTGGCCGGGTCGCTGATCGCCATGTCGAAGCCGGTGGCGGCATTGCGCGTGGGCTGGATCGTGAACGAATCGTTGGTGCCCATCGCCGCATTGATCTCGACGGTGAAACCGTCGGCGCTGAACTGCAGCGGGTAGCTGGCGCCGCCGGCGGGCACCGGCGTGACCACCTGCTGGTTGTCGGAGAGACGCGTCAGCGTGTAGTTGGTACCGTCGAACTGCAGCTTGTAGTCGCTGGTGGTCAGGGCCGAGGCATTGTCGATCCTGGTCGTTGCCACCGTGGTCTTCACGGTGTTGTTGGCGTTGGGGATCGAGGTGGCGCTACCCAGTTCAAACATGTCGGTGCCAATCGCGCCGTTCAGGTCGATGCCCAGCTTGTGCTGCGCATTGAAGCTCTGGCCGATTGCCAGCGACAGCCGGCCGATGGCGTTCTGCGCCGCGTCCAGGGATTCGGTGCGGAACTGCAGCAGGCCGCCCAGCGAACCGCCGGTGATCGCGCCCGGCTCGCTCTCGAACACGTTGCCGTTGGGCAGGGTGTAGGCCACCACGGTGCGGTTGGGATCGGCCGCCGAGGCTACCGCCTTCAGCTCGTACGCGTCATTGCCCATCACCAGCGGCTGGCCGTTGCCGACGAAGACGTTGTAGGTGCCGCTGTCCTGCACCACCACCTTGGCGCCGACCAGCCTGGTCAGCTCGGCCACGGCCTGGTCACGCTGGTCCAGCAGATCGTTGGGCGGCTGGCCGCCGGAGGCAGCCTTCAGGCGGGTGATTTCCTGGTTCAGGTTGGCAATCTGCCTGGTGTACGCGTTGACCTGCGTGACGGCGGTGCCGACCTGCTCATTGACGCCCGATTGCAGCTGCTTGAAGTAGTTGCTGGCCGAGCGCACCTGCCCCACCAGCGCCTGCCCCGCCGACAGCATGCCCTGGCGCGCTGCCGGATCGGCCGGGGTGTCAGCCACTGCCTGCACCGCCGCGAAGAACTTCTGCATCAGCGGCGCCAGGCCGCCCTTCTGGTCGGCGAGCAGGTTGTCGATCTGGGCGATCTGGTCCGAGTACGCCGCCAGCGATGCGCTGGCCGAGGTGGCGCCGCGCAGCTGGCCGGTCAGGAACTCGTCATAGACGCGGATCACCGTGGTGGTGTTGGAGCCGAAGCCATAGAAACCCTGGCTGGTGTACTGGCCGCCGGCCGAGGCCACGATGGTATTCTGGCGCGAATAGCCTTCGGTCGCCGAATTGGCAAAATTGTGGCCGGTCGTCGTCAGCGCGTTCTGCGCGGTGTTCAGGCCGGAAAGACCAATACTGAAGAGAGACATTGTGCTCTGACCCCGGATTGATGGGACTACCGCGGCGAGGGCCGGCGGTGGTGGATGTGGAAGTTATCGGCTGGGTGGGGGCGGGACTTTAGGTGTGGAAGTGATCTTCGCCAGATCCGCTGGCTTCCCCCTGCCCTCAGGCTGCGACCTTCTTCATGATCTTCACCAGCTTGTGCCCGTACGCCGGATCGGTGGCATAGCCCGCGCGCTGCAAGCCATGCGCCGCCTCTTCAGCCGACGCCGCGCTGACCACGCCCGCGTAGCGCGGGTTGTTCGTCAGCAGGCGGGCATAGTCGGCACAGGCCTCGTCATACGAGCCATAGGCGCGAAACTTCGCCCGCACCTTCTGCGGCTGCCCGTCGACATATTCCGTGGTGGTGATCTCGGCCACACGCCCCTTCCAGCTGGCCCCGGCCTTGATGCCGAAGACGTTGAAGGTGGTGGAGCCGTCGGCGTGCGTGATCTCGCGCTGGCCCCAGCCGGATTCCAGCGCGGCCTGGCCTACGATCAGCCGCGCCGGCACGCCGCTGGCGCGCGCGGCGGCTTCCGCGGGCCCGGCCATGCGGGCGACAAAGGCGCTGACGTGGGACGGCGCGTCGTCCGGCAACCGTCCCAGCCTGTCCTCGCCCTGGCCACGGTCCGCGTACCACTGCGGCTGGTACTGGCGCAGGCCGGCAGTGGGATTCCAGTTCTGCCCCGGCACGATGGTGCCGATCGCCGGCAGGTCGGCCTGCTCGCCGGCGTCGGCCGGGATCGCCCCGGCGCCGCGGCTGTCGAGCAATCTTGCCATCTCGGCATCGGCCGCCTTGCCTGACTCGGCCGGGCTCATGGCGCTCATGCCGGCCGGCATCGGCGTGCCCGTGGCGCGCGCCAGCTGCCGCACCATCACATCGGCCAGGCCGATCCCGCGCGACGACATCTGCTGCGCAAGCTGCTGGTCCATCATCGACATATAGAGCTTGCTCTGCTCGTTGTCGAAGAGGCCGTCCTGCGGGGTGGCATCGCGCATGCTCTTGAGCACCATCTGCGTGAACACCGCCTCGAACTGCCTGGCGACGGCTTGCAGCGTATTGGCGTCGGCGCCGCCGCGCGCGCTGTGCTTGAGCGCCTCGAAGCCCTGCGTGTCCAGCGCAAAGCGCTGCGTCAGCTCCGCCGCCTGCGGGGGTCGTGCCGTGTTCATGGTCAGATCACTTCCAGCTCGGCGCGCAGCGCCCCGGCCGCGCGCATGGCTTCCAGGATGGTCTGCAGGTCGGCCGGGGTTGCGCCCAGCGCGTTCAGCCCCTTGACCACGGCGGCCAGCGAGGCGCCCGCCTTGACGATCTGCAGCGAGCCGCCCTGCTGCCTCATGTCGATCTGCGACACCGGCGCCACCACCGTCCGCCCTTCGCTAAATGGCGCGGGCTGGCTGATCACCGGTTGCGTGTTGATCACCACCGACAGGTTGCCGTGCGCCACCGCGCAGTCTTCCACGGTCACGGCCTGGTTCATCACGATGGAACCGGTGCGGGCGTTCAGGATCACCTTGGCCGCGGCCTTGGCCGGGGTCACGTCGATGTTCTCGATGCGGGCCAGGAAGCCCACGCGCGCGGCCGCCGAGGCCGGCGCACGCACCTGCACCACGCGCCCGTCCAGCGCCGCGGCAACGCCGCCGCCCATGGAGCGGTTGATGGCTTCCACCACGCGCTCGGCGGTGCCGAAATCGGTGTCCTTCAGTTCCAGGTTGAGCACGCCGCCATCCGGCTGGAACGGCGCCACCGCGCGCTCAACGATCGCGCCATTGGCGATGCGCCCCACCGCCAGCTGGTTGACCTGCACCTTGCTGCCGTTGGCCGATGCGCCCGCGCCGCCCACCAGCATATTGCCCTGGGCGATGGCATAGACCTGGCCGTCGGCGCCCTTGAGCGGGGTCATCAGCAGCGTGCCGCCGCGCAGGCTCTTGGCATTGCCCATCGACGACACCACGATGTCCAGCTGGCTGCCGGGCTGCGCGAACGCAGGCAGCGAGGCGGTCACCATCACCGCCGCCACGTTCTTGAGCTGCATGTTCTTGCCGGCCGGCAGCGTGATTCCCAGCTGCGAGAGCATGTTGGTCAGGCTCTGCGTGGTGAACGGCGTCTGCATGGTCTGGTCGCCGGTGTTGTCCAGGCCGACCACCAGGCCGTAGCCCACCAGCGGGTTCTCGCGCACGCCCTGGAACGTGGCCAGGTTCTTCAGACGCTCGGCCTTGGCGACGCTGGCAAAGGCGCCAAAGGCCACGCCCAGCGCCAGGCTGATCACGCTCAGGCGCAGCAGGCGGGACAGGAAACGGGCGAGCATCGGAGCAGACATGGCGCGGTCAGAACGGTGAAACATTGAGGAAGAAGCGCTGCAGCCAGCCCATGTTCTGCGCTTCGTCGATCACACCCTTGGCGGTGTATTCGATGCGCGCATCGGCGACCTGCGTCGACAGCACGGCGTTGTCGCCGGTGATCGTGCGCGGATTGACCACGCCGGAGAAGCGGATGAACTCGGCGCCCTGGTTGATGGCCATCTGCTTTTCGCCGGAGACCACCAGGTTACCGTTGGTGAGCACCTCGAGCACGGTCACGGTGATGGTGCCGTTGAAGGTATTGGCCGCGCTGGCGCCGCCGCTGGCCTTCATGGTGTTGGCGCCGTTGATGCTGGCGTTGCTGCTGCTGTTGAACAGGCCGCTGAGCGCGCGCGGCACGGCATCGAACGCCAGCGCGGTGTTGCCGGTGCGGCTGGTATTGGTGCCGGAATTCTTGCTGGCGTTGACGTTCTCGGTTATCAGGATCGTCAGGATGTCGCCCACATTGCGCGGACGCCGGTCCTCGAACAGCGGGTTGCCGGCGTAGGACGACTGGTAGATCGAGCCCGAAGCCGGCCCCATCGGCCGCGGCTCTGCGCGCGCGGTGGTGGGCAGTTGCACCAGCGGCTCGCGCGGCATCAGCGCGCAGCCGCCGCTGGCCAGCATTGCCACGCCGGCCAGGCAAACCAGCCCATGCGCGCCCAGGCGGGAAAGCAAGGTGGCCATGTTCACACCAGTCAACCCAGTTGCGACAGGCGCTGCAGCATCTGGTCGGATGCCTGCACGGCCTTGCTGTTGATCTCATACGCGCGCTGGGTCTGGATCATGCTGACCAGCTCTTCCACCACGTTCACGTTGGACGCTTCCACGTAGTTCTGCTGCACCACGCCAGCGCCGTTCAGGCCCGGCACGGTGGTGTTGGGCGCGCCCGAGGCATCGGTCTGCACGTACAGGTTCTCGCCCATGCTTTCCAGGCCGGCCGGGTTCATGAAAGTGGCCAGCTGCAGCTGCCCCACCTGCACGTTGGCGCTGGAGCCGGGCTGCGTCACCGACACGGTGCCATCGCGCGCAATGGTCATCGACAGCGTATTGGCCGGGATGGTGATGGCGGGCTGGATCACGAAGCCGCTGGAGGTCACCAGCTGGCCGTTCTGGTCCACCTGGAACGAGCCGTCGCGGGTGTAGGCGGTGGTGCCGTCGGGCAGCGCCACCTGGAAGAAGCCCTGGCCCAGGATGGCCACGTCCTTGGCATTGCCAGTCTGCTGCGGGTTGCCCTGGGTGTGGATGCGCTCGGTGGCCACGGGGCGCACGCCGGTGCCCAGCTGCATGCCCGACGGCAGCGTGGTCTGGTCCGACGACAGCGCGCCGGGCTGGCGGATGGTCTGGTACATCAGTTCCTCGAACACCGCGCGGCCGCGCTTGAAGCCGTTGGTCGACACGTTGGCCAGGTTGTTCGAGATCACGTCCATCTGCGTCTGCTGCGCATCGAGGCCGGTCTTGGCAATCCAGAGAGAGCGGATCATGGTGGTCCTTGCGTTGGTGCTGGCACGGTGCGCCGTGCCGGTCAGTCATTCAGGTCAGTTGGTCGAGAGCAGCTGGTTGGCGCGCTGCTCGTTGCCGTCGGCGCCCTGGATCATCTTCATCTGCATCTCGAAGCGGCGGGCATTGGCGATCATCTCGACCATGGCTTCGGTCGGGTTGACGTTGCTGCCTTCCAGCGCGCCCGAGATCACGCGCACGGTGGGATCGGCCTCCAGCGGCTGCGCGCCGGGACGCAGGCGGAACAGGCCGTCATCGCCGCGCGCGATGGCGTCGTTGGGCGGGTTGACCACGCGCAGCCGGCCCACCTGCGCCAGGCCGGCAGAGGCTTCGCCGGGGCCGCGCGCGGTGATGGTGCCGTCGGTGCCGATGGTCACCTGCGAGCCCGGCGGCACCGCCAGCGGACCGCCATCGCCCATCACCGGCAGGCCGGAGATGGTCTGCACCTGGCCGTCCTGCGCCACCTGCAGCGCGCCGGCGCGGGTGTAGGCCTCAGTGCCGTCCGGTGCCTGCACCACCAGCCAGCCATTGCCTTGCAGCGCCACATCCAGCGTGCGGCCGGTGTAGGTCAGCGGGCCGGCGCGCATGTCGGCACCGGGGGTCGAGGCCAGCGCAAACGCGCGCGTGCCCGCCTCCGGCCCCACCACCGGCACCGCGCGGTACAGGTTGACCTGCGCGCGGAAGGCCGGCGTGGAGACGTTGGCGAGGTTGTTCGATACCGCCGCTTGCTGGTCGAGTATCTGCTTGGCGCCCGACAGGGCGGTGTAGATCATGCGGTCCATGGCGGCGGCTCAGCTCAGCGTGGCGGTCACAGGTTGACCAGGGTCTGCATGACCGTGTCCTGCGCCTTGATGGTCTGCGCATTGGCCTGGTAGTTGCGCTGCGCAACGATCAGGTTGACCAGCTGGCCGGACAGGTCCACGTTGGAAGCTTCCACCGCATTGGAGCGCAGCGTGCCCATGCTGCCACCGGCCACGCCGACCAGCGCCTGGCCGGAGGCGCCGGTGGCCGACCACACGTTGTCGCCCTCCGGCTTCAGGCCTTCGACGTTGCCGAATGCGGCCATCACGATCTGGCCGAGCGGCTTGGTCTGCTCGTTGGAATAGTTGCCGGTGATGGTGCCGTCGCCATTGACCGAGAAGCCCAGCAGGCTGCCCGAGGTGTAGCCGTTCTGGCTGAGCTGCTTGACGTCGTTGTCGGCGCCGAACTGGGTGGTGCCGGTCAGGTCCAGCTTCATCGCCATAGCCTGCGCGCCATTGGCGGCCGGCTGGCTCAGGGTGATGGCGCCGGCCGCCGGCGATTGCAGTGCGCCGGCGTTGTCGAACGCGAGTGTGACCGGTGCGCCGCCGACGGCATTGCCGTTGACGTCGGTCACATACATGCGCCAGTCGGTGCCACCGGCGACGGTCGGGGCGCCCGCCGACTTGGCAAAGTACGCCATCAGCTGCTGCTTGTTGCCCAGCGAGTCATAGACGTTGATCGCCGTGCTGTAGTTAAACATATTGCTGGTCGGCGGCGAGCCGGCCGCGCTGGCGAAGGCCTGCGTCGGCACGGTGGCGCGCGAGTCAAGCTGGAACTTGGCGGTGATGTTGCTGGTAGCGCGGGGCTCCATCTGCGCGTTGCTGATCACCAGCGGCTGCGGCTGCACGCCCGCGCCGCCGGCCACGCCCGCCGGATAGCCGGTCACCTGCAGGCCCTGCATATTGGTGATGCGGCCGTCTTCCTGGCGCTGGAACTGGCCGTTGCGCGAGTAGTAGACCGCGCCTTCCGGGCTGGTCAGGCGGAAGAAGCCGTTGCCGTTGGTGATAGCCACATCCAGCGAGCGCCCTGAGGCTTCGATATTGCCCTGGTTGAACGACTGCACCACCGAGTTCACGCGCACGCCCAGGCCGATCTTGGTGCCTGCGTAGACATCGGCAAACTGCGCTGCCGATTGCTTGTAGCCAACCGTGTTGGCGTTGGCGATGTTGTTGCCAATCACGTCCAGATTGGACGCGGCGGCGTTCAGGCCGCTTACCCCTTGACCGAAACCCATGATTGCTTCCTTTTTGCTTGGTCGTTGAAGCCGGCCGGCGCCTGTGCGCTGCCGGCACCTGCGTTTCAGAGAATGCGGCGTACGTCGTCGACGTTCGCGGTCTGTCCGTCGCCCAGGTCCACCAGCACGCCGCTGGCGTCGCCGCTGATGCTCTGGACCTTGCCGTAGACCAGCGCCACCGGCTGCACCGAGGTGCCGTTGGCAGTGGCGGTCACCTTGAAGGTGTAGTCGCCGTCGGCCACGGCCGCGCCGGCGTTGTTCTTGCCGTCCCATGCGACGTTGTGCACGCCCGCGGTCTGCCCCTTCATGTCGATGGTGCGCACCACGTTGCCGTCCTTGTCGAGCACGTCGACGGTGACCGCATCCGCGGTCGACGGCAGGTCCAGGCCAAACTTGCCCGGCACGCCGCCTGCCACCGACACCTGCTTGCCCGGCACCATCACGGTATGGCCGATCAGCGCCGCGGAGTCCATGGCGCGGCTGGCGCTGACCTGCGACAGCAACTGCGACAGCGTCGCGTTCATGGTCTGCATGCCGCTGACCGTGCTGATCTGCGCCAGCTGCGAGGTCAGCTGCGCGTTGTCCATCGGGTTGAGCGGGTCCTGGTTGTTCATCTGCGTGACGAGCATGGTCAGGAAGTTGTTCTGCAGCTCGGACGCGCTGGCGCTGCCGCTCTTGAGGGCGTCGTTGATGCCCTGGGTGTTGCTGCCTACCGCGGAGGTGGTTGTCATGTCGGTTCGTTGTGTGCGTGCTGGTGGAGGCGTTGCCGATACAGGCCGAGGCTTGTCACTGGCCGATCGTCAGCGTCTTGAGCATCATGTTCTTGGCGGTATTGAGCACTTCCACGTTGGCCTGGTAGGAGCGCGAGGCCGAGATCATGTTGACCATCTCCTCCACCGGGTTGACGTTGGGCATCACCACGTAGCCCTGGGCATTGGCCATGGGGTGCGTGGGGTTGTGCACCATGCGCGGCGGCGACGGGTCTTCCGACACGCCTCGCACCTGCACGCCGCCGATGTCCGTCTGCCCCGGCGTGGGCGCCATGCCGAACACGACCTGCTTGGCGCGATAGGCCTGGCCGTCGGGGCTGACCACGCTGTCGGCGTTGGCCAGGTTGGAAGCGGTCACGTTCATGCGCTGCGACTGCGCGGCCATGGCCGAGCCCGCGACGTCGAAGATGTTCATTGCCGGCATGCGCTCTCTCCCTTACTGCTCGATCTATTGCTGGATCGCGGCCAGCATGGTCTTGATCTTTGAATTCATCACCGTCAGGCCGGACTCGAAGTGCACGGCGTTGTCGGCGAAGGCCACGCGCTCGGCATCCATTTCCACGGTGTTGCCGTCGACGCTGGACTGCAGCGGGATGCGGTAGGCCAGGTCGAATTCCTCGCGCCCCGGGGCCTGCGCGGGCAGATGGCGCACCGAGGTGGTGGACAGCGACATGCCCTCATTGCGATGGCCGCGTTCGACGCTTTGGGCCAGCGTGCTGGAGAAATCAAAATCGCGCGCCTTGTAGCCGGGCGTGTCCGCGTGCGCGATGTTGGAGGCAATCACCGACTGCCGCTGGTTGCGCAGGCTCAGCGCTTCCTGCTGGAAACGTAGTGCCGCGTCGAGTCTGTCAATCATCTGGCATCTCCCTGCTCACGTGAACGGAGCGAACGACCTTCTTCAGGGTTGCCATCTTAGGCGGCGACCTGTCACGCCAATCGGATGAATAAGGACGGGAAATCCATGCATTTCGGCCCGCCCTCGCGCGAGGGGCTGCCTACAATGGGACCCCGATGACAGATGTAAACGGGGCGCGCGGCCAGTCACGGGGCGGTGCGCCAGGCATGCCATGCATGCCGTGCCGTCCTTGCCGGGAAGTCCAGATGAAACAGAATTGCCGCACCGCCCGCAGCCTGGCGCAAGCCCTGCTGGCGGCCTGCCTGCTTGGCCCGGCCGCCGCCGGTGCCGCGCCGGCGCAGGTCATGCCCGTCGCCATGCAGGCGCCGGCCGCGCACGGCCAGCAGCAGGCTGCTTATGCAGGCAACCCCGCTGCCAGCCCCTTTGCCGAAGACCCCGCGCGCGTTGCCGTCGAACGCTTCCTGCTGCAGCAGACCGCCGGCCTGCCGGGCAAGGTCAGCGTGCAGGTGGCGCCGCCTTCGGGTGGCCGCGCGCCGGACTGCCTTGCGCCCGACCCGTTCCTGCCTGCCGGCACGTCGCCGTGGGGCCGCGTCTCCGTCGGCGTGCGCTGCGGCGGCGAGCGGCCCTGGGTGCGCTACATGCAGGCCCGCGTGTCGGTGCTGACCGATTACTACGTCGCCGCGCGCGCGCTGGGCCCGGGCGAGCCGGTCGGCCAGGCCGATATCGAAGTCCGCCAGGGCGACCTGGGCACGCTGCCGCGCGCGGTGATCACCGACCCGGCGCAGCTTGCCGGCGCGGTCACCGCCAACCGTATTGCCGCCGGCTCGCCGATACGCGCAGACCTGCTGCGCAAGGCCATCGCCGTGCGCCAGGGCCAGACCGTCACCGTGGCCGTGGAAGGCGATGCCTTCCAGATCACCAGCGAAGGCAAGGTGCTGGCCGATGCCGCCACCGGCAACACCGTGCAGGTGCGCCTGCGCAGCGGCCAGGTGGTCAACGGGCTGGTGCGCAGCGGCGACACCGTGGTGCTGCAGTAGCCCGCCGAAAGTGCCTTGATCGTGGCCAAAAGACTGGAAACCCGTGGCGGGCGGCATGCGAAAATGCCGCCGACATCGCTGCGCGGCGAAATCGGGGCGAGCGCCCTAAAGAATTCGCCGGCGCAACCGTAATGCCATAGGAAACCAGCAAGGAACGCCCCGTGAAGATCAACCACACCGCCTCGTCCCGGCCCGCCGACGCCCCCGCGGACGCTGCCGCCGCCCGGCCCCAGGCCGCGCCGGCCAGCGCCGCGGCGCCGTCCGCCGGCCTGAGCGTCAGCCCGCTGGCCGCCCAGGTGCGCGACATCAGCGCCCGCCTGACGCAGCCCACGGACGACGATATCGACACCGCCAAGGTCGAAGAGATCCGCCAGGCCATCGCCGAGGGCCGGATCAGGATCGACCCGGGCAAGATTGCCGACGGCCTGCTCGCGACCCTGCGCGAGCTTGGCCAGGCCGAACCCCGCTAGCCCAAATGAACCAGAGCCTGATCCAGTCCCTGCAGCGCGAAACCGAAGGCATCCAGGCCTTCGGCCAACTCCTCGCCGAAGAGCGCGACGCCCTCAAGCGGGGCGACTTCCAGTCCCTGAGCGGACTGCTGACGCGCAAGGTTGAACTGGGCCAGGCCCTGTCCCGCCAGCTCAAGGCCCGCGAAGCCCAGATGGGCGCGCTTGGCCTGCGCGCCGGCCCCGAAGGCCAGCTGCTCGGCCGCCAGGTCGACCCGGCCGTGGCCGACGCCTGGCGCCAGCTGATCTTCGCCGCGCGCACCGCGCGCGACGGCAACGCCCTGAACGGCGCCGTCGTCAACGCCCACCTCGACTTCACCCGCGAAGCCATCCAGGCGCTGCGCCAGCATGGCGGCGGGGATGCGGGGTTGTATGGGAAGGATGGGAAGGCGGCTGCCGGGGCTGGTGGGGTGAGTCTGGCGGCGGGTTGAGGCGATCGCCAGATGTTCCGTTCTTTCGTCACTTATTCAGAAGTGACGAAAGAACGGAACATTCACTCCTACCTAAACCCCACCACCACCTCATTGCTGCGCCCCTGCAGCACCGGCACCAGGCTGCCCTGCCCCGGCACCCGGAACGCAAACACAAAGCCCTTGGTGGCATCATCCCCGAAGAACGCATCGGTCTTGCCTTCCGCCTGCGGCAGCAGCACGCAGCGCTGGGCATTGCAGAGATAGGCTTGCAGTTCCAGCGGTGGGGTCTTGGCGAAGCTGTAGCGCCAGCGCACCGACGTGATGACCCCTTCTGACTGCGGCAAGACGCCGGTGGGCAGGATCGGCGGCGACACCGCGCGCTGTCCGCGGCCGTGGAGTGCCGGCCCGTTGACCGATCCGGTCCAGGCGTGGCGGGTGCCGCCCTCGATGGCGGCCCAGGCGCAGGCCGATGCGGCAGCCAGCAGCCAGCAAGCGCCGCGCGCGGCGCGGCCCAGCGCCTGCATCACAGCAAGCCGCGCAGCTGGTTGCGCAGCCGCGTGATCGCCTGGCCGCGGATCTGGCACACGCGCGACTCGGTCACATCGAGCACCGCGCCGATCTCGCGCAGGTTCAGCTCCTGGTCATAGCACAGCGACAGCACCAGCTTCTCGCGCTCCGGCAGCCGGTCGATGGCGCGGATCAGCGCCTCGCGCATGCCGCTTTCCATCAGCACGGTCAGCGGGTTGCCGTCATCGCTGCCGCCAAGGTGCCGGTCCAGGAAGTCTTCTTCGCCGGAGCGCTCGAAATCCTCGTAGTGCAGCAGCTGGCAGCCATAGACCTCATTGAGCAGCAGCTGGTATTCGTCCAGCGCCATCTCCATGGCCTCGGCCACTTCGGAGTCGAGCGGCGCGCGCCCGAGCTTCTGCTCCAGCCCGCGCTGCGTGCGCTCGATGCGCCGGGTGAACTGGCGCAGGCTGCGCGACTGCCAGTCGTTGGCGCGCACCTCGTCAAGCATGGCGCCGCGGATGCGCTGGCTGGCGTAGGTCTCGAAGCGCGCGCCGTGGGTGTCTTCATAACGCTTGGCGGCATCCAGCAGGCCGATCATGCCGGCCTGGATCAGGTCGTCGATCTGCACGCTGGCAGGCAGCCTGGCGGCCAGTTGCAGGGCGATGCGGCGCACCAGCTGTGCATGCGCCTTGACCACATCGGCCTGTTCGAGCTTTCCCTGGATCGTGTACATGGTGCAATTCTCGTGAATGCTGGATTGCTGGACCGCCGCAACGTGCGGCGGGGGCTGGCTCAGGGTCTGGTTCGGTTGGATGGCATGGCTGGCAGGCTCAGGCCATTGCGGCTGCGGGCGCGGGCGCGGACGTGTCCGCGCGCAGCGGCCAGGCACCGATGCTGCCGGCGGTGCGGCGCAGCGCGGTGGTGGCCGGCGCCGCCGGAAACGCCTCGACCACGCAGCGCCCCAGTTGCACGCCGCGCGCCACCAGCGGGTCGGATGGCAGCCAGCCCGCGCACAACGCCTCAACGCCCAGGTACTGGCTGGCCGTGCGCGCGAGGTTGCGCAGGATCGCCTGCACCGTGGCCTCGCTCGCCGCCATGTTGACGATCAGGTGGAACTGGCGCCAGGCATACAGGTGGTGCAGGCGCTTGATACACGCGTAGGCGGCGGTGATCGACGCCAGTTCAGGCCGCATCACGATCAGCACGTTGTGCGCGCCGCCCGCGAGCGGCGACAGCGCGCCGTCGGCATCGACGCCGGCATCCACCAGCACGCTGCGAAAGCCGCTCGCGGCAGCAGCCGGCAAGGCGCAGCCCGGCACAGGCCGGCCAGCCGGCAGCACCGCCAGCACGCCACCGGGACCGGTGCCTGCAGCAGCTTCCAGCGACAGGCGGCCTGCGCTGACATCGGCCAGGGTGCCGGCGGGCCTGGCGCCGGACAGCCGCGTGGCGCACGCCGCGGCGGCGTCTTCGTCGACCAGCAGCACGCGTTCGCCCTGCATGGCCAGCGCGTGCGACAAGCCCAGCGCCACGGTGGTGGCGCCGGCACCGCGTTCGCTGGCGACCACGGCGATACGGCGCGTCGTGCGCGGCGCCAGCATCCGGCGCAGGCTCTCGGCCTGGTCCATGGCGAGGGCGCTCACTGCAACACCTCCATCGCTTCAGCGGGCACGGCGGTGCCGCGGCCCGGATAGTTTTCCAGCACGTCGAGCAATGCCAGCATGCGGCCCATGCCTTCATTGAGCACCGTGCCCGGCACCGGCACGCCCTGGCGCACCGTGCGGCCAGCCAGGCGCGCGAGGAAGGCGGGCGCGGCCGCGGTCGGCGCGTGTTCCAGGCGCAGCACCGACAGGCCCAGCTGCAGTGCGGCCAGCGCGGCGCCGGCGGCGTGGCCGCTTTCGGCGTCCTGGGCGAAGTGGTCGATGGCGTGGCGCAGCGTGCGCAGGCGCGCATCAGCTGCGTCGGTCCACAAGGCCCAGCGCGCCACCTGCGCGGCATCTTGCGCCAGCGCCGGGTCGCACAGCAGGTAACGGGTATCCAGCAGTTCGCCGGTGGCGCGGTCGGCCAGGCGGGCCACCACCAGGCAGGCATCGATGCCGCCTTCGGGCGTGCCCTTGCCGCGCACCGGGCTGTCCGGCACGCGCACTTCGGCGCTGGCCAGCCAGCGCACGGCTTCACGCTCGCGCACAGTGTCCTCGCCCACGGCGTGGAAGGTCAGCGTGTCGGCCAGCGCATCGAGCTTCCAGGCGGCGCCGGCGCTGACCACGCGCGCGGTCTTGCGCGCGCTGGCCACCCAGCGCTCGCCGGCCTGCTGCCAGCGTGCCAGCGTGGCGGCGGTCGGTACGGCATCGATCAGGTTGACCACCTTGCGCGCGGCGCTCATGGCGGCGCGCAGGCTGGCGGCATCGGACTCGGCCTCGCCCAACGGCTGGCCGGCACGGCCGGTCGGGGTCACGGTGGCGGCCAGCGGCATGCCGTCGCGGTCGGCGAGCCACAGCGTGTGCTGCATCGGCTGCGGCGTGCGGCGGCCGGGCACGGCCACTTGCAGCGTGGCGGCACTGGCCAGCACGTACTGCTCGCACTGGCGGGTCACGTCGCGGCAGACCGCTTCGCGCACCTGCTGCGACATCGCGCGCAGGGCCGGGGCGCCGGCGCTGCGCTGTTGCCACAGCGAGCGCGCCAGGTCCAGACCCAGGCCCGCGCCATTGAGTTCCGCCACGCACTGGCTCAGCGCGTCGGCGCTGTCGGTCAGCGAGCGCAGCACCTCGTCGGCACCGCCACGCGCGGGGGCCTCGTCATCGGTGCCGGCGCTGCGCCGGCGTGCGGCGTCCGCATCGGCAAATACCGAACCGCGGCGCGGCGTCAGGAAGGCGCGCTCCACCAGCGCGGTGCTGTTGGCCAGCTCAAGGTGCTCGGGCACGCGCTGGCCGGTGGAGGCGTAGAACACCGGCAGGCGGTGGCGGATCACCACGTCCAGCACCGAGCCCAGGTGGGTGGCCTCATCCAGCTTGCTGATGATGCAGCCGTCGATGCCGCCCCCATCCGGCGCGGCGTCATGACGGTAGGCATGCACCACTTCATTGAGGGTATCGCCGTGGCTGGCGCCGTTGAGCAGCAGCACGCGCTGCACCGGCGCCGGCACGCCGGCCAGCATCGCGATCTGTTCCGACAGGCTGCGGTCGCGCTGGCTCATGCCGACGGTGTCGATGATCACCAGGTGCTTGTCCTTCATCGCCGCCAGCGCGAAGCGCAGGTCGGCGGCATCCTTTACCGCATGCACCGGCACGCCCAGGATGTCGCCGTAGATGCGCAGCTGTTCGTGCGCGCCGATACGGAAGCTGTCGGTGGTCAGCAGCGCCAGCTTGTCGGCGCCGTGGCGCAGCACGAAGCGCGCCGCCAGCTTGGCCGTGGTGGTGGTCTTGCCTACGCCGGTGGGACCCACCAGCGCCAGCACGCCGCCTTGCGCGAACAGGCTGTCCTCATCGCCCAGCACCGGCAGCTTGCTGGCCAGTTCGGTGCGGATCCAGCCCATGGCCGCGGGGCGGTCGTAGCCCAGCGGCAGCCGCGCCAGCAGCGTGCGCGCCAGCTGCCCGGAGAAGCCGGCGCCGACCATCCATTCAAACAGGGATTCGCGCAGCGGGTCGCTGGCGGCCACGCCGTGCGCTGCCGCGCTTGGAACCGCGCTTTGGGCAGGGCTGATCCCGGCCAGCTGGCGCTCCAGCATTGCGCGCATCGATTGCAGCTCACCGCGCAGGTCGCCGATGGCGGTGGGCTCGGCCACCGGCGCGGGCGGCACGTAGACCTGCGCCGTGGCCTGCACGCTGCCCAGATCCGCATCGCGCATGGCGACGATCTCCACGCCGCCCTCGACGGTGCGGTTGGACAGCACCACGGCGTCCGGGCCCATGGCTTCGCGCACCTGGCGCATGGCTTCGCGGCCGTTGGCCGCGACAAACTTGGCTACGCTCATCTATGACTCCTCACGCGCCGATCATGGCGGTGATGCGGATATTGCGGTTGTCCGGCACCTCGGCATGCGACAGCACCCTCAGCTGCGGCATGGTGCGCCGCAGGAAGCGCGCCATCAGCGGGCGCAGCTGCGACGGCACCAGCAGCACCGGGTCCATGCCCAGCTGCTCCTGGCGCGTGACCGCGCCCTGGGTCTGCTGCAGCAACGCATCGGCCAGGCCCGGCTCGATCCCGCCGCCATTGGTCAGCGCCTGCGACAGCACGCGCTCCAGGCCGGCATCCAGGCCGATCACCTGCAGGTCGGCGTTGTTCGGGAACAGCTGCTGCGTGATCGCGCGGCCCAGCGCCACGCGCACCATCGCGGTCAGCTCGTTCGGGTCGCTGATCTTGGGCGCATGCTCGGCCACCACATCCAGGATGGTGCGCATGTCGCGGATGGGAACGCCTTCGTCCAGCAGGTTCTGCAGGATCTTCTGCAGCGCGGTCAGCGAAATGGCCTTCGGCACCAGGTCTTCGGTCAGCTTGGGCGAGTCCTTGGCGATGCGGTCCAGCAGCGCCTGCACTTCCTGGCGGCCCAGCAGCTCGGCGGCGTGCATGTGGATCAGGTGGTTCAGGTGCGTGGCCACCACGGTGCTGGCATCGACCACGGTATAGCCGTAGGACTGCGCCTGCTCCTTGATGCCCGCGTCGATCCATACCGCCGGCAGGCCGAAGGCGGGATCGCGCGTGGCCGCGCCAGGCAGCGTGCCGCTGACCTGCCCGGGGTTGATCGCCATCCACTGCCCCGGCATGGCTTCGCCGCGGCCGATCTCCACGCCCTTGAGCGTGATGCGGTAGGCGTTGGGCTTGAGCTCCAGGTTGTCGCGGATATGCACCACCGGCACCAGGAAACCGATCTCCTGCGCCACCTTCTTGCGGATGCTCTTGATGCGGCCCAGCAGCTCGCCGTCCTGCGCGCGGTCCACCAGCGTGATCAGGCGGTAGCCCACTTCCATGCCGAGGGGGTCGACCAGCGTGACGTCGTCCCAGCTCGCTTCAGTGGATTCCTGCGCCACCGCCGGGGTGCGCTCCTCGCGCTGCTTGACCTGCTCCTGCGTGGCGGCGCGGCGCGACATATAACGGCCCATCCACACCAGCGCGCCCGCCAGCAGCAGGAAGGCAAAATGCGGCATGCCCGGGATGATGCCCATCAGGCCGATGATGCCCGCGGTCAGGTACAGCACGCGCGGGTTGGCAAAGAGCTGGCCGGTGAGCTGCTCGCCCACGTCCTGCTCGTTCGACACGCGCGACACGATCACGCCGGCGGCGGTGGAGATCACCAGTGCCGGGATCTGCGCCACCAGGCCGTCGCCGATGGTCAGCAGCGTGTAGTTGTGCACGGCGGTGCCGAAGTCCAGGTCGTGCTGCACCATGCCCACCACCATGCCGGCGGCGACGTTGATGAACATGATCAGCAGGCCCGCCACGGCATCGCCGCGCACGAACTTGCTGGCGCCGTCCATGGCGCCGTAGAAGTCGGATTCCTGCGCCACTTCGGCGCGGCGCTTCTTGGCGGCGGCCTCGTCGATCAGGCCGGCGTTCAGGTCGGCATCGATCGACATCTGCTTGCCGGGCATCGAATCCAGCATGAAGCGCGCGCCGACTTCGGCGATACGCCCGGCACCCTTGGTGATCACCATGAAGTTGATCACCACCAGGATCGCGAACACCACGATGCCGACCGCGAAGTTGCCCCCTACCAGGAAGTGGCCGAAGGCCTCCACCACCTTGCCCGCGGCGTCCGGGCCGGTATGGCCTTCGAGCAGCACCACGCGCGTGGAGGCCACGTTCAGCGACAGGCGCAGCAGCGTGGTGAACAGCAGCACCGCCGGGAAGGCGGCAAAGTCCAGCGGCTTCTGCGTGTACATGCTGACCAGCAGCACCATGATCGCCAGCGCGATATTGAAGGTGAACAGCAGGTCCAGCACGAAGGCCGGCAGCGGCAGGATCATCATCCCCAGGATCATGATGATCAGCAGCGGCCCGGTCATGGCCTTGAGCTGGCCGGCGGAGCGCAGGCCGGGCAGGTTGAACAGGTTGCTCAGAGCGTTCATTCGCGCATTTCCGGTACGGCGAGTTCATCGGGCACCGGGAGGTCCGCGGGTGCCTGCGGCTGCGGGCCCTGCGAGTAATGCCAGTGCTTCAGTTGATAGACCCAGGCCAGCACTTCGGCCACGGCGGTATACAGTCCGGCGGGGATTTCCTGGCCCAGCTCCACGTGGCGGTGCAGCGCACGCGCCAGCGGCGGGGCCGACATCAGCGGCACGCGGTGCTCTGCAGCCAGCTCGCGGATGCGGGCGGCAATATCGCCGGTGCCCTTGGCCACCACGCGCGGCGCGCCCATGCGCCCCTCCTCATAGCGCAGCGCCACGGCAAAGTGGGTGGGGTTGGTCACCACCACGTCGGCCTTGGGCACCTCGGTCATCATGCGGCGGCGCGCCATGGCGCGCTGCTGCTGGCGGATGCGGCCCTTGATATGCGGGTCGCCCTCGCTTTCCTTGAATTCCTGCTTGACCTCTTCCTTGGTCATGCGCAGCTTCTTGAAGAACTCCCAGTACTGCCACGGCACGTCGATGGCCGCCACCACCAGCAGCGACAGCGACACCACCAGGCAGCAATACATGACCAGGTCGACCATGTGCAGCAGCGCTTCCTGCACCGGCGCATTCATCAGCGCGATGGCCTCGGGCAGGCGCCGCCACAGCACCCAGGCGCCCACGCTGCCCACCAGCAGCGACTTGGCCACGGCCTTGAGCAGCTCCACCAGCGAATGCGCGGAGAACATCCGGCCCAGCCCCGCCAGCGGCGACAGGCGCGAGAACTGCGGCGCGAAGGACTTGCCCGAGAACACCCAGCCCCCCAGCAGCAACGGCGCCGCCAGCGCGGCAACGCCGAACAGGAACAGCAGCGGCAGGAAGGCCAGCAGGCTGTCCCACACCATCATGGCAAAGCGCGACAGCATGCGCGAGGTATCGAACGCCGTTGCCGGCTCGAAGCGCAGCGCCCCCTGCATCACCTGGTTCAGGCTGCGGCCCAGATGGCCGCCCAGCGTCCACAGGCCGGTCACGCCGGCGATCAGCATGACGAACGTGGCGAGCTCGCGCGAACGCACTACCTGCCCCTCCTCGCGCGCCTTTTCCAGGCGCCGGGGTGAGGCGGGTTCGGTTTTCTCGAGGTCGCTTTCTTCGGACATCCATGCTCCGTGCGAAGCGGCAGGCCGCTATTCGTCAGCAGGGATTATCGAAGCGTGGGGGGCTTCCCATTCGCGCGAACAGGCGGGGGAATTGGGTGTTGTTTGGGAAATGGGGACGCCTGGGGGTTAACGGCGAGCAGGCTGGGGGACTTTAGGGGGAATCTGGCGAAGCCGTCGGCCGGCGAGTGCCGTGAAGCAAGCAACCGCCCGTCGCCTGCAAGCGCGTTTCACATTACGGAATCCACTCCGCCTCGCCAGCGCCATGTTTCGTCATCTGAAGAAGCGTTCCCCATCCAGAAAAAGAATCGACAACCACGTCACCCACGTCGTGCCCATCATCGCGGACATCGACACGGGTTTCAGCAACGCCATCGGCCTGGGCATGGAGCTGTCGATCTCCCGTTCGATCATCGATCGCGCATGGCGGCCGATCGTGAGCGAGAGAAAACCTCCCTCGCGGCGGCGCCGTTGAGGTCACCGTGCGGGCCCATCCTGCCGCTTCATCGTGACTGTCACGCCACCCGGGAAAGCAGCGGCACGGCAAGAGCATGCGGTAGCGCCGCTCTTGCCGGCCGGACAGTGCGCACTGGCATTGCCGGTGCCTGAATGGACGACCGCTACTTTACCGGCGTCAGGATCGGCGCGCCCTTTTTCTTGAGCAGGAACACGACAAACTTTGCTGGCTGCGTCTTGCTGGCATTGCGTCCGACGGTGTGGATATCGTTGGGACCTTCGTGGAAGGTATCGCCCGCTTTGAGCGTTACCTCTTTTCCGCCCTTGAGGCCCATGACGATGCTGCCCTCGAGCACGTAGACGAAGGCGTGGGCGTCATGGCGATGCACGGGATCGGCGCTGCCCGGCGGATACTCCACGATGATCATCTCGGCTTCCTTGCCCGGATATTCGGGCAACGCTTCCTTGACCAGGGGCGTGACACTGGCCTCCGGCGCGGCGGCGGCCGGCCTTGCAACCGTCAGGCATGACAACACCAGTGCTGCCGCAACGGAAGTGACCGTCTTCATGGCATCACTCTAGGTTGGCCTTGTCGAGCCCGAACGCCTTGTCCGACGAACCAGGCACCATGCGGAACGCCACGTTCAGGCGGTTCCAGGTATTGATCGCCCCCACCAGGAAGGTGAGGTCCGACAGTTCCTTCTCGCTGTACTGGGTGCGCACGCGCTCATAGATATCGTCGGGCACGCCGTCGGCGGGAAGCCGGGTCAGCACCTCGGTCCAGGCCAGCGCGGCGCGTTCGCGCGGCGAGAACAGTGTCGACTCGCGCCAGATCGCCACATGATGCAGGCGCAATTCGCGCTCGCCGTGGATCTTCGCCATCTTGATATGCATGTCGACGCAGAACGCGCAGCCATTGAGTTGCGATGCGCGAATCTCGACGAGTTCGCGAATGGGCGCTTCGATCGTGGTCTTCTGGAACAGCGGCCCGAATTCCATGAGCTTCTTGGACAGTTCCGGGGATTGCTGGAAGTAATTCGTACGTTGGGTCATGTTCGCTCCTGGTAATCTGATCAATGTTGTGCTTGCGAAACCGGTGCTGCTTGCGTGGGCATGCGCCCTGGGGACTATCGTTGCTGTGCTTGACGCATCCATTCCTCCAAACCGATGCGGCCGAGGCGTGCCTCGCCCAACGGCACGAGCGAATGTTCCTCGACCAGGCCGCCAAAGTAGCGGGCCTCGGGGTCACGCACGACTTCACGCGGGTCGCCAACCGCCTTGAGATAGCGGGCGACGATCTCATTGAACGGGGCTCGCTCCGGTCCAGCGATCTCGACGATGCCGTTTCTGGGGGGCGCGAGCGCGACATCGGCAACGAGGGCGGCAACGTCGTCCGCCGCGATCGGCTGGAACAGCCCCGGCGAAAGGCTGACGATATTTCCTTGTGTACTGGAATCGGCGATGCCGCCGATGAATTCCATGAACTGGGTCGAGCGGATGATGGTGTAGGGGATGCCCGAGGCCTCGATCAGTTTTTCTTGCGCGACCTTGGCGCGGAAATAGCCGTTGTCGGGCGTCCGGTCGGTGCCGACGATGGACAGCGCGACATGGTGCTGAACGCCCGCCGCGGTCTCCGCCGCGTGAAGGTTGCGGCCGGAAGTCTCGAAGAACTCCAGCACCGCCTTGTCTTCAAACGACGGGGAATTGGCAAGATCGATCACCACCTGAGCGCCGGCCAGGGCCCCCTGGAGCCCCTCGCCGGTGATGCTGTTGACACCGCTCCTGGGCGAGGCGGCGACGACCTCGTGGCCGCCCTGGCGCAGAATGGCAACGGTCTTCGAGCCGATCAGGCCGGTCCCGCCGATGATGACAATCTTCATGATGCTTCTCCGTACTGAGGAAAGGGGAACGATTCCATGTTAGGGAACGCCGCATCCCCGCGCCAGATCGGCTTGGAGCGCACCTCGCTTCCTGTCTGGAATAGTCACGGCGCGGGCTGCAATCGAGCCGCAGCAGGCTGAGGGGCCTCGGCTTCAATGTAGTGGAGCGATGACGCAGTCAACAGGCACATGTTTATCGTTTTCAACTGGGCCATCGGCATTGGACGGTATGACCTAAGAGTGGCTCGTCATGCAATCGACCAGGCGGCGAATGACAGGCGTGGCCGACACGACAACCGGCAGCATGGTCAGCCAGGAAACGCTCCAGGACTTAAGCCAGTGCTGAAAAAACAGGCCTTCGTCCGCAAATGGAATGCTTGCGATGGCAGCAGCGATGGAGCAGGTCAAGCCGGCCTGGATAACACCATAGGCGAAATGGCTGTAGCGCGAAGGAATCTTAGGCATATGAGTCGCCTCTATGCATTCTTTGAACTGGACATTCATGCACTTTGCATTGCCGCGCCAGGGCGCTGTCGCACTGGCGCACGACAGGCGCTACGCGGGTGCTCCAACCTTTCCTGCCAACCGCTGCACGGTTTCGCTGGTATCCCACAGCGCGTTTGCGATGAAGCGGAAGTTGACCAGTGCCGCGTGATACCCGTCCCCTTCGGGTAGCTTTGGCCCTGCCACGGCGTCACGCACGATAGCAACTTCGAAACCCTGCTCCAGCAGATCACGCAAATGGGATTCGACGCACAGATTGGCGGCCATGCCCGCAAGAATCACCTGGTCGACGCGCTGCTTGCGCAACTGCAGGACAAGGTCGTTGGCCTGCGGGCCGTACAGCTTGTGCGTGGAGCAGATGATGGTCTTGCCATCCTCGATATACGGCTTGAGCTCCGGCATGAAGTCCGCGCCCGAGCCGCGGAATCCATCCAGGTTCAGCGCGCCCGGACGGTCGAACATGCCGATGGCATGCTGGAACATTTCGGCGGGGCCCTGCACTTTCCATGTGTGATCATGGGGAAAGTAATAGTGGGGAGAGATGGCGACCGTGATGCCCGCCTGTTTTGCGGCCTCGAACAGACGGACCAGGTTGGGCACCAGGTTCTGCTCCGTCACGCTTTCTCCGACCACGCCCCAGCTGCGGCCTTCGGGGCTCATGAAGTCGATCTGCGGGTCAATCACGACAAGCGCGGTGCGTGACAGGTCCAGCGTAATGCTGGACTTCGGCAGAGCCGGGTCAACGGGATCTGCATAGGGGCCGTGGTGGTTGCACATGGGAAGTACCTCTTGGGATGAGCCAGTCTGCCGGCGCCTTCGTGGGGCCCGGCAGGTGCGGCGTCGTTTAACTACGGATGAATGCCAGCAGGTCGGCGTTGAACCTGTCCTTGTGGGTGTCGGTGAGCCCATGCGGCGCACCGGGGTAGACGATCAGCTTCGAGTTCCTGACGAGCTTTGCCGATGCGCGTCCAGCGGCGTCGATCGGCACGATCTGATCGTCGTCGCCGTGGATGATCAGGGTCGGCACATCGATCTTCCTGAGATCCTCGGTGAAATCGGTCTCGGAGAACGCCTTGATCGAGTCGTAAGTATTCTTGTGCCCACCCTGCATGCCCTGCGCCCACCATGCGTCGATCAACCCCTGCGACGGCTTGGAACCGGGACGGTTGAAGCCATAGAACGGCCCCGCCGGCACGTCCTTGTAGAACTGCGACCGATTGGCAAGTTGTGCGGCACGCAGGCCGTCGAACACTTCAATTGGCAATCCGCGCGGATTGGCGGCGGTCTTCACCATCAAAGGCGGCACCGCTGAAACCAGCACCACCTTTGAAACGCGTCGCGTCCCATGCCGGCCGATATACCGGGCCACCTCGCCTCCACCTGTGGAGAAGCCAACCAGGATGGCATCCCGCAGGTCAAGGGCTTCGAACACTGCGGCCAGATCGTCGGCATAAGTGTTCATCTCATTGCCATTCCATGGCTGGCTTGAACGGCCGTGGCCACGACGGTCATGTGCAACGGCGCGATGCCCTTCCGACGCAACGAGCACCATCTGGGATTCCCAACTGTCCGAGCTCAGTGGCCAGCCATGACTGAATACAACGGGGCGACCGGCGCCCCAGTCCTTGAAATAGAGCTGGGTACCGTCCTTTGCCGTGATATAGCTGCCTGAAGCCTTGCCGCCTGCCCTTGCGGCGTTCCCCTTTCCTGCCGACGTTGCTGCCGCCGCCGGTCCGGGCAAGCCGGAAGCCGCCAGCGCGCCGGCTGCGGCCGCGCTGCCCAGCAGCAGGTCACGTCGCGACAGGCCTTGGTCGAGGCTGCGATCTGAAGACATGTTGATACTCCCTTATTGGCGCGTGCGCGCGTTGCCTTGAACAGGTCTGCGCATCGGGTCCCTGGTCATGGTGCCGATGCGTGCTGGTTTGTCCGGGATTCAATGTAGTTGTGCGATAACACAGTCGACAGACACATGTTTATCGTTATCGACTGGGCCATCGACATGGGGAGGCATGACCTGTGGTTGGTAGCGCGTCGATCAGGTGATCGATCGGCGCGAGTGCGCATATGACGATCGTCTATGCTTTCAGCGCGCGCATCAGTTCGGCAACCAGTCGATCGGCTTCAGTCTGGCTACGCAGATTGGTAAAACCGATCATCAAGCCGCGCCGCCCTGGCGCACCATGCCGCCAGGCGGTCAGCGAATGAACGGCGAATCCTGCCTCGCGCGCACGACGGGCCATGGCCAGGTCGTCAAGATCGTCCCTGACGTCGACCAGAAGGTGCATGCCGCCATCGTGCAGGCAAACAGTGAGGCCGTCCGTTGCGTACGGAGCCAGCGCCTCGGCCAGCATTGCGCGTCGTCGCGCGTAAAGCGTGCGCATGCGTTTGATATGCCGGGCGAAGTGCCCCTGCTCAATGAACTCCGCCGCCACGGCTTGCAAGAGTTCGGGGCAGCCGCCATGCACCGTGCGCCTGCAGGCCAGATCCATAGTCGGCACCAGACTTTGTGGCACGACCACGTAAGCGAGCCGTAGCCCCGGGTACAGCACCTTGCTAAGCGTGCCGCAGTAGATCACCCGTCCGCCTGTGTCCAGGCTCTTCAAGGCCGGCAACGGGTGGCCGCGGTAACGATACTCGCCGTCGTAGTCGTCCTCGATGATCCATGCGCCCCGCTCACCGGCCCAGTCGAGCAGTTCGACGCGGCGTTGCAGTGTCAGTGCCACGCCAGTCGGGCTCTGGTGCGATGGCGTCACGACGGCCAGGCGCGCATCCGGAAAATGCTGACGCCCAAATGCGACGTCGAGGCCATGTGCATCCACTGGCACATGCCTGACCTGCAGGTTCAGGCGCCTGAGTGACTGGGCTGTCGGAGGGTAGCCGGGATCTTCAACCCAGGTGCTTTCACCCGCCAGGCTGAGCGCATCCACAATCAACGCAAGGCTGGCCGTATAGGCCGGCACGACGAACACCTGGTGCGGCTGGGCGTCGATGCCTCGCGAGCGATGCAAGTAAGTGGCCAGCGCTTCGCGCAGCGGACCAAATCCGGCTGGCGCCGGCCTGGTCAGCGAGCCAGCCCTGCGTATTTGCCGCGCCATCAACCTCGTCCATAGTTTTCGAGGGAACTCATCCAGCGCGGGCAGCCCCAGCTGCAACGGCGCAGGGACGCCCCCTTCCGCGTCGGTCGAAAACTCGGCAAGTTCCTGGTCCGGTGGCGTGGGGCCGGAACCAGCCGCTGCGACGACGCGGTCGGGGCGGGATGGCGCAATTTGCTCGGAAACGAACGTCCCCGCGGGGCCTTTGGCGGTCAGGTAACCTTCGCCCAGGAGCCGGTCATAGGCAACCTGGACGGTCCCGCGGGCTACTCCGAGTTCGCCCGCAAACGCACGCAAGGATGGCACCCGCTGCCCGGGTTTCAGTTGCCCTTGCAGAATCGAGGCACGAATCCGTGCGTAGATCTGCTCATGCAGGGGCGCTGCATTGGATGGGTCCTGAGCCGGTGACTTCGTCATAGCCTGGCAGACGTATCCGGTCAATGCCGCAACGCCGATGCATGGGAATGCGGATCATTGCCGGCGGTGGCAACGGATCGGATTTCGGGGTGATCTTGACCTCCGATCATACCCCCAGGGCGCCGCATCCGCCGGGATCCGGCCCGTGGCAGCCTGAGAAAGCAAATGGGCGGAGGTCAGAGTCTCCGCCCACTCCCCCTCTTGCTACAGGCACCGGTATTGACCGTGCCGTCGGGATGGTGGATTACCCTGGCCCCGCTTCCCCGCAGCCCGCAATGACATGCAAATAGCGCGAAGGAGGCATGGAGTCGACCGTGGCCTGGACCGCTTCCGTGCACAGGGACGGACGCCTGGCCAGCGTATCCACATATCGCCAGACGTTGGGCAGGTTTTCCCACATCGACGCAAGACCCAGATAAGCCATCCGGACCAGGTTGACACCCCACAGCACATCGCCGAGCGAGAATGACTCCCCCCTGAGGTACGGTGACGACGAACCAAGCGCATGGTCGAGGTCCGTCAAGAGGCCCGCGACGTGCTGGCGCGCGGCGCGCTGAAATGCCGCATTGTGGCGAACCGATTTGCCGCCCTGCTCCTTCGCGATCTTCGCGCGATAGGCTGCAACGAGCTCGGCATCGTCGGCATTGGCGTCAATCATGGCTTCGAGCGCCTTGATCTTGTAGTCGTAGACCGTTTCCATGGCCGTCTTGAGCGCTTCAGGCCGCAGGTCGGCATCGGGATGAAAGCCGTAGAGCAAGGCGCCATTCGGGATCTGATCGACGATGCTCACCTGATGCATCACCCGGGCACGCGCATCGGCATCTTCCGGCACGAGTTGAATTGGATCGCGCGACACCGCATCGAGATAGCAGCAGATCCGTCTGGAGTCGGCAATGACACGGCCAGCCTTGTAGTCCACAAGCAACGGGACCGCGCAGGGATCAAAGCCCTCGGTCTCTACCGAAGTGCGCCCGCTATAGCCGCTGACAAGTTCCCGCCCCACTTCCCGGCCTGCAAGCAAGCGCAGTCGGACGTAGGGTGGATGGTAGTGCTCGGCTGGAACCACGCCATCCGGACCCATCGAACCGAGGATCATCATATTGTTCGAGCGGTATGGCAACTGCTTCTCGAACAGTACCGTGCGCACTTTCTGCGAGCAGAGCGAACTGGCCGCGTGGAACAGTTCAAAGCGCGGGTTGGCGTCACTACCCACGAGAGAGATTCGCGCGGGGTCCGCGATGGCGGCACGGGCACCGGCCGCCATACTCATCAATGTTTCATGGCTCATTGCTGGTTTCCTGACACTCAGGTTTGGCGCTATCGTTCATCGTTGTCTCCTGGTTGTGGGGTTGACGTCTACCAACTCTTTTGGGCGGTGTCCGCTCGCAGCATCAGCTCCATCTGCTGTGCAATCTGCAGCAGCGCACCGTCGTCGCCGGGCTTCGCGACAATCTGCAAGGCAGCGGGAAGGCTGCGCTCGCCGGTCGCCAGGGGAATCGAAATGGCAGGAAATCCCGCGACATTGAACGGTGCCGTATAGGTCATCAGCGCCTCCCGGACTGTGCCGGTCCAGGCGCCGATGCTGACCGAGCCAGCATCGAGATGCGGTGCGGTGCACGGGCATGTCGGCAGCACGAGATAGTCAACCGTCGACATCACCTCGTGCAGCCTTGCCGTGAAATCTCGCCTGGCCTGCTGGGCCGCCGCGTAGGCGCGCAGGTCCATGGTTTCGGCGCGTTTCAGCTGGTCGACGGTTTCCGGGTTGTAGTGCGTCGAGATGCGGTCCCAGTCGTTGCGGCGGAAATGCTCGATGCCGCCTTCGATCAGGACGATGCTCGCGAAGGCACCGAATACCGCATCGAACAGGCCGGACGTGCTGATGTTCACACAGGAAAAGACGTGCGCCAGCCGCTTCATCGCGCCATCGAATGCCACCGCAATTTCCGGACTGAGTGGAACAGGTGCGATGTCACGAATGACGCCCAGCCGTGCCGACAGCCACGCATCGCTCTCGGGAACCTTGATATCAATGGCATCGGCAAGCAACAGCACGTCATCGACCTGCTCGCCGAGCAGGCCAACGTGGTCGCAAGTGGGCGCCAGGGGGAACACGCCGCGCGTGGATAGCGTGCCGAGCGTGGGCTTGTATCCGACGACGCCGCACAGCGCGGCGGGAATCCGGACCGAGCCGCCGGTATCCGTGCCCACGCCCGCCATGATGGCACCGTGCGCAATCGCCGCCGCGGCGCCACCACTGGATCCCCCGGGTATGCGCGCATGGTCCAGCGGATTCAGCGTATCGCCAAACCTGGCGCTGGCGGTGGTCACGCCCCACGCGAATTCGTGGGTCGTGGTCTTGCCGATGATGATCGCGCCGCGCTCCACCAGAGTTTTCACGATGTCCGCATCGGCGGATGGCACATGACCGAGATAGGCTGCGGAACCGTAGCGGGTCTCCATGCCCTTGGTGTCGATCAGATCCTTGACCGCAATCGGCAGTCCTTCCAGTGGCCGCGGCCGGCGTTCGCCATAGCGGCGATCGCTTTCCGCGGCCGCCTTCAGGGCACGGTCCCAATCGATCGCCGAGAATGCATTGAGCAGCCGCTTGCTGGCTTCCGCGCGTTCGAGTGCCTGCTCCGTCAATGCCGTCGCGGTGATCTGCCGCGTGGCAAGGGCATCCAGCGCGTTGCGCAAGCCCATGGAATGCGGGGCCGTCGTTCGGGATGGGCGCCGGATGCCGTGCTGGCCGAGCGACGCGACAGCCGTCGGAAGTATGTCGTGGCCAGAGAAGATCGTGTCTTGTGGCAGGCAGTTCAGCTGATTCATGTATTCCACTCCAGGGTGACGTGGTTGGCTTATCCCTGGTTGGAAACGATAGTTGATCGGCTCGGCCTTGGAAGCCGGCTGGCGCCGAACGCAGCGTCCATGAATATGGAACGCCCGGCGGGACACACCGGGCGTGGCCCGCGTGGCATTGGAGATAGAGGAGGTAGTGCCGGGTCAGCGGCCGTCGAACGCGGTGACCTTGGGCAGCTCTACGGCGAGGAAATCGACCAGCGACCGCACCGCGGGAAGCAGTCCGGTCCGATAGGGGATGAGCGCGGAGATGCGCGCATCCGCGGCGATCCAGCCCGGCAGTACTTGCCGCAGCACGCCGGCCTGCAGCTCGGGCCGGCAGATATACCCGGGCAGGGCTGCCACGCCAACGTTGGCGCAGGCTGCCTCTTTCAGGGACATCATGCTGTTGCTCTGGAATCTTGGATCGATCGGGATGGTGACGAGCCTGTCGTCGGGGCAGCGCAGTTGCCACTGCAGCGGCCCTTTGCGCACCATCGAGACGATGGCATGGGATGCAAGTTGCTCCGGTTCCTCCAGGCGTGGCATCCGTTCGAGGTAGTCGGCACCCGCAAACAAGTACCATGGTGCCCTGACAATGGGCCGTTGGACCAGGTTGGAATCCTGCAGTGCCGAGGTATGTCCGCGCAGCGCCAGGTCGAAGCCCTCGCCGACAACGTCGACGAGTCTGTCCGTGGCGATTTCCACGATGCTGACCTTGGGATGGCTGCTCAGGAACGTCGGCAGGACCTGGCGCAGCGCAAACTGCGCAAGCTCGACCGCTACCGTCAAGCGAATGATCCCGCTGGGTTCCGCGAGCCTCTGGCGCATCGCCTGTTCCGCGACGTCGGCGCTCTGCAGCAAGGCGACAGCGTACTGGTAGAACTCCGCGCCTACGTCGGTCAGGGAAAACTGGCGCGAGGTCCGATTGATCAGGCGAACGCCAAGCGAAGCCTCCAGCTCCTTGACCCTGTGACTTAACGTGGACTTCGGCAGCGCCAGACTGTTGCCGGCAGACGTAAAGCCACCGCGGTCGACCACTTGCACGAAGTAGAAAACGTCTTTGAGGTCCAGCATCTGGCTGCCTTGGTAGCGGTTGGGTCGGGCCAATGGCGTGTGCTTTCCATCGCATGGTACTGCAACGGTTGCGCGCAGTGCACTGTTGGGCGCCCCAAGGACCGCCATTGCTGTAGCCCGGCCACAGCCATCTGTGCGTGGTTCGCCACCGAATCGCACACAGCGACATCGCGACGAACTGAACGGTTCCTCGTGTCAGCGGTCGACGAACGAGACGAACTCGTCGAGTTCCAGCTTGCCGAGCTCCATGTTGTTCTCCGGAATGTTGTTGTCTGCATAGCCGAGTGACATGCCGGCCACGATCATGTCCCCGTCGGGAATGGCGAGGCCTTCACGAAGCACCGCCGATTGCAGCGACCAGATCTGCTGCGGGCAGGTGTCCAGCCCCCGGGCGCGCGCGGCCAGCATGAGATTCTGGAGAAAACAGCCATAGCAGATGAAGCTGGCCCATTCCAGGCGCCGGTCCATGGTGAAGATCAGCCCCACGGGCGCATCGAAGAACCGGAACTGCCGTTCGACGTCGCGCCGGCGCCCGGCGATATCGCTCCTGTGCACGCCCTGCGCATCGCCCAGCATGCCGCGAAACGTGTTGAAGCGCGACGAGAATGGCGCCGGCAATTCTTGTGGAAAGAACGGGTAATCGGGCACCAGTCCCTCAGGCGTGGCGCGATACGCCTCGACCGCGGCTTCCGTGATCTTCTCGCGCGCCTTTCCGGTCAGCACATAGCAGCGCCAGGGCTGCGTGTTGCTCGAACTCGGCGCGTATTTCGCGACTGACAGGATGTTCCTGACAGTCTCGATCGGCACCGGCTGGTCAAGGAAGCCGCGCTTGCTATGGCGTCCGCGAATCAGCGCTTCTGTGATCTGGATTGCCTCCATCTTCATGTCTCCGTTCTAGTGGTGGGGATCGCTACGGTGGAAAAGATCATAGACACCTCCCCCGCCTTGAGAAGCCGGCAATACTTGAAAGCTTCGTTCGGAAACCACGAACGACAGGCGCCCCGCCCGCAAAGGTGCGGCGTCCAGATTCCTGGACGCTCCGTTCCCCAATCCCGCGCGCACGCGCGAACCCGATTCGCCTATCTTCCTACTCGGGATCGGAGCCCCGATCGCATACAAGATCATGGTGGAGATGGAATGAACCAGCTGAAATGCTTGCCGCAGGAAGAGATTGTCTGGGGACACGACGTGCTGAAAACCGTCGCTGCCTCCATGGAGAAGTACGGCATCCGCCGTCCGATGACGTTCACGGTGGAATTCCTCGATGCATTGAATCGCGAGCACCTGCAGCCTGCCATCGGCGACGGCGTGGGGACTTTCAACGGCCTGCCGCCGCATGTGCCCGATTTTGCCGTGCGCGACGGACTGCGTGCATGCATCGAAGCCAAGGCCGGCTCGATCATCGCCCTCGGCGGCGGCTCGGTACTCGACGCGGCCAAGGCAGTCTCCTGGCAGCATTTCGAGCAGACAGGCCGCTACCTGCCCATTGCCGCGATTCCGACGACCCTGTCGGGTTCGGAGTTTTCCCACTACTTCGGGGTGACGGAAACGGACGGCCCCCAGAAGTTCAAGCGCAGCTATGCCGTGCGCGAGACGACACCCAGGCTGGTGGTGCTCGATTCCCAGATGATTGTCGACACACCACGTACGCTGCTGCTGAGTTCGGCCATCAAGGGAATCGACCATGCAGTGGAAGGCATGCGCCGGGTCGACGTGGACCATCCTCACGCCATCCTGGCCGCCAGGGGCGTGGAGCGCTTCCTTGCCGTGCTGGAGAAGTGGCCGCGCAAGCTGGAAACGCGCGAGGCCATCGCAGGCGGCCATGTGTCGACCGACGACCTGTTGCAGCTTCAGCTCGCCGCGTGGCAGTGCTACTTCTATCCTGCTTCGGTCATTTACGGCCTGAGCCACCGCATCGGACATATCCTCGGCGGGACGTTCGGGGTACCGCACAGCGTGACATCGTGCATCGCGCTGGCGCCCGTCATCCGCGCCTGCGCCTATGCCTATGGCCGAAAGCTCGAGATTTTCTCCGCGAACCGTGGCGGCCGCACGCCCGCCGCATTCCTCGCTGACCGCATCGAGGCAGCCGTGGACGCACTGGAATTGCCGAGCCGGCTCAGCGACCTCGATTTCGATCGGGCGAGGCTTCCCGAGATGGCTGCCCTGCTCAAGCAGAACTATCCCTCCGAAGTCGGTGACCTTGGCAAGGATGCCGGCACGAAGCTGGATGCGCTATTGGAGAGCCTGTGGTAATTCGCCGTCCCACAGAAATTGCCTGACCCCACCACCACGAGGAGACCAAAGTGAACGATACCGTCAAGCCCCCATCCCCCACTGCGGCAGAAACGCCAGCCGGACGCACGCCGTACAGCGACTGGTTACAGACAGACGTGCTCCACTCGCTGCAGCAACCGGTCAGCGATCATCCCGGCGAGCACGCCTGGATCGTATCGGCGCAGGTGTCCGAGCTGTACTGGATGCTGATCATCAAGGAAATACAGGCCGCGCAGGCGCAATTGCGTGCCGATGACCTGGCCGGGGCCTGCCGGACGCTGCGGCGCGTCGTCGCCCACCACGAGCCGCTCAATGCCACATGGCGCTCCATCGCGTGGATGACGCCGGCCGACCTGCTGGCCATCCTGTCCTGCGTTGGCCCGAAGTACGGCAAGGACACCGCCCTCCAGGGCTGGACGTACCGGCAGATGGTCTACCTGCTCGGCATCAAGCAGGGGGAGCACCTGCAGCACTTCCTGCCGCAACCCCGGCGCTGGGAACAACTCAGCAAGGCGCTGGCAGAGCCGAGCCTCTATGACGACGTGCTCGCCCACCTGAGCCGCAAGGGCTTCGCCGTGCCAGCGGTGGTACTCGACCGCGATTTCAGTGTGCCCTACGCACCGGACAAGGCGGTCGAGAACGTCTGGCGCGAGGTCTACGCCGACCCGGACCAGCACCGCGAACTGCAGCAGCTCGGCGAGACGCTGGCCGATATCGCGGAGGGATTCTCCGCGTGGAAGCACCTGCACCTGATGGCAACGCGCCGGACGTTCGGCGCCCGGCCGGCGTACTTCGGCACCGAGGGCATTGCCTGGCTGCTGCCAACCATGAACGAGATCCCGTTCCCGGAACTCTGGTCTGCGCGCGGCTTCATCGGCGACCCGCCTGCGGTGTGCCCGCACGCCCGCGGACAGGGAAGCGGCCGGGCTGCGGAGTGACACGCTCAAGACGGTCATGGAAATTGCGCCCCTGCCGCCGGCTTGCTCCCCTCTCCCGCGCGCGGGAGAGGGGCCGGGGGAGAGGAGCGGCGCGTGGCAAGCATCATGACGCCTCACTCCGTGGAGGCTCTCGCCGTCTCCCCCGCCCCTCTCCCATCAATGGGAGAGGGGCGGCAACACTCGCATTTTTGACTTTGTCAGCAGCCTCGGGCGGAAACTGCGAGTCTCCGCCCATTTTTGCTATCAGGCTTCCACGGGCTGCGGCTGGACGTGCAAGGCACGGGCGATGGTCGTCACCCTGCGGCCCTGGAACCGGGCAACCGCCAGGTGATCGTCGTCGGGCTTCACGGCGTCACGCTGCGAGACGTGAGTCGCGCCGTATGGGGTGCCGGCCTTGAACATCGCCGCGTCGGCATAGCCCAGCGGCACGATGATCAGGCCCAGGTGAGCCATGGGCGCGTAGGTCGCCAGCAGCGTGGCTTCATTGCCGCCGTGGCGCGAGGACGTCGAGCCGAAGACAGAGCCCACCTTGCCGTTCAGCTTTCCGGCGAACCAGAGGCCGCCAAGCCCATCGATATACGCCTTGAGTTCGGCCGAGATCGACCCGAACCGCGTCGGCGTGCCGAACACGATGGCATCAGCCCACTCGGCATCGGCTTCGGTCGGCGCCTCGTATTTCGCATTCATCTCCGTGGCGTTCTCGAGCCAGCCCGGCGCCTGCCGCATGACGTCGGGGCCGACGACCTCCCGCACACGCCGCATGCGGATTTCAGCGCCAGCCTCGAGAGCCCCCTCGGCGACAGCCTTGGCCAGCATCTCGGTGGAGCTGTTCCGTGAGTAGAAAACAATCAGTACTTTCGGCTTATGCATGGTGATCCCCGGCAACGTCATGCAGAGATGGGCTCGAGCCGGCCCAGCAGTTCGTCCTTGCGATCAGCCAGCCAGGGCGGGAGCTGGAACTCCTCGCCAAAATGGCCGGGCGCCTCATCGATCGCGAAGCCGATGTCGGTGGTCGTCGCCTCGAACATGACGCCGCCGGGCATCTTGAAGTACATCGAGCGGAAGTAGTTGCGGTGCACCGATTCGGACGTATCGATGTACCCCAGGGCAAACAGCTTTTCCTTCAGGATCGCCTGCTGTTCCACGTTGTCCACCGCGAAGGCCACATGGTGGACGGTGCCTTCGCCGTAGATCGACGAGCCTTGGTGCCGGTCCGGCTCATGCAGGAACTCGACGACCGTGCCCGGGCCGCCGGTGTATGTCTCGAATCGGTGGTAAGGTCCCTCCTGGCCTACGTTCCGGAAACCGATCGCTTCGCTCATGAAGCGGATCGATTCGGCGACATCCCGCAGCGACAGCGTGATGCTGTGCACGCCGCGGATGGCATGGACTTCGGGAATATCGCTGGCCACGCAAGCCGGACGCGGGTCGAGATCCGTTTCGACAAGATCGAACTCGATGCCACACGGATGTTGGAAGCGCTGGCGGCGCTCTCCGAAGCGCTCGACGATCTCGCTGTCATACGGCACGTCCATGGCATCGAAGCGGCTGCGCCAGAACTCGAGCGAACCCGTGGGGACCGAGTAGTTGATGACCCGCACCTGGCCCGATCCTTGACGCGCCATGACCCCTCGCTGGCGGAACGGGAACGACGTCACCAAGGTTCCCGGATCGCCATTCGCGTTGCCGTAGTAGAGATGGTAGATGGGATCCTCTCCGTCGAGCAGCACGGTCTTCTTCACGAGGCTCTGCCCGAGCAGCTTGACGTAGAAGTCCACATCCTCCTGCGCGTGCCTCACGCCGGCGGTCAGGTGATGAAATCCCTTCAACATTGACATTGTCCTCTCCAGTTTGAAATAGGCATGTAGAAACAGCGCATAGCCGCTCCTGTGCAACAGCTTAGGACGGCAGATACCGATTGGGCAGCCGTCACGGGTTGTACGCAGGGTTCGGCAAACTTGGACAATGCGGCCCTGTGAGGCGCTCGGTCTCGCTGCGGTTCAGTTCGACCTGGGTGCGCACGCGCGCCAGTTCGGCCTCCGCGCGCGCCGCCAACTCGGCACGGTAGTTGCGGGCGTCGATTGGTAGAGCACATCGCCCTTCTCGCGTGATCATGAGAAGATCGTCGTGAGTGGGCGAGTCGCGGCGACGCTTGCCGTCAGCCAGCGCGCGCCAGTGCAACGGCGTCGGCACCCGCCGGAAAATGCAGCCGGTCAGAGGTGTCGTTGGCGGCGTCCCAGACGCCTTCGGCGACATCCGTCGCAGTCGTCACTGCGCAGAGCTGTCTGAATCCCGCGAACACTTCATGGGCGACGGGCTCGTAAGGCTCCGTGATCAGGCCCTGCATGCGCTGCTGGCCATTGGCGGTGAAGTTCGTGGAAGGTCCGTAGCCGGGCTCGACCAGCTTGACCCGCACGCCCAGCACCTTGAGTTCATGCTCCAGCGATGCCGTGAAGCCTTCGATGGCGGTCTTGCTGGCCGTGTAGAGGCCACCAACGGGAACGGGGCCAGCGTCGCGCTGGACGTGACATTGACGATCGTGCCGGCTCGGCGTTCGCGGAATTGTGGGATCACCGCCTGGCACATCGCCATAACGCCGAACGTGTTGGTCTCGAAGATCTCCCGCACCGTGGACATGGGGGTGGCTTCAAATGCACCGAACAGGCCGATGCCGGCATTGTTCACCAGTACATCGATGGGGCCAGCGGCCTCCAAGGCCCGGTCGATGCTCTCGGTCTGCGTGACATCCAGCGGCAAGACGCGCAGGTTGTCCGAGGCTGGAAGCAGGTCCGACCGGGGGGTCCGCATGGTAGCGATGACCTTCCAGCCGTTTGCGAGGAAGTGACGGGCGGTTTCCAGGCCATAGCCGGACGAAGAGCCAGTGATCAGTACAGTCTTCATTTCGTGCTCCGAGGTGGGTGATTGACTCAGAGGGAACGATAGGTAACGCTAGGCGGATCGTCGATATCAAATAATCCGCTTTCTTTTAGCGAACGTCCAAATGAGTGACCCTCTCTCCGAAATCGTCCGACTGCTGCATCCGCAGGCCGTGTTCGCCAACCCAATCATCGGCAAGGGCAATTGGGCGGTGCGCTACTCCGAGTTCGGCAAGCCCAGCTTCTGCATCATGCTGGAAGGAAGCTGTCGGCTGGCCGTGGATGGACACGAGCCGACGACGCTCAGCGCCGGAGATTTCGTGCTGCTCCCCACCACGCCGGGCTTTACGATATCCAGTTTCGCCCCAGCGCCCCCGGTTTACATGGACCCCAACCAAGTGCGGGAGGGGCGGGGCGAATTGCGGTATGGCGAGCAGACAGGCCAACCCGATATGCGCTCATTGGGTGGTTCGTTCTTGTTCGACTGCGCCGATCCGGGTCTGCTGGTGTCGATGCTGCCGAAAGTGGTGCACGTGCAAGGTTCGACGCGGCTGTCGCAGCTAGTGCGGATGGTGGGCGAAGAGTCCGCGGATGAAAAACCAGGCAATGAGTTCATGCGCTCCCGGCTGGTCGAAATGCTGCTCGTCGAGGCCATGCGTTCAACCACGTCGGGCAGCGCCCCACCAGGCCTGCTCCGTGGATTGGGCGATGAGCGATTGGCGGCCGCGTTGAAGCAGATGCATGCGCATATTGACCGGAGCTGGTCGGTTGCCCAACTTGCCAAGATCGCTGCATTATCGCGATCCAGCTTCTTTGAGCGATTCACGCGGACAGTCGGGGTCGCGCCGATGGAGTACCTGCTCTCGTGGCGTATGGAAATCGCGAAGGAACTCCTGCGTCGAGATGAATTGTCCGTTTCGGAGATAGCCGAACGCATCGGCTACGGCTCGACCAGTGCGTTCAGCGTGGCATTCACCAGGCATGTCGGGCAGCCACCCAGCCACTACGCGCGCGCAGTGTAAGAACGCCTGCCGATCAAGGAATGGAAGGGCCGCGCATTTGTCCTATCTCCCATGTCGCCCGCCACCATGCACCAACTGCTGTCCCAGCCGAGCGCGCCCAACGGCTGTACGCGCGTATCGTCAATCCAGGTTACCAACTCGAAGATCGCTCACACCGGCTTCAACGTCAGGCCGATTTCCGCTTAGACGAAACCGCAGATCTCGAGCGGTTACGGACGGAAGCTCTAAAATTGCAGTCGTCGCATACCGGTCAAAAGCGGCCCTTCAGGTCTCCAGGGGTAACGATCATCCCAGGCTAGTCTGCGTTGGTCGTGGGCGGCGACTAGCCGGCCGGCCCGCATTGACACCGACCATTCAGTGATTGCCGAAGGCGTGGTATCGATGTCTGCTACTCCAATCCTGGCGTGGCCGATCCACACCGCAAGGTCATGGTAGCGTTTCACCGTTCGGGGACGACTCTATGCGCCCGCTAGGTCGGCCAAGTCACCGAATCAAGCTCTTTGCGAATACTCGCGCCATACTGAGGCTCGATTTGTGTGGCAAACGCGGCCAAACCGTACAAGACATTGCGAAGGCTCGCGACCGCAGTAAAGCCTCGCCTGGCAGCATGGTGGGCGGGGCCAACGCCGTCCTTCTTTATGTAATAGAGATGCATACGAATCTTCTCCCTGAACTCGCGGGGTAGTCGAGGGCTCGGTTCATCGACCAAAAGGCCTAGGACGACCTTTCGAGCCCGAGGCGGGACTATTTGGGTCTTGGCAACATTGGGAGAAAAGCCATATTTGCCCAAAATGCTGTAAACGCTGCGGACAACGCTGGACGCAAGCTCACGGGTGAAACCCGGATCCGTTGTCGAGAATATCAGGTCATCGGCGTACCGCGTGTACGTCAGCCGAAACGACATTGCGAGGGCATGCAACACTTCGTCCGCAGCATGCATTGCAATGTTTGCAAGCATGGGGCTCGTAGGGGCGCCTTGAGGTAAATGCCCAATTCTGCCCAGGCTATGGTCATAAGCAGCAATCTCGTAGCATCGCCAAGGGTCACGCAGCCATTGCGGATGTGAACGTCGCAGCGTGCTGTTCCCTAAGCGAGTACACAGCCGAGCGAACTCGAACGCCACGAGTGCTTGGTATCCCAGTGCCCTGAAAACGCGGTAGGCGGCAATCTCAGAGACCGACTCAAAGAAGTTTTGGACGTCAACCTTGATAAGCCACTTGGCGCCACAGTGCGGTTCGGCTGCGTGTAGTAGGGTGCAGCCCGGTGCGAACGCCTTGCTGGCACTGTGAATCGATGAAGCTGCGTGGTTCAGAACGTTGGTCGCTAGCCATCGCTGAACCGTCAGTAGCTGCGGATCGGGCGCGCAAATCGTCCGATACCTCTCCTGGCCATCTGGGCTGGGTCGCTTGTGAATGCGAAAGACGCGGTAGGGATTCTGGATAGACCGGCCAACGATCGCACGCAAAAGGCCATAGTCGCAATCGGTAAGATAAGCCAAATGTCGCAAGGTGAAAACCGGCTGAAGCCGCGCATTCATGCGCACGATTGCCTTACCAGTCTGGACAGCGGCATCAAGGATGTCGCGAGACACGCCTTTGCCAGACCCGATGGTTCGATAGTGTCGAGGACGCCAATTTTCCATCTACTTTGACCCCCGAGGGGGTGAGATCACCCGTCGCTAGCCGAAGTCCTCGCCACGTGCTGGTGACGGGTGACCTTAGCCGCAAGCGGACGCTATTCCATAGAACTGCAGTAGTCTGAGTCCGGTACCGAAGTATGGTTCCGTGGCACGAAGCCACGGCGTCAACTAGATGGAATAATCGGCGCCCTCAACGAGGTTGGATAATAAGGGGGCTTTTCAACTTCTGCATCGGTGCTGACACGCTGTCGCATTTGTGCAACTGTGCGGCGCAGGTGTCGCAGCTCGCCCAAGCCTGCATCCGTGAGCACGCGGCGCGGACTGACCCAATCGAAACTCTCTAGCTCCAGACATACTTGCTCTACCTCGAACGTGGATAAACCCGTTTTGATGGCAAGAATGACATTGCCTCGCTGTCCGCGAGAGAGCGCAGCCAGTACGAGGTAGCGCTTCTTAACTTCGATAGACGCGTCCCGCGCCGCTGGAGACTTTGCCAGGACCTTGTTCCCCAGCGCATCCAGGCGAGCCGAGATGGTTTCCGGACGAAGGCTCCGGCCGAATCCGGTGGGCGGCAATCCGGCGGTCACCCGCGCAGGGAATAGCGGAATCCATCCGTTGGCCCGCCTCGACGTCTTGTGGAAGATGCGAGGGGCGTTGTTTGGCGCCCCATGAGCGAAGGCGATCAGTGCGCCTACCCCGCCGTATCCCAGAAATCCATTGTCATTGAAAGTTCCTGCTTTTGGGCGGACTGGGTCATACCGTTCACAGAGACTCACATACGCGTCGACTGCGGAGCGGCTGAATGCGCTGAAGATAGTCGGGCACGGCTGCACGCACGATGTAAGCGGCTTGCAAGGATGGTGATCAATGCGGGATTGGCCCGATTGTGTCATCGCGTAGGCGATCACACCGAAGCGTAGGAACCCGCCTGACTTCCAGCTTCGAACCGAACGAACTTTCCAGGCTGCGGAGAGATAGTTGTAAGTGCGCTTGCCCGATCCCACGAAGTCGGTAAGTACCCAAAATGCGCGCGCGCGGGTCCTCCGAATCAAATCGGGCCCGGGATGGTTGAGGAATCGCTTCGGAAACCGTCGGCAAAGGTCGGTAATGAGCTGAGCCACGAGGCCTTCGCTGCCGACTTCTGGCTGGTATGCCTTGGTGGCCTTGACCGGCTGCGGGCCTACGCCATAGGCGCGCTTGGCCTTGCCTGTTGATTCCTTGAACAGGCGATGGGGAACTCCTAGACGATGCCCCAGCTCACGCTCTGCGTACAGCGCGATTGGGCCATTGACAGACTCGGCCTGATGCAGCACCTGATCCATTAGCCCCGACGCGAATTCGTCACGGGAGACGAAGCTAAAGACCCCAAGCAAATCGGCAGCAAGTTTCTGGTCGCGCAGGGCGAACTGCTGTAGCCATGCCTTCGCGGCCTGCGAATCTAACACCGACATCTCAGTTGGCATTCGTTCCTCGACTGTTCGCCCTAGCGGAAATCGGCTTGGATAGTACATGAGAAACTTGCGATTCAGGCAGGCTCGATTTGCCGACCGACTGCGAACGTTTCACCGTCGTCTTGCGACGGCGACGAGAGCCTTCCTCTCCGCAGGCTGAAACCGTCCGTTTCCTCGTCGCGCGGGACGACGCGAGTTGCCAAATCAAGGAACCCATCGCAACTTGTCGCCTGACTGACAACGCATCGGCGAGTGCAAGCCGGAAGCCTACTTCCCTCCTCGTTTGCGAAGGCCAGTGCGCGATCCCTTGGAGACTTCCTGCGCTGATCCGTCGCGTGTCCACGTCCTGCTGAAAACGCGGCTGCCTTCCATCCAAGCAACGCCTTCGGCACGCCGCCAGGTTGCGGCGGCGTTGCTCCCACCTGGCCAGGCATTGCGCTCCGCCACCAGGAGCCAGACGCAGCTCAGACCAGCTTCATGTCGCAGACCTTCCAGCGCGCTCTCGCTGAGGAGCACTACATTGTCCTCTTCCGTAGCCTTGCGAGTGAAGACACCCTGCCCTGCAGCATCGAGGAGCATGTCGCCCGCGCTCGGCAAGACGGTCAGCTTCAACTTGCTCGCAAGCCAAGGGGCCGGCAAATATGTCCGAGCGCCCTCCTTGAGGCTGAGGTCGAGGTGCGACTCCCACACGTATTGGCAAAGCGGGTAAGCCAGGCGGATAGCTGGTGGCACCCGGGCACCTCTGCCTGACCACTGCTCCATCGGAGCAGTCGGCCTCCAGAATATCTCGCCGAGGTACGGGCCATCCGTCAGTTGAGGGACCTCCCAGTCGCTGACGTTGATGCCCTTGTCGTCCTTGAGGACAGCAATGAACTGCTCGAGGCGCGAAGTCTCGACGAACACACTAAAGATGCGCCGGAATTCCTGTTGACGCATGCCATGTCCCACCGATTTCTCGAGGTACCGCTCAGTCTTGTGCACGTGGTCGTAGAGAACGACCCATCGTTGTCCGCCTGCGTCAATGCGCACAACCTTCTTGTGAAACTCTTTGCCGGGATCCTCTCGCCCAGGCCACGCGCGCAGGTCGTCCTCAGCGACCTCCTCCAGGAGGATGGGCTCGCCGAACATCCAGGCATCGTCTTCCCGGGCAGTTGGCGCAGGATCGTGAGAAAGCACTGTCGGGTCTACATCCCTGACGAAGCCGATATCCGTTGGAAAATCGTATGCACGCAGAGTGCGGTCTTCCTGCCATCCTGACTCTAGACACAGCTTGGATGCCAAGCCACACAGCAGTTCGCTCAAGGCGAGCCACTGATACTTCTTGCCCAGCCTCTCAACGATAGGCCGCTCGCTGCTGGGGACAGACTGAGGTCCATCTACATCAACGGCGGGTCCACCCAGTTCGATGGCTCGCATCGCAACCCAAGTCTGACAACGTTCGACGTCAACACGTTCGGCCGGTTCGGAGTGGCTGTCGGTCAGCCAAGGCACCGCGTCCTCTTGGAAGCTTCGCAACTCTTCTGGCGATAGAAGGGCGAGAAAGCGCTCGCGCAGGAGTGCGTCTCGAGCCACCTCGCTTTCCGACGGCGTCTTCCGCTTCAAGATAAACACGCCATCTCGCGTCAACATCTGTGGCATGTGCATCAGGCGTATACGTTCCTCAAGCTCATGGAAGGCTTCGACCCTATCCATCATGTCGCCAAGGACAACGGACCTGAAATTCCTGATTGCTGACTCCTTGGTCTTGATGGGCAAGGTATCCAAGGTAATCGTGGTGATCTCGCTCACCGTGGGCTTTATCTCGTAGTCTCCGAAGTCGCCAAGATACAAGCACGACGAGACGATGCGTTGCGCCCCTTCGCTCAGCTTCCTTTCGGCTGCAGCAGTCAGCTTTCGAACCTTCTTCAGGTCTAGACCAGTCTCGGCATACGGTGGCTTGCAACGAGCCGCATCTAAGTCCCCGAGTTCGGCACCGACATGTGTGGCCAGCTCGACAATTGCGCGAGCGTAGTCCCGTAGCAGCAGGTCCTTTCGCGGCGTGGACGAGAAGACTGATTGCCAGGCCGCCCGTGCATACAGTTGAAGCCTTTCACGAGTCGGGTCGTGGCTGCACGCGCCATAGGCGGCTGCCCACAGCCGCTCGAGCACATAGTTGTCATCAACGCCCTTCAGCTTGTCGACAAGATATAGCAGCAGGTCTGGCTGAGCAAGCATCAGGTACGACAGTGCCTTCGTCGCCATGTCCCGAACCGGGCGGTTGGTACACGTCAGGCACCAGGCGAGCGCCAAAGCGGCGAGCTCTCGCGTTCGGTTGATTGCCGTCCTAGCCTCTGGGCTTGTGCACCATTGGAACAGCACGTTCAGCGCGTGACTTCCTTCGTCGCGGGAAATTTCATTGAGTGCGAGTGTCCACCGGAGGTCTCGCTCTGGCATCGGCGTCATGCTCAGGCGAGCATGCATGCCCTCCGCATTCCAAGGATGATCAGCAACTGTCGCTAGCTCGAAGAGCAGCGATACAGTCCGCCCTCCATACCCACACGCGATCCACTCCTCTAACAGTTCAGTAGTTCGTCCGCTGAATGCGCCAGGGGCCCGCAAGCGGAGGCTGTCTTCGAAGGCTGGCTTCATCACCTTGAAGCGTCGCCACCGCGCAAGTCCGCCGGGCATGACGTCGATCATCTCCAGCCCGTACCGCTCGGGTATCTGAATGGAGAGCGCACCGATGATACCTGGGCCGCCCGCCACCGCCCACTGTTCGTGGTCGGTCAGAAAGTGCAATTGGCCACCTGCGCCGAACGCGCCGATGACGTCAGTGACTTCCTCGAGCAAGGCTTCCGCCATCAACTGGTCCTGGAACCGCTGAAATGAAAATCTGACGACATCGATGCCTTTCGGCAGTGGGTCCTCGGCCCCTACAACGAGTTCCGGGTCCGGGTCGAAGCGAAACAGGCCACTTCGGTGGATTGCCTCCAACCAGGTCTGGTTTTCAGGTGGCACGAAGGACGCGAAGGTCGAGCGCGCGATAGCGTCGGCAGCGTCTCTCGGGAGGTAGTCGCGCCGGTTGGTGGCCATAGCCCGCGCGATCAACGAAAGCGCTGTACGCGTCGGCACCACGAGATCGTTGCTGCCGTCGTAGGCGGGTGCAAGATGTCGAGCGACACTCCCGAGGTACAGCTCCAGAATCGTCTTGATGCCCACAAGTCCACGCGGAAACTCATGCTTGCCTTCGCGTTGCAGAGCAACGCACACGCTGCGCAAGAACAGCGGATTTCGAAACTCCTCGGCCAGCCATGGTGAGCTAGGCCGAGCAATTCCCTTGCGATCCATGTAGACCCGGGCAGCTTCCTGTTGCTCCTCGCGCGCATCGAAGCCACGAACTTCAAACTGTGGAACTCGATCTTCGACCGTCTTCGGCACCACATACGGCAGGTACTCCGATCTGCAACTGAGCACGCACACGATGTTCTCGAACGGCCTGAACGTCTCCAGAAAACTCGCGACTTCGCTTCGCCAGAGATTTGCGCCTGCCCCTTCGTTCAGCGCATCGATCAAGAAGAGCGCGCGTTTGCTCGCCGCTTCGGCAGCCGAGTCCAGCGCCTGGAGGAACGTCTCCGGCGAACCCTCGACGCCAAGTCGGCTGAGGATCTGCGGCCAGATTGGTCCTGCACGCAGGTATTGACCCAGCACCAGAACTGCCGGTCGCCCTTCAGCCACCGCTCGCTCTGCCTGGCCGGCAAGTAGGTGAGACTTGCCGGAGCCCCCGCGACCAACCAGCAGAACCGCCCGTTCGTGCTCCGCTCGAAAAGCACTGCTCGACCAAGCCTTGCCGAGCGCCTCAACTTGTTCGACTAGCTGACCGAGGCCAATGAGGGTGTCTCGCACCTCCTTGTCAACGGGTCTAGCTGCGTTTCGAGTTTCATCCCGGATGGAGGTTGCCAGCAAGGACACACTGCCCTGGGCAAGGTTCGCCAGTGATACCCACCTGTTTGCCTCCCACGGCCCCCAAGGGGAGACATTGAGTGCGGCTTCGACCGCCAAGACATTTGCAATAGCGGCGCGAGCACACTCCACTTCTTCGGTGTGTGGTCCGGGATCGCCGGGCACCTTGCCAAGATGGCGGTGCGTAGCGTCTCTGATGCGGCCCAAATGCTCTCGAAAGCGCTCCAGGACTTTGTCACTGCGGACGAGCACATCGAACAGGTGCTCGACGCCAACAGGTACGTGATCTTCGGCATGGTAACGCTCGTCCAGGTCTGCGACAGCACGCTTTATTCGCTCGGCAAGCCACTTAGGCTCGAGAGACAGTTCGCCGAACCATCGCGCCAGCATGCCCGCCATCGGGGGCAATCCGAGCATGCCCCGAAGGTCGGTCGCGGTCCAAAGTTCAAAGGCTACGTCGTGGCCGAGCAAGCTCTTCGCTTGCGCCTCCCAGGCCTTCTTGTGCTCTGCCCACTTTTCCCAGCCGGTCTTGCCCTTGCGTACGGTCCTGTCGGTAAGGTCACAAGCTAGTGATATGACGTACCTGCCGAGCCTGGGATGTAGCTTCAGGGCGGTCTGGACTGACTCGTTAATCGCGTCCCAGCGGACTTCACCGGACCGAATGTAGTACTTCGCTTGGTAGCCGACCTCGCTACCGTCGGCCAGCACCCAGTAACCTTCGACACCGCCGTCCCCTCCGGCACCGTGGATGCGTCTGAACTCGACCGCCTTCTCGGGTCGGCGGCGACGGGCAAGCTGGCACGTCAGTTCCTCGAATGCGTCATCCTGACCGCGTACTGTGGGAAGAATGTCCTCGAATCGAACAGGCATATGTCTCGTTTGTCGTTTGACCTTTTGCGGCCTTTGATAAGTCTAACCGGTGAAAAACTCGAAGCTGCTGCTCCTAGAAGGCTTCCCGTTAATGAAGGACTGCCTTCAGCCCGCGCGATCACTAGTCGATAAGCCTGCAGTGCGCCGGGAAGCGACGCTCGCGTTCCACTATGGCCCAACCAAGAACATCGGCAAGCGTCTTGCCAAGCTACGAGGAGTCTGCGGCTGCAAAGCGGCCTCTCACCTCCACAACCTCGCTCAGGCAGAGGTCTCCTTGTTTCTCACCCCCCAACGTAGGGCTTCATCGGATCGATTTCATGCCGACAAGAGAGATTGGCGGTCACCACATCGACCGCCTTTCGTCGGGATGCAACCGCGAGTCATTTGCCGGTGTGGTACGTCCGGCCATGGTCTGCTCCCGGCCATTTCCAGCCATACCGCTTGCGCTACATGATGATGCAGGTGGGCCCACACCGGACATTCGACCCAAACCAATGTCGCACCGTGGGGCCGCCCGGCCAGGGGCATGCAAGGTGAATAAGGCTAGCTTCATCCAGACTGCTCGCATTGAAGGTTTGCGTCCCCCCGACAGCGTGATATGGCTTACGGTAGAATCTGCAACCGGGGGGCGGGTTTTTCCTCGTAGTTGCGCTACGGGCGGCTCTAATAAGTAACGGTGATAGTTGCCGTTGCCACAGCGATGTGGCTGACCCTTTTGAGGGTGTTTTTCGTTTCTGTACCTCTCGCTCCCCACCAACAATAATTTTCGATGCGAGTCCGGGGATATGACGCTCGACAACATCTGGTTCACTTACAAGGCACGGATTCGAGCTCAGGTTCGGCTGGCAAAGAATGATTTCCACAGCCAAGCGCTTTTGGTCTGGTATGCGTTCTGCGGCGCAGTGCTGGCGGTCGTCGCGATTCGTTTCCCCCAGATTTTGGGCTCGCAAACGGACATCTTGGCCGCCGTATTGTCCATCGCTCTCTTGGTCGTTTCCCTCATGGTGACGGGCCGCGACTTCAGAGGGCGGTCGATGGAAATGCAACGAAATTATCTTGCGCTCCAGTCACTCTATCGACGGGCGCAGCAAGATCCCCCGCCCCTCAGTCCGCAAGAAATTGAGAAGGAGTATGGCGCGTTGCTCGATCAAGTCGAAAATCACACCACCCTCGACGACGTGTGCGCCCGCGTGCTTGACACGGGAAAACTGACGTCGCGCCACCCCTCCCTCGGTGACTCCGCACGCGCACGGGGATACATGGTGGTGCGAACGGTCACCTTACTCGGCTTGTACGCGCTGCCCATCGCCGTGACTCTCTACACGCTTACCCTTCCGACGATCGTGACAAAATGACGGCTGCCAGGCATTTCGCGGATGCATTTCGCCCGTCAAATTTGACTGCCGTCTTCGACAATAAGATTCGGGATTCTGGCGCCATTGGCATCGATAGAATCACGCCACATTTATTTCAGAAAAATCTGAAATCCGAGTTAAGCCTAATAAAAAGAAGAGCCATCTCTGGCACTTACAAATTCACGGCTTACAAACAGAAATTGATCTCAAAGGGAGCAGATAGTCCACCGCGGGCATTGTCCATTCCCACGGTACGTGATCGAATCACGCTGCGCGCACTGGCCGAGATGCTGGCAAAGGTTTTTCCTGACGCCGTCTCCGAAATTCCCCAAACCAAAATTGATCGTATCTCTGGAGCCCTACAATCCGGTGCCTACTCCGAATTCGTCAAGATTGATCTGCATAAATTTTACCCGAGCATCCCTCATGACAAACTGCGCGTAGCTCTACGCTCGCGAATCCGGAAGCCGGAAATCCTTGCGTTGATCGAAAAGGCGGTTGTAACGCCGACAGTTCCCGACAAAAAAGGCGGCAGGGGAGCGAAATCGAATAGCCGGGGCGTACCCCAAGGGCTGGCGATCTCAAACATTCTTGCAGAAATCCTTCTTCTGGGATTCGACAAACGGATGGCGGCAATGCCCGACGTCGTCTACGAACGCTATATCGACGACGTTTTGATTTTGTGCAAACCCGGCCAGGCCAGCATTCTCCTAAAGAAGATCTGCAACGATCTGGAAAGGATCGGACTGCAACCTCATCCACCCGGTGTCGACGGCTCCAAGACGCGATGCGGGGGCCTAACCGAAGAATTCGATTTTCTAGGATACCACTGCAAAAATCTGCGCCTGAGTATCCGCAAACAGAGCGTTCACAAGTTCGAGTCCTCATTGGCGGGGATCTGTACTGCTTATCGGCATAAGCTTGTCACTACAAAATCCGTGTCGGAAGCAAAGCGCGCACTAGATTTGTGCGAATGGCGGCTAAATCTTCGGATGACGGGTTGTATCTTCGAAAACAGGCGACTAGGCTGGGTATTCTATTTTTCCCAGATTACCGACACGTCGCAACTTCGCGCCGTCGACAATACTTTGCAGCAGCTCTTGAAGCGTTTCTCATTGACCTCAAAGATCAAAGTCAAGCGAGCTCTCAAGACATTCTATGAGAGCCAGAGGTCTATGAAGGAGCAGCATCGCTACATACCGAACTTCGACTCCATGCCGACCGCTGAAAAACGGCGCATTCTTGCCCTGCTCTCGAATCGGGACATTTCGATGCTCTCTGACGCGCGCGTTGATGAGCTTTTCAAAATGCACATCTCAGAAGCAGTACGCGAACTGGAAGAGGACCTCGCCGCCCTTTCCTGAGCTATCCGATGATCGCCAATCTTGCCGGGCCTCGGCGCGCGGCGCTTCTCACCACTACGACCCACAGTCCGATTTCCCGGATCCAATGCTGAATGGCGTCGCCTAGAAGGCACGGCTGTCGATCTGCTCTTTAGCGGGCGCCCCGCGTCGCGATCGAGGCGCAAGCCTTGGACCTGGTCAATCGCGTCGCGAATGGTCTTACCTTGAGGACGCGGTAACCAAACCTCTTCGAATCGGTGTTCCGTGGGCTGGGCCGTAGCCCAATGCTGCTGTCAAATGCGGATTACGGACGCAGCTAGGAGAACTAGCACCGTTATCATTTGGGCCAACGGCTTCAATGACTGTTGAGGATTAGTGAGCAGCCGTTACATCGACACCAATCCAACGTCGCAGAAGGGTCGGCGGCGCAATGGACCCGGACGGCGGCGGACCGAGGCCCGGGCGCACAACAGCCGATCATTGGCCCGCTTGTCGGGGCTGGGTCTCGGCTAGGAGCAGTCGGGCAGCAAACTCTCTTATCTGACCACTTCAGGCAAGGGGGGGACATGCCAACATGGACTATTCCTCACGCGGCGGGAGTGTGCAGTAAATCTGACTCCTGCTGTACACGAAAGCCTCTGAGAAGCCCGTGAGGAGGTGCTGCATTTCATGGAGTACCTCCCCGTAACTATTCTTCTTATCGACTCCGGGCGGTGGTGTCCCAAATGAAAATGTGCGAGCTCTGTCCTCATCGGTGTAAACCAACAGGGCTGTTCTTGGGGGATACTTGATCGCGCCTTTCTTTCTGAGGACCGTCCTAAGCAGCTCGACCTTCCGAAGGTGGTCCGCTTGGCTCTTGTCACCTTCAATGCAAATGGTTCCCTCGTTTGCCAGCCGCTTAAGGAGCTTTGCATCCTCCTCGTCCTGGAGGGTCGTCACCTCCAAATAGCGAATGCTCGATCGGTCCGAATCTTTGCGTTGATCCTCGACGGTTGCGTCAAAGTTTTGGTTTCCGAGATGCCAGCAGATTGAGACTTCGCTAGATGCACAAAAGTGCAGATTTGCGAAGTGAGCAATCGGGAATAGTTCGTTGTGAATTTTACGAGCAAGACCTGACCGTTCAGGGTAATTAGGAGCCGAAGGGGTTCCGTACGTCAGGCGATTAAATAGGGCCATGACCACTTGCGCATGTTGGTAGATCTGCGCTGCCGTCGTAGGTGTCTCTGCAAACTCCCGAACGGTGGTCTGATCAGCCTTCCACTCTCCTGTCAGAGGGCGATTGATTTGGATGACATGTTCTAGCATTGTTTGACCGTCGCCGTGCTGGCTTCCAGCACAGCGTTAGCAAGTTAAGGCGATCGCAGGAGTATCGCCTAAAGCTACATTTCGGTCACTCAGCCAACTCATGCGAAGGGCAGCAATGGGTCGTTCTGCGACCCTCAGTCCCAAGACAAAATGAGCATGCTCCCAAGATGGGGCAGCAGCCAATTACACGACTGCACACCCCGCCCAAGATCACTCAATCTGCAACGCCTGCCCCTCCACCACAGCCAACTCACTCAACACCTGCGTCTCATGCGCCAGCCAGGCCGCGAGGGAAAGCAAGCTCTCCCAGGTCGCCGGATCGAAATCCACCGGATCCAGACTCGAGGCCCCATGATCGCTAGCCATGAGCAGAAGCCCATGAAGCTGCGCCGCCCGTTGCACCGCAAGACTCAACGGATTCTCCCCCGGGCTGTGAGCGGTCACGAGCATGTCGACACCATTGTGTTCCGCAGTAATACCGTGATGACTATGGCTATACATGGCGCACCTCCGCATGCGAGGTCTGCGGGCGCTGATGCAGCGAGAAAGCGCGGAGGATAATCAAGCGCCCGGAATGGGCAAGGAAAGACTGATACATGGCACTACTCCCTCTCATACAGGTTGAGTCCCGCTACCCCGCTGCTAATCGGGGCGGGCGGGCGCAAGGCAGGGTTAGCAGACCGGTGAGAAGGAGCCGGCGAGCCCGAGGGCTCCCCCGCCATGGCCCGCCCATGGAAGAGGCGTGCGCAGATATGGCGGATGTAAGGATACCGCCAGAAGGCGGTCGGCTTCCCTCTCACTCAGGCTGCTAAACCCGGTCGCCACGACGCAGCGACGAACCCAGTATGAAGAGGGGCAGCAAGCGCGAGTATGGGCAAACTCTTAAAAAAGCGTTCATCGCCGGATTGCCGGGATGAAGCGGTCCGCAAGTGTTGATGCGGTTGACTTCGTGGATGCGCCGGCCCTCTCCCCCGCCCCTCTCCCGCAAGCGGGAGAGGGGAGAAAACACGTGGCATCGCGAAATGCCGCAGGCTATTCAAGCTTCAAAACCCCAAACTAGCCAACAAATCATCCACCTGCGCCTGGTCCGACACCACATCCGGCTTCCCTTCCGGATTCACCTGCGGCCCATTCATCAGCGTCGACGGCGCCTGCACTTCCACCCGCCTCTCCGACGGCACGTTGTCGATCAGCACCTGCAGCAACTCCTGCTCCAGCGTGCGGATCATGTCCATCATCTTCTTGATGACCTGGCCGGTCAGGTCCTGGAAGTCCTGCGCCATCATGATGTCGAGCAGGTGGCTGTTGGTGGCGCGGGCTTGCCCGGGCACCTCGGACAGGAAGGCGCGGGTGTCCAGTACCAGCGAGCGGGCGTCGGCCAGTTCCACCGGCTTTTCAAACCAGGCGGCCCAGCGCTTATCCAGCGTCTCGGCCTGCTGTTCGATGTCGGACTGGATCGGCTGCGCCAGTTCGACCGCGTTCAGCGTGCGCTCGGCGGCCTGCTCGGTCATGGCGGCGATGTAGTTCAGGCGGTCGCGCGCATCGGGGATGGCCTGCGCGGCGCGCTCGATTTCCTTGTCCAGGCCGAGCTCTCGCATGTTGTCGCGCAGCATGCGCGTCAGGTTGCCGATGCGCAGGATCAGTTGTTCGGCGGAATCGTTGCTCAGGGTCGGGGTCATGACAAACGCGCCTCCGCCTCAGCCGCCGAGTTTCTCGAAGATCTTGGTGATCTTCTCGTCCAGCGTGGCGGCCGTGAAGGGCTTGACCACGTAGCCGTTGGCGCCGGCCTGGGCCGCGGCGATGATGTTTTCCTTCTTGGCCTCGGCTGTGACCATCAGCACCGGGATCTTGCCGATGTTGGCGTCGGCCCGGATGGCCTGCAGCATCGACAGGCCGTCCATGTTGGGCATGTTCCAGTCCGAGATCACGAACTGGAAGCTGCCGTCCTTGGCTTTCTCCAGGCCGGCGGCGCCGTCCTCGGCTTCTTCGACGTTGACGAAACCCAGCTCCTTGAGCAGGTTACGGATGATCCGGCGCATGGTCGGGAAATCGTCCACGACCAGGATCTTGATGTTCTTGTCCACTTTGAGGGCTCCAGGTAAATGCAGTGATGACTTGTTGGTCCGGCTTTGTTGTTTGGGCTTGCCGGCTCGACTAGACGCGTTGCGCGCGCGTGCCGTACGTGGCCAGGCGTGCCATCACGCGCTGGGTCATCGCCGGCAAGGGCACGATTTCATGCACGCCGCCGGCGGCAATCGCCTCCTTCGGCATGCCAAATACGATGCAGGTTTGCTCGTCCTGCGCCAGGTTGTAGGCGCCGGCTTCGCGCATGCGCAGCATGCCGCGGGTGCCGTCCTTGCCCATGCCGGTCAGGATCACGCCGATCACGTTCTTGCCGCCATGCTGCGCGGCCGAATCGAACAGCACGTCCACCGACGGGCGATGGCGGTTGACCGGGGCCTCCTGCGACAGGTGCGCCACGTAGTTGGCGCCGCTGCGCGCCAGCAGCAGGTGCGAGTCGCCGGGCGCGATATAAGCGTGGCCAGGCAGCACGCGCTCGCCGTGCACGGCTTCCTTCACCGTGATGCGGCACAACCCGTCCAGCCGCTGCGCGAACGAACGCGTAAAGCCGGCCGGCATATGCTGCACGATCAGCACCGCGGGGCTGTCGGGCGGCAGCGGCATCAGGAATTCCTTGATGGCTTCGGTGCCGCCTGTGGAGGCGCCCAGGATGATCAGCTTCTCGGTCGACAGCAGCGGGCTGCGCAGCATCGGCACGGGCGCGGTGCCGGTGGCGGATGGTGCGGCCGGCTGCGCCGCCGCGCGCACGCGGGCGCGCGAGGCGGCGCGCAGCTTGTCGGCAATGGTGTCGGTGTATTCCAGCAGCCCGTCGCGGATGCCCAGCTTGGGCTTGGTGACAAAGTCCACGGCGCCCAGCTCCAGCGCGCGCATGGTGATCTCGGAACCGCGTTCGGTCAGCGACGACACCATCAGCACCGGCATCGGCCGCAGCCGCATCAGGCGCTCCAGGAAGTCCAGGCCGTCCATGCGCGGCATTTCGACGTCCAGCGTCAGCACATCCGGGTTCAGGCGCTTGATCAGGTCGCGCGCCACCAAGGGGTCGGGCGCGGTGCCCACCACTTCCATGTCGGGCTGGCTGTTGATGATCTCCGTCATCAGGCTGCGGATCAGCGCGGAATCGTCCACGCAGAGCACCTTGATCTTGGCGGCTGTCATGATTGATCGTGCTTGTATTGGTTTCAGGGAAGCTGGCGCGCAAAGGACTGCCGCGCAAACAGTTCAGGCGATTGCGCCGGCGCGCGGGCCGAGGTGGCGATGGCGCGGGCCAGTGCGCGCTCGTCGCGCGCCACTAAAACCTGGTCGTCCTGCCGCGTCAGGCGGCGCACCAGCGCCAGCCCGCCGACCGGGAAGTAGCTGACCCGGCGCGCATGCGGGCCGCGCAGGTCCTGCGCCGCAACGCGGATCTCCTCGGTCTTCAGGTAGCGCAGCACGAAATCCGCATTGCGGTCGCCGATATTCAGCGTGGTCATATTGGCCAGCACCGCGCCGCCGCCGAAGACCTTGGCCTCCAGCCGCTCGCGGCGCGCGCCCATCTTGAGCAGTTCGTTGATCAGCACTTCCAGCGCATAGCTGCCGTAGCGCATCGACGCCGACAGCATGCGGTCGGCGCTGCCGTCGTCATCGGGCAGCATGAAGTGGTTCATGCCGCCCACGCCGGCGCTCTCGTCGCGGATGCAGGCCGCCACGCACGAGCCCAGCACGGTGGTCAGCACCACGTCCTCGCGGGTCACGTAGTACTCGTTGGGCAACAGCTTGATGGCCTGCTTGCCGAACTCGCGGTCGAAATACGTGCGCGTGGCAAGCGCTTCGGGCAGATGGGGCGTGCGCATCACGGCCTTCCCGCCCTGGCCGCGTCCGGCGCCAGTTCATATACGGTCTGCCCGCGCAGCTGGAACGCGCGCGTGACATAGGAGAAGTTCTCCGAGTGGCCGGCAAAGAGCAGCCCGTGCGGCTTGAGCAGCGGCACGAAGCGCTCCAGGATGCGTCCCTGGGTCGGCTTGTCGAAGTAGATCATCACGTTGCGGCAGAAGATGGCATCGAACTGCTCGCGCATGCCCCAGTCGGGCGCGAGCAGGTTCAGCGGCTCGAACGCGATGGTGGCGGCCAGTTCCGGCTTGACCTTGACCGAACCGGTGCGCGGCCCGGTGCCCTTCAGGAAGAAGCGCTTGAGGCGTTCCGGCGACAGCCGCGCGACCTGCTCCGCGGAATAGACGCCGCTGCGGGCCTTGGCCAGCACCTGGGTGTCGATGTCAGTGGCCAGCACAGTGCCGGCGCGGTCGCCCAGTGCCTCCGCCAGCGTGATGGCGATCGAGTACGGCTCTTCGCCGGTGGACGCGGCCGAGCACCAGACGCTGTAGGGGCGGCCGGTCTTTTTGGCGTGCCCGGCCAGCAGCGGGAAGTGATGGGCCTCGCGGAAGAACGAGGTCAGGTTGGTGGTCAGCGCATTGGTGAAGAACTCCCACTCCGAAGAGCGGTCGTCAGCGTCCAGCAGCGCCAGGTACGAGGCGAAGTCCGACAGCTGCAGCGTGCGCAGCCGGCGCACCAGCCGGCTGTAGACCATCTCGCGCTTGTGGCTGCCCAGCGAGATGCCCGCGCGCCGGTGGATCAGTGCGCGGATTTTCTCGAAATCGCGTTCGGTCAGCAGGAAGTCGCGCGCGTCGTCGCGCCGCAGGATGGCGCCCGGCGCAAGGACCGACCCGGTCTGGCCGGGAACGCTGGCGGCGGTGCGGAACGGCGTCATGGGATTTGCTTCAGTGGTGCGTGCGCAGGGTCAGGCCAGCTCGGCCTCGACCAGCGCCATCTCGGCGCTGGTCATCAGGCGTTCGATGTCGATCAGCACCAGCATGCGGCCGTCGATGGTGCCCAGCCCGGTCAGGTGCTCGGTCGAGATCGACACGCCGAACTCCGGCGCAGGCTTGATCGCATCGCCGGTCAGCGTCAGCACATCGGACACGCCATCGACCACGATGCCGACCACGCGGCCGGCCACGTTCAGGATGATGACCACGGTCTGGTGGTCGTAGCGCACGTTGCCCAGGCGGAACTTCAGGCGCAGGTCGACGATCGGCACGATCACGCCGCGCAGGTTGGTCACGCCCTTGATGAAGTCCGGCGCGCTGGAGATGCGGGTCACGGTCTCGTAGCTGCGGATCTCCTGCACCTTGAGGATGTCGATGCCGTATTCCTCCGACCCCAGCGTGAAGACCAGGAACTCCTGGCCCGAAGCGTCGCTTCCGGGGGTATCGATGTGTCCGATGCCGGCCATGATGTCTAGTTCTCCTGTGTTTGGTCGGTTACTGCGCCAGCGCCGGTTCCTGCCGGCGCACGCCGGTGCGCTGCAGCGCGCCGACATCGACGATCAGCGCCACGCTGCCGTCGCCAAGGATGGTCGCCGCCGAGATGCACGGCACCTTGCGATAGTTGGTTTCCAGGTTCTTCAGCACCACCTGGTGCTGGCCGATCAGCTGGTCCACCAGCAGCGCAAAGCGCTTGCCTTCGGCCTGCAGGATCACGGCAATGCCATGCGTCGGCTCTTGCAGCGCGTCGGCGACGTTGAAGACGCGGTGCATTTCCAGCAGCGGCAGGTATTCGCCGCGCACGTGCATGACGCGATCGGAGTTGGCGGCGGTGTGGACATCCTCGGCCTTGGGCTGCAGCGACTCCATCACGCAGTTCAGCGGCAGGATGAAGGTCTCTTCGCCCACCTTGACCGACATGCCGTCCAGGATCGCCAGCGTCAGCGGCAGCACGATGCGGATGGTGGTGCCCAGGCCCGGGCGCGAGCTGATCTGGACGTGGCCGCCCATCTCCTGGATATTGCGCTTGACCACGTCCATGCCAACGCCGCGGCCCGACACGTCGGTGACGACCTCGGCAGTGGAGAAACCCGGCGCGAAGATCAGCTGCCAGACTTCCTCGTCGGTGATGTTCTCCGACACCGGCAGGCCGTTCTGGATGGCCTTGGCCAGGATGCGTTCGCGGTTCAGGCCGCCGCCGTCGTCGCTGACTTCAATGACGATATTGCCGCCATGGTGCTGCGCGGACAGGATCAGCTGGCCGGTCGCGTCCTTGCCGGCGGCCACGCGCTTGTCAGGGGTTTCGATGCCGTGGTCCAGGCTGTTGCGCACCAGGTGCGTGAGCGGATCGATGATGCGTTCGATCAGGCTCTTGTCCAGTTCGGTGGCCTTGCCGAAGGTGACCAGGTCGATCTGCTTGCCGAGCTTGCTGGCCAGGTCGCGCACCAGCCGCGGGAAGCGCGAGAACACATAGTCCATCGGCATCATGCGGATCGACATCACCGCTTCCTGCAGGTCGCGCGCATTGCGCTCGAGCTGGCCCATGCCGGAGAACAGGCGGTCGAACAGCACCGGGTCCAGCGCCGAGGCGGTCTGCGCCAGCATCGACTGCGTGATCACCAGCTCGCCCACCAGGTTGATGATCTGGTCGACCTTTTCGGTCGGCACGCGGATCGAGCCTTCGCCGTGCGCGGCGCTCGCCTGCGGCTTGGCCTTCTCGCGCGCGGCGGCGGGCGCTGCCGCTGCGGGGGCGGGGGCCGTGGCGACCGGGACGGGCGCCGGGACAGGGGCCTCGACCACCGCGGGAGCAGCAGCAGGGGCTTCGGCTTCGATCACGATCTGGTCCAGGTCGATCACGAAGCAGCACACCGCGATGATGTCGTCGGCGCTGCACTGGGTGTTGAGCCACACCACCAGTTCGCCATTCACCTCTTGTTGGCCGGTGATCTCGCCCAGGTTGGCCAGTTCCTCGCGCAGCAGCGCCTGGTCGGAGGCGGAAACCCGGATCAGGCGGATCTTGAGCCCGCCGCCCGCAGGAGCAGCAGCGGGGGGCGTTGCGGCAACAGGTACGGGCGCCGGGGCAGCTGCGCCGGCATGGCCGGCGGCTTCCTGCGCCAGCTGTTGCAGCACGGCGCAGATGCGCGCCAGCGTTTCCGGATCGGGTTCGGTGCCGTTGCGGTAGGCGTTGAGCTGGTCTTGCAACACGTCCTTGGTTTCCAGAAAGGTGTCGATGATGGTCCTGGTCAACGCCAGTTCCTGCCGGCGCGTGCGGTCCAGCAGGTTCTCGAAAATATGGGTGGTCTCGGTCAGCGCCGCGAAGCCGAAGGTGGCAGCCCCGCCCTTGATGGAATGCGCCGCCCGGAAGATCGCGTTCAGATGCTCGGGATCGGGCGACTCAATGTCCAGGCCGAGCAGCAGCTGCTCCATTTCGACGAGCAGTTCTTCCGCTTCCTCGAAGAAGGTCTGGTAAAACTGTGTGATATCGATATCGACAGACATGGCGTCCTGAGTCACTTGGTTACTGCACTGGCGCTGCCGCAACGGCCGCGCGTCATGGTTTGCTGCCCGTGGGCGCAGCCGCGGGCGCTGAGGCCGCTGCCAGCCCTGCCTGCATCTCCTGCGCGGCCTTGCCGGCCTGCGCCGCCACCGTGACCTCGGCAGCGCTGGCGTTCTCGGCCTCGAAGCGCGCCTGGGCCTTGTGGTTGAGCACCACGATGCTGATGCGCCGGTTCACCGGCGCCAGCAGGTCTTCCTTGTCCAGCGGCATGGTCGCGGCCAGGCCCAGCACGCGCAGCACCTTGCCCTCCTGCATGCCGCCGGCGATCAGCTCGCGGCGCGAAGCGTTGGCGCGGTCGCCCGACAGCTCCCAGTTGCTGTAGGTGCGCTCGCCGTTGGAATAGTTGGCCGCATCGGTATGGCCCGACAGGCTGACCTTGTTGGGCAGCTCGTTCAGCACCGGCCCGATCTCGCGCAGGATGGTGCGCATATAGGTCTCGACCGTGGCGCTGCCGGTGCGGAACATCGGCCGGTTCTGCGTATCCAGGATCTGGATGCGCAGCCCCTCGCTGGTGATGTCCAGCAGCAGCTGCGGGCGGAACTGGCGCAGCACCGGGTTGTTCTCGATGATCTGCTCGAGCCGCTGCTTGAGCGCGCGCAGGCGCTGCGCTTCCTGCTGCTCGTTGCGCCGCTGCTCGTCGCTGGGTTCGTTGGTGCGCGCGCGCATGGTGTCGCCGTCCTTGCGCAGCGCAGCCTGGCCGCCGCCCGGGATCACGCTCGGGGTCTGGCTGCTCTTCTCGCCGCCGACGATGGCCACCTTGAGCGGCATGCGGAAGTACTCGGCAATGCCTTCCAGCGTCTTCTTGTTGGCGCTGGACAGCAGCCACAGCACCAGGAACAGCGCCATCATCGCCGTCATGAAGTCGGCGTAGGCGATCTTCCAGCTGTGGTTGCCGTGCGGCCTGGCGTGCGACTTTGCCCGGCGGACGATGATCGGACGCATATCGTGTGCGCTGCTCATGACGGTGCCCCTTGCTGCTTGCGCGCCTTAATTCAGGCTCTTGACTTCACGCACGTGGTCGTCGAGCTCAAGGAACGACGGCCGCACCGTGGAATACAGCACCTTGCGGCCGAATTCCACCGCCACCAGCGGCGCGTAACCGTTGAGCGAGGCCAGCAGCACCACCTTGATGCATTCGTAGACCTTGACGTTCTCGGATACCTGCAGCTCGATGCGCGCGGCCAGCGGCGAGACAAAGCCATAGGCCAGCAGGATGCCGAGGAAGGTGCCGACCATGGCGTGCGCGATCAGCGCACCCAGCTCGGCCGGCGGCAGGTCGGCCGAACCCAGCGCGTGCACCACGCCCATCACCGCGGCAACGATGCCGAAGGCGGGCAGCGCGTCGCCGACGCGCGACAGCGCATGGGCGGGGATCTCGGCCTCGTGGCGGAAGGTCTCGATCTCGTGGTCCATCAGGGCCTCGATCTCGAAGGCGTTCATGTTGCCGTTGACCATCATGCGCAGGTAGTCGGTGAGGAATTCCATCACCACCGGATCCGACAGGATGCGCGGGTACTGGCTGAAGACGCTGCTGGCGGCGGGGTCCGCGATTTCCTTTTCCAGGAACAGGATGCCTTCGCGCCGTGCCTTGGACAGCAGCACGTACAGCAGCGACATGACGTCCAGGTACAGCTCTTTCTTGTACTTGGAACTCTTGAACAGGCCCGGCAGGGCCTTGATGGTGGCCTTGATGGCCTTTGCTGTATTGGTGGCGATGAAGGCGCCGAAGGCGGCGCCCCCGATGATCACAAATTCCGCCGGTTGATATAGCGCGCCCATGTGGCCGCCGGTCATGGCGTAACCGCCAAGCACCGCCACAACCACGACGACATAGCCAAGAACTACTAGCACGATCGGATCCCCGTCTAAATACGCGCGTCAGTCACGCACAATTGCCCGGGCACGGGCGAACGGAGAGTGGTCCGTCCGCCAGCGCTGCAAGCTTGCCAGCCGGCGGACCTTGACCAGGATCAGGCGTTGGTCTGCACGGCGGCGGCGTCTTTCGAGAGCTTCTTCACTTTCCCTGCGCGTGACGGCGGACGGCACAGGCTGCACACAAAATTCGCGTGCGGCTCATACGCGTGCGTGACAAACTGCCCGCCGCAACACGTGCACCGGGACAGCTGCAGCATGTTGCTCTCGAAGAACCGTACTAACGTCCAGGCACGCGTGAAACTTAAGACAATTTCGCCGCCGAGCAGCGAAACATGCTCAAGGTACAGGCGGTAGGCAGCCACCACCGCGCGAATGCCCACGGTCTCGCCCTCCTGCACCATGAACTGGTAGGCAGAGAAGAACAGCGACGAGTGGATATTCGGCAGCCAGGTGGTGAACCAGTCCGTCGAGAAGGGAAGCATGCCCTTGGGGGGCGAGACGCCGCGCAGCTCCTTGTACAGGCGGATGAGCCGGTCACGCGACAGCGTGGTCTCGGCTTCAAGCACCTGCAGGCGCGCACCCAGGCCGATCAGCTCGATCGCAAGCTGGGTCTGGTTCGCATCCTGGAGCACGCTCTTGCGGCTGGGAACGGAGGTGGCCGTGTAACTCCGGGTCGGCTCGGCCTGCAGGAGCGCGGTCAATTGAGCGACTCCACAGGCTGGCGTGCAAGCAGGATCGCGGCGTGGATCTGCTGCATGTCATGACTCTTGGCCGTGTGGGTGAGAGTGGACAGAAGCGCATGGTCGTCGAAGCGGAACCTGCACAGCACCATGTTGGATGCCGCCAGCTTGACGAGTTGCGCGGAAGTCAGCTTGGCAAGAATATCCGCAATTTCCTTGCTGACCCCGAGCCGGAACATGGCTTCGACCTGGTTTTCGCGCACCAGGCGTTGCGCGAGCAGCAGATAGGCGAGGTTAACCTCCCTGATCTCCTGGAGAACTTCACTGCTTTCCAATTTATCCCCGCTACCAAAAACCCACCGTGGCCGCTTGTCCGGCGCTTACCGATGCCCTTGCGGGCCCGGCGACCAGATCGTTTGTATGCGGCTGGGCGGGTACAACGTACGACTAAGGAACTACGCCCGTGTCAAACTGTAATCAACTCCGTTACAAGTGTTACAGAGTGTAAGTGAGACTGTTACGTTTATATCGGCAATCGACCCGCAATGCCAATCCCTACTTACGCGGGGGGGAACCAAATGTCGCATGGAACATACATGGGCGCGCACATTTTGTAACAGTTCACATCCCTGACACTTGATCTGGCGCAAACCAGTTCTGCAAGCGTCATTTCTGCAAACGCGCGACCAGCGCCTTCGGTAGCCTGCTGGATTCCTCTATTGACGAGTGCCGCATGTGGCGTTCAGCACGCAGACACTGTCCGTCATCCCTGTACGAAATTCATGGCCGGAGGCAGCGGGGCCGGATTCCGACCGCGCCCTCAGTGCCCGAACATGCGCCGCAGCCATGCCGCCAACCGGTCGAACACATCGTCGGGCGCTTCGCGGAACAGCGCCGGGCGCATGCGCTCCACCTGCTCCAGCACGCGCGAGGCTTCTTCCGGCCGCACCGAGCCGTACTCCAGGGCGAGGCCCAGCATGCCGCGCAGCTCGCCCACACGTGCGCGGCCAGCGGCTTCGCTGTCTTCGGTCTGCAGCGCGTACATCAGGTCATAGGCGCGCTGGCGCAGGCTTTCGGCCAGGCGCCATGCGGGCGTGCGCATGCGCTCTTCCAGCACCCGCACGTCTTCCGCGGAAGCCGCCACCTGCGTGGCGAGCGCCTCGGTGAAGGCAGCATCGGCGCCGCATTCCGACAGCACCTGCGCCGCCCATTCGCGCGCATGCGCCAGGCGCTGGTCCGGCGTCCACTCCGGCTGCACCGCCAGCCCGAAGCCAAAGCGCCGGGCATCGCGCATCAGCGCCGCCAGCGCATTGGGCAACTGCTTGTCGAACACGCGGCGGGCCCAGCCGTATTCACCGCCGGACAGCAGCCGCGAGACCGCGCGCTCGGTGAGCGGGCCGTCATGCTGCAGCAGCCGCGCGCGCAGGAATTCCTGGAAATCGGGCGGCAGGAACTCGCGGTCCAGGCCGCTCGAGACCCCGACGAACTGCTCGAATTCCTTGCGCAGACGGGCCGCATCGTCATGCGGCAGAGCCAGGTTGATCTCGGTCGTCATAGCCTTGCCATCCGGGACGCCGCGCGGCCCGTTGCCAGTGGGGATCAGAACGCGCTCCAGTCGCCGTTGTCGGCGGCTGCCAGCGCGGGCCGCGAGGCTCTGCCTGCGACCAGCCGCGCCGGCTGCGTGGCGACGGCATCTGCCGCCTCGGCTGCGGCCTTCGTGCTGGCGGGCAGGGCCTTGGCGACCCGCTTGCCGGCAGCGATGGCGCGCACCGCGCCGGCGGCACGAGACACCTTGGCCGGCACTGCCGTCGCCGCAGGCAGCGAGTGGGCCACGAACGAATCCGCGCGGGCATCCTCGGCCGCCAGGCGGAACGTCGCCACGGCCCCCTGCAGCCGGCTGGCCTGCTCTTCCAGCGCGCCTGCGGCGGCGGCGGCTTCTTCCACCAGCGCCGCGTTCTGCTGCGTGCCCTCGTCCATCTGTGCCACGGCCTGGTTGACCTGCTCGATGCCCGCGCTCTGCTCGGCCGACGCCGCGCTGATCTCGCCCATGATGTCGGTCACGCGCTTGACCGCCTGCACGATCTCTTCCATGGTCTTGCCCGCCTGGCCCACCAGCGCCGAGCCGTTGTCCACGCGCTCCACCGTATCGCCGATCAGCCCCTTGATCTCCTTGGCCGCGTTGGCGCTGCGCTGCGCCAGGCTGCGCACCTCGCCCGCCACCACCGCGAAGCCGCGGCCCTGCTCGCCGGCGCGCGCCGCTTCCACCGCCGCGTTCAGCGCCAGGATGTTGGTCTGGAAGGCGATGCCTTCGATCACGCCGATGATGTCGACGATCTTCTTCGAGGCATCGTTGATCTCGTCCATGGTCTGCACCACCCGGCCCACCACTTCGCCGCCGCGCAGCGCTGTCTCCGACGCGTTCGCCGCCAGCCCGCTGGCCTGGCGCGCGTTGTCCGCGTTCTGGCGCACCGTGCTGGTCAGCTCTTCCATGCTCGACGCCGTCTGCTCCAGGGCTGCCGCCTGCTGCTCGGTGCGTTGCGACAAGTCGTTGTTGCCCGCGGCGATTTCACGCGAGGCGCTGCCGATGGATTCGGCCGACACCTTGAAATCGCGCACCATGCGCGACAGCTGCTGCTGCATCTGCTGCATCGCATAGACCAGGCTGCCCTTGTCGCCTGCGCGCGTGGCCACCGGTGCGGAGAAGTCGCCTTCGGCAATGCGCGCGGCAATCGCGGCGGCATAGCCCGGCTCGCCGCCCAGCTGGCGCGACAGCGCCCGCGCCAGCAGCACGCCCAGCAGCACCGACAACGCCACGCCGCCCAGCACCAGGCCCAGCATCCACAGGCGCGTCGCGTCGTAAACGCTGCGCGCTTCTTCCATGTTGTTGCGGGCGCGGTCGTCGCGGCGCTTGACCATCTGGAACATCACCGCTTCCAGCGCATGGCTGTCCTTGAGCAGCTCGGCGCTCTCGGAGAACACCTGGCTTTCAAACTGCGAGGTATCCAGCGGCTGCTTGCTGATCAGTTCGACGTACTTCTCCATGCGCGCGCGGAACGCCGGCGACAGCTCCTGGTACTGCTTGACCAGTGCCTTGCCCTCGGCCTTCTCGAAAGCGCCAGCGACCTGGCGGATGCGCTCGTCCATGGCGCCGAGCGACTTCACGATCTGCTCCTTCTCGGCCGCCCGCTCGCCCATGGTCGATGCCGACAGCAGCCCGATCTGCGCGCGGCTGGCATAGACCAGGTTGATATTGGCGTCCTGCACGGCCTTCAGCGCCTGCAGGTCGCCGTTGTAGATCTTGCCGGTCCAGTCGGCCATGCGCCCCATGTTGACCACACCCAGCAGCCCCATCACGGCGCCGATCACGGCAACGACCAGGAATCCGGCAACCAGCCTGGTCGTGACGCGCAATTGATTGAACCAATGCATAGCAACTCCCCCTTGTAACTGAAGCCTCGGGCGCGGCGTGCCGCACCCGTTTTGTACGCATGCAGGCCGGTGCTCCGCGCCTGCCTCGTCTTTGATTCGGACTAGGCCTGTGCCAGTGACTGGGCCGCATCGGCACGCGCATGGGCCGGCAGGCGCTGCGGACGCACCTCGGCCTGCATGCTGACGCGGAACGTGGCGATGGCGTCGCGCAGGCGCATGGCCTGCTCTTCGAGCGAGCCGGCGGCGGCGGCGGCTTCTTCCACCAGCGCCGCGTTCTGCTGCGTGCCCTCGTCCATCTGCGCCACGGCCTGGTTGACCTGCTCGATGCCCGCGCTCTGCTCGGCCGACGCCGCGCTGATCTCGCCCATGATGTCGGTCACGCGCTTGACCGCCTGCACGATCTCTTCCATGGTCTTGCCCGCCTGGCCCACCAGCGCCGAGCCGTTGTCCACGCGCTCCACCGTATCGCCGATCAGCCCCTTGATCTCCTTGGCCGCGTTGGCGCTGCGCTGCGCCAGGCTGCGCACCTCGCCCGCCACCACCGCGAAGCCGCGGCCCTGCTCGCCGGCGCGCGCCGCTTCCACCGCCGCGTTCAGCGCCAGGATGTTGGTCTGGAAGGCGATGCCTTCGATCACGCCGATGATGTCGACGATCTTCTTCGAGGCATCGTTGATCTCGTCCATGGTCTGCACCACCCGGCCCACCACTTCGCCGCCGCGCAGCGCTGTCTCCGACGCGTTCGCCGCCAGCCCGCTGGCCTGGCGCGCGTTGTCCGCGTTCTGGCGCACCGTGCTGGTCAGCTCTTCCATGCTCGACGCCGTCTGCTCCAGCGCTGCCGCCTGCTGCTCGGTGCGTTGGGACAGGTCGTTGTTGCCCGCGGCCACCTGGCGCGTTGCCGTGGAGATGCTGGCCATGCCTTCCTGGATCTCGTGCACCACCGACTGCAGGCTGCGCTGCATGGTCTGCATGGCCTGCGCCAGCGCGCCGATCTCGTCGGCGCTGCGGTGCTCGAAGCGCGTGGTCAGGTCACCCGCGCCCATGCGCAGCGCAAAGTCCAGCATGTGGCGCACCGGACGGTGCACGCGCGCCAGCAGCATGGTGCCTGCCGCGAACGACGATGCCAGCGCCAGCGCAAAGCCGCCCCACAGCCACGGGCGCACCGCGGCCACGCTTGCGCCGCCCAGGGCTTCCACCGCAACCAGTGCGGCCAGGAACCACACCATCCCGCCGGCCTGCGCCCACAGGATGCGGCGCTTCAGGTTCAGGCGCAGCAGGCCCTGCACCAGGCCGCGCAGCCCGGTGCGGACCACGGCGCCGTGGCGGATCGCCAGCCCGTCCGCGCGGCCGGTCCGGAATCGTGCATAGGCAGCGCCGGCGGCTTCCACCTGCTCGCGCGTCGCCATCGAGCGCACCGAGGTGTAGCCGACCACGCGGCCATCGACACGCGTGGGCGTCACGGTCGCGTTGACCCAGTAGAAGTCGCCGTTCTTGCGGCGGTTCTTGACCACGCCCATCCAGGTGCGGCCGGCCTGCAGGTCCTGCCACAGGTCGGCAAACGCTTCCGGCGGCATGTCGGGATGGCGCACCAGGTTGTGCGCCGCACCGAGCAGCTCCTCGGCCGCAAAGCCGCTTGCCTCGATAAAGGTGCGGTTGGCAAAGGTGATCCGGCCCTTGAGGTCCGTGCGCGAGATCAGGTAGTCCGATGGGGAGAGCTTGTATTCGCGCTGCGTAACGGGTTGGTTGTTTCGCATCTATGACAGTACTGCAGGCCCGGGCGCGGCAAGTTGCTGCACCCCGGGCGGGTTCGGTCCGGCAGGCGGGGCGCCGGCCGGACAACGTTGGCGCTGCCGCGGGATCACGCCACCGCTTCGAGCGCGGCGAGTTCTTCGGTGTTGAGCAGCTTCTCGATGTCGACCAGGATCAGCATGCGCTGCTCGACCGAGCCCAGCCCGCGGATGTAGTCGGTCGCCAGTTCGCCGGAGAAATGCGGCGTGGGCTTGATCTGCTCGGCTGCAAGGGTCAGCACGTCGGACACGCCATCGACCACGATGCCGGTGGTGCGGTCGTTGAGGTCTACGATGATGACGACCGTGTACTGGTCGTAGCTGACGTTCTGCTGGCGGAACTTGATGCGCAGGTCGATGATCGGCACGATGATGCCGCGCAGGTTGATCACGCCCTTGATGTAGTCCGGTGCGTTGGCAAGCTGGGTGACCGACTCGTAGCCGCGGATCTCCTGGACCTTCAGGATGTCGACGCCGTATTCTTCCCGGCCCAGCGTAAAGGCCAGGAACTCTTCGCCCGCGCCGTCTGCCTTGTCGATGTGCTTCATCGTCTAGCCCCCCAAAATTGGCTCATGCTGGTTTGCTGGCGCTGCTGCGGCCAAGGCCGCTGGCTGGCACCGGGGCATGACTTCGCCCACCAGTGTTTACGGCAGCAATCCGGGGGACTGAAGGGCGACGCCCGGCTTTCCTTACCCTTCCGAGGTAGGGTGCGCGGTGGACAGCAGCGCCGTCACGGCCCGCATCAGCTGGTCAGGATCGAAGGGCTTGGGCAGGAAACCCGAGGCGCCGGCGGCGCGGGCCTGTTCGCGGATGCTGCCGTCCTGCTCGGTGGTCAGCATCAGGATGGGAATGCACGCATAGCGCTCGGTGGCGCGCAGACTGCGGATCAGCGTGAGGCCATCCATGCCGGGCATGACCTGGTCCGTGACCAGCATGCCGAAGCTGGCGCCGGCCGCGAGCGCATGTGCCTGGTCGCCGTCGGCCGCCTCGGTCACGTCAAACCCTCCTGCGCGCAGGCAGGCGCCGATCATGCGACGGAGCGAAGGGGAATCGTCGACGACGAGGATGCTGGGCGATGACATGGGCGCCTCCGGTTTGCAGGACTCGGTTGATCCGCCAGGATGGACAGCACGGGCAGCGCAGCCGGCGACGGACGGGCCGGCGCAGGGCTGCGCCGCAAACGCTGGCAGCCTGCCAGACCGGTTATCGGCCGCGTCACGGACAAACTTTAGCCGTCAGGCGCCGCCCTGCTCGCGCAAGGCATCGGCAAAACCGGCAGCATCCAGCGGCAGCGACAGCAGGTAACCCTGCACCTCGTCGCACCCCATCTCATTGAGGATTTCCAGCTGCGATGCCGATTCAACGCCCTCGGCCACCACCTTCATGCGCAGTTCGTGCGCCAGCGCCACCATCGAGCCGACGATGGCACGGCCCTGCGCATCGGTGTCGAGCCCGCCGATCAGGGTGCGGTCGATCTTGAGCGTGCCCACACGCAGGCGCTTGAGATAGCCCAGGCTGGAATAGCCACTGCCAAAATCGTCCAGCGCCACCTGGATGCCGAGCGACTGCAGCTCGGCCAGCGTTTCCAGCGACTTGCCGATGTCCTTCATCGCCGCGGTCTCGGTGATCTCCAGCGTGATCGCCGAGGGCGGGATGTCGTGCTGGTGGATCTGCTCGAGCAGGTATTGCGGGAAATTGCGGCTGGCAAAGCGCAGCCCCGAGACATTGATCGCCACCGGCACGGTGGGCACGCCGGCGTCCCGCCACTGGCGCACCTGGCGGCAGACGCTGGTCAGGACCCAGTCGTCGAGCTTGTCGATCTGGCCCGACTGCTCGGCCACGGTGATGAACTCGGCCGGGCTCACCTGGCCCAGCGCGGGATGGCGCCAGCGGCATAGCGCTTCGGCCCCCACCAGCGTGCGCCGGCGCGCATCGTACTTGGGCTGGAACTGCAGCGACAGTGCGTCGTCCTGGATCGCCAGCCACAGGTCGCGCCGGATCACGCGGGTGCGGCGCGCGCGTTCGCCGGCGGCGCTGTTGAACAGGCGCACCTGGTTCGAGCCGCTCTGGCGGGCCTCGGCCAGGCTGACGCGCGCGGCCTGCATCAGCGCCTCCGAGGTCTGCGCATCGCGCGGGTAGATGGCAATGCCGATGTTCACGCCGATCTGCATCTGCAAGCCGCGCGCGGCGATGAACTCGGCCAGCGAGCCGAGCATGCGCGAACCCAGTTCCTGCGCGCGGCCATGATGGACCAGCTCCGGCACGCCCACGGCAAACTCGTCGCGCGCCAGCCGGGCCAGGAAGTCATGCGGCTCCAGCACGGCCTGCGCCAGCGCGCCGGCGTCCTGGGCCAGGATATCGTCGGCGCGGATCTCGAAGACCTCGTCGACTTCGCGGTAATCGGCAATATGGATCAGCAACACGGCGCAGCCGCTCTCGGCCAGCCGCGCCTGCGCGATCGTCTGGTCCAGCCAGCGGCCGAAGGCGACGCGGTCGGGCATCGTCGTTGCCACGCTGTACTCGCCCACCGTGCCCTGCCCGCGCGCTGCGGCACGCACGGTAAGACGGCCGGGGCGGCCGGGAATGCGCGCGCCGCGCCGCGCCAGGCGGGGCTCGTGCCCGCGCGGCAGGCCGTGCGCCTCGTCCACCAGCTCATCGGCCAGGCCGGCTTCGTGGTGCGCAGCCAGCAAGCCACGCGACTGCGCGCGGTGGACGGCGAACATCAGCGCGCACAGCGCGGTCAGCCCGCCCGCCAGCCAGGCGGGGTGCGGCAGGCCGGCTGCATCGATGCAGGCGCGCGCCGAGACCGAGCCCGCGCCACAGGCGCGGCCCAGGTGGGTGCCGGCCGCGGCCACCAGCCCGGCGCCAGCGACGACCGCCATGAGCGCCGCACCGCGCCACAGCCGCGTGCCCTGGCGCAGCCACTGCACCAGCAGCTTGGCAGCCGCGGTGGCTGCTGCTGCGGCGGCGAAGCTGGCCGCCATCTGTGCCGTGTCGTTGGCCGCCGGCACGCTGCCCGACAGCATCACCACCAGTACGGGCAGGCTTACGCTCAGCTGCGATAACAGTGCCGCCGACCAGGTCAGCATGCGCAGCGAGCGGCCACCGGCTGACTGGTCCGCACGCCCGGCGCGAACGCCGAGGGCGGCGGCCACGCCCAGCAGGGCAGCCAGCAGCAACAGGATGGAACTCAGGGCAATCATTGGGCTGCGCGATGATGAAGAGAATGCGCGAAGAAGGTCAGGACGCGGGGCAAACCCCGCATCATGGCATCTTGCGGTCGCCGTGTGAACAGGGCAATGGTGGGGACAGTGGTTTAGAACGCGCTCCAGTCATCATCGGCCCCGGCAACGGCCAGCACGGGCCTCGCCGCCGGACGGCTTGCCGGAAGCGCCGCGGCCGGGCGGGCAGCAACGGCACGCGGCGCCGCGGTTGCCGAATGCGCCGCGGCTGCCGCCGGCCGCACCGACATGGTGCGTGCGGTGCTGCCAGCGACAGCCGTCGCGGCCGTGCCTGCCCCTACTCTCGTACCCGTGCCAAGGTTGAACACCGAGACCACGTTCTTGAGCTTCTGCGCCTGTTCTTCCAGCGCACCGGCTGCGGCGGCGGCCTCTTCCACCAGCGCGGCATTCTGCTGCGTCACCTCGTCCATCTGGGTCACCGCCTGGTTGACCTGCTCGATGCCGCTGGTCTGTTCCTGCGACGCGGCGCCGATCTCGTTCATGATGTCAGTCACGCGGCGCACGGCCTGGACGATCTCGCCCATGGTCTGGCCGGCTTCTGCCACCAACCGGGTACCGCTCTCCACGCGCTGGCCCGACTCGCCGATCAGCGCCTCGATCTCCTTGGCGGCCGAGGCCGAGCGCTGCGCCAGGCTGCGCACCTCGCCCGCCACCACCGCGAAGCCGCGGCCCTGCTCGCCGGCACGCGCGGCTTCCACCGCTGCATTGAGCGCCAGGATATTGGTCTGGAAGGCAATGCCCTCGATCACGCTGATGATCTCGACCACCTTGCGCGAGGCGCCGTTGATCTCGTTCATGGTGTCGACCACGCGGCCCACCACCTCGCCGCCCTTGAGCGCGATCTGCGAGGCCTCATTGGCCAGCACGCCGGCCTGGCGCGCGTTGTCGGCATTCTGCCGCACCACCGTGGTCAGTTCTTCCATGCTGGCGGCGGTCTGCTCCAGCGACGAGGCCTGTTCCTCGGTGCGCTGCGACAGGTCCAGGTTGCCGGTGGAAATCTGCTGCGTGGCCGATGCCATCGAATCGGCGCCGGTGCGCACTTCGGCAACGATGCCCGACAGGCTGGCCTGCATCGCGGCCAGCGCCTGCATCATGCGGCCGATCTCGTTCTTCGAGACGCTGGCGATGCGCGAGGTCAGGTCGCCGCGGGCGATGCGCTCGAACACAGCCAGCGCCTCTGCCACCGGCGCGACGATGGCGCGGTTCAGCGTGACCGTGCACAGCACGGCGACCGCCAGGCCCAGCACGATCAGCACGACCGACAGCATGCGGATACGCGCAAAGCTGGCCTGCGCAGCATCGAAGTTGGCCTGCCCGGCAGTCATCTGGAACTTCTGCAGCTTCTCGTGCACGCTCGACATGCTGCGCTGCAGGTCAGGCAGCACCTTCTTCGCCAGCCGCAGGGCCTCTTCCTGGTTGCCCGCGAGCGAAGCCGCCTGCAGCGGCAACACGCCCTGCTCCATGAACGCCTGGCGCTGCTTGCCCAGTTCCGTGGCGAGCGCCTTTTCCTCAGGATTCTGCGGCAGGCTCATATAGCGCTTCCAGGCAGCCTCCGATGCCTCCACGAACACTTTGGAGCGGTCGACGTGAACCTTGGGATCGTCCTGCTCGCCCTGCATCACGTTGCGGTCCAGTGCCAGGCGCATGCGCGTGGTGGCCTGCATCGCCTCGCTGAGCGCGACGGTGGAGCCGAGCTGATGGGCATAAGTCTCCCTGAGGGCATCATTGCTTTGTGAAATACCGTGCAGGCCGGCACCGCCGACCAGCAACAGCAGCAGCGACAGCATTCCCATGGCGCCCCGTAGCAGGGTCTTGATCTGGATATTGTTGTGGAAGGACATGATGAAAGAAGACTGTGTCAACCCGCGGGGCACACCCCCAACCCCGTTCCGGCAGGATCGACGCCCAGATGATCCGCCCTGCCCGGATAACGGCGCGACCTCCTGTTACTTGAGCCGCCGCGCCGGTGGCGGGCGCAATTAATCGGCGATAACCGGCCTGTCGGATATACGCCACGTGGCTTGCCGCGGCCGATTATGGCGATTTGATTTTGGCGGCGGCTGGCTGCCGCCGGGCCGGTTTGCGTACGGCCGCACCATTTGCGGGCCTGAACCCGGAACTGCGGCCGGAACTGCAGCCGGGCAACACCGACGACGACGGAAATGCCGGTGACAGACCACGACACCGAAAGTTCACACAATTATCGGCGCCAAGAATTTTCGCAAAAACAGCATCCGATTAGTCCGGCAGGATTTGCAGCGGGCGGCGACCCCGTTATAATTGTTTTCAGCATTTTCACCCCCGCACACACCCACCGCATTCCACTCCACCGGAAACCGAGGACCCAATGGCGACGTATCAGGAAATCGTTCAGAAAATCAGTGAACTGCAGAAGCAGGCCGAGGAAATCAAGGCACGCGAACAAGCCACGGTGATCGCGGATATTCGCGAGAAAATCGAGCAATATGGCCTGACCGCGGAAGACCTGGGTTTTGGCGCAAAGGTGCCGGCCGGCAAGAAGGCGGTCAACCGCAAGGTGCCGGTACGCTATCGCGACAGCGCCGGCAATACCTGGACGGGCCGCGGCAAGCGCCCGGGCTGGCTGACCCAGGCCCTGGCCCAGGGCAAGGCAGTTGAAGACTTCCTGATCCGCTGAAACCCGCGATCCGGCAGATGGTAAAACGCCACGGATGAATTCCGTGGCGTTTTTGTTTTCTGGTCTTCCGCGGCGCCTGCACAACACTGCGGCGCCACCTGCCCGGGGCGTCAGGCGTCAAACCCCTGCGGATTCATCGACTGCCAGCGCCATGAGTCCTGGCACATGCGGTCGATGTCATGGCGCGCGCGCCAGCCCAGCAGCTGGTTGGCCAGCGCGGGATCGGCGTAGCACGAGGCGATGTCGCCCGGGCGCCGCGCGACGATCTCATGCGGCACCGGCTTGCCGCTGGCACGCTGGTAGGCCTGCACCACTTCCAGCACGCTGTAGCCGCGGCCCGTTCCCAGGTTCACGGTCATGCTCTTGCCCTGCGCGCGCAGGTAACCCAGCGCCGCCAGGTGGCCGTCCGCCAGGTCGCAGACGTGGATATAGTCGCGCACGCCGGTGCCGTCCGGCGTCGGGTAGTCACCGCCGAATACCATCAGCTTTTCACGGCGCCCGCCGGCCACCTGCGCCACATACGGCATCAGGTTGTTCGGGATACCGCGCGGATCCTCGCCAATCAGCCCGCTTTCATGCGCGCCGACCGGATTGAAATAACGCAGGTAGGCAATGCGCCAGTCCGGATCCGATGTTTCCAGGTCGCGCAGGATTTGCTCGCCCATCAGCTTGGTCTGGCCATACGGGTTGGTGGCCGACAGCGGGAAATCCTCCAGGATCGGCACCGCATGGGGATTGCCATAAACCGTGGCCGAAGAACTGAACACCAGCTGTTTCACCCCGGCCGCGCCCATTGCCGCGCATACCGTCAGCAGCCCAACCAGGTTGTTGCTGTAATACTCCAGCGGCTGGCTCACCGATTCGCCCACTGCCTTGAGTGCGGCAAAATGAATCACCCCGCTGATGCGGTGTTCGGTAAAGAGCCGGTCCAGCAATGCGCGGTCGCGCACGTCGCCCTGCACAAAATGCGGGGTCTTGCCGGTAATGGTGGCGAGCCGCTCCAGCACCACCGGGCTGCTGTTGCAAAGATTATCCAGGCCGATCACGTGGTAGCCGGCATTGAGCAGTGCAACCCAGGTATGCGAGGCGATATAGCCGGTGGCACCGGTCAGGAGCAAGGTTTCAGGCATGGAAAATCGGTGTCGGAATTCGATTCAGGGCCGGGCCTTGGCCTGGCGGATTCAAAAAAACGTGGCGCAAGCACCTCTTTCCGCCGCGTAGGCCGGCGAAGCTGCTTATTATCCACGATCTGCCGATGCGCCCAGGGCAGCCGGCCCGGCGCGCGGGGCTAGACCCGGCTTCCCGGCACTTCCGCCACCAGCCCCGCCCGCGCCTGCCAGGCCTCATAGGCGGCGCGCAGCCGCCAGCCGGACTCCGGGTCGCGCATGCCCAGGCATTGCGCCACCTCGGCCGGCGCCGTGCCGGCCTCGAAATGCATGGCGGCGCAGGTATTGCGCAGCGTCTGCGGCGACGCGCGTTCGCTGCGCCCGGCCAGCACGCCGGCCTCGTCCAGCAGGATCTCCACGCGCCGGTAGACCGAGGCGGCATGCATCGGCCGGCCCGCCGGCATGGCGGGAAACACCAGGCCGCCAAGCGTGCCGGAGGCTTCGCGCAATGCCAGCCAGGCCCGTAGCGGCGCATGGGCCAGGCTGAACAGCGGCACGGTATAGGCTCGGCCGTTGTCCGCGCGGACCATGCGCAGCGCCATCCGGCCGGGGGCGCCGGCTTCGATGGCATCGACCCGCAGCGCCCGCGCTTCGCCTACCTTCAGGCCGCCGCCGAGCAGCACCGCCAGCAGGGCCACATCGCGGGCGCGCTTCCATTGGGTGGGCGATGCCGCGGTGCGCGTGTCGCCGGCCGGCATGCCGGCCGGGCCAAGTATCCGCGCCACCAGCAGGTCGCGCTCGCCCGGCAGCAGGAACGCGGTGGGATCGTTCTCGCCGTCGGCGAGATGGGCGCGCACCGCCTGGCTGGCCGGGTTGTGCATGCCCTCGCGCAGCCGCGCCAGGTGATGGAACACCCGTTCGATCAGCCGCGTATAGCGATAGCGGTGCGATTTGTGCAGCTGCTGCGCGTCCAGGAACTCACCGATCTGCTCCGCCGACCAGCTCAGCGGCGGCAGCCCGCGCTCGGCCGACCAGCGCAGCAGCTTGCCCCACATGGCGCGGTACACCACGCTGGTGCCGTGCCGGAAGCCATGCCGTGCCAGCCAGCCGTCGAACGCGCGCTCCGGATGGTCGCGCCAGGCGGCCAGGTCGGCATCGAACAAGGCCGCCTGTTCAGGATGGGCAGCGGAGGGCTTAGTGGTCACTGACTCTCCTGCCGGGGGCCGGCGTGCGGGGTTGGGATCCCGCCTATTGTAGACAACCCGTCACTGCGCGGCGGGGCGCCGGCACCATTGGCCCCCGCATCGCTTGCACGGTGCCCCGGCGCATGCTACCTTTCCATCCACTATGCAACTGGTTGCATAAAACCCCTGCAACAAGACGCCGCGCACTGACGCCAGCCAAGGAGACCGAAGTGACCACCACCAACCTGATTCCCGCCGCACAGGCCTCACTTGAAGCCTGGCACCAGATGCTGGCCAACGGTTCGATGGCCGGGCTCGACGCCATCGTGGCCGATGAGGTGGTGTTCCGCTCGCCGGTCGCGCACACCCCCTATCCCGGCCGCGCCGCGATTGGGCTGGTGCTGACCACGGTGAACCAGGTGTTCCAGGACTTCCGCTACCACCGCAGCTTTGTCAGCGAGGACGGCCACAGCGTGGTGCTGGAATTCAGCGCGGCCGTGGACGGCAAGGCGCTCAAGGGCATCGACATGATCCGCTTCGACGACGCCGGCCGCATTGCCGAGTTCGAAGTCATGGTGCGCCCGCGCTCGGGCCTGGAGGCGCTGGCCGCCGCCATGGGCGCGCGCCTGGCCAGCCAGAAGGACGTGCTGACCGGCGCGGCCTGACGCAACCCTGTTTCGCAGCACCGCTTTTTCGCCTTACCGGAATACCCAGGAGACTTCACCCATGGCCCTTCCCGCCCAACTCCAGAACCGGCTGTCGCTGCCGGTGGTCTGCTCGCCGCTGTTCATCATCTCCAACCCCGACCTGGTCATCGCCCAGTGCAAGGCCGGCGTGGTGGGCTCGTTCCCCGCGCTGAATGCGCGCCCGGCACCCAAGCTGGAAGAATGGCTGGACCGCATCACCACCGAGCTGGCCGAACACGACGCCAGGCACCCGGACCGCCCGTCGGCACCTTTCGCCGTCAACCAGATCGTGCACAAGTCCAACGACCGGCTTGAACATGACCTGGAGCTGTGCGTGCGCTACAAGGTGCCGATCGTGATCACCTCGCTGGGCGCGCGCAAGGAAGTCAACGACGCAGTGCACTCGTACGGCGGCATCGTGCTGCACGACGTGATCAACAACACCTTCGCACGCAAGGCCATCGAGAAGGGTGCGGACGGACTGGTGGCGGTTGCCGCCGGGGCCGGCGGCCATGCCGGCACGCTGTCGCCGTTCGCGCTGCTGCACGAGATCCGCGAATGGTTCGACGGCCCGCTGCTGCTGTCGGGCTCGATCTCCAGCGGCGACGCCATCCTGGCCGCGCAGGCCGCCGGCGCCGACCTGGCCTATATCGGCTCGGCCTTTATCGCCACGCAGGAAGCCAACGCACAGGACGGCTACAAGCAGATGATCGTCGACAGCACCGCCAACGACATCGTCTACTCCAACCTGTTCACCGGCGTGCACGGCAACTACCTGCGCGGCAGCATCGAGCGCGCCGGCCTGGACCCGAACGCGCTGCCCGAATCAGATCCGTCGAAGATGAATTTCGGCTCCACCAGCGTCAAAGCGTGGAAGGACATCTGGGGCGCCGGCCAGGGCGTGGGCGCAATCAAGCGCGTGGTGCCCGCAGGCGAGCTGGTGCGCCGCTTTGCCGAGGAATATGCGCTGGCACGCCGCCGGCTGGGCTTGGGCGAGGCCAAGCAGGCCGGCACGCGCGCCGTCGACCTGGCCTGACGCAGCCGGTCAGCTGGCCTGGCAGGCCGTAGCCGCCGCCCAAGCGGGCGCGGCTACAGCAGCGGCAGCAGTTCCTCGCCCCAGGCCACCCAGTCCTGCTCGAAGCGGATGCCGCGCTGCAGCAGCGCATAGCGCAGCTGTTGCGCGCGGTCCATGTCCGGCGTCGAGAAATCGCGCCGCTCGATGGCCAGGTAAGTCTCCAGCCGGGCCCGATGCAGCGCGATCAGCCGACGCATCTCGTCACCGAGGCCAAGCGGCCCGATCACCGCATCGGCGCGCAGCTTGACCAAGATTTCCTCGCGCTGATCCAGGCTGGCGCCGGGGGTCAGCACCCAGCGTGCCAGTTCTTCACGGCCGGCCGGCAACACCCGGTAGACCTTCTTGCGGTTCTTGCGGTCGCCGCCACCGGCCTCGCCTTCCGCCGCCTCGGTTTCATCCGCGGCAATCCAGCCACTGTCAGCCATCCGCCCCAGCTCGCGATAAATCTGCTGGTGCGTGGCATGCCAGAAATAGCCGATGGAACGGTCAAAGCGCCGCGCCAGGTCATAACCGGACGACGGTTTTTCGATCAGGGAAATCAACAAGGCGTGCTGGGTCGACATGCGTCTGGGCAGTGGCCCGTCGGGGGGCGATGGAAAATGGTTGGAAGCGGATGCGGCAGACCCGGAACCGGGACGCGCCGGTAGCCGCACTTCGCGGGGCTGGCGCTATGGTATCGCAATGCCGGCCTTGCGCAGCACCCTCAGCGATGTCGTCACCGGCGTCGCCAGCAGATGCCATACATTCGTTAAATTTGTCATTTTGGAAATTTCCTGGCAGACAGAATTAAAAAACGCTGAATGGCATTTCTGCGTTGGATGCAATACATTCCATACATTGAAAATCCAGTGCGAGCGCATACCCGCCCCCGGCCGCACCTTGCAGCAATCCTGGAGTGTGTCCATGACCGGAAGAATCCTGCTTGCCGAAGAGCGCGACGTGGCCTGGGAAGCCGACGCCGTCGAACTCCCGATCGGCATCCTGCCGCCCATGCGCGACAAGGCGCCCATTTACTACCGCCTGCCCGATACGCCGGACGGGCACCATATCAAGGAATACGCCAGCGGGCTACGCCAGCTGGTGCGCTTTGTCGGCGTCGAAGAACAGGTTGTCAAATTCAGCCTGGGCTGACCGGGCATGTAACCGTTTCCCTGTGGTTGTCTCCTCCGAGCCCGTTCCTGCGGGCAGGGACTTGAACCCGCGAGATTCGCGGGTTTTTTCTTGGCCGACGGAATCAGAGCTGCGGCGCGCGGCAGGCGGCGCCGTCGGGGTTGGCCGTTTCCGCCATGTCGAACACCGCCCTGGCACCGCATTGCGATCCGAACATGCGTGCCTGGTCGTGCCCCACGCCCACCACTTCATAGGCCTGGTGGCGGATCACCAGCCCGGGGCTGGCCAGGTAGCGCTCATAGCGCAGGTAGCCGCGGGCGCGCTGCAGGCGGGTGGGACCTTCGGCCTCAGCGCCGCACGCCTTGTCCAGTACGCGGTGGTTGGGGTCGTTGTCTTCCGTGCCGGCCAGGTAGGTCACCTGACGCCCGGCGTAGCGCTGGTACAGCGACTGGCCATTGGCACCCTTGGCGTAGGGCACGATGTCCTGCATGCCATAGCGGTACTTGTCGTAATCCGGGCACACTGCCTTGTCGTAAGGCGCAAACGAGCGGCCGTCCGCGCCGGCCGGGCGCACCGCCGTGAAGTACAGGTAGGACGAGGGGTTGGCCACCACATAGCGCAGGTCGATGCCGCGCGCGCGGATGCGCTCGTCGACATTGTTCAGCACGGCATAGCGATGCACGATCTGCGCGCCGCCCGAATGCCCGGCCACGGTCACCCTGGCCACCCGCGGCAAGCGCGCCTTGTCGGTGACGAAGGCCATCATGTCATCGAGGACCTGCAGTGAACTGACCGTGAACGGCGCGTTGACCGCGTTCTCGCCACTCATCCAGCCCTGCACCGACCATTGCGGCATGCCGTCGAAGCCCTTGCCGTGGTCTGGCGTGCCGGGGAAGTTGGGCGCGACCAGCAGCACCTCGTCCGGATTGCGGCCGCTGGCCTTGAGCAGTGCAGCACCGGCGGCGTAGTAATCATCGCCGTTGCGCTGCAGGCCGTGCTGCACGAACACCACCTCGCGGATGCGCGACAGGTCTTGGTCTAGTGGATGGTTGGTGTAGACCGGGAAGTCATAGCCCGCGCCCGTGCCCAGGTGCACGCGCTGCCAGTGCGGCTTCGCCTGGGCCGGCGTGGCCGCCGCCTCCACCGCCCTGGCGGCGGAAGGCGTGTCGGGTGCGCTGGCGCAACCGGCCAGCACGGCCATGGTGATGGCGGCACCGGCCAATGCCCGGCATGGTTTGCTTGGCACAACGAGAGCAATGGCTTGCAGCATGGGGAAGGGATTCCTGTGGGAGTGTTTTGCCGTCGGCTGACCCGGACGCGCCGTCCTGGTCAGCCCAGGCGCCTGACCAGCGCCGCCACGTCCGGCCAGGTCACGCGGCGGACCATGACCCGCAGGTCCGGACCGTGGAAATCATCCTCGAACGCCTCGGATTCCTCGCCGCCCAGCCGCTGGTAGAACTCGCGCGCCTGCGTATTGGCTTCCAGCACATAGAGGAACAGCGGCCGCCCGGGCCAGTGCGCGGCCACGCGCTGCGCGCAGTGGGCCAGCAAGCGCTTGCCCAGGCCCTGGCCGTGGAAAGCCGGCAGCACGTGGAGGTTGTCGAGATAGATGCCGAAGCGGGGCTCCGCCTCGGGCAGCAGGCAGGCAAAGCCAGCGGCTTCGCCGTCGACCATGGCCAGCGTGACTTCCACGGGGCCGTCTGCGCCGTTGTGCATGCGGGCGCGCCAGGCGGCCAGCCGTTCCGGGTAGGCCTGGTCCCGCAAGTAAGCAGCCGGCAGCATGCCGGGATAGGTGTGCTGCCAGCTGGCGGCGTGCATGGCGGCGAGCCGGTCGGCATCGGCAGCCGTGGCGGGGATCAGCGCAAGATCGGGCATGATAGGCGGCGCGGCAGGCGGTCGGCGTCGGCGCAGCGCCGGCAAGGTGTCGGGAAGCGATCATTGTGCCGCCGCATGCCAAGGCTTGCAAAGCGTGGATGCAGGGATTGCAACCGGCGTGCCTTGCCTGCCTCCCGCGCCATCATGCAACACTCCCGGCGCCGGGAACGAAGGTTGCGGGATCCTGCAAAATTGCCTGCCGCAACGAAGAGGAAGCCTTATGTATATGGTCTACTGGTCCGAAGCCGACGGCACCGGGCTCAGCCCCCACGCGCAGTCATTCCCAAGCGATGCGATGCGTGAGGCCCTGCACTTTACCGAGGCGCTGCGCCAGCGCCAGCACGCGGGCGAGCCGGTGAGCTTTGTCACGCTGTGCTCGGAGAATCCCAACGCCGTGGGCCGGGCCGGCGCGGCCGACCCGCCACCGGACTATGAGTGGAAGAAGAGGCGGCCTTGAAGCGGCAGCGCGCATTGTCGTGAAACATGGCGCGCTGCCCGGCCGGGCAGAACCCGGCAACTGGCCCGTCAGCCGATGATGTCGAACTGGCTGAAGTACTCCTCGTTCAGCTCCAGGCCCAGCCCCGGCAGGTTGTCGTCGAGCTGCAGGTAGCCGTTGTCCGGCGCCGGATCGCCCTTGAAGATGTAGTAGAACAACTCATTGCCCACCTCGACGTCGTGCACGGGGAAGTACTCCGACATCGGCGAAGCCGTCGAGGCCATGGTCAGGTGGTAGTTATGCATCTGCCCCGCGTGCGGGATCACCGGCACCGACCAGGCCTCCGCCATGGCGTTGATCTTCTGCGCCGCGGTGATGCCGCCGACGCGGTTGGTGTCGTACTGGATCACGTCCACCGCACGGCGCTCGAGCAGGTCCTTGAAGCCGTAAGAGGTGAATTCATGTTCACCGCCGGAGATCGGGAACGGGCTCGCCTTCTTCAGCTCGGCATAGCCCTCGATATCGTCGGCGATCACCGGCTCTTCCAGCCAGCGCGGGTTGAACTCGGCCAGGCGCGGCAGCATGCGGCGCGCGTACTCCAGGGTCCAGCCCATGTAGCACTCCAGCATGATGTCGACGCCGTCGCCGACCAGCTCGCGCAGCAGGCGCACCTGTTCGATGTTCTTCTGCATGCCGGCGGGGCCGTCCTTGGGGCCGTAGCCGAAGCGCATCTTCATCGCGGTGAAGCCCTGGTCGAGGTAGTGCTGCGCTTCTGCCAGAAACGCGTCGCGGTCGTCATTGTTGTAGAGCTTGGAGGCGTAGCACCAGATCTTTTCCTTGGTGCGCCCGCCCAGCAGCTTGAACACGGGCTTCCCAACCGCCTTGCCCATCAGGTCCCACAGCGCGATATCGACCGCCGAGATCGCCGCCATGCCGATGCCCTTGCGGCCCCAGGCATGGGTGCGGCGGTACATCTTCTGCCACAGGTACTCGTTGTCGAACGGGTCCTGGCCGATCACCACCGGCGCCAGGTACTGGTCGACGATCTCCTTGGCCACGCGCGGCGCCAGCGCGCAGTTGCCGATGCCGACCAGGCCGGTATCGGTTTCCACTTCAACCACCAGCCAGCCGTGGAAGCGGAACGAGCCCATAGCGTCGCCGCGCTCGAACAGGATGTCGGTGGCGTTGGTGCAGAAATGCGCCTGCGGCGGCACGGTCTTGCCCTTCCATTCAAAGACACGGGCGCGGACGTTGGTGATCTTCATGTTCAGCTCCTGATGGCGATGCGTTGGCGCGAACGCTCCCCGGCCGCGCCGGGGGCGGTCTTGCTGGATTCGGTGTGGTGAAGGTGGTGGCTAGGCTGTGGCGCGCCGTTGCGCGCCCATGCGGCAGGCGATCTGGAATGCCTGCAGCGTGGCGCCCGGATCGGCGCGGCCCTGCTGCGTGATGTCGAACGCGGTGCCATGCGCGGGCGTGGTGATCGGCACCGGCAGCCCGCCCTGCACCGTCACGCCGCGCGAGAAGCCCATCAGCTTGATGCCGATCTGGCCCTGGTCGTGGTACATGGTGACGATAGCATCGAACTGCCGCTGCGACGGCCCGCCCTGCACCTTCAGGAAGATGGTGTCGGCCGGGAACGGACCGTCTGCCGCCACGCCGCGCTCACGCGCCGCGGCCACGGCCGGGGCGATCACGTCAATCTCCTCGCGGCCGAAGGCGCCGTTGTCGCCGTTGTGCGGGTTCAGGCCGCACACCGCGATGCGCGGGCGCGCCATGCCGGCGCGGCGCAGGGCCTGGTCAATCAGGTCGATGGCGCCGCCCACGCGTTCCTGCGTGATCATCGCCGGCACGTCCTTGAGCGCCACGTGCGAGGTCACGCGCGAGGTCCACAGCCCGTCCAGGACATTGAACTCGCAGAAGTTGCCGTGGCAGCCAAGCTGCTCGGCAAACCAGTGCAGCTCATCGCTGTGCGCCATGCCGGCGGCGTGCAGCGAGCTCTTGTTGAGCGGCCCGAACAGGATCGCGTCGGCCTGGCCCGCTTGCGCCAGCTGCAGTGCCAGCGCCAGCGTGCCCAGGCTGTAGCGCCCGCCCTCGGCACTGGCTTGGCCGCGCGCATACGCCGGGCGCTCCGGCAGCTGCCAGTGGTACAGGCGCGGCTTGCCATCATCGGCAAAGGCGGGCGCATCGGTCTCGGCCAGCGCCAGCTCGACGCCTGCGATCCGCATGCCGTGGCGCCATTCGTCGCGGTCGGCGATCAGCAGGATCTCGGCCTGCGCGGCGGTCGCGGGGTCGGCCAGCAGCCTGGCGATCAGTTCGGGGCCGATGCCGGCGGGGTCGCCCAGCACCATGGCGATTCTTGGACGGGAATTCATTGGACTTCCGGGGTTGTTATTGGTCGAGCTTGACGCCCAGTTCAGCGATCAGCTTGCCATAGCGCACATACTCGGCACGCGAGAAGGCATCGAACTGCGCCGCGGTCAGCGCGCCGGGCACCGCGCCCACATCGGCCAGCCGGCGCACGGTGTCAGGGTCCCTGATCACCGTGGCCAGCGCGCTGCCCAGCTTCTGCAGTGTCGCGGGCGGCGTGCCGGCCGGCGCATAGACACCGTACCATGCACTCATCTGGATGCCGGGCACGCCCGCTTCAGCCAGCGTGGGCACGTTGGGCAGCAGCGCCGAGCGCTGGTCCGCGGTGACCGCCAGCGCGCGCAGCTTGCCGGCCTTGATATGGCTGATGACCGACGGCATGGTCTCGAAGCTCATGTCCACCTGCCCGCCCATCAGGTCCACCAGCGCGCTGCTGCTGCTCTTGTACGGCACGTGCAGCAGCTTGCCCTTGATCTGCCGCGCGAAGGACGCGCCGGCCAGGTGCTGGGTGCTGCCGACCCCGGACGAGCTGTAGCGGAACTTGTCCGGGTTGGCCTGGATCTGCGCCACCAGCGCCTTGACGTCGCGTGCCGGCACCTGGTTGTTGACCACCAGCACATTGGGCACCGACGACACCAGCGCCACCGGCGCCAGGTCCTTGAGCGGATCGAACTGCAGCTTGAGCAGGTGCGGCGCGATCGCTTGCGAGGTCACCACGCCCATCAGCAGCGTATTGCCGTCCGGCGCCGCCTTGGCGGTCAAATCCGCGGCAATGGTGTTGGACGCGCCGGGGCGGTTGTCGACCACGACTGGCTGCTTCAGCTGCGCGGCGAGCTTGTCGGAGACGATGCGCGCCATCACGTCGGTGCCGCCGCCGGGCGCTGCACCCACCATCAGCCGCACCGGCCGTGTGTCCTGCGCCCAGGCATTGCCCGTTACTGCCGCCACCGTGGCCAGGCCGGCGAGTGCGCCGGCGATCCATGTCTTCATTGCTGTCTCCGTCATTTTGCTGTCCGGCTCTGCGGCGCGGATGGGCAGACTATAGGAGCATCAGTGATTCGCCACTACTGATGTTTTTTGAACTGGCGATCACCTGGCGTTATACCTCGGCAGCCGCCTGCTGCGCAGTGCGCGGCAATGCCTTCAGGATCGCGACCAGCTGTCGCGCCGCCGCGGACAAGGTGCCGCCGCGCCGCGTCACGATGCCAAAAGTCTGCTGCCGCGACTGCAGCCGCACGGGCAGGATGCGCAGCATCTTCTGGCGCACGAACATCGCCGCCACGCCGGTCGGCAGCAGCGACACCAGCCCGGGGTCGCCCTGCAGCATGGCCACCGTGACGAAGGCCGACGAGGTCGAGATCGCATTGGCGGGAAAGCTCATGCCGGCCAGGTCCAGCTCGCGCTGCAGCAGCGCGTGCATCGGCATATGGCCTGCATAGGTGATCCAGCGATAACCTGCGAGGTCGGCAAACCCCATCGCGCGCGCGCGCGGTGCCGGATGCGCATGGCCCACCACGACCGCGACCTGCTCATCGCCCAGCGGGTGGTAGTGGTAGCGGGCCGGTTCATCGCTGACCAGCGAGCGGCCGATCACCAGGTCGAGGTGGCCGTCGTCGAGCAGCCCCAGCAGGCGCAGGCTGGTGTCCTCGATGATCTCCAGCGCCAGCTCCGGCTGCGCCTGGCGCAGCCGCGCCAGCGCCGGCACCAGCACCTCCGGCACCGCCCCCATGATCACGCCGATGGCCACGCGCCCGCCGCTGCCCGCGCGGATGCCCGCTACCTCCTCGCACATGGCGCCCAGGTCGGCCACCAGCTGGCGTGCGTGCCGGATTACGCAATGGCCGAAGGCATTGGGACGCATGCCGCGCCTGGAGCGCTCGAACAGCGGCGCTTCCAGCATGCCTTCCAGCTCCTGCAGCGACTTGCTGGCCGCCGACTGGGTCATCGCCATCGCCGCGGCGGCCTGGTGCAGGGAGGAATGCTCGTCCAGCGCGATCAGCAGTTGCAGCTGCTTCATGCGCAACCGGCCGGTCAGGGCGTCGAGGGTGGATTTCATGAAGGAATCTGTGAGTCGCAAAAGCGATCACCAGATGGAAAGGTTTCAATATACAGCCCGGATGGCGGCTCGTATATTGGCCCGATCCAATTCACAAGCAGCCGGAGGAGACCATGACCCGCACCCCATCCCCCACCGTCTACCGCGGCGTATTCCCGGTAGCGCCCACCGTCTTCGACGCGCAGGGCGGCCTCGACCTCGACGGCCAGCGCCGCTGCATCGACTTCATGATCGATGCGGGTTCGCACGGCATCTGCATCCTGGCCAACTTCTCCGAGCAGTTCGTGCTGAGCGACGACGAGCGCAACGTGCTGATGAAGACCGTGCTGGAACACGTGGACGGCCGCGTGCCGGTAATCGTCACCACCACGCATTTCAGCTCGCGCCTGTGCGCCGAGCGCAGCCGCGCGGCGCAGGATGCGGGCGCGGCCATGGTGATGGTGATGCCGCCTTACCACGGCGCCACCATCCGCGTGCCCGAGCGCAGCATTTACGAGTTCTTCGCCACGGTCTCGGATGCCATCGACATTCCCATCATGATCCAGGACGCGCCGGTCAGCGGCACCACCCTGAGCGCGCCGTTCCTGGCGCGCATGGCGCGCGAGATCGGCAATGTGTCGTACTTCAAGATCGAAGTGCCGCAGGCCGCGGCCAAGCTGCGCGAACTGATCGAACTGGGCGGCGACGCCATCGTCGGCCCCTGGGACGGCGAAGAGGCCATCACGCTGATGGCCGACCTGGAAGCGGGCGCCACCGGCGCCATGACCGGCGCGGGCTTCCCCGACGGCATCCGCCAGATCCTCGATGCGTGGCAGGCCGGCGACGCCGAACTGGCCGCGCAGCGCTACCAGCAATGGCTGCCGCTGATCAACTATGAAAACCGGCAAGGCTGGCTGGCCACCAGCAAGGTACTGATGCAGGCAGGCGGCGTGATCGCATCGGACGCGGTGCGTCATCCGCTGCAGCCGATGCACCCGGCCACCCGCGAAGGGCTGCTGAAGATTGCGCGCCGGCTCGATCCGCTGGTGCTGCGCTGGGCCCGCTGATCTCATCGAAAGGACAAGGCATGACAATTTCAGGCGAACTCCTGATCGGCCGCCGCGCGGAACGCGGCGGCAACGGCACCATCCACGCCATCGACGCTGCCACCGGAGCCGCCCTCGAACCGGCATTCGGCGGCGCCACGCCCGCGCAGCTCGACCAGGCCTGCGCGCTGGCATGGCAGGCATTCGACGCCTACCGCGAGACCACGCCCGAGCGGCGCGCCGATTTCCTCGAAGCCATCGCCGCCAACATCCTGGCGCTGGGCAATACCCTGATCGACCGCTGCACCACCGAATCCGGCCTGCCGCGCGCGCGCATCGAAGGCGAGCGCGGCCGCACCGTGGGGCAGTTGCGCATGTTCGCAAGCCTGCTGCGCCAGGGCGACTTCCTTGAACTGCGCGTCGACCCCGCGCTACCTGAACGCAAGCCGCTGCCGCGCGTCGACCTGCGCCTGCGCCATATCGCGCTGGGGCCGGTAGCAGTATTCGGCGCCAGCAACTTCCCGCTGGCATTCTCGGTGGCCGGCGGCGATACCGCCTCGGCCCTGGCCGCGGGCTGCCCGGTCGTCGTCAAGGCGCATCCGGCGCACCCGGGCACATCGGAGCTGGTCGGCCGCGCCATCCGCAAGGCCGTCGACGACATGGACCTGCCCGAAGGGACTTTCTCGCTGCTGTTCGATGCCGGGCTGGAGGTCGGCCAGGGGCTGGTGGCCGATCCGCGCATCAAGGCCGTCGGCTTCACTGGCTCACGCGCCGGCGGCATGGCGCTGATGGCGATCGCGGCGGCACGGTCAGAACCGGTCCCCGTGTTTGCCGAGATGAGCAGCATCAACCCGGTGCTGCTGTTCCCGCACGCACTGGCCAATCGCGCCGAAGCCATCGGCACGGCGTTCGCGGATTCGCTGACGCTGGGCTCCGGGCAGTTCTGCACCAACCCCGGCCTGGTGCTGGCGGTTGCGGGGGATGACCTGGAGCGCTTCCTGCAGGCCGCGGCTGCGCGGCTGGGGGCGCTGCCGGCTGCGACCATGCTGACGCCCGGCATCCATCGTGCCTATTGCGCCGGCGTCGATACGCTCGCCAGCCATGCGCAAGTGCAGACCGTTGCGCGCGGCGCGGCGGGATCGGCTGCGCAGGGACAGGCCGCGCTGTTCGCCACCGACGCCGATGTCTTCCTGGCCAACGAAGCGCTGCGCCACGAAGTCTTCGGCGCCGCCTCGCTGGTGGTGCGCTGCCGCGACCTCACCGAGATGCGGCGCGTCATCGACGCGCTGGAGGGGCAGCTGACCGCCGCGCTCCATATCGAGGATGCCGACCACGACGCCGCCCGCACCTTCCTGCCAGCGCTGGAACGCCTGGCGGGACGCATCCTGGTCAATGGCTTCGGCACGGGCGTGGAGGTCGGACATGCGATGGTGCATGGCGGGCCGTGGCCGGCGACGTCCGACGGCCGCAGCACCTCGGTCGGCAGCCTGGCCATCGCGCGCTTCCTGCGCCCGGTCAGCTACCAGGACATGCCGCCCGGCCTGCTGCCCGCGTCGCTGCGCCCGGACAGCCCGCAACGCCACGCGTGGCGCCTCGACGGCAAGCTGCAGGGGATGCCCGGCTGAGGCTCACCTCGACAATGCCCGCAACGCATCGATCAGCAGGCTCATCGATGCCGTCGGCGGGCGGCCCCGCCGCGTGACGATGCCATAGGGCCCCAGCTTGCGCGGCAGGGGCAGCGGCAATACCGCCAGCGCGCCAAGCCTGCCGTAGTAGGCGGCGACCGACTCCGGCAGCACCGCGATCAGTTCGCTGTCCGCCAGCAACGACGTGGTCATCAGCACCGCCGCGGTCTCGATGGTCGACGGCGGCGCCGGCACGCCGGCATCCTCGAACGAGCGGTCGATCAGCGCGCGCATCGGGCTGGGGCGCGGCTGCATGATCCACGGGTAGCCCGTCAGTTCCTCGAACGACAGCTTGCGGCGCCGCGCCAGCGGGTGCTGCGGCCCGACCACGATGGCCAGGCCCTCGTCGCCCAGTTGCTCGAAGTCCAGCCCGCTGCTGTCCCAGCCATCCGGCACGCGCCCCAGCACGATATCGAGCTGGTCGCGCTCAAGCTGCGGCATCAGCACATCGCTGGTCTCCACGTGCACCGCCACCTCCAGCCGCGGATGATCGCGATTGAGCTGCCGGATCACGTCGGCAAGCAGCCCCGGTGTAGGCGCCATCACCGCCCCGACCCGCACGCGTCCGATCTTGCCGGACTCCAGCGCCACCAGTTCATCGCGCAGCCCGCCCATGTCGGCAAACACCAGCCGGGCATAGCGCGTGGCCGCCAGACCGAAGCGCGTGGGCCGCAGCCCGCGCGCATGGCGCTCGAACAGCGGCACGCCGAGCAGGTCCTCCATGTCCTGCAGCATCTTGCTGACCGCGGGCTGCGTCAGCGTCAGCGCCTCGGCGGCCTGGCGCAGCGAACCGCGCTCCTCCACCGCCAGCAGCAGGCGCAGGTGCTGCATTTTCAGGCGGCCGTGGAGGGTGCTGACGGGTGGGATCATGGGTGGGACCAAGCATAGAGAAGCGTGAGGGCAGGCTTTCGCCTGCGATCACAAATTCTTATCGCTTCGCCCCGTATGGTCAAGCCGGATATATCACTGCCACGCCGAAGGCGGCCGGCATCGGATTACTTCTTCGGCGATTCCAGCGTGACTTTCGACGGGGTGATTTCGCCGACATCCTCCCACGCCTTGGTGTCGAAGCTGAATCTGGCGACGGCGCAGGTCGGCATGTCGGTAATCTCGTCCGACAAGCGATGCGCGAAGTCGGTGAACTCGGGGTTGTGACCGAACAGCATCACGCAATCGAGCTTCTTGTCGAGCGCACGAACGACGGCCAGCAACTGCTCCGCGCTGGTGGCGTACAGCTGGTCATCGAGCGCGATGTCCTTGCGTGCATAGCCGAGCTCGTCGGCGATCAGTTGCGCTGTCGTCAGCGCACGCAGGGCCGGACTCGACAGGAGCAGGTCGGGCTTCAGCTTACGCTCGGCCAGGCGCTTGCCCATTTCCGGGGCGTCTTGCAGGCCACGGTCATTCAGGGGGCGCTCACGGTCGGGCAAGGAGGGATCATCTTTACTTGACTTGGCATGCCGGACGAGAAACAGGGTCTTCATGTTTCCTCCTGATCCAAAGGGATGGTTGTCGATTGCGTGCGCCAGGAGACCTGCACACGGCGACTGGCCCCGCCGCCACGCCCGCCCTATAGTGGACTTGGATGGGCGCGATTGCAACGCGATGCACGTCTACGCACCACCCGTCGGAGGACTGCGCCATGCCGAGCAATTCAGAAGCCATCGAGGTTGTGATCCCGGCCGGCGGCGTGGACCTGCAAGGCATACTCACGTTGCCGCCCGGCGCGGTCGCATTGGTATTGTTTGCGCACGGCACGGGCAGTTCCCGGCTTAGCCCGCGCAATCGATATGTGGCCGCGGAGCTCAATCGCTGCGGCATGGCAACGCTGCTGATGGACCTGCTGCTGCCGGATGAAGACCAGGTGCAGGCCATCCGCTTCGACGTCGAGCTCCTGGCGACAAGGCTGGCGCAGGCAACCAGCTGGGTGGCGCGGCAGCAAGCCGTGCCACAGCGGTTCGGCTACTTCGGCGCCAGCGTTGGTGGCGCCGCGTCGATCCGTGCCGCATGCCAGTCGTCTATCCCGATACACGCCGTCGTTTCGCGCGGGGGCCGGGTCGACCTGGCGGGCCCCGACGCCCTTGCGAAACTGCTTGCGCCCACCATGCTGATCATCGGCGGGCTGGACCTGAGCGTCCTGGAACGCAATGAATCGGCCTATGCCCAGCTGACATGCACCAAGAAGCTGGTGATCGTGCCCGGCGCCTCGCATTTGTTCGAGGAACCCGGCGCACTGGAATCGGTCGCTCGCCTGGCGGCGCAGTGGTTCGAGCGCTATCTCGGCAAGGACTCGCCCTGAACAGTGCCAGCAATCTGCCCCTGGCGTCGAAGGTACAATGCCCGGGCCCGGCCTGACGGCCACCCGGGCATTGTCACTTTCGCCAACCTCCCAGGGAACAGGACACCACCCATGCGCGAACCCAGCCGGGCGTTTCTCCTCGGTCCGCTGCTCAAAGGCGTCTCGCGTTCGTTCTATCTCACGCTGCGCGTGCTGCCCGAGCGGATGCGCGATCCGGTCGGCCTGGCCTATCTGCTGGCGCGTGCCGCCGACACGATTGCCGATACCTCGCTGATCCCGCCACAACGGCGCCTGGCGCTGCTGTTGTCGTTGCGCGACCAGGTCAACGGTGCAACCGCAGACACGGCGCTGGCCGACAGCATCGCAACCGAGGTGGCAGGCCGGCAGGAACAACAGTCGGACGAGCGCATCCTGCTCGAGTCACTGGGCCCTGCGCTGGCGGTGCTGGCGCAGCTGGAGCCGGACGACCGGCAAGCGGTACGGCAGATCGTATCGACCCTGAGCGAGGGCATGGAATTTGACCTGCGCACCTTCCCCGATGAAAACGCCGGCCGCATCGTCGCACTGCGCGAGCCGGAAGAGCTTGACCGTTATACGTACCTGGTCGCCGGATGCGTGGGCGAGTTCTGGACCAGCATGACCGCCGCGCACATGCCTGGCGCGATCGGCAAGCCCGACGCCATGCTGCGCCGCGGGGTCCGCTTCGGCAAAGCCTTGCAGATGACCAATGTGCTGCGGGACTGCGGCAAGGACCTGCGCATCGGCCGCTGCTATCTTCCGGCGACGATGCTGCACCAGCATGGCCTGAGCCCGCAGGATCTGCTGCTTGCGGACGCCTCGCCGCGCGCGCGGGCCTTGATGCTCGAGCTCGTGCGCAAGACGCTGGACCACTTTTGCGAGGCCATGGCGTACACGCTTGCCATTCACCCGCGTTTTATCCGGCTGCGGCTGGCTTGCCTGTGGCCCGTCCTTATCGGCATGGAAACGCTGTTGCTGCTGGTGCGCAACGACGACTGGCTGGACCCGGCAAAGGCATCCAGACTGCAGCGCGGCAAGGTGTATCGGATCATTGCGTATTCGCTGCCGATGGTCCTGTCGAACAGCCTGTTGCGCATCTGGTTTGCGCGCCAGATGCGCAACATCGATGCTGTCATTCGCGGATTCAATGGCCGGTGAATACCGTCAGCACCCCCGTATAGCCATAGAGGTGGTCCCTTGCGATCTCGCCGCCGGCAAAGAAGCCAGCCAGCGGCAGGTCGCCAAGCGCGCGGCGTACGGTCTGCAGCTCGGCATGCGGCGCGCCGAAATGCGGCCCGCCCCGGCCTGAGCAACTGATGTAGAGCGCGCCACGTGCGCGGCTGCCGCCGCGTTCGATCTCCGTACGGATCTCGGTGGCGACGCGCACCAGGTCCGCGCGCGCCGCGTCAGCATTGCGCATGCAGAAAGCCAGCCGCATGCCGGGCTCGACCATGTCGGCCAGCGCCAGCATGCGATGCTGCACGTCCAGGCCGATCAGGTGGCGCACCAGCGTGTCCGAGCCGAACCTGCCGGGCAGCACCGGGGCATCGTCGGCGGCTGAATTCAGGCCGGCCAGCGTTCCGGCCAGCGCCTCCGCCATGGTTTCCACCTGGGCATCGCGCTCGACGCCGAGGTCATTCAGGATGCAATCCAGGGCCGGCTTGCCGTCCAGCTCGAACAGGAGGTTGTGATTGCTGCGCGTGACGGCGCGCACCGGCCCGATCGGCTGGCAGCCCTGCGTGACGCGGGAGACCAGTTCGATTTCGGGGCCGAACAGCACGCCCGACAGTCCACCGGAAAACACGCCATCGGCAATATGCAAGGTACGGTTGCGGGCCGACGACAAGCCGCCGAACAGGTAACCGGTGGCCGTGCGCGCGCTCAGCTCATGCAACAGGTCCTGCACATCGGGCGTACTGCCCTCGGCATGCACCAGCGCGGTATGCGGAACGAAGCCGGAAGACGCGGGCGGCAAGGGCTGGCGCCCCGAAAACAGCTGGAACGCGTCGCGCGGAAACGGCGCCGCCATCAGCACCATGGCCGGCTCGTCGAAATACTCTTTGCCGCTGGCGGATACGCCCAGGCCGACCGTGCCAACCCAGGACACACCGGGCCAGTTCTGCTGCAGCGCGGCAAGGATGGCCTCGGCGGCCAGCGCGTAGTAGTCGCTCAGGTAGCACCAGCCGAGCGTGAGCGGCGGCGCGTTGTCTGCCTTCGCCTGGCGCAGGAAATCCTGCGTGTCCAGCTGGCGCTGGCAGTCTGCCAGCGCGACCTGCCATTCGACGTGGGCCGCGTCAGCGTGAACGAAGGAAAGGTCATGCATTTTGGGTTCCTCCGTATTCAGGCTGGCGACATCCATTGGACTGTTGCCGGCAAGGGGTGTTCAGCCCCCGTTCTGACAGCCGGTCGGCTGCCGCGGCCGCTCCCGCGCGATCTCCTCCTGTAACGCCAGCGCCGCCCTTGTGAGCGAGGCCGTTACTCCGCCTTCGCCCCCGATTCCCGCGCCACCTTGCCCCACTTGTCGGTCTCGGCGCGGATAAAGGCAGCAAGCTGCGTTGGCGTCATGTCACCAGCGGTCACGCCCTGCTCGTCAAACCGCTTCTGCACCTCCGGCGCCTTCAGCAGCTTGCCCAGCTCCGCCGAGACGCGCTGCTCGATCGCCGCGGGCGTGCCGCGCGGCGCCATCAGCGCGAACCATGTGGTGACTTCGTAGCCCCTGACGCCGCTCTCCGCCAGCGTCGGCACGCCGGGATAGGCGGCGGAACGCTTCGCGGTGGTGACCGCCAGCGCCCGGACCTTGCCGCTGCGCACGTGCTGCGACGCCGACGGGCTGGTTTCGATCGCCATCTGGATCTGGCCCGCGATCAGGTCGGTCATCATCGGCGCGCCGCCCTTATACGGCACATGCGCAATGTCGGTGCCGGTCAGCGCGCGGAACAGCTCGCCGGACAGGTGCTCGGTGCTGCCGATGCCGGCCGAGCCGTAGTTGACCTTGCCGGGATGCGCCTTGATATAGGCGACCAGGTCGGACACGGACTTCACCGGGATCGCAGGATTGACCACCAGCACATTGGGCGTCAGCGCCACCAGGCCCACCGGATCGAGGTCGCGCGTGAACTCGTAGGGCAGGCTCTTGTAGATGGCCGGCGCCATGGTGTGGGCGACGGTGGCCAGCAGGAAGGTGTAGCCGTCGGCCGGCGCGCGCGCCACGTTGGCCGCGCCGAGGGTGCCGCCGGCGCCGGGGCGGTTATCCACCACCACCGGCTGCTGCAGCGCCTCGCCCAGCTTCTGGCCGATGGTGCGGGCGAGGATGTCGGTGGTGCCGCCGCTGGCGAAGGGCACTACCAGGGTGATCGGCTTGGCCGGCCAGTTGTCCGCGGCGAACGCGGCGGGCGCGCCCAGCACAGCGGTACCGGCGAGGCCGGCCATCACGGCGCGGCGCATGCGCGAAACGGTTGTCATGCAGTCTCCTTTGCGGGAAGTCATGTTGTTATGGAATGGCGGCTGCGTAGTGTCGCTTCCGCCGGTTTCTGACCGGTGCGACTCTACGCAGCCGCTGGCAAGCGCGCCATCGGGCGGGCGTTAACGGGTCTTCAGGATTCGTGAACTGCGGCAGGTTTTCCGCTACCATGCGGGCAAATTGCGGCAGCGGGGACGCGACATGGAACTGAGGCAACTGCGCTACTTCGTCAGCGTGATCGAGCACGGCAGCATGGGCAAGGCGGCGCTGGAGCTGGGCGTGGTCACGTCCGCGCTGAGCCAGCAGATCAGCCGGCTGGAGAGCGAGCTGTCGACGCGGCTGCTGCAGCGCACTTCCACCGGCGTGGTCGCCACCGACGCCGGGCTGGCCTTCTGGCGCCAGGCCCAGCTGGCGCTGCGCCATATCGACGATGCCGCGCTGGCCGCGCGGCAGGCGCGCCTGTCGGGCCATGTCAGCGTGGGCCTGCCGCCCAGCACCGCCGCGGTGCTGGCGCTGCCCTTCATGCAGGCCATGCGCGAGCGCTACCCCGACGTGCGACTGCGCATGGTGGAGAGCCTGTCCGGCTACCTCGGCACGATGCTGAGCGCGCGCCAGATCGACCTGGCGGTGCTGTTCAGCGAGGAGCCCGCGCAGCGCTGGAGCGTGCTGCCGCTGCTCGATGAGCGGCTGTTCGTGATCGGCGCCGAGGGGCTGGCCGGCATGCCGCGCGGCGAGCAGACCTCGGTGGCGGCACTTGGCAAGCTGCCGCTGATCCTGCCCAGCGGCTCGCACGGGCTGCGCGCGCTGGTCGCCGCGTGCTTTCGCCAGGCGAAGCGCGAACCCCAGGTGGTGGCGGAGATCGACGGGCTGGCGATCCTGATGGACGCCGTGCGCGGTGGCCTGGGCGCCACCATCCAGCCGGGCGCGGCACTGGCGCGCAGCCACGGCACGCCCTACCGCAGCATACTGGTCACCGACGCCGGCGCCACGCGGCCCAACCTGCTGGTCAGCCTGTCCGACGATGAACTGTCGCCGGCGGGCCTGGCCGCGCGCGTGGTGCTGGCCGACGTCGCCACCACGCTGGTGCGCGAGGGGCGCTGGCCCGGCGCCACGTTGCGCCCGCGCTGAGCCGGCTGTGCCCCGGCCGGGCTTCACGAAAGCTGAAGCCCCCTTGCCGCGCCCCTGCTGGCGCCCGCCCGCCTTGCGCGCCAAGATGGCGCCAGCAAGGAGACAATCCCCATGGTCGACGTATTGGTAATTGGCGGCGGCAACGCGGCCCTGTGCGCGGCGCTGATGGCGCGCGAAGCCGGGGCCTCGGTGCTGCTGCTCGAATCCGCGCCGCGCGCCTGGCGCGGCGGCAACTCCCAGCACACGCGCAACCTGCGCTGCATGCACGACGCGCCGCAGGACGTGCTGGTCGATGCCTATCCCGAGGAAGAGTACTGGCAGGATCTGCTCAAGGTCACCGGCGGCATCACCGACGAACACCTGGCGCGGCTGGTGATCCGCGCGTCATCGACCTGCCGGCCGTGGATGCGCAGGCATGGCGTGCGCTTCCAGCCGCCGCTGTCGGGTGCGCTGCACGTGGCGCGCACCAACGCCTTCTTCATGGGTGGCGGCAAGGCGCTGGTCAACGCGTACTACCGCAGCGCCGAAGCGATGGGGGTGCAGGTCCGCTATGAAACCCCGGTGGATACGATCGAGCTGGATGGCGACCGCTTCGTCGCCGCGCGCAGCGGCAGCCAGCGCTTCACCGCGCGCGCCTGCGTGCTGGCCGCGGGCGGCTTTGAATCCAACCGCGAATGGCTGCGCGAAGCCTGGGGCCGGAATGAACGTGGAGAATGGCCCGCCGACAACTTCCTGATCCGCGGCACGCGCTTCAACCAGGGCGTGCTGCTGCGTTACATGATCGACGCGGGCGCCGATGCCATCGGCGACCCGTCGCAATCGCACTGTGTCGCCATCGACGCGCGCGCGCCGCTGTACGACGGCGGCATCTGCACGCGCATCGATTGCGTGTCGCTGGGCGTCGTGGTCAATCGCGACGCCGTGCGCTTCTACGACGAGGGCGAGGACTTCTGGCCCAAGCGCTACGCCATCTGGGGCCGGCTGGTGGCGCAGCAGCCCGGGCAGATCGGCTATTCGATCATCGACAGCAAGGCCATCGGCCGCTTCATGCCGCCGGTGTTTCCCGGCGAGAAGGCCGACACGCTGCCTGAGCTCACGCGCAAGCTGGGGCTGCCGGAAGCGCAGTTCGTGCGCACGGTGCAGGACTACAACGCGGCGTGCCGCGTCGGCAGCTTCGACCATACCGCGCTGGACGACTGCCACACCGAAGGCCTGGCACCAGCCAAGACGCATTGGGCCAGGCCGCTCGACCAGGCGCCGTTCTATGGCTACGCGCTGCGGCCGGGCATCACCTTCACTTACCTGGGGCTCAAGGTCAACGACCGCGCCCAGGTGCACTTTGGCGGCAAGCCAAGCGGGAATCTGTTCGTGGCAGGAGAAATGATGGCCGGCAACGTGCTCGGCAAGGGATACACGGCCGGTGTCGGCATGTCGATCGGCACGGCCTTCGGGCGCATCGCGGGCACGCAGGCTGCATTGGCGGCGGGCATCAACACGGGAGCCATCCATGCAGAAGCTTGAAGCCCTGACGCGCGAGGCCGCGCAACTGGCCGGGCAGGACGCTGCCGCCCCGGCGCCGCAGTCCCGCGTCATCCGCGTGCTGCCGCTGACCGACAATGAGGCCGAAGTTGCCCGGCAGATGCAGATCTGCAATGCCTGCCGCTACTGCGAAGGCTTCTGCGCGGTGTTCCCGGCCATGACCCGCCGGCTGGAGTTCGGCAAGGCCGACGTCAACTACCTGGCCAACCTGTGCCACAACTGCGGCGCCTGCTACCACGCCTGCCAGTACGCGCCGCCGCATGATTTCGGCGTCAATGTGCCGCAGGCCATGGCAAAGGTGCGGCTGGAAACCTATAGCGAATATGCATGGCCCGCGCCGCTGGGCAAGCTGTACCAGCGCAACGGGCTGACGGTGTCGGTGGCGCTGGCCTTCGGGCTGGCGTTGTTCCTGGTACTCGCCGCCACGCTGGGCGGCGCGCTGTGGCAGACGCATGAGGGCGGCAATTTCTACGCGGTATTCCCGCACAACACGCTGGCGGCATTGTTCGGCAGTGTGTTCGGCTTTGCCGTGCTTGCGCTTGGCCTGGGCGTGCGCCGCTTCTGGCGTGATGTCTCTGCCGGCACAGCGTCGGCACCGGCCGTGGCAGAGGCGGCCCGGAACGTGCTGGCACTGACCTACCTCGATGGCGGCCACGGCGATGGCTGCAACGAGGCCAGCGACCGCTTCACACTGGCGCGGCGGCGCTTCCACCATTTCACGTTCTACGGTTTCATGCTGTGCTTTGCGTCGACAGTGGTGGCGACCGGCTACCACTATCTGCTGGGCTGGCATGCGCCCTATCCGGTCACGAGCCTGCCGGTGCTGCTGGGCACCGCCGGCGGCGTGGGCCTGCTGGTGGGCCCGGCCGGCTTGCTGTGGCTGAACCTGCGCCGGCACCCGATGCATGGGGATGCCCGGCAGCGCCCGATGGACCGCGGCTTCATCGCGCTGCTGCTGCTGACCAGCGCCACCGGACTGGGGTTGCTGGCCGGGCGCGGCACGGCGGCGATGCCGCTGCTGCTGGCGGTCCACCTTGGCGTGGTGATGGCGTTGTTTGCGACGCTGCCGTATGGCAAGTTCGCACACGGCATCTATCGCAGTGCGGCGCTGCTCAAATCTGCGATCGAAAAGCGGCAGAAAAACAAGCTGCAGCTTGGCAGCGATTGAGTGGCAGCCGTTCCCGCCCACGCATAAACAAAAAGCCGGTCCCCGACAGGGACCGGCTTTTCTTTGGCGCAGCCTGTATGTGAATCAATCCACCGTAGCGCCCGAAGCCTTCACCACCTTCGCCCACTTGGCCGTCTCCGACTTCATGAACGCGGCCAGCTGGGCCGGCTTTTCCGGGTTGGGTTCGGCACCCTGGTCGGCCATCTGCTTCTTCACTTCCGGCATGGCCAGGATCTTCACCACTTCGGCGTTGAGGCGGTCGACGATGGGCTGCGGCGTGCCGCCGGTGGCGTACAGCGCAAACCACGAGGTGGCCTCATAGCCCGGCACACCCGATTCGGCCACGGTCGGCACGTTGGGCAGCGCCGGCGAGCGCTTGGCCGAAGTCACGGCGATGGCGCGCAACTTGCCGGCCTTCACGTGCGGGTACGACGACGGCATGTTGTCGAACATCAGGCCGATCTGGTTGCCCAGCAGGTCGTTCACGGCCGGGGCGCTGCCCTTGTACGGGATGTGCTGGATATGCAGGCCGGTCATGGAGTTGAACAGCTCGCCCGACAGGTGCATCGACGAACCGCTGCCCGACGAGCCGTACGACAGCTTGTCCGGGTTGGCCTTGACGTAGGTGATCAGTTCCTTGACGTTGTTGACCGGCACCTTGGGATTCACCACCACCAGGTTCGGCACCATGGCCACGCGCGTGATCGGTGCGAAGTCCTTGACCGGGTCATACGGCAGCTTGGAATACAGCGACTGGTTGATCGCGTGCGTGCCGATGGTGCCCATGAACAGCGTGTAGCCATCGCCAGGCGCCTTGGCCGCCAGCGAGGCGCCGATATTGCCGCCCGCGCCCGGACGGTTGTCGATCACCACCGGCTGGCCGAGCGCCTTGCCCAGCTGCAGGCCGACGATGCGGGCCAGGATGTCGGTGGTGCCGCCGGCCGAGAACGGCACGATCATGGTGATCGGCTTGGTCGGGTAGCCGCCCTGCGCATGGGCCGCACCGGCAAAGCCGGCGATGGTGGTGGCCAGCGCCACGCCAGCGGCAAGCAGGCGGCGGCGCGTGGTGGAGGTCTGGGAATCTTGTCTCATCGGTAATGCTCCGGTGCTATATCGTTCCGGCGGTGATTGGGTACCGCGGGAGGTTGTGCTGAATGGCGTGATTGCCGTTCCCGAACGGATGGCGCGCACATGCGCGCATCCGGTGGGCGGCCCGGCCACGGGCCGCCATGCGTGACGCTTGGTTAACGTCTCTTCTTGTTGAATGCTTGAATGCGGATGCCTGGGACGCGCGCTGCTTACACCGGCGCAACGCCCAGCGTGGTGCCGCCGCACACGTACAGCACCTGGCCGGTGACGAAGCCGTTGTCTGGCGACAGGAAGAACAGCGCGGCACGCGCAACGTCTTCCGGCGTACCCATGCGCTTGACCGTGATGCTGGCCAGGATGCGCCAGGTCTGTTCGGCGCCTTCGGGGTTGCTCTTGCGGAACAGCTCGGTGGCGATCGGGCCCGGGGCCACGGCGTTGACGGTGACGCCGTCGCCGCCCAGCTCCATCGCGAGCGTGCGGGTCATGCCGATCAGGCCGGCCTTGGTGGCGGAGTACACCACGCGCTCGGCCTTGCCCAGCGCGGCGCGCGAGGCCATGTTGACGATGCGGCCAAAGCCGGCGGCACGCATCGCGGGCAGGCACGCCTGCGTCAGCAGCAGCGTGGCCTGCAGGTGCAGGGCGGTCACGTAGTCCAGGTCGGCGACGGTGGCGGTGTCGGCGGTGCCGGGGCGCGTGGCGCCGGCGTTGTTCACCAGGCGCGTGACGGCGAAGCGCGAGGTCACCTGCGCGGCCACGGCGCGGGTCGCCTCGGCATCGGTCAGGTCGGCCTGGAAGAAAGTCAGGTTCGGGTGCGACCAGGCCGGTTCGGCATAGTCGATATTGACCACCTGGGTCACGCCATCGGCCAGCAGCATTTCACAGATGGCGCGGCCGATACCGGAACTGCCGCCGGTCACGAGCGTGGCTACGGGAAGGGACATCTCTTGCTCACTCCAAGAACTACCGCTAACTCGCTCCCTCTCCCGCTTGCGGGAGAGGGAGTACACCCTCAGCTTTCCAACTGGCTTGACTTAGACCCGCTCGATCACCATCGCAATACCCTGGCCCACGCCAATGCACATCGTGCACAGCGCAAAGCGCCCACCGGTGCGATGCAGCTGGTACATCGCGGTGGTCACCAGGCGCGCGCCGCTCATGCCCAGCGGGTGGCCCAGCGCGATCGCGCCGCCGTTCGGGTTGACGCGCTTGTCGTCGTCGGCCACGCCCAGTTCACGCAGCACGGCCAGGCCTTGCGCGGCGAACGCTTCGTTCAGCTCGATCACGTCGATCTGGTCCATGGTCATGCCCAGCTGCCTGAGCAGCTTCTGCGACGCCGGTGCCGGGCCGATGCCCATCACGCGCGGCGCCACGCCGGCGGTGGCCATGCCGACGATGCGGGCGCGCGGGGTCAGGCCGTGCTGCTTGAGGCCGGCTTCGCTGGCCAGCAGCAGCGCGCAGGCGCCGTCGTTCACGCCCGAGGCATTGCCGGCGGTCACGGTGCCGTCAGGACGGACCACGCCGCGCAGCTTGGCCAGCGCTTCCATGCTGGTGGCGCGCGGGTGCTCGTCGCGCTCGACCACGATCGGGTCGCCCTTCTTCTGGGCGATGGTGACCGGGGTTATTTCCTGCGCCAGCGTGCCGTCGGCCTGCGCGCGCGAGGCCTTTTCCTGGCTGCGCAGCGCCATCAGGTCCTGGTCTTCGCGGCTGATCTTGTAGTCGGTGGCAACGTTCTCGGCGGTCTCGGGCATCGAGTCCACGCCGTAGGCCGCGCGCATGGCCGGGTTGATAAAGCGCCAGCCGATGGTGGTGTCGAAGATCTGCGCATCGCGCGAGAACGCGCTGGTGGCCTTGCCCATCACGAACGGGGCGCGGCTCATGCTTTCCACGCCGCCGGCGATCATCAGGGTGGCTTCGCCGGCCTTGATGGCGCGCGCGGCGGTGCCGGTAGCGTCCATGCCGGAGCCGCACAGGCGGTTGATGGTGGCGCCCGGCACCTCTTGCGGCAGGCCCGCCAGCAGCGCCGACATGCGTGCCACGTTGCGGTTGTCTTCGCCGGCCTGGTTGGCGTTGCCGTAGATCACGTCATCGATGGCCTTCCAGTCCAGGTTCGGATTGCGGGCCATCAGCGCCTTCAGCGGCACCGCGCCGAGGTCGTCCGGGCGCACCGCGGACAGGCTGCCGCCGTAGCGGCCGATGGGGGTGCGGATGGCGTCGCAGATAAAGGCTTCGGTCATGGTGTGTCTCTCTCGTTTTGGTGTGTGGTGATGCCGGCGCTCAGGCGGCCAGCTTCAGGGGAACGTCGGTAATGCGCTGCAGTTCATCGAAGCTCAGCCCTTCGACCAGGTCGCGCGCGACCAGCCCGTCGGCGGTCACGTCGATGGTCGCAAGGTCAGTGTAGATGCGGGTCACGCAGCCGATGCCGGTCAGCGGATAGGTGCACTGCGGCACGATCTTGCTCTCGCCCTGCTTGGTCTGGTGCTCCATCATCACGAACACCTGCTTGGCGCCGATGGCCAGGTCCATCGCACCGCCCACGGCGGGGATGGCGCCGGGCGCGCCGGTGTGCCAGTTGGCCAGGTCGCCCTTCTCTGAGACCTGGAACGCACCCAGCACGCAGAAGTCCAGGTGGCCGCCACGCATCATCGCGAACGAATCGGCGTGATGGAAGAACGAGCCGCCCGGCTTGACCGTCACCGGCTGCTTGCCGGCATTGATCAGGTCGCCGTCTTCCTCGCCGGGCGCGGGCGCGGGGCCCATGCCAAGCAGGCCGTTCTCGCTGTGCAGCAGGATTTCCTTGTCTGCGGGCAGGTGGTTGCCGACCAGTGTCGGCAGGCCGATGCCGAGGTTGACCACGGCACCGTCGGGAATGTCTTTGGCCACGCGGGCGGCCATCTGATCGCGGGTCAGGCGTTGCATCTGGATTCTCCTGTTACCTGTCGCTCAGGCGACCTTGACGACGCGCTTGACGAAGAGGCCCGGCGTCACGATGTGTTCGGGGTCCATCTCGCCCAGCTCCACCACGTGGCTGACTTGCACGATGGCGCATTTGGCGGCCATCGCCATGATCGGGCCGAAATTGCGCGCAGTCTTGCGATAGGTAAGGTTGCCCCAGCGGTCGGCGGTGTCGGCCTTGATCAGCGCGAAGTCGGCGTGGATCGGGGTCTCGAACACATAGCCCTGGCCGTCGATGATGCGCGTTTCCTTGCCCTCGGCCAGCGGCGTGCCGTAGGCGGTGCGCGTGAAGAAGCCGCCGATGCCGGCACCGGCGGCGCGGATGCGCTCGGCCAGGTTGCCCTGGGGCACCAGTTCCAGCTCGATCTCGCCCGCGTGGTAGAGCGAATCGAAGACGTAGGAATCCGCCTGGCGCGGGAACGAGCAGATGATCTTGCGCACGCGCTTGGTCTTGAGCAGCGCGGCCAGCCCGGTGTCGCCGTTGCCGGCGTTGTTGTTGACGATGGTCAGGTCGCGCGCGCCTTGCTCGATCAGCGCGTCGATCAGTTCCGCGGGCATGCCTGCGAGGCCGAAGCCGCCAATCAGGATGGTGGCGCCGTCGTGGATGCCGGCCACCGCCGCTTCCACCGAGTCGTATAGCTTGTTGATCACTTGCGTTCCAGGTCGGAAGATCCGCCAGGCTACCGGAGCGGGCCGCAAGACGCGGCGCATGAAAGGCTGTCTCCGGTAATCCTGCCGGAAGGAGTTTCGTCGCGGCGGGCTGCGCGGGGCGCTACCCATTTGAACGAGTCCAGCAGTCTGCGTGAGTCTTTGGGTGTGACCGGTTGTTCGTTAACCGATTTGTTCGATATACGAACTTGAATTCGCAGAATGAACAGATTACACCTGCGCGTCGGCGACGGTCAAGCCGACCGGGCGGTCGGCTAACCAGATTGTGCGATTAGCGCGCGCGGGTGACGGGCACACCCCGTGTGTAGGACGGGGCCGACATCACAATCGGCTCGCACTCGATATGGCCCGGGGGTCGCACGGGCTATTGTGGAATCAGGCAAGGCAATACCCGCACAGCAGCCACCGGACCACCCGGCTGAGCAGGGCAGCCTGGCAACAAAGAACGAGGAGCCCGTCATGGCCACCGTCCATGTCCCGTTTTCATCCACGCCCCATGCAGTGACGCTTGCGCGCATCCTGCATGTCACGCAGCAGGCGTGGGGACTGAAACCCAGCAAGGATCAACTGCAATCGCCCGCGCCTGCCCCGGCTGGCGCCAACATGCCATCCCGCCCGCACCCGCTGTCGCGCCGCGTGCGCCTGGCCCGGGCAGCCGCCCGCGCATTTGAAGCGCAAGTGATGGCGATTCGTTGCCGCCAGGTATTCGTCGGCTGACGGGGAAACCCCGCCGCATTACGCGAGGGTCGCCACGCCCGTCAACAGTACCCGGCTGCCGCCAACCCCAGGGCGCACCTCCAACCGCACGTCGATGCGCTCACGCAATTCGGTGACGTGCGAAATGATCCCCACCAGCCTCCCTGCCTGCTGCAGGTCCAGCAGCGTACGGATGGCAAAGTCCAGGCTCTCGGGATCGAGCGTGCCAAAGCCTTCGTCGACAAACAGCGTATCGAGCTGGATGCCGCCGGCGCGCGACTGCACCACGTCGGCCAGCCCCAGCGCCAGCGACAACGACGCGAGGAAGCCCTCGCCGCCTGACAGCGTATTGGCCGGACGCGCCGCGCCGGTATCGTGGTCGAACACTTCGATATCCAGTCCGCCCGCACTGCGCTGGTCTGCCTGCTCGCGCACGCGCTGCAGCACATAGCGGCCGCGGCTCATCGCCAGCAAACGCGCCGAAGCGGCTTCCAGCACCTCATCGAGCAGTGTGGCCAGCACGAAGCGCTGGAAGGTCATGCGGCGCGGGTTGTTGCCGTTGGCGACTTCGGCCAGCCGGCCCAGCACCGCGTAGCGTGCCTCGATGTCGCGCCCCTGCGCGTCCAGCTGCTGCAGGCGCAGCTGGCACTGCAGCAGCGTGTCGCGCGAACGGCCGCGCTCGGCCTGTTGCCGGACCAGGGCTTCCACCGCGGCGGCCGACGCATCGCGCGCTGCGCGCAGGCCGTCCAGATCCGGCGCGTCCAGCGCTTGCGCGGCGGCCTCGGCGCGTTCGCGCCAGTCGGCGGCTGTGGCCAGCTGGGTATCGAACGCGCGCAGCGTCGCGTCGAGCGCCTGCATGGCATCGTCGCCAAGACAGGCGGCCGCGTGGGCCGGCACATCGGCAAAGCCTTGCTGCGCGAGCGCCTGTGCAAGCACGGATTCGGCCTCGGCCAGGCGGTTAGACGCCTGGGCCTGTGCCTGCTGTGCCGAGACCAGTCCAGCCTGTGCCCCGGCTGCGTCCGCCGCAGCCTGGCGCTCGGCCGCCTGCGCAGCGGCCAGCGCCTGTTCCAGCGCGGCGAGCATAGCCTGCGCCTGCCGCAGGGCCTCGCCCAGCGCCACGGGGTCGCGTGAATCCTCGGGAACCTGCGCACTGTTGGCCTGCCATTCGCCACGGCAGTGGGCCAGCGCCTGGGCAGCGGCCTCGGCGCCGGCCGTGGCATCGCGGCTGGCGGCGTCCGCCGCTGCGAGCGCGGTGCGGCAGCTGACGATGGCGGCTTCGCGTTGCGCAAGGCTTGCCGCCGCTTGCCGGCCTTCGGCCAGTGCCGCTTCCAGTCCCGTGATCTCGGCTTTCAGCTTGCGGGCGGACTCGTCGCCGACCTCGCCCAGCGCCTGCGCCAGTTCGTCCAGCCGCTCGCGCGCCTGGGCAATGGCAGCTTGTGCCGCCTGGTGCTGGCCGGTGCAGCGCACCGCATGGGATTCAGCCTCGAGCGCGGCGTGGCGGGCCTGCTCCAGCGCCTGGTCCGGCAGCGGCGCCGCCACGTGCTGCGCCGGTGCCGGGTGCGCGGTGCTGCCGCAGACCGGGCAGGCATCGCCCGCTGCCAGGCTTGCGGCCAGCCGCGCGGCCTGCCCGGCGCGCCAGGCGGCTTCCGCTTCGGCCAGCGCGGCGCGGCACTGCTCGCGCTGGCGCAGGGCTTGCTGTTCGGCAGCGGCGGCATTGGCCGCCTGTGCGTTCGCGGCATCCAGTGCCCGGACAGCTTGCTGATGACGGTCAAGCTGCCGCGCGCGTTCCTGCAACGCGGCCAGCTGCAACGCCGTGGCCTGTGCCTGCGCGGCAGCAAGCTGGCCTTGCGCCAGCGCGGACTCCGCGCCAACGGCATCGGCTTGCCGCGTGGCAAGCTGTGCGGCGGCGCGTTCGCGCGCGGTGGCGGCTGCCACCTGCCTGGCTTCGGCCGCCTGCAGCGCGGCCAGCTGCGCACCCAGCTGCTGCGCGCGCGGCAGCATGTCTGCCAGCTGCGAAACCCGCCTCTGCGCGGACTGGCGCGCTTCAGCGCGTGCCTTTTCGGCCTGCAAGGCGGCAGCCGCCTGCGTGGCCTGTTGCGCGGCGCGCGCCGCCTGCTCGCCAGACTGCGTCAAGGCAACGGCGCTGGCGGCCTGGTCGCGCTGCGCGGCTTGCCACGCCTGCAGTGCCGGCCTGACACGCGCGGCGCGCTGGGCGGCGTGCAGGCGCGCGCGCTCATGCTCCATGGCTGGCTGGCGCGCCAGCAGCGCCGCGTGCGCGGCCTGCGCCTGCTGGCGTTCCCGCAACCGCGCCGCCACCTGCTCGCCGGCACCCAGCGCCGCCTGCGCTGCGGCCAGCGTGGCCCGCGCGCCCTGTTCCTGCCCCTGCAGCGCCTGCAACTCGGCCTGCAAGGCCTCGATTCCCTCTGCCAGCGCCTGCGCCGATTCCACCCCAACCTGGCGCAGCGCTTCGTCGCGCTGGATAGTGATGCGCTCGGCATCGCGGCGGATGCCGGCGGCCTCGGCCTTCAGCAGCTCTTCCACGCGCCGGTACAACTCGGTGCGGAACAGGCGCTCCAGAATGGCCTGGCGCGCCTGCGAACTGGCGGTCAGCAATTCACGGAAGCGCCCCTGCGGCAGCACGATCACCTGGCGGAACTGGGCACTGTCGAAACCCAGCAAGTCGCGCACGGCGTCGCTGACCCTGGCGGGCTGGCTGGCCTTGCTGATCCAGTCGTTGCCGTCATGCAGGTCCAGCTGGGCCTTGGCCGGCTCGGTCACCCAGCCCTCGCCGCGCTGCTTGGGCCGCTCCTGTACCGGCGAGCGCACCACGCGCCAGCGCTGCGCGCCCAGGCTGAACTCCAGCGTCACCTCGGTGCGCAGCGCGGGCGCGGCGTTGGCGCTGCGCATGGCCTGCGCACTGCGCTCGCCGCCGGAGGTATCGCCGTACAGCGCAAAGCAGATCGCGTCGAGCAGCGTGGTCTTGCCCGCGCCGGTCGGGCCGTGGATCAGCACAAAGGCCTGCTCGCCCAGCCGCGTGAAATCGACCTGCTCGGTCGCGGCAAAGGGACCGAAGGCCTGCAGCGTCAAATGCAGCGGTCTCATGCCGACTCCCTGTCCGCGGCGGCGATCCCGGTCAGCACCTGGTCGAGCACGGCACGCTGGTCCGGTTCCAGCTCGGCATCCGCCACTTCGCGGAAGAAGTTGGCAAAGAGTTCGCCGGTACCCAGTTGCCGCAACTTGCGCCCGGCCTCCGAAGCCGTGCCGGTGCGCGCCAGCACCGTGCGTTCGATCGCGAGCGCATTGGGATAGACCTGCCGCAGCCTGGCCATCGGGTCCAGCAGCGCGCCCGTATCGGTGAGCCGCGCGTGGATGTAGTCATCGCGTTGCGGATCATCGACACCCGCCGCCAGCACCGCGGCCAGTTCGCCTTCGACCACGCGCACATCGCGCAGCGCCTGCAGCGGCACCGGCGTGATGGCGACCGCCCCGTCCGCGCCCAGTTCGATGCGCGACACCGACTTGTCGTGCGCGCACTCTGACAGCGAATACTTCAGCAGCGAGCCCGCATAGTGAACGCGCCCGGCGCCCAGCGTCTGGGGCCGGTGCAGGTGGCCCAGCGCCACCAGGTCAAAGCCGGCGAACAGGTCCGCAGCCACCGCGCCGCTGCCGCCCACCGACAGCGGCCGTTCCGATTCGCTTGCCGCGCCGCCCACCACGAAGGCATGGCCCACCACCACGGCACGCACGCCCGGCGGATGCACCGCGCGGATGGCATCGAGCTGCGCGCGCAGCGCGGCTTCATGCGATGGCAGGTCGGTGCCCATGGCATCGCGCACCACCGCCGGTTCCGCGTACGGCAGCGCGTAGATGCGCACCTCGCCGTGGGTGTCGTGCAGCGTCACGCAGGCCGCCTCGGCCAGCGTGCGGCCGGCCACGTGCAGGCCCTGCGCCCGCATCAGCCGCGCGCCGAATTCCAGCCGCTGCGCGCTGTCATGGTTGCCGGCGATCATCACCACCGGCACTCCGGTGTCGATGACGATGCGGCCCAGCACGTCGTCGAGCAAGGCCACTGCTTCAGGCGGCGGCACGGCGCGGTCGTAGACGTCGCCGGCGATCAGCACGGCATCGGGGCGTTCGGTGCGGACCAGTTCGACAAACTGGTCGAGGATATGGGCCTGGTCTTCCAGCAGGCTGCGCGCATGGAAGAGCCGGCCGAGATGCCAGTCGGCGGTGTGAAGGAAACGCAATCCGGGATCCGATAGATGCAAAGGCGAAACCCGCATCATAATGCGTTGCGACCTGACTGCCCGTTCAGCAACGGTTCAGGCGGGCGCGCGCATCATGCATGCAGTCGCCCCAAATTTGAAATTTTCGGAGAACGCACATGAAACGCATCCTGACCGCCACTGCCCTGACCCTTGTGCTGGGACTGGCCGCCGCCGGCGCCAGCGCCCAGTACACCGGCCCGTCGGCCGTCCTGGTGATGACCGTTAAGGCGCTGCAGGCAGATGGCAAGGACGACCAGCAGGCCGTGCTGCGCGGCAAGATCATCAGCAGCGTCGGCGACGAGCGCTACCTGTTCTCGGACGGCACCGGCCAGATGAAGGTGAAGATCAAGGCCAAGCTCTGGCCGGCACAGAAGCCGGTGGATGCGCAGACCACGGTGGAACTGGTCGGCGAATACGACAAGGAGCTGATCGGCGAATCACACTTCGACGTGAAGGAGATCCGCCTGCCCTGAGGCGTGTCCTGATGCGCGTGTTCTGAGCCGTGCAGTCAGACCGGCTCGGCCTCGCTGTCGGCGATCTGGTACTTGCGCATCTTTTCCCACAGCACCTTGCGGCTGATGCCCAGGCTTGCCGCCGTGTCCTGCCGCCGCCAGCCATTGGCATCGAGCGCGGCCAGGATGCGGCGGCGCTCTTCCGTATCGGCACGCAGGTCGTTGCGCTCGCCGCCATCGAACGCACCCGGATGCAGCGAGCGGAACAGCGGCCGGATGCGCTCTTCGTCCCAGTGCCCGGTCTGCTGCACGGTGATGCCCACACGCTCGGCCAGGTTGCGCAGCTCGCGCACATTGCCGGTGAAATAGGCGGTGCCAACCGCGCCCTTGAGCCAGTCAGGCATCGGCGGCAGCGCGTCGAAGCCGGATTCCCCCAGCATATGGCGCAGGAAGGACTGCAGCAGTGCCACCTTGTCGGCCTGGCCACGCTCTTCCAGGCTGGGGATGCGCATCTCGATCACCGCCAGGCGGAAGAACAGGTCGGCGCGGAAACGCCCCTGTCGCACCGCGTCGCGCAGGTCCTTGTTGGTCGCCGCCACCAGCCGGAAATCCAGCTTGACCGCCAGGGTCGATCCCAGCCGGGTGATCACGTTCTCTTCCAGCACGCGCAGCAGCTTGACCTGCTGGAACAGCGGCAGGTCGCCGATTTCATCGAGAAACAGCGTGCCGCCGTTGGCCTGCTCGAAATAGCCACGGTGCGCGAACGAGGCGCCGGTGAACGCGCCCTTGGCATGGCCGAAGAACTGCGACTCGAACAAGCCGTCAGGGATCGCACCGCAGTTGACCGCGACGAACGGCCCCTTTCCGTAGGTGCCATTGCGCTCATGGAACAGGCGCGCGATGCGTTCCTTGCCCGCGCCGGTTTCGCCATACAGCATCACGTTGCTGCCGAAGTCGGCGAAGGTTTCCACATGCTGCAGCAACTGGCGCATCGCCGGCGAGCCGGCCACCAGATCGGCCTCGCGCTCGCCGGGCGCGTCCGTGGCCAGCAGTTGCGGCAGCAGCTTGCCGATCTGGCTGCGCAGGTCGGCGCCGGTGAAGTCATCGGCAAGAATATGCGCGTACTCCGGCGGAAAGCGCCCGGGATCGGCCTCGCGGCCGGGGCCTGCCACCCAGATCACCGGCATGCCGTGCGCGGCCTCCCAGTCCAGCGAAAAGCGCGCCGCGCCGATCACCGACACGCTGATCACCGCGATGCAGGGCTTCAGGCGCGGCTCGGCAGGCAAGGCTTCGAGTGCGCCGGCGCGGATAACGTCCACGCCCAGCGGCGCCAGGAAACGCGTGACGCGGTCGGCGATCTCGTACTTGCCTTCCCACACGTAGACTTCAAGGTTTTCGTAGGCCCAGCGGTCTGTCTTCATTCGATTTCTGCCATCAGGCGGTTTGGCGCAATCATGGCTCAGTACACCAGTTCGGCATTGTTGCAGTCGATGCTGTGGACCCAGAGGTCGGCGGTGCCTAGCTGGATGCCGAGGCTGGCGAGCAGCGGCGGGATCAATGCGTCGAGCGCTGCCCCGACCGGCGCGAGTAGCGGGCCGAGATCAATGGGCACACTAAGGATGCCCAGCAGCCTAGTCCGCACCTTCAGGGCCAGCACTTGCGAGAACAACCCGCCAAACGGATCGGCGGTACCAACTTGCGCATGCCCGCCCGGTGCCAGCGTGACCTCCTGGCCAGCCGTGCTGCCATAGCGTGGGACGTCCGTGGCAATCACGTCCGCAATGTCGAACAGCCCCAGCTTAGCCTGGCCGAGCACCACATCGCTACCCGTGCAGCCATCGGTGAGGCACGCCGTGACGAGACCACTTCTGACGTGCATCGTGGCACGGCGGTCCCCAGGATTTGCCGCGCATTGCAGCTTGGTCAGGTCGGCGGTGGCGTTGGCCACATCGAGATAGAGCGGCACGTTCAAGTTGGCGTCCAGTACCGGTTTCAGGATATTTGAGGTGATCTGGAGCATCAGGGTCAGTTTTACCTGGGATGAGCTTGCGGTCGTTTGCCAGGCGTCCGGGTTGCTGGAGAGCTGTCGCGCCGGACCTGCCGCCGTCACCGGCGGCTCGATCACGCGCAGGTTGGCGCTGATGCCCCCCAGGCCAAGCGGGAGATTGGGTATGTTCAGTGGCAGGGCAACTGCCGTATCCCCTCGCGCCACCTGCGCGGAGGCGAGCAGCAACTGCGCCACGTTCAGGCCCACCTCCACCGCCGACGATGCCGCAGGCGCCATCAAACCAAGATCAAGCAGCCTGGCCAGTGACACCGTAGCCGCTGCCCCGCTGGCCCCGAGCGCGGTTGGCGGGCTGCCCAGCATCGTCGTCAGCAGCGCGTCGCGGCCAGCGGCGCCAAGCACCAGCGCATAGAAATCACGCAGATTCAATGAAGTGTTCAACAGCTGGTCCACCGTGCCGACACCCGCTTTGAGCCGCAACTGGTCCAGCGTCACGGTGGTATTGACCAGTCCCTGCCAGTCCACCAACGACAAGCTCACCGTATTGCCCAGCAACACACTCAGCATGCTGTTGGCGGTGGAGACGTCCAGCAACCCAGTACCCAGCGAAAACGCCGCCACCGGCGGACTGCCGCTGGCAATCGCTTCAGCAAACAGCTGCCGGCCGCTGCCGCCGTCGATCACGAACAGGATTGGCACGGTCTGCGTTGCCTGCACGCGCACGGCATTGGGCGAGACCTTGGTTGCTTCATACGTAGCGCTGAAATGCTTCGGCCCGCCGCTCGCCGGATCCCACACGCCAAGACAGGCAGTCATGGCATCCGCGCCGCCACCGGTGGCATCGCCGCAACCCATTGCAATGCCCGACGGATACCCGTTCTTCGCACCGATATTCCTGACCGTACCCAGCACAGCGGCGTTCAGATTCGCCGCGCTATCAGCTCGCTTGAGTTGCTGTGCCGCCGACATCGCGGCCAGGTCCACCACGTTCTGCAACTGCCGCTGGCGCATGAACACATGCCCCACGTCGATCGACACCAGCGCGGCGATCGCCACGGTGGCGATCAGCAGCGCCGCCATCACACTGATGGCGCCGCGTGCGGATCGAGGTGCCCGGCGCGGCCGCGGCTGGCGCAAGCTCATTTGCCGCCCAGCATCTGGCCGGCGGAGCCGGCGCGCGCGGTGCTGGCGTTGGCCTGCCCCGTGTAGAACTCCGGCAGCGCGAAGCGGAAGCTGTTCAGGTAGCGCTCATAGCCCAGCGCGGCCTGCTCGCCGTGCATCGGCAGCATGGGGCCAGCCTGCGTGCCTTCGCGCTGGATGGCAAGGATGGCGCGCGTGTCGGCACCGATCTCGCGTTGCGCCGGGCTGCCTGCCGGCATGCCGGTGGCGGCGGCCTCGGTCGTGGCACGGTCGGTCTGCGCCTGCGCGGCGGGCGCCAGCATCAGCAGGCAGAGCGCGGGGATGGCAATGCGGAACATGGCGGTCATGGGGTAGCCCCTGCGGTTGCGGCCACGGCCGCCACCGAGGTGGCCGGTGCGGTGGTGGCGGGTTTCGATGGCGCCCGCGCTGCCGGCGCAGGACGGGCCGCTGCGCGGTCGCGCGCCGCGGTGGCGCGGGCGATGCGGTCGGCTTCCTTGCGGATGGCGCTGCGCGTGGCTTCGGGCAGCGCGGCCTTTTGCATCATGGCGTTGGCCTGCGCGCGCTTGCCGTCGGCGATCAGCCACACCACGGCGTTGCTGATCACACGCGGATTGCGCGCGTCCAGTTCCAGCGCCTGCATCACCGGCACGCGCGCGTCCTGCAGCGCGCCGGCGCGCATCAGCGCGTAGCCCAGGTCGCCGGAGATGCGCGGATTGACGGGGTCGAGCGCGGCGGCCTGGCGCAGCTCTGTAACGGCGCGCGCAAAGTCATCCTGGCGCCCCGCCAGCAGGCCGAGCCCGTGGTGCGCATGCGCGGCCTGCTCGCCTTGCGACGTCGCTGCAAGTTGCTGGTAAGCATCGGTGGCGGCCTTGTCCTGCCCGGTCTCGCGCAGCGCATCGGCGCGCATCGCCTGGATCTCCGGGCCGGAGCCGAAGCGCTTCACGTAGACCTCGATATGAGCCAGCGAGGCGAAGTAAAGCCCGTCCTGCTGCATCTTGCGGATCAGGCCCAGGTAGACCGCCTGCTCGCTGTATTCGGCGCGCGCGGTCTTGTCGCGCAGCTTGGCCAGTTCCACCTGCGCCTCGGCCTGGTCATGCATGGCCGCGGCCCCGTTCTGATTGGCGGCGCAGCCAGACAGCGCCGCGAGCAGCAGGCACGCCGCCGTTTTCGAGATCCGGCCCAGCGCCGGACCGACTGAGCGCGTCATCGCGTCCCTCCCATATGTGCCAGCATGCGGATCACCCCGAGGAAGCCGGGGCCCGCGGTCAGGATCAGCAGCACCGGCAGCAGGCTCACCACCATCACCGCGGTCATCTTGACCGTGAGCCGGCCGATCTCATCCTTCAAGCGCGATTTGCGCGCCTCCTGCATGCGCAGGCCGAACTGGCGCAGCGGCTCCTGCACCGCGCCGCCGTGCTTGTCCACCTGCGTCAGCAGCGTGATCAGGCTCTTCAGGTCTTCACTGTCGAACAGCCGGCCGATGCGCAAGAGCGTCTGTTCGCGCGAGCGTCCCGAGGCAAACTGCTGGTTGGCGCGTGCCAGCTCCGGCCCCAGCACGCGCAGCATGCTGCCGAACTCGGCCACGATCACCTGCAGGCTCTGGTCGATCGACAGGCCCACGCCCTGCAGCAGGCGCAGCATGTCGATCAGCACCGGCAGCTCGTCATCGACCATGCGCAGGCGCGCCGCGGCACGGCGGCGCAGGTGCCACTTGGGGGCCAGGTAGGCCAGCGCAAACGTGCCGAAGCCCCACGCGACGATGGCAAAGGCGCCCGCGCCCACGTGCCAGAGCATGGCGGCGAGCGCCAGGGCCGACGGCAACCCCAGCCGCAGCACGCCAAACAGCATGCGCGACTGCGGCCCGTACCATCCACATTGCTCCAGCAACTGCTGGTCTTCCGGCGTCACCACCGCGCGCCCGAGGCGCGAATCCAGCCAGTGGGCATTGATGCGCTCGCCCACGCGCGCGCCCAGTTGTGCCCCGATTGCGGTAGCCGCCCCGCCCCTGCCCTGCGGCGCGGCGGCACCGGCCTTTGCCGCAGCCTGGGTGCCCGACGCGGCGGGGACTGCGGCGTGGGCGGCCTGGGCGGCTTCTGCCGCGCGCTGCCGCGCCAGCGCGCCGTCGATGGTGCGCGCCGACAGCCGGCGCTGGCGCCAGTCGCGCAACAGCGGCAGCGTCAGTACGCCCACGCCGCAGGCGGCGGCTAGCAGGCTGAGCGAAATCAGTGTCAGGCGGTCCATGTTGGCTCTTGTCTGCGTGCTGGCATGCCGCTCAGATCGACTTGGCCAGCCGGTACAGCATGAAGGCCCCGGCAATTTCCAGCGCCAGGGCCGACAGCAGCATCGTCTTGCCGGTGGGATCCTTCCACATCATCAAGATGTAGCCCGCGTTCAGCATGAACAGGCCGCCGGCCACCACCAGCGGCAGCAGCCCCAGGATCCACGCCGACAGCCGGGTCTCGGCCGACAGCGCCATCAGCTCGCGCTGGGCCTGTTCGCGGTCGCGCATAAAGGCGGCGGTGCGCTCCATCACCACATCGGCGCGGCCGCCGTAGCGCACCGACAGGCGCAGCACGGAAGCCACCAGCACCAGTTCCTCGACCTTGTACACGCGCCCGACCTGCAGCACCGCCTGGTCCAGCTCCTTGCCGGCGCGCTGCAGGTGCACGGCCTGCACCAGGCATTGGCGCAGCGGCGCCTCGGTATTGGCGATCGAATTCTGGAACGCCGCCGGCACGCTGCTGCCGATCGTCATCAGCCGCACCACGCCGTCCAGGAACCCGGGCAGTTGCGACAACAGCTTCTTGTGCAGGCGGCGCACGCGGTTCCAGGCCGCGAACGCCGCCACGGCCAGCGCCACGATCAGGGCCGACACCGCGCCCAGCCATTGCCCCGCCACCGCGCCGGCCAGCGTGCACAGCACCACCGGCGTGATCCAGACGATGGCGGTACGGCGCGTCGGCGCCAGGTCGGCACGCCGCAGGAAGTCGTCCCAGCGGCGGCGCAGGTCGCGTGCGGGCAGTTGCAGCGCCGGATCCGGCGCCTGCGCATAGCGCAGGCGCACCTGCTCGGTCTGCGCCTGCAGGAAGGCCTGCTGCTGCTCGCGGCGCGCACGCGCCTGCGCGCTGGCCAGCAGCAGCAGGCCCAGGCCGGTGATGACCAGGGCCGTGGCGGCGAGCAGCAGCGTGGCGCTAGACATCGAAGCGGTCGTCCAGCATGAAGCCCGGTCCGCGCATGCGTGCCAGCTTGGGCGAGTGCGGCAGCAGGCCGAGCGAGAGCCAGCGGTCGGTCTCGGTACCGTCCGGGTTCACGTAGGGCTCGTGACGGTACAGCTCCTGGGTGGAAATGATGTTGTCGCCCAGCCCGGTGATCTCGGTGATCGAGACGATGCGGCGCTTGCCGTTGGAAAGCCGCGCGATCTGCACGATAAAGTCGATGGCGTTGGCGATCTGCCGGCGCAGGCTCGCCTCGCTGCCCTGGAAGCCGGCAAAGCCGGCCAGCATCTCCAGCCGGTACAGGCATTCGCGCGGGCTGCTGGCGTGGATGGTGCCCATCGAACCATCGTGGCCGGTGCTCATCGCCTGGAGCATCTCCAGCACCTCGCCGCCGCGCACTTCACCCACGATGATGCGGTCCGGGCGCATGCGCAGGCTGTTGCGCAGCAGGTCGCGGATCGACACCACGCCGGTGCCCTCGAAACCGCCGGGACGGCTTTCCAGCCGCACCACGTGCGGGTGGTTCAGCGCCAGCTCGGCGGTGTCCTCGATGGTGATGACGCGCTCGGTGGTCGGCACGAAGGTGGCCAGCGCATTGAGCAGCGAAGTCTTGCCCGAGCTGGTGCCGCCGCTCACCAGGATATTGCAGCGCGCCTGCACCGCGGCCTGCAGCAGGTCGCAGATCTCGGGGCTCATGGTGCCCAGCCCCTGCAGGTCAGCAGGCGTCATCGGGTCCTTGCGGAACTTGCGGATCGACACCACTGGACCCTCCAGCGCCAGCGGCGGGATCACCACGTTGATGCGGCCGCCGTCGGGCAGGCGCGCATCGACCATCGGGTTGGACTCGTCCAGCCGCCTGCCGATCGGCGCCAGGATGCGGCGCACGATGCGCAGCAGGTGGCCGCTGTCGGTAAAGCGCACCGGGATGCGCTCCAGCACGCCGTGGCGCGACACGTAGACGTCAAGGTGGCCGTTGACCAGGATGTCTTCCACCGCGGGGTCGTTGAGCAGGTCTTCGATCGGGCCGAAGCCGGCCAGCTCCTTGGTCAGCGCCTCGGCAATCTGGCGCAGCTCGGCCTCGTTGATGGGGATGCGGCGCAACCGGGTAAAGCTCTCCAGTTCCAGGTCGACAAAGCGCTGGATCGCGGTACGCGACCAGCGGCCGAACTCTGCGCCGAGCTCTTCGATGCGGGTCAGCAGGTGCTCGTGCGCCGCTTCCTTGATGTTCTGGAATTCCTGCGAGACCGGAAACGGTGCGGGGGCGTTGTCGGAGAATTCAATCGCTTGCGTCATGTCAGGTTCCAGTGCGTGCCACGCGCACCGCGCGCAGCGCCTCAGGCAGTTTGTCCTTCATCCGCGCCAGCAGGCTGGTTTCCCTGGCCTGCGCCGCGCGGTAGCCCAGTCGTGCCAGCAGGTCGGCCAGGGCGCGCACATAGGGGTCGTGCGGATCGTCGTCGGCCAGCACCGCGCCGCGGTTCATGGCCAGCACCAGCGGTGCGCGGCTGTCGGGCAGCGTGCCCACCGACTGCACACCCACGCGGTGCGCGATCTGCGCGGCATCCACGCCCAGGCGCGCATCGAAGCGCGACACCAGCAGGTGCAGGTCGTCGCGCTCCACCTCGCGCGCGCGCAGCTCATGCACCAGCTCCGCGGCCGAAACGATCGCGCCCACGCTCTGGTCGGCCACCAGCACCACGCTGTCGGCGGCCTTGACGATCTGCGCGGTGAACTCGGCATTGCCGAAGCCGCCCAGGTCGATGATCTGCATGTCGAAGAACGCGCGCAGCCGCTCCAGCAGGCTGATGGCTTCGGAGTAAGAGATGTCGCGCAGCTCGCCCAGCGCCGCAGGCAGCGGCAGCACGCATACGCCGTTGCCGTGGCGTGTCAGCGCGGTCTGCACGAAGACCTGGTCGAAGCGGCGCAGGTTGCGCACCGCCTCGACAAAGTGGAAGCCCGGACTCAGGTTCAGGTACAGCGCGCCGTCGCGCGCCGGCAGGCCCAGGTCCAGCAGCAGCACTTCGGCGCGCGCGTCAGTCTTTTCATTCAGTGGCAGGTGGCGGCGTGCCGCCGCGGCCAGGTTCACGGCCAGGCTGGTCACGCCCACGCCGGGGCGCGCGCCCAGCAGCGCCACGATCTTGCCCTGGCGCGCCGACTCGGCCTGGCGCACCTGCTCGCCCGGCACGGCCAGGCGCTTGACCACGGCCTCGGCATCGGCCGGCGCGTCGCGCAGGTCGATAAAGTCCTTCACGCCCACGCGCAGCGCCGCCAGCATGATGCCGGGCTCGTCGGCATGGCCCACCGCGACCAGCGGCAGGCCTGGGAAGAGCCGCAGCAGCTGCTCGCCCAGCCGCGCCGACGCGCCGGCCAGTTCCGTCGAGAAGTGCAGGAACACCAGCCCCGGGCGCAGCTGGGCCACGCGCTCGAGAAAGGCTTCCTGCGCGCCGCCTTCGGCCACCAGCGTGCCCAGCCCGCCCAGGACCTTGCCCAGCCAGTCCTTCACTTCGTCCTGCGTTGCGTGCAACAGAAAATAATCCATCTCTCCGCCTCAAGCTGTTGGCCATGCCTGCCGGCACGGCCGGCGGCTATTTTGAGAAACCCGGCAAAGTCGGGTCCGCGTATTCGCCCAGCACATACCAGCCCCATACATTGGGGTTGCCGTTGGTGCGGCCATCGGCACCAACGGCTTGCGCCGCCGGCGCGCCCTTGGCCAGCGGCTTCACCAGGCGCGGCGTGACCACGATCATCAGCTCACGGTCTTCCTGGTGGAAATTCAGGTTCTTGAAGAAGGCACCGATCACCGGCAGGTCGCCCAGCACCGGGACCTTGTTGACGTTGCTGACGGTGTTGCGGCTGACCAGCCCGCCGATCACGAAGCTCTCGCCGTCACCGAGTTCCACCGTGGTGTCGGCGCGCCGCGTGACGATGGCGGGCACCACCGCGCCATTGATCGAGATGCCGCGCGAGGGGTCGAGGTCGCTCGCCTCCGGCGCCACCTTCAGCGCGATGCGGTCGGCCGACAGCACCGTGGGCGACACCGTCAGCCCGATGCCGAATGGCTTGAACTGGATCGTGGTCGTGCCCAGCGCCTGCGGCACCGGGATCGGGATCTCGCCGCCGGCCAGGAAGCTGGCACTCTGGCCGGACAGCGCCACCAGGCTGGGCTCGGCCAGCACGCGCGCCAGGCCATTGGCCTCCAGCAGGCTGATATTGGCGAAGATACCGTGTGTCAGCGACGCGGCCACCAGGTTGAAGGCATTGCTCATCGGCGACGCGATGTCGGCACTGAAACTGCCCGGTGCGCCGCCGCTGCCGGGCGTAAAGGTGAACTTGTTCAGCGTCGATGGCGAGAACGTGCCGAAGGCAAAGCCGGAGTTGTTGCGGAAGAAGTTGATACCGACTTCCTTGAGCACGGTCTTGCTGATCTCCACCACCTTGACGTCGACCTGCACGGTACCGGAGAGCGGCACGGTAGAGCGATCCACCACCAGGCCGGGCTTGCCATCGGTCTTGCCGGTGGTGGCCGCGCGCGCCGCTGCCTGCGCGCGCGCCGCGGCATAGGCATCGGGCGACTGCCCGGTGATGGTGGCACCGGCGGCGGAATAGCCAAGCTTGGCGCCATCGGCATCGGGCGCGATGGCATCGACCTGCACGTTGTAGGTCAGCGGCTCGGCGCCGCCGCGCGTCCACACCATCACGTCGGTCACGCCAGGTTGCTTGGCCACCAGCAGCACGCTGGGGGCACCGCGCGTGCGCAGCACCAGCGCGTCGGCCACCGCCGGGTTGCCCACCGCGACGCGTTCCACCGGTTGCGCGCTGCGGATCTCTTTCTGCGCGCCGGCCAGCAGGCGCAACTGGCGCGCGTTCACGGCTTCCTGCGCCTGTGCGCGCGGCGCCAGTGCGCACCACGCGGTAGTGGCCAGCATCGCGGCCAGCGCGAGTTGCATCAGCCTGCGGCGCAGGGCCGTCGAATGGGCTGGTTTCTTCCGGATATGCATAAAGTCGGCGCCCACGTTCTTATTCGATCTCGCGCTTGCCCGCGCGAATGACTTCCACGCCTGCGCTTTGTCTCGCCTGGGCTGGCGCGGGCGGCGCGGCAACCTGCAGCGGCCGCGGCGCCGGCGCTGCCACCGGCGCACGCGGGGCAGAGGCGCCGGCGGGGGCGGCCAGGCCGGACAGCATCACGCCGGCCATGGCCTTGTCGGGGGCCGCGCGCGGCGCTTCGGCGGGAACGCCGGCGCGCGCGGCCAGCGCGGGCGGGGGTTCGGCAAACATGCCGTCGCTGGGCATGGCTTCGTCCTGCGGATTGCGCAGCGCCAGCAGCAGGCGCCCGGACTGCTGCGCCATCGCCAGCCGGCTGACCTGCTCCAGCGGCACCGACAGCACCGCGGTCTTGGCGCCTTCCTGCCGCGCCATCATCTGTTCCGGCTTGGCGTTCTGCGGCCGGTTGACCGAGGCGACACCGTAGGCCAGCACGCGCAGGCGCGACAACAGCATGCGCGCCTGGCTTTCCGGGATTTCCTGCTGGTCGCGGCGCAGCACCAGGAAGACATCGACATAGTCGCCCGGCTGCACCTGGTTGCCGACGCCGATGACTTCATCGACAGACACGGCCACCGCGCGTTCGCCCTCCCGCACCTGCGTGGCCAGGCCAGCCAGCAACTGGCTTTCGAGCACCGGCACGTTGGCGCCAAGCGCCACCAGCGGCACCTGCCCGGTCACGCGTGCCACCTCGCCGTAGGCGCCGGTGGGATCGATCGGGAGCATCTCGACCTTGAGCGCCTCGGCGGCAAGCGGCTTGCCCGCCTCCACCGCTTGCGTGGTCACCACCACTGCGTGCAGCGGTTTGGCGGATGTCGATGCCGCGGGCGCCTGTGCCGGCTGGCGGCCCACTTGCCACGCCAGCAGCGCAAGCAGCAGCGCCAGGCCAAGCAGCACCACCGCCAGAAGTCGGATCTGCTTGCTGGTCATGCGGGATTCCTTTGGATGGGCATGGCGTGGGGGCGTTGGGGCATGGCGGCTCAGATATCAGGAGAAAGCTGGACCATTGCCGAGCCTGACAGCGTTGCAGGGACCGGGACCATCGGCACGGCGGGGAGGATGTTGGTGGTGGGAAGGTTCAGCGTAACCTGCACGCAGACATCGGTGGAGCCGGATGCACAGGGCACTGCCTGCGCAACGTTGCCGGTGGACAGCAAATTCCTGATGGATGTGGGAAGCGTGCCGCGCGCCATCGCAGCCGCTGCATCGACGCGCGCGCCTTGCGTGGCCGCGAGGCCTGAGCCGGAAACGCCCGCTGGATAGCGCAGCGCAGCGCGCGCGCCTTCTTCGGCGGCCAGCGTCAGCACCTGTTGCAGCGCCAGCATCACACCGTAGTAGACGATGCCGATCACGATGGCGAGCAGCACCGGCGCCACGATCGCAAACTCGATCGCAGCGCTGCCGGCGCCGTGGCGGCGCCGGTTGATCCCCCTGTTGACCCTTGCGTGCAACAACATCCGAAACCCAGGTCCCTTGGTGTTCTTTCGCGCCGACCGGCGGCGCAGCCTGCTTGCCACTAGCCTGTCCGGCTAATGGCCCGCAGCCATCCAGGCCAGCACGCCCACGGCCAGGTACGCGGCATATGGAATGCCGCGCGCCCGCGAAAACTGCGCCGTAGGAATAGGTCCGCTGTCCTGGTGATCGATGGCTTGACTTGTAGCCGGCGCGCGACCGCCCAGTGCAAGCGCCAGCAGCGCGTGCACCAGCCCGAGCAGGTTGCCGACGACCCATGCCAGTACCAGTCCTTGCGGCCCGGTGAACAACCCCGCCACGACCAGGAACTTGACGTCACCCGCCGCCATCTGCCCGAGGGCATATACCGGCAGTGTGACCGCAAGGCCCAGCCCGGCGCCGATCAGGCGCGTGGTTAGCGGCAGTTCCATTCCCTGTCCGGCGAGCAGTGACAGCCCGAGGGCCAGCACGGCAGCCGCCAGCAAGGCGTTGGGAACGCGCCGGTGGAGGAAGTCTGTGTAGAGGGTCGCCGCGCAGAGGAGCGCGGCAATCACGCCGGTCTTATGGTTTCGGCTTTACTTGAACCATCCCGAAACCGTGACCGAAAGCCGATCGAAGCTGGCGTTAAGCTCGGTGCCGAGTTTGCCAGCGCCGACGGCAATCGCCAGAGCAACAAGCCCGACGATCAGGCCATATTCGATAGCCGTCGCTCCGCGCTCATCCTTAATAAAGCGTGCAATGAGTCGTTTCATGATTTCCACTCCCGAAGTGATCTGTTGCCGCGATCACGCTTCCCCCGTTCGATTATCACGGTGCTCTGTGGCCCGCTCTTTTATCGACTTTTCACGCTTGCTGCGCTTTCTTTTTAAGACATGGAATGTCTCAACCATACCCCTCCTACGGGTGATAGCAATGACCCAAAGGGGTTAAGACGCGCGTTTGAAACGACCCGGCACGCCCGGGTCCACAGGTTGTCAAAGAGCAGGCAGACCGGCCGGGAACCGGCCTGCAACCTGGCATTGCGGTCATACGGCCGCAATGCCAGCCAAAATAAAAAGATGCGCTGCGACGGGGTGATGAGCGACAGCGCACCGTGAAAACACCTAGCCGGGATGAGACATTTCAGCGCAGCAGGCCACCCACCAGCGGCAGCTGCAACGCCTTGTGGTCACCGCTGCCACCCTGGCTGTCGTGTGCGCCTTGCTTCAGCCCGCCGACCAGTCCGGTCACCGGCGCCAGCAGCGCGGTCACGGGACCGAGCGCGCCGCCCGCGGAACCGCCCTCACCGTTGCTACCAGCCTTGGCCAGCGGCAGGTTGCCCAGCAGGCCACCAAGCGGGTTGCCGCCACCCTGACCATTGCCGTTGAGGAGCGCGCCAGCAGCCGCGACCGTCTTGCCGGCCTCAGTCACCACGCCGCCCAGCGGCGAGACCACCGGTGCGTGGGTGTTGCTGATCATGCTGCCGCCTGCAGCCACCGTATTGCCGACCTTGTAGAGCAGGCCGTTGGCCGGCTCGCCCAGGTGCGTGGCCGCTCCCAGTGTCTGCGTGCCGTCGGTGCCCTTGCTGGTCAGCGGCACGATGACTTTGCTGACCGAATTCGTGACCTGCGCGACCGGGCCTTCGGACAGCACGCTTTTCAGCTTGTAGCTGCCATCGTGCACCGCGATGCCCACGTGCCTGACCAGGCCACCCACCGGGGTGGTCACCGGTGCCAGCGGTGCCAGCTTCTCGGTGCCCAGGCCAGACACCAGGTCGCCGCCGCTGATCAACGCCTCGCCCACGTCGTGGACCACGTTGCCGGTGCTGGCCACCGTCACGCCAACCGGGTTGTCGACCGAGCCCATCTGCCCCAGCCCATCGCGCACGCCGGCACCGAGCGAGCCAACCGCCTTGCCGGCCTTGATCACCACGTCGCCGGCGCTTTCGCGCGCCGTGGTGGGCAGCAACGGCAGCGGCGCCTCCTGGATAGTCTTGCCGATGTCACTGATGGCATTGCCAGTGGCCACCACGGTATTGCCCGCGCCTTCGGTCACCTTGGCCGTGGGCGTGATCTCGCTCGATGCGGACGGTGCCGGGTTGACCGGCGTGTCGGTGTTGCCGCTGTTCGGCCGCGGATTGGCGCCGCTGCCGCCACCGCTGGACGAACAGCCTGCCATCAGCAACGCAAGGGCGGCCACGCCGGCCGCGGCCAGTGAGGTCATGCCATGCTGCGACGGATGCTTGATTTTCATTGCCCTTCTCCTGTCTTGTTGGCCACGGTGCTGCCGGCCGTCTTGTCTTATGTGCGCCGCATGGGATTGCCGACGAGCCTCCCCGGTGTCCCGCTTTGTTCCTCTGGCGGACCGCTCCGAAGCGGAACGGCAAGACCGTGGAACGCGAGATCGTCGGCGCGTCTGGACAACCAATGGCAAGGCGCGTGCCAGCGGCGCCAGCGGTGCCGGCACGGAACCGGCCGCGGCGCTGCAAGCCTTGGCTGGCGCGGATTGCCGGGTGATGCGGGGTAGCTGCGGGCCGGACACAAATGCCGTTGCGGCGCGGACCTGAGGTGTTACGTGCTACGTAACGTGTTCCGGGAACATGGGAACACGGAGGCGCGGATGACCGTGGCGGGAGGCCGTGGCAGTGCGCGGCACGGCGCGCTTGCCTGGCTGGATCGCCATCGTCGCAAGCCCGCCGTTCCGGCTGTCTTGTTCCCTGCAGACGACACACGTTACGTAACGCGTAACGCGCAGCCGCCCTGACACCCCATCCCCGGCAGCGCCGCAAGCAGGTCCCACCGCTTCCCTGGAATCCGCGCCCGGCAAGGCTTTGCGGGCACCACCCCCGACTTCCGCAGGGTCCGCTCCAGGACGCGTCGCAGCGCTGGCATACCGATTGCGCCATATCCGTCACCGCCGCACGCAGAAAACGAACGCGATGCGCGGCCGAGCGATTTAAACGACGGGAATGAGGGAACAGAACATGCGCAAACAACAACTCGCCGTAACGGCACTCCTCGCAACCTTGCTGGCCCTGGGTGGCTGCGCCAGCGGCAGCGGATCGACCTCCATGGGCACCAGCGACACGGCGGGCACCAATGGCGGCGCCAAGACTACGGGTACCGATGGCACTGGCGGCATGGGCGGCTCCGGCGGCAGCACCGACGTGGCCAGCGGTGGTACCGGTGGCACGGGCGGCGGCACGGGTGGCACTGGCGATAACAATGGCGGCAATACCGGCGGCGGCGAAACGCCCACCGCACGGACCCCGACCGCCGAGGTCATCAACAATACTAGCAAGGTGCTCGACAGTACCGGCAAGACGGTCAGCGATCTTGGCGACAAGCTCGGCAGCAGCAACCTGCCGCTGGTGCCGACCCAGACACAAACCGGCCTGGGCGACGCCGTAGCCTCCGCCGGCGATGCCATCGGGGCACTGGCCACGGGCCTGCAATCGGGCCTGGGCAGCATGCCGAACTCGGATAATCCGGTAGGCACCACGGTAGCCAGCACCGGCAACGTGGTCACCGAACTTGGCAAGACCTTATCCAGCACCGGTACCGCCGTCAGTGGCCTTGGCACCGGCCAGCTCGCGCCACTGGCGCCGCTGACCTCGCCGCTGGGCACGGTGGTGAACGAGTTGGGCAAAACGGTGAGCGGCACTGGCGAAACGCTGACCACGGTGCTGTCGACCGGCGCGGTCGAGCAGGTGACCACCACCACCAGCAAGCTGATCGTGCCGATCACCTCGCAGCTGACCGGCGCCGCACAGACGCTCGGCGCGGCCACGGGCCTGGGCGCACCGACCACCAGCCTGCTGGCGGCCGTGGGCGGTGCGCTCGCGACGGCCGGCACCACGCTGCAACAGACCAACACGCCGGTGATCTCGGGCGTCGGCGGCGTGGTGAACGCCACCGGCACGACCGTGGCATCGCTGGGCGGCGCAGTGAACGGGCCCGCCAGCGGCGGCGGCCTGGGCGCGCTGAGCCCGGCACTGGCACCCGTGACTGCGCTGGCCGGGGGGCTGACTGGCGGTGCAGGCGCTGGCGGTACGGGTTCGCCGCTGGCGCCTGTCACCAGCCTGGTCAGCAGCATCACCGGCGGCCTTGGCAGTGCCACCGGCGGCAGCACCGGTTCGCCGCTGGCGCCGGTCACCACCGCGGTCAGCGGCGTGGTGAATGGCGTGGTCGGCGGCGTCACCGGCGCCGCGGCGGGCACTGGCACCACCAGCCCGCTGGCCCCCGTCACCAATGTTGTCGCCGCCGTGACCGGCGGCGCCACCTCCACCGCGGGCAGCACCACCAGCAAGACTTCGACCACCAGCGCCACCGGCCCCATCGGCGGCCTGGTTGGCGGCCTGCTGGGCGGCCTGACCGGCGCGCTCGGCCAGAAGTAATCCAGCCTCAGCCGCTGCCCTGGCGATCGCCTGATCGCGGGCAGCGGAGCACACCAGATTCAACGTAGCGGCCACGCGCTGAACCGGCAGCATCGGACGGCAGGCGCACGGGGGTAGCGGCAATTCCCGCGCCAGTGGCACGCGACGTCAATAGCCGCAGTATTTCCTTACAGGGGTTTTGCCATGCGTGCACGTCATCGCGTTGCCGCGCTGCTGGTCAGCGTCGGCGCGTTCCATCACGGCCTGGTCCAGGCCGATCCGCGCAGCCCGGTCCAGGGCGACCCAACCCAGACGCTCCCGAAGATTGCTCCGGCCCGGCCCGACAGCAGCGTGACCGTGCAGGTCGAACGGCCGCAGGCGGCCATGCAGGACCTGCTCAATACACGCCTGACACCGCGCCGCTTTCGCATCGAAGGCGCGAAGACGCTGCCGTTCGAGGAGGTAGCCGCGCAGTTCAAGCCGCTGGCCAATCGCGAGATCACGGTGGCGCAGCTGCTGGAAGCGGCCAACACGGTGACGCAGATGTACAAGGACCGCGGCTATCCGCTCTCGTTTGCCTTCGTGCCGGCGCAGGACTTTGCCAACGGCGATGTGCTGATCACCGTGGTCGAAGGCTATGTGGCCAAGGTGACGGTCACAGGCAAGGCGGGCCCGGCAGAGGGCCGGCTGCGCGCCATTGCCGAGAAGCTGCAGCAGGACCGCCCGCTGCGCCAGGACCGATTCGAACACTACGTCAATGCACTGGCCCTGCAGCCCGGGCTGCAGGTGGCGGCCACGGTGCAGCCGCCGACCACCACCGACGGCGCCTGCGAGATGGTGCTCGACGTCAAGCGCAAGCCGTTCACCTTCGGCACCGGCATTGAATACATGTCGCCAGGCCTGCGCGCCATTGCCACCGCGACCACCAACAGTCTGACGCCGCTGGGCGAGCAGATCTCGGTCTCGGCACTGTTCCCCAAGGGCCGCGACAACGAGGAGTACTACGCCGCCAGCTACGCGCAGCCGCTCGGCACCGAGGGCATGATCGCGCGGCTCAATGCCTCGCACTACCGAGGCGTGCCGCAGAACGCCACGCTGGAGGCGATCGGGTTCAACCCGCGCTACGTCAACGACACCAAGCGCATCGGCGGCTCGCTCAGCTATCCGCTGCTGCTGTCCAACGCGCATACGCTCACGCTGACCGGCGGCTTCTACGGCGCCGACCAGTTCGAGCGGTACACCCACACCGCCACCGGCACGCGCGTGACGCTGGGCACCAACGTGCGCGTGGGCACCGCGGAGCTGACCTACGTTCAGCGCGGCGAAGGCGTGAGCCGCAACGCCACGCTCGGCCTGTACAAGGGTTTCGATGCGCTGGGTGCGAGCCGCCAGAACAACACCAACGACCTGAGCTTCTTCCGCACGCGGCTGCTGCTGTCGCAGTCGAAAGACCTGCCGGCGGGCTTCGGCCTCACCGTGGCCGCGGCGGGCCAGTACAGCGGCGACCGCCTGGCCTCGGGCGAGCAGATCAGCTTCGGCGGACGCTTCTTCGGGCTGGGCTATCCCGCCGGCGAAGTGGCGGGCGACAAGGGCTGGGGGGCCTCGGCGGAAATCAGCCGCCTGTTCCTGCCCGACATGACCTACCTGCGCACCATCCAGCCCTATGTGTCGGCCGACGTGGCGCGCGTGTTTTCCAACAGCGTGTCGCTGTCGCACCGCAGCCTGTCATCGGTAGCCATTGGCGCGCGCTTCTCGGACCGGCGCTACTACACGCTGGATCTGTCGGTGGCACAACCGGTAGGTGACAAGCCGACCAATGCAAGCCGTCGGTCGCCGCGGATCAACATGACTTATTCGTACCAGTTCGATTGAGCTGGTCGCGTTTGGGCTGACGACACCAGGTTTCCCTGCACCCGGCCGACGGCAGTCTCGCGTCGGCCGATTTTTTTATCCCGAAGGCTGCATCTGGAGCGAGCACGCGCACCAATCCGCACAGGCAGCGCAGCCCGTGCCGTCGCGCAATTCCGCCGCGCAAGCGCGGCGCCGCACTCAGCTCACGCGGAAACCGATCTTCAGCGTGACCTGGTAGTGCGCAATCTTGCCGTTCGTGATGTGGCCGCGCGTTTCCACCACTTCGAACCAGTCGATGTTCTTGATGGTTTCACCGGCCTTGGCAATGGCGCTCTGGATGGCCTGGTCGCAGCCATCGGGTGAAGATCCGACGATCTCGACCAGCTTGTAGGTATGGTTGCTCATATCCCTCTCCTTGGCGGGCGGACCCGCGGGGGTTCCATCCATCATAGGCGCGGGTGCGGATAGTCCCAAGGGCAGCGGCGGTGCAGCGATGCTGCACCGGATAGCCGGCCGCAGATCCTGTTACACAATCACGCTTTGCCAGTGGCGTATGCGGCTGCTACGCTGCGAACCCGCCCCGACAGCATGCGGCGCGCGGCGCGCGCATGCCGTCATTCACCGACGCAAAGATCCGCCGTGACTTACAGATTCATTCGCCGGGCCGTGCTGGGCCTGGGCCTGGCCGCCGCCGTGTCGGCCTTCACCTCGTTCAGTCCCTTCGCGCTACTGGCGCATGCCCGCTCGGCTTCCACCTTCGACCAGGTGACCGACACCATCGCCAACAGCATCAGCGAGACCTTCAACGAGGCCGTCGCCAACCACTTTCCCGCACGCACCGGCAAGCCGGCCCAGCCGCCGGATGCGAAGCCGGTGCCGGCCAAGCCGTTTGCCGATGGCAGCGGCTACACGCTGTGCTTCGTGCCCGATGGCGCGAGTTGCCAGGCGCTGCTGATCAATGCCATCCGGAGCACGCGCCATCGCCTGCTGATCCAGGCCTATTCGTTCACCAGCGCACCGATTGCCGAGGCCGTGGCACAGGCGCACCGGCGCGGCGTGGACGTGCGCGTGATCCTGGACAAGAGCCAGCAGTCCGAGCGCTATACCAGTGCCACCTACCTCAAGCATGCCGGCGTGCCGGTGGTGATCGACAACAAACCCGCGATTGCGCACAACAAGGTGATGGTGTTCGACGACCAGGCAGTCTTCACCGGATCGTTCAACTTCACCAAGTCGGCGCAGGAGCGCAACGCCGAGAACGGCATGCTGATCCGCGGCGACGCCGCCGTGGTCAGGGCCTACACCGACAACTGGAACAAGCGCTACCAGCAGTCGCGCGCGTACTGACGGCAGCAGCAGGGCGCCCTGCCCTGCACGAAGCGGCGCGCAGTGGCAAACTTGCAGCTTTCCTGTTCAGCCCCCTTCCGGAGAGCCTTTCCCCATGACAGCCATCCCCGACAGCCAGTGGATCCGCGTTGACACCGCCGCGGGCAGCTTCGATGCCTACCTGAGCCTGCCGCCGGCAGGCGTGCAGCCCGGCGCGCCGGGCATTGTGCTGCTGCAGGAGATCTTCGGCGTCAACGAGCATATCCGCGCCGTGGCGGACCAGTACGCCGCCGACGGCTATGCGGTGCTGGCGCCGGACGTGTTCTGGCGCCAGGCGCCACGCGTGCAACTGGGCTACGAAGGCGACGACATGGCGCGCGGCATGGCGCTGCGCAAGGCGGTGGATGTCACCGCCGCGCTGGACGATATCGCCGCCACGGTGCAGGTGCTGCGCCAGCACACCGGCGCCGGCAAGGTGGCGGCGGTGGGCTATTGCTTCGGCGGCCTGCTGTCGTACCTGAGCGCGGCGCGCGGGCTGGTGGATGCGGCCGTGCCCTACTACGGCGGCGGCATCCAGAACCAGCTGCAAGAGGCGGCGAACATTCGTGTGCCGGTGCAGTTCCACTACGGCGCGCTCGACGCGCACATCCCGCCAGAGGCCGTGCAAGGCGTGCGCGACGCCATGGCCGGCAAACCCGGCAGCGAGATCTACGTCTACCAGGGTGCGGACCACGGCTTCAACTGCTGGGCGCGCGGCTCCTACCACCAGCCCAGCGCCGCGCTGGCCCACGGGCGCGCGCTGGTGTTCCTGTCGGAAGCGCTGTAGTCCACCCCGACGCGCTGTAGTCCCACCCCGAGACGCTGCCGCCTTGCCATGGCCGGGCGGCAGCCTTTATCCTCGGCGCTTGGCTTCAAGACTTGCTGGACCCACCATAACAATGGAGACCACACCATGCAGTCAGAGCAGCAGCGCGCCCTGCGCAACACCATTCCCGACGCCATTGCCCGCGCCGTGCGGCGCAGCCCGGGCAAGACCGCGATCCGCTTCGGCGAACGGGCCTGGACCTATCGCCAACTGGATCAGGCCGCGGCCCGCGTGGCCGGCGCGCTGGCGCAATGAGGCCTGCGCCCCGGCGACCGCGTGGCCGCCTTCGGCAAGAACTCAGACGCCTATGTGCTGCTGTGGCTGGCCTGCCTGCGCAGCGGCCTGATCCATGTGCCGGTCAATTTCTCGATGACGCGCGCGGAGGCCGAGTACATCGTCACGCAGTCGGGCGCCAGCGCAATCTTTGCCGATCCGGCGCTGGCCGACCGCGTCGAGGGCCTGCCCTGCAAGGTCAGCGGCACGCTGCACGGCGGCAAGGTGCGCGATGTACTGGCAGCCGCCGCCAGCGGCCCCGCGGCACCGGTGTCCGATTCGCTCACCGACACCACGCCTGCGCAGATCCTGTACACCTCGGGCACCACCTCGGCCCCCAAGGGTGCCGTGCTGACCCATCGCGCGCTGCTGGCCGAATACGTCAGCACCATTGCCGCCTGCGATATCCGCGAATCGGACTACTCGCTGGCCGCGCTGCCCCTGTACCACTCGGCGCAGATGCATGTCTTCCTGATGCCGCTGCTGCTGTGCGGCGGCACCACGCTGATCGCCGACAGCCCCGAGGCCGGCTATTGCCTGCGCACCATCCACGCCGAGGGCATCACCAGCTTCTTTGCGCCGCCCACGGTGTGGATCGCGCTGCTGCGCCATGCGGACTTCGATCCGGCGCGGCTGGGGTCGCTGACCAAGGCCTACTACGGGGCCTCGATCATGCCGGTGCCGGTGCTGCTTGAGCTGCAGCAGAAGCTGCCGGCACTGCGTTTCTACAACTGCTACGGCCAGAGCGAGATCGGGCCGCTGGCCACGGTGCTGGGCCCCGACGAACACGCCGGGCGCCCCGCCTCCGCCGGCCGGCCGGTACTGAACGTCGAGACCCGTATCGTCGACGAGACCATGCAGGACGTGCCGCCCGGCGAGCTGGGCGAGATCGTGCATCGCTCGCCGCAACTGCTGACGGAGTACTGGGACAAGCCCGAACTGACCGCTGAAGCCTTCACCGGCGGCTGGTTCCATTCCGGCGATCTCGGCTATATGGATGCCGAGGGCTACCTGTACGTGGTGGACCGGATCAAGGACGTGATCAATTCAGGCGGCGTGCTGGTATCGAGCCGCGAGGTGGAAGAGTGTCTGTACACTCACGGCGCGGTGGCCGAGGCAGCGGTGTTCGCACTGCCGCACCCGAAGTGGGTCGAGGCAGTGGCCGCCTGCGTGGTGCGCAAGCGCGGCCATGAAGACGCCGCCGAGGAAGAGCTGATCGCCCATGCGCGCCAGGCACTGGCACCGTTCAAGGTGCCCAAGCGCATCGTGTTCGTCGCGGACCTGCCGCGCAACACGGCGGGCAAGCTGCTCAAGCGCCAGCTGCGCGAGGACTACGCGCAGCTGTTCGGCACTTAGTACGGCACGGCTACGCCGTTCTCGACCTTGACGCGGTCGCCGATGCGCATCTGGTAGGCGCTGGACTGCGTCAGCGTCAGGTAGGCGTTGTCGCTGGTGCGCACGCGCACACGGTAAGCCGCGGCCGAGGATCCGGTGCGCTTCTCGACCTCGTTGCCGGCCACCGCACCGGCAACCGCGCCGCCGATGGTGGCCACGGTATTGCCGCGGCCGCCGCCGACCTGGTGGCCCAGCAGTCCGCCCACGATGCCGCCGACCACGGCGCCCGCGCCGCTGGTCGAAGGCGGCTGGCCGGGCACCACCTCGATCGCCTCGACCCAGCCGTAGCGCACGCCGTAAGCCTGGTTGCCGTAGTTGTTGCCGTAGTTGTTGCCGTAGCTGCCGTCCGGATATGACTGCTGCGGATACGGCTGCTGGGGATAGCCTTGCTGCGGATACCCCTGTTGCGGATACCCCTGTTGCGGATACCCCTGCGGGTAGCCCTGCTGCGCCGGGTAGCCGCTGATGGTGGTGCTGCCGCCATAGCCGCTGGTGCCGTAGCCGCTGCTGCTATAGCCGCCACCGTAGCTGCCGCCGTACCCTCCGCCATACCCGTTGTCGTAGCCATACGGCGTGGCGCACCCGGCCAGCGCACCGGCGCCAAGCACCGCAAGCACAACCGAACGAAGGGGGATGGACATGTCAGGACTCCTGCGCTCTGCGCGTGTTGGGGAATGCGCGCGAGTCTAGGGCCGCCGGCAGCCAGCGGGTGTCACCGGAACCTGTGATTGGTAACTGCCTGTAACTGGCTGGCAGTGCAGGCCTGCCGCGGCTCAGGCGCGCTCGGCGCCGTCGTCGTTGAACTGGGTGATGCGGGCCACGCGGAAAGCGCCGCGCAACGATTCCAGCTCGGTCCGGTGCAGCATCGCCAGGCGGTTCAGGTAGCGCTCGCCCTTGGCCAGCAGGTGTACCTGCACCACGCGGCGGTCCTCGGGGTTGAGCCGGCGCCTGACCAGCCCCGCCGCCTCGCAGCGGTTGACCAGCGCCACCACGCCGTGCTGCTTGGCCTGCAGCCGTTCCGCCAGTTCGCCGATCGAGGCCCAGTCCTTGTCGGCACAGCCGCGGATATGCAACAGCAGCAGGTACTGCTGCACGGTCAGCCCTTCCGCGCGCGCCGCATCTTCGGAAAACCGCAGGAAACGCCGCAACTGGTAGCGGAAATCCGAGAGCGCCTCGAAGTCGGCCTTGGTAAGCGATGTGGATTTCCGGGACGGGGCGGACTTGCTGGGCATAAGGTGGCGAAAAAGCGCAAAGGAGGAGGAAAGCGCAGGAACCACGCGCAATACCACGGGTGCGCGGCCGGTCCCGCAACCGGGGCGCACGCAATTATAGGGGCCGCGCACCGAGGCGCCAGCACAAACATGTCCGCCAGCTCATGTGCCCGGCGCACGGTTGCATCGTGCCGGCGTCAGGCTATGGCAGAATCTGTGCGGTTGCAGACACCTTCACCCGTCACCGGAAAACGCACCGATGTTCTCGGAAATCGCTCTCTTCCTGCTGGATACCGTCTTCACCCTGTTCGGCATGGCGCTGTTGCTGCGCGTGTGGATGCAGCTCACGCGGCTGCCTACGCGCAATGCGGTGTCCCAGGGGGTGTTCCAGATCACCGACTGGCTGGTGCGCCCGCTGCGCCGGGTCATCCCCGGGGTGGGCGGCATTGACTGGGCCACGGTGGCGGGCGCATGGCTGACCGCGATGGTGTTCCTGGTGCTGGTCGCGCTGCTCAGCGGCATCGACCTGCTCGGCTTCCTGCCGGCCATGCTGCTGACCGCCCTGCTCTATGTGCTGAAATGGACGATCAGCCTGGTAATGTGGGTCACGCTGCTGATGGCGATCCTGTCGTGGGTCAACCCGCATTCGCCGATCACCCCGGCCATCGACCACCTGACCGCGCCGGTGCTGCGCCCGATCCAGCGCGTGGTACCGCGCCTGGGCGGCTTCGATGTTTCGCCGCTGGTGCTGTTCGTGATCGCGCAGATCCTGCTGATGGTGATCGCGCGGCTGGGCGCCAGCATCTTCGGCATGCACTACTGAGCCAGCGGCGGCTCGGCACATTGTCCAAGGCTCTGGACAGTGTGTCGAGAATTGACCCTTTTTCTGCCCCGTGTGAAGTCCTACATTGCAGGCACCGTGGCGCTTCCGCCACGCACCCTGCCTGAGAAGGACCACACACCATGAAGACCATCGCCCAACGCCGCAGCCTGGCGCTTTCCCTGCTGTGCGCCGTCAGCCTGTCGTTTGCCGCGGCCGCTGCCCACGCCTCCGAACCCGTTTCCGACATCGCCCGCCTGGACGGGAGCATCGCCCACGCCGGCAAGGCCGACCCGTTCACTGACGGCGCCAGGACCACCGATCGCCGCGACGCATTCACCGACGGCGCCTGAGCTCCTGCCCTTTCCGTTGCCACGGCCCCGGCCGTGGCGGCCCGCCAGCGCCCTCAACCCGCCGTGCGGGCCTCTCCTTCAGCCTGCCCGCTCGCGGCTGCTTCCGCCCCCATCCCCCCGTCCAGGCCCGCCTCGGGCTCCAGCTCGGACACCATCATCGATTCGATCGCTTCCATGAAGGCCCGCACCTTGCGCGGCTGCAGCCGCCGGTCCGGCAGCAGCGCGAACACGCGCAGCGGCGGCAGCGGGTAGTCAGGCAACACGCGCACCAGCCGCCCCTGCGCGATCTCGGCCTCGCAATAAATGACCGACAGCCGGGCGATGCCCAGCCCAGCCAGCGCGCCCTGCAGCCGCAGTTCGGCGTTGTGGGTCTGCATGCGCGGACGGATAGGCACGGACACGGTCTGGCCATCGCGGGTGAATTCCCAGACGGTGTCGCCGGGCGTGGTCAGCGTCGGCATATTGGCCAGGTCCTCCGGGCGCAACTGCGCCGGCAGGCTGGCCGCCAGCGCCGGCGCGGCAAACAGGCCGCGCTCGACATGGTAGATGCGGCGCGCCACCGTGCCGGAGTCGGGCAGGTCGGTGTCGACGACGACGAAGGCCACGTCAAACCCGTCGCGGATCGGGTCGACCAGGCCCTGGGTGATTTCCACGGCCACGTCCAGCGCCGGGTGCGCCGCCAGCGTGCGGCAGATCACGCCACCCAATTGCTGGGCGCCGAACTCATAGGGTGTGGCGATGCGCAGCACGCCCTGCACGCGCTCCTCACGCGCCAGCGTTTCCTGGCGGATTTCGCGCAGGCGCGCAAACAAGGGGGCGACATCGCGGTAGACCGCCTTGCCAGCATCCGTGAGGCGCATGCGCCGCGTGGTGCGCTCCAGCAGCTTGGCGCCGATGGCGGTTTCCAGCCGCGCCACTGCGGCCGAGACACGCGACTTGGGGCAGTCCAGCTGCTCCGCCGCGGCCGTGAACGTCCCCTGCTCGACCACGCAGCAGAACGCCTCCCAATCATTCCATTGGATTGTTTCATTCACCGGACAATGTTTCCCTGACAAGCTGTAGTTCCCGACGGCAGGCCTACATTATGCTTGAGCGATGCAACAAACGCCTGTCCCCGCTGGACCGGACGCCTCAGCCCCCGCAGTTCCAGCAGCCCTAGCCCCCGCCGCCCCCACCCCCCAGCGCCCGCGCATGCAACTCGCCAGTCACCCGGAAATGGGTCACTGGCGTCTTTCATTGTTCGGCCTGACGCTCGGGCTGGTGACCGGTATCGACTTCTCTTCCACGCTGATGATGGGCGTGGCCAGCCAGCATATCCAGGGCGGCGTCGGTGCCGCGCCGGAAGATTATCTGTACGCGATCTCGGCCTACGCGGCCACCGCGGTGCTGATGAACATGGTGCTGGACCAGGTCGCGCGCCGCGTCACCTACAAGCGCTTCACCATCGGGTCGCTGCTGGTATTTGTCCTGGGCTCGCTGATCTGCGCCGAGTTTGCCAGCCCCACCGGGCTGATCACCGGCAAGGCGGTGCAGGGGCTGGGCGCCGGCGGCCTGTTCGCGGCCTCGCGCATCCTGGTGCAGCTGGTATCGACGCCGGCCGAGCGCGGCCCGCTGATGCTGCGCTTCGGCGGCGGCGCGTTCTCGATGCTGGCGATCACGCCGTGGCTGACCAGCATCTTCCTGGACGATATCGGCTGGCGCGCGGTGTTCCTGTTCCAGGCCGGCATTGCGCTGCCGGTACTGCTGTCGGTGGCGCTGACCTACCCGACCCGCGCGCCACGCGACCCGCATCCGCCGGTATCGACACTGGACTGGCCCGCCGCCATCGCCGCCGCGCTGGGCGCGCTGGTGTTCCTGCATACGCTGCAGGAGATGCGCTACACGCGCTTCTTCAGCTCGCTGGAAATGCCGCTGGCCGCGCTGTGCGGGCTGGCATTGTTCGCCTTCAGCGGCTGGCGGCTGTATCGCCATCCGGATCCATGGATCGACTTCTCGCGCCTGGCCGGACGCCAGTACCTGTACGGGCTGGGCTTCTACACGCTGTACTACCTGCTCTCGTCGGCCTGGTCGTTCCTGCTGCCCTCGCTCACGCAGACCGGGCTGGGGCTGACCTTCCGCACCACCTGCATGCTGTTGTCGACCAGCGGCACGGTGTCGGCCATCGGCGCCATCGTCATTACGCTGGGCATGGCGCTGGTGTTCCGCAAGCGGCGCGTAATCGCCATCGGCTTTGTCGTCTACGCCTGCGCGGCGATGCTGCTGTCGCAGCAGCTGATGCCGGGCGCGCCGGATTACGCGCTGGTGCCGGTGGTGGTGCTCGAAGGGCTGACGCCGGTGCTGCTGATGGTGCAGGTGGCATCGATGACTTACCTGGAAGTGCCGGTCGAGGATTTCTCGCACGCCTACCAGTTCAAGAACGTGTGCAAGCAGATCGCCTCGGCAATGGGCACGGGGCTGGCGAGCGTGTTCATGCAGGACGGCCTGGCACAGCACCGCACCCACCTGGTGGAACACATCACCCGCTACAACCCGGTGCTGCAGGCGCCGGATGCGCTCTCGGCAACGAGTCTGGCCAAAATCTCGCTGGAAGTCGACCGCCAGGCCACGCTGCTGGCCGGCATGGACATGCTGCACGGCTTTGCCGTGTTGTGCGTGGTGGCGGCGGTGTTCGTGCTGGCGCAGCGCAGCTTCCGGTAAGGAACCCACGCGCCGGGCGCCAGGCCATGTCCGGGGCCGGTACTGGCGCAATCCCGCCATTTCCTCTACCCTTTCGGCCTTTCCGTGCCAATCCGGCGAACCGCGCCGGGCTACGTAAATGGCCAGCCCCACCGATTCCCGCCAGAACCCGCCGCGAGCACCGCAGACCGCCGACAGCGCCGCCGCCACGCCCGAAAAGCCGAGCGACAGCTATGTGCAGTCCTTTGCACGCGGGCTGTCGGTCATCCGGGCCTTCAACGCTCAGCACCCGGCCCAGACGCTGACCGAGATCGCCCAGGCCAGCGGCCTGACGCGTGCCGGCGCGCGCCGCATCCTGCTGACGCTGGTGGGGTTGGGCTACGTGCAGGCCGACGGCCGCCTGTTCCGGCTGACGCCCAAGATCCTGGACCTGGGCTTCGCCTACCTGACCTCGATGCCGTTCTGGAACCTGGCCGAGCCGATCATGGAGACGCTGTCGCAGCAGGTGCATGAAAGCTGCTCGATCTCAGTGCTGGACGGCACCGAGATCGTCTACGTGCTGCGCGTGCCGGCGCGCAAGATCATGACCATCAACCTGTCGATCGGCAGCCGCCTGCCGGCCTATTGCTCGTCGATGGGGCGGGTGCTGCTGGCCGGCCTGGCCGAGCCCGAGCTCGACAGCGTGCTGCGCGCCACCGACCTGCGCGCGCGCACCAGCCGCACCGTCACCGACGTGGATGCGCTCAAGGCCATCGTCGCCGACATCCGCAAGCGCGGCTGGGCGCTCAACGACCAGGAACTGGAAGAAGGGCTGGTGTCGCTGGCCGCGCCGATCCGCAACCGTGCCGGCCACACCATCGCCGCCATCAATATCAGCGGCCAGGCCAACCGCACCAGCGCGCAGGAGATGCTGGAGCGTTTCCTGCCGCCGCTGCTGGAAGCTTCGGAGAAGATTTCCGGGCTGGTCGGGCTGCGCACCTGAGCGCAGCCGCGGGGATCAGACTGCCGCGGGCAGCTCCACGCTGCCGAACTCGGCCGAGCGCGTGCCATCCAGCGGCCGGTTGCTGGCCCCGAAATACGCAAACGCCACTGACAGCTTGACCGCGTCGGAGGCATTGCGGCCGGCCGCATGGAACAGCCGGCTGTCGAAAAACAGCACGTCGCCGCGGTGCAGCGCCAGCGGCTGCGCGGCATCCAGCAGGGGCTGGCTGGCCGGGTGGGCTTCGATCAGGAATTCGGCCGGGTCCAGCTGGCCCGGCTCCAGCTTCGCCTGGTGCGAACCCGGGATGACGCGCAGCACGCCGTTGCGTTCGTCCTCGTCGCCCAGCGCCAGCCACACCGTCACCAGTTCCGGCCGGGCAAACGACCAGTAGCGCGTATCGCGGTGCCAGCCAGTCTGGCTGCCGTAGTGCGGATGCTTGGTCATCACGCAGTTGTGGTGCGCCAGCGTGATGCGGGCGGGCTCGCCCAGCAGCGCCTGCACCACCGCCACCAGCTTCGGGGCGCTGGCCCAGCGGCGGAAGACCTCGTCGCGCCCGTAGGCCTGGCGCAGCCGCCTGACCGTGCCGCCGCCGGCGGCATCGCGTGCGGCCGGCGCGCCGGGATAGCCCAGGTCGGCCTCGAACTCCACCGGCGGCACCGCCGCGGCCAGGTGCTCACGCGTCACCGCCTCCAGCGCCGCGCACGCCGGCTCATCGGCAAAGCCGCGCAGGATCACGAAACCGTTGGCGTGGAAGGCCTGCACCAGGCGCGGCAGCGCGCCGGCATCGGCAGACAGGACGGAGGAAGGCAGGTCGGCGCAGGGGTCCAGCGAGGTCATTGCAGCAGGCGCGGTACAGGCAGCGGAAAGAGGAATGGGAAGGGCCGCGGTGGCCCGACAGGCTCATGATGCCAGAACCGGCGCAATCTGGCGCAGGCGCTGCACCATAACCATGCAGACAGCGCCGGGGCACTCACTCTCCGTACGGAAACAGACGGTGCCGCGTGCCGCCCGCGCCGCTACAATGCGCTGGTCTTCACCCGATATTCCGTGCATCCACCCGCTATTTTCACCTTTTGCGCCGAGGTCCAACGTGACAGCTCGCCCACGCATCGTCGCTTCGCTGGCCGAGGCCCAGGCCCAGCTGGGCCGCATCGTTCTTGGCAAGCCGCAGCAGGTGCGGCTGGCGCTGGCCTGCATGCTGGCACGCGGCCACCTGCTGCTCGAAGACGTACCTGGCGTCGGCAAGACCACGCTGGCCCATGCGCTGGCGCGCACGCTCGGGCTGCAATACCAGCGCGTGCAGTTCACCAGCGACCTGTTGCCGGCCGACCTGATCGGGGTTTCGGTCTTTGTCCGCGACGCCGGCGAATTCCGCTTCCATCGCGGCCCGGTGTTCGCGCAGGTGGTGCTGGCCGACGAGATCAACCGCGCGCCGCCCAAGACCCAGAGCGCGCTGCTCGAGGCCATGGCCGAGGGGCAGGTGACCCATGACGGCACCACGCACGCGCTGCCGTCGCCGTTTTTCGTGATCGCCACGCAGAATCCGCTGGAGCAGATCGGCACGCATGCCTTGCCCGAATCGCAATTGGACCGCTTCACCATGCGGCTGTCGCTCGGCTACCCCGACCCCGCCTTCGAGCGCGTGCTGTACCTGGGCGGCGCCAGCGCGCCGGAGCTGCCGCCGGTGATGGATGGCAGCCAGGTGCTGGCGCTGCAGGAGGCTGCCGCACAGGTGTACGCCAGCCCGGCGCTGGTGGACTACGTGCTGGCGCTGGTGCAGGCCACGCGCAGCCACGGCGGCTTTGCCGCGGGGCTGTCGCCGCGCGCCGGGCTGGCGCTGCTGGCCTGCGCGCGCGCCTGGGCCCTGCTGGCGCAGCGCAACATGGTACTGCCGGAAGATGTGCAGGCGGTCTTCACCGCGGTGGCCGCGCATCGGCTGCTGCCCGCCGGCGCGGGCGGCCACGCCGCCGTTGCCGGCGAACTGGCCGCGCTGCAGGCCGGCGTGGCCATTCCCTGAAAGCCATGGCTGCGCGCAAAAGCGTGCTCCGCGGCGCGCCGGTCATGGCTCAGCGCCGCACGGCGGGCCGGCGCCCGACCGGCGGAACCGGCGGCACGCTGCTGCTGGATCGGCGCCACCTCTATATCCTGCCCACCCGCGGCGGCCTCGGCTTTGCGGTCGTGCTGGCGGCGATGCTGCTGACTTCGCTGAACTACAACATCAGCCTGGGCTTTGCGCTGACCTTCCTGCTGGCCGGCATCGGCATGGCGTGCATGTGGCTGGCCTACCGCAACCTGCTCGACCTCGCCGTGGCCGCGGGCCCGGCGGCGCCGGCCCATGCCGGGCAGGATGCCGTGTTCCAGCTGCGCATCGACAACCGCGATGCCGACGCGCGCATCGGCATCGAGGCGCGCGTGCCGACGCTGCCAAACGTGGCAACCGCCATGCTGACGCTCGATGGCAGCGCCAGCGGGATGCTCGCCCTGCACGTGCCGACTGCGCGCCGGGGCCGGCTGGTGCTGCCGCGCGTGGCGATCGCCAGCCGCTTTCCGTTCGGGCTGTTCCGGGTCTGGAGCTATGCGGACCTGGACATGTCGACGCTGGTCTATCCCGCCCCGGAGCCCGATGCCCCGCCACCGCCTGCCGCATATCGGCCAGACGCTGGCGATGGCGTGCACACGGCCGCGAGCGCGGCAACCAGCGACGACGGCATCGACCAGCTGCGCCGCTACCGCAGCGGCGACCCGCTGCACCGCATCGCCTGGAAGCACAGCGCGCGCACCGGCCGCTGGCTCAGCCGCGCCGGCGATCCACCGCAGCAACCGGCGCGCTGGCTGGACTGGTACGCACTCCCGGCCGGCATGGAGGCGGAAGCGCGGCTGTCGCGCCTGTGCGCGTGGCTGCTGGCCGCCGGTGACGATGTCGAGATCGGCCTGCGCCTGACCGGCGTAGAACTGCCGCCAGCGCGCGGCGCCAGCCACCGGCGCGCCTGCCTGGAAGCGCTGGCGTTATGGCCGCAACGGCCCGCGGCCTGCCGCGCCGGAGACCGGGCGTGAAACCCGTCGCGCGGCCGCTGCGGCATGACGACCATGGGCTGCTGCTGGGCCAGCTGGCGCTGGTGCTGGCGCCGCAGGCGCGCACGCTGCCGGTGGCGGTCAGCCTGTTGCTGGTGCTGCTGCTGGGCTGGCGCTGGCTGCTATGGCGGCGGCGGGCGCCGCTGCCTTCGCGCTGGATGCTCGGCATCACCGCGGTAATGGTGCTGCTGGTGGCCAGCGCGCTGGTGTGGCAGGACGGCGGCGGCATGGGGCGCGAGCTCGCCGTGGCGCTGCTGGGAGCCTTTGTCATCCTCAAGCTGCTGGAATGCCGCGCGCTGTCGGACGCGACGCTGGTCACGCAGCTGTCGTTCTACCTGCTGCTGACGCTGTACCTGTCCGACCAGCCGTTCTGGCTGGCGCTGTACAGCCTGGCGATCGGCGCCTGGGTGCTGCGCAACTGGCTGTTGCTGCACCACCCCGAGGCGCGCAGCCGGCTGGCGATCTGGCCGCTGCTGGGACGCATGGCGCTGCTGGGGCTGCCGTGGGCGCTGGCGCTGTTCGTGCTGTTCCCGCGGCTGGAGCACCCGCTGTGGCAACTGCCGCAATCGGCGCCGCGCGGCACCACCGGCATCAGCGACACCATGCGGCCGGGCAGCGTCGGGCAGCTGATCCGTTCTCCCGAAGTCGCCCTGCGTGCCGAGGTCGCCGGCCCGGCGCTGCCCGCCGCGGCGCTGTACTGGCGTGCGCTGGTGCTGTGGGAATACGACGGCACCACCTGGCACCCGTCGCGGCAGCGCCGGCAGCAACTGGCGCCAGCGCCCGCCGCCGGCAACACGAATGGCATCGACATCAGCATCACGCTCGAGCCCAGCCAGCAGCGCTGGCTGTTCGCGCTGGACCGCGGCCAGGCGCTGTCCGCCGGCGTGGATGCCGCCGCCACGCCCGACGGCGAGTTCATGGTGCGCCGGCCGGTGGACCAGCGCATCCGCTACCGCACGCATTCCACGCTGTCCCCCGCGCCCGAAGCGCTGACAGCCGCCACGCGCCGGCTGGCCCTGAGCCTGCCGGACGGCAATCCGCGCGCCCGCGCGCTGGCCGCCCAATGGGCCGACCGCCATGCCGATCCCGTCGCGCGCGTGCAAGCCGCGCTGCGGCTGTTCGCGGCGGCGCCCTTTGCCTATACGCTGAGCCCACCGCCGCTGGGCAGCGACCAGGTCGACAGCTTCGTGTTCGACACCCGGCGCGGCTTCTGCGAGCACTACGCCAGCAGCTTCGTCTTCTTGATGCGCGCCGCCGGCGTGCCCGCGCGCGTGGTCACGGGCTACCAGGGTGGTGAGTACAACCCCATCGGCAACCACTACGTGGTGCGCCAGTCCGATGCGCATGCCTGGGCCGAGGTCTGGCTCGACGGCCGCGGCTGGGTGCGCGTGGACCCGACCAGCGCCGTTGCCCCGGGCCGCATCGAACAGGGGCTGGATGCGGTAGTGGGCAGCGAAGCCGCGGACTGGCGGCCGTCGCAGCAACCGGCATGGCTGAAGGACCTGCGCTGGGCCTATGAAGGCGTCGTCTACACCTGGCAGCGCTGGGTGCTGCAGTACGACCATGCGCAGCAGCAGCGGCTGCTGCTGGCACTCGGCGCCGGCGTGGGCGCCGGGCAGTTGCTGGCCGGCGTGCTGGGCGCACTGTGCCTGCTGGCGCTGGTGCCGCTGTGGCGGCGCCGCGGGCCGGCAGACCCTGTCGATGCGGCCTATGCCCGCTTCTGCGCCCTGCTGGCCCGCCACGGCTGCGAGCGCGCCCAGGCCGAAGGACCGCAAGACTTCGCCGCGCGCGCCAGTGCGCGGCTGCCGCGCGCGGCCGACGCGATCGCTGCCGTCAGCGCCGCCTATGTCGGCTTGCGCTACGGCAACCTGCCGGCCGCGGGCCATGCGCAGGCGCTGGCAGCGATGCGGGCAGGCATTCGCCAGATCGCCGCGGCGTTGCGGCATTAAGCCCCCGCCAGCCACGCCGGCCGGCACGCCCTGTCGGGATTAGCTTCGCTTGATATAATTACATCTGTAACTATATCGAATGCAATCGATCCGCCGCTCGCGTGGATCGCAACGCCTCCAGCCATGTCTTTCGAACAACGCATCGACCGCTTCTGCGCCGACCATCCCGAGGCCCCGCGCGACCTGATCCTGGCCTCCAGGCTGCTGCTGCGCACCGCGCGCCTGCTGCGCGGCCATATCGACCAGGCGCTGGCCCCGTTCGAACTGGACATGAGCCAGTACCTGCTGCTGAGCATGCTTGCCGTCGACGAAAACCGGCCCAGCATGCCGTCCGAGCTGGGCGCCACGCTGGACGCCACGCGCACGCAGATGACGCGGCTGCTGGACGGCCTGGAAGCGCGCGGGCTGCTGCGCCGGCGGGCGTCGGCCAGCGACCGGCGCAGCCTGGAGCTGACCCTGACCCCGGCCGGCCGCCGGCTGCTGGAGCGCGCCGCGCCCGCGGTGCATGCCGCCTACGGCGAGGCCTGGGCGCCGCTCGGCGCAGGCGGCCTGGCCGGCGCCACGCGTGCGCTGACTCAATTGCACCAGACCCTGGAGGGGCTCCAGCCATGAATCCCGGCTCACCCTGGCAGCCTCTGCCTCTGTGGCGATTGCGCGTCAGCATGCGGTGGCTGCACTGGCTGAGCCACCGGCAGCGCCAGACCCTGCTGATGATGCTGCTGGCGCTGGCCACCGGCTTGGAGTTCCTCGAGAACATCATGTTCGTGTTTGCCTCCAGCCATATCGTCGGCGGCCTCGACGCCGACCCGCGCAGCTTCGCGCTGGTGCAGGCGGCCTACGCCGTGGGCAGCATGCTGATGATCCTGAAGCAGCAATGGCTGTCGCGCCGGTTCGGCTACCGCTACTACCTGACGGGGGCGCTGCTGCTGTTCATGGCGGGCACGGTCGTGGCCGCAACCAGCCATGCGCTGCCGCAGATGGTGGTGGCGCGCTTTATCCAGGGTGTGGGCGGCGGCGCGCTGTTCACCAGCTGCCGCATCCTGGTCAACGTGCTGTTCGGCCCGACCGCGCGCCCGCGCGCCACCCGCATTTTCATGATCGGCATCTTCTCGGCGTCGGCGCTGGGCCCGGCCTTCGCCGCCGAGCTGATCGACCATGGCGTATGGCAGGACGTGTTCTACGGCGTGCTGCCGTTCGCCGCGCTGGCCACGCTGGGTGCCTGGCTGCTGCTGCCGGATGCGGAGCCGCGCACCGATACCGGCGGCCCCGCGCTCGGGCCGCTGCTGCTGTTCGGCGCCGCCATCGTGACCTTGCAGGCGGCGCTGACCGAGGCGCGCTTCGACGTGTTCTCCCACCCGCTGCGGCTCGCGCTGGTGGCCGCCGCGGGCCTGGCGCTGCTGGCCGTGTTCCTGTGGCACCAGTGGCACCACAGCGAACCCGTGCTGCACCTGCGCGCACTGCGCCACCCGGTGTACCTGACCGGCCTGGCGATGTACTTCGTGTACTACATGATCAGCAACCTGAGCGGCTACCTGTTCCCGATCTACGCCGAGCAGGCGCTGAAGATCCCGCTGGCGGCCACCGGCTGGCTCAGCACCTTTGCCGCGCTGGTCAGCCTGGCCGGCATCTTCGTCTACCTGCAGGTGGCGCCGCGCCTGACGCGCAAGAAGCCACTGATGGTCGCCGGCCTGGTGCTGATGGCCGCCACGGCATGGTGGTTCTCGCAGATGCCGCCCGACGCCGGCCCGCCGGCGCTGGCATGGGGGCTGGTCGGCAAGGGCCTGTTCGGCGTGCTGGTGATCATCCCCATCGCCGGGCTGACGTTCCGGGCGCTGGGTCCCGATGAATTCGCCCATGGCTACCGCAGCAAGAACCTGATGCGGCAGGTCGCCAGCTCCTTTGCCTCGGCGCTGGGTGCGGTGCTGCTGCAGAACCGCCAGTTCGCGGTGCACGACAGCCTGCTGCACGCGGTGGGCCAGCGCCCCGCCGAGACCGAACACTGGATGGCTGCCATGCAGGCGGCATTGGCCGCACGCGGCTTCGATGCGGCGCAGGCCCACCTGGGCGCGCTCGCGCAACTGAACGGGCTGATCGAGCAGCAGGCCAGGCTGATTGCCTGCGAGGATATCTATCGGCTGATTGCGGTGCTGGCGCTGGGGGCAGCGGCGTACATGCTGCTGCAGCGGCGACTGCCCTGAAGCCCGCGCGAGCGGCTATGCGCAAGCGGTGCGACGACTGGAACTACTGCGGAACAGACGCGGAATCTTGGGGAGAAGCGAAGGCACCGCGCGCGAGGCGATGGCGCGGACGGGTCGCAGTGCCGGCGGATGCGGCACTGGCGAAGTACCTGCTCAGAACAGCGAGAGCTGGCGCATGCCGAAACCGATGGTCTCTTCCACGCGCGCACGGGCGTGGGCCAGCGAGCCTTCTGCGCCAGAGTAATTGCCGGCGGCCCAGTGGTAGACCACGGGGATATCGCCGCGCTCGGACAGGCGCACTTCGCCAAGCTTGTCGCCGCGTTCGTTGCGGTAGAAGTGTGAGCGATAGCCGCGCTCCCAGTGGGGGGCGACAACCTTCTTGCGCCGCCGGGGCTTCGGCGCGGAGCCGGCGGTGGACGTCGTGGACGTCAGTCGCCGCGCTCTATCGGTACCCGGCGTGATGGCGCGGGTGAAATCCAACTGCATAGACTTCCTCTTTGTCGATTCAGCAGAACCAGGGTCGGCGGGGGCTGCCGCCGCATGCTTCGTGCATCGCAGTCGAGATAATACCTGCTGGCGCGCTTTCTGTAAGCAGTTCGTTGCGCTGAATCCCGCCTCCGGCAAGGCTTAGCGGGCCGTATACCGGCTTCGTATACGTGTCGGTATACGTCGGGGTATACGGCCCGCGCGGGCAGCAAAGCCTTGCCAGTTAACGGCTTGCGGGCAGTCTGGCGTGCCCGCGGCAATCAGCCCAGGTCGAGCGGAATGAAGATGCGCGCATCGTCGCGCTGCACCAGCAGTGCCACCTGCTTGCCCGATTTCGATACCAGCGACTTGAGCTGTTCGGGCGAGCTGATGGGCGTGCCGTTGAGCGACAGGATCACGTCGCCCGGCTGGATGCCGACGCGCGCGGCGGGACCGGCCACGTCCTCGACCACCAGACCGCCGTCGATGCCGCTGCCACGCTTCTCCGCCGGCGTGAGCGGGCGCACCGCCAGCCCCAGCCGGCCACCGGCCTCGCTGCCACCGCCCTTCTGTGCGACGGCCCGGTCCCTGGCCGTGCCCACCGTCACCGACAGCGTCATCGGCTGGCCCTTGCGGATGATCTTCAACGAGGTCTGCGTGCCCGGCTTGATATCGGCCACGTGCTCGGGCAGGTCGCCCGAATGGTCGATCACGTCATTGTCGAGCTGCACGATGACGTCGCCAGGCTTCAGGCCAGCGCGCGCGGCCGGGCTGTCGGGCTCGACCGAGTTGACCAGCGCACCAGTAGGCTTGGGCAGCCCGAACGATTGTGCAAGCGCCTGGTTCACCTCCTGCACGCTGATGCCGAGACGACCGCGCGTGACCTTGCCATGCGCCACCAGCTGCTGCTGCACCTTGGTGGCCACGTCGATCGGGATCGCGAACGACAGGCCCTGGTAGCCGCCGGTCTGGCTGTAGATCTGCGCGTTGATGCCGACCACCTCGCCGCGCTGGTTGAACAGCGGCCCGCCCGAGTTGCCGGGATTGACGGCAACATCGGTCTGGATGAACGGCACATAGGTATCGTCCGGCAGCGAGCGCGACTTGGCGCTGACGATGCCCGCGGTCACGGTGTTCTCGAAGCCGTAGGGAGACCCGATCGCCAGCACCGGCTCGCCCACGCGCACCTGCGAAGGATCGCCCAGGCGCACGGCCGGAAGGTTCTTGGCGTCGATGCGGATCACGGCCACGTCGGTCTGCGGATCGCTGCCGAGCACCTTGGCCTTGAACTCGCGGCGGTCGGTCAGCTTGACCGTGACCTCCTGCGCGCCGTCGACGACGTGCGCATTGGTCAGGATCAGCCCGTCCGGGCTCACGATAAAGCCCGAGCCCAGTCCGCGCACCAGTTGCTGCTGGCCGCCTTGCGGACCCTGGAACTGCGGCCCGAAACGCTTGAAGAACTGGAACAGCGGATCGTCCGGATCGATGCCCGGGGGCATCTGCGCCGCGGTGCGCTGGGCGCGCGCGGTGACGCTGATATTGACCACGGCGGGCCCGTACTGTGCCACGATGCCGGAGAAATCCGTCGGCGTGGCCACGGCGGCCGCCGGCTGCGCTGGCGCGACGGCTGGCGCAGGTGCCGCGTACCCCGGCGTGATGACTTCCTTCTGCAGATAGGCATAGCCGCCGCCAAGGGCGGCAAGGGCCGCGATACCAACGGCCGTGCGAGCAATGGTCTGGCGCATCATGTGTGGTTCCTTTCCTTGTGCATCAGGCGTCGGCAGTTTGCGACGCGACACGGTCATGCTAGCGACCCAGACTTAAAACAGACTTAAGGGTCAGCACCAGGCCATGCACGGGCGTATCGAGCACATTTCGGCGAAATGAAAATTTATCTTGCGCACAATCTAATTGCGTCTAATATATCGCCATGGAACGCGACAACGCCCCCTCCCCGGATTTGCTGCTACTGGATCGCCAACTGTGCTTTGCGCTGTATTCAAGCTCACTGGCCATGACCAAGTTGTACAAGCCACTCTTAAGTGAGCTTGGACTTACTTATCCGCAATATTTGGTGATGCTGGTGTTGTGGGAGGCGGAAACGCTGACGGTCTCGGACCTCGGCGCGCGGCTGGCGCTGGACTCGGGGACGCTGACGCCACTATTGAAGCGGCTGGAGACGGCGCGGCTGGTCACGCGCACCCGTGACGCAGCCGACGAACGGCGGGTGCTGGTCAGCCTGACCGACTCCGGCCGCGCATTGCGCCAGCGCGCAGCGCGTATTCCTGAACAGATGTTGTGCGCCACGCAGTGCCCGGTCGAAGAGATCCAGGCCCTGACGCAGCGCCTGCATGCACTGCGGTCGACGCTTGAACAGGCGCGGACCGATTCCAGCCTGCCGGACTGACGGCAAGCATTGATACGCCCCTCTCGGGCAACAAACCGGAGCCTTATATGAAACTCGAAAAAGTCGTTTATACCGCCCATGCCACCGCCACCGGCGGCCGTGACGGCCGTGCCACCACGTCCGACGGCCAGCTCGACGCCAAGCTGGCCGTGCCCAAGGAAATGGGTGGCGCCGGCAATGGCCTGAATCCGGAACAGCTCTTTGCTGCCGGCTATTCGGCCTGCTTCCTGGGCGCCATGCGCTACGTGGCCGGCCAGCAGAAGATCACCGTGCCCGCCGATGCCACGATCGAAGGCGCGGTCGGCATCGGCCCGATCCCTCAAGGCTTCGGCATCCAGGTCGAACTGAAGATCTCGCTGCCGGGCTTCGAGCGCGAGGCTGCCGAAAAGCTGGTCGAACAGGCGCACCAGGTGTGCCCGTACTCGAACGCGACGCGCGGCAATATCGACGTGACGCTGACTGTGGTCTGATCGGCAAGCATGAAAAAGGCCGGTATCGCTTGCGCGATACCGGCCTTTTTGTTTTGTCGCACTGCCGGCTACCGGGCCGGCTCGGTTGCTGGTAGTTGCGCGCAAAATGCGCGCTTCTGTGTCGAACTCAAGCGCTTGATCTCGATTTCCGCTTTCAACGCTTCGGATTTCGTGTCGAAGCGCAATTGGCCCAAAACGCGTATGGGCTTGCGCGATCGCGTATATTTAGCGCCTTTTCCGGACAGATGCTCGGCGAAGCGGCGGGCAACATCGGTCGTGATCCCGGTGTAGATGGAATCGCCGGTGCATTCGAGCAGATAGAGGTACCAGGCGCTGTCAGCCGACATGGGATGGGTAATGGGGATTCAGCGGTAATAGTATTACGCCGGAGCGGCGGCGGCGAGCCATTCCATTTTCCGCCGCGCCAAAAGCAAAAACCCCCAGCCTTTTGGGGCTGGGGGTTCTGCGGAATAAGAGCCTGGCGATGACCTACTTTCACACGGGAATCCGCACTATCATCGGCGCGGAGCTGTTTCACGGACCTGTTCGGGATGGGAAGGGGTGGTTCCAGCTCGCTATGGTCACCAGGCATGAGGGGTTGCAGCGCTGAGGTTGAGGTCAACGCTGCGAATAGGGATGTAGTTGGGGTTGTGCGTGTCAACTGTTTCGGCACAGTCGCGATCACCCACCAGGCAAAACACACTGGTTATAGGATCAAGCCTTACGGGCAATTAGTACTGGTTAGCTTAACGCATTACTGCGCTTCCACACCCAGCCTATCAACGTCCTGGTCTCGAACGACCCTTCAAGGCGGTCAAGCCGCCAGGGAATCCTCATCTTCAGGCGAGTTTCCCGCTTAGATGCTTTCAGCGGTTATCTCTTCCGTACATAGCTACCCTGCGATGCCTCTGGCGAGACAACAGGTACACCAGCGGTACGTCCACTCCGGTCCTCTCGTACTAGGAGCAGCCCCCGTCAAGATTCCAACGCCCACGGCAGATAGGGACCAAACTGTCTCACGACGTTTTAAACCCAGCTCACGTACCTCTTTAAATGGCGAACAGCCATACCCTTGGGACCGGCTACAGCCCCAGGATGAGATGAGCCGACATCGAGGTGCCAAACACCGCCGTCGATATGAACTCTTGGGCGGTATCAGCCTGTTATCCCCAGAGTACCTTTTATCCGTTGAGCGATGGCCCTTCCATTCAGAACCACCGGATCACTATGTCCTGCTTTCGCACCTGCTCGACTTGTCGGTCTCGCAGTTAAGCACGCTTTTGCCATTGCACTTTAGGTACGATGTCCGACCGTACCAAGCGTACCTTCGAACTCCTCCGTTACACTTTGGGAGGAGACCGCCCCAGTCAAACTGCCTACCATGCACTGTCCCCGACCCGGATTCACGGGTCAAGGTTAGAACCTCAAACAAACCAGGGTGGTATTTCAAGGACGGCTCCACGTGAACTAGCGTCCACGCTTCAAAGCCTCCCACCTATCCTACACAGATCGGTTCAAAGTCCAATGCAAAGCTACAGTAAAGGTTCATGGGGTCTTTCCGTCTAGCCGCGGGGAGATTGCATCATCACAAACACTTCAACTTCGCTGAGTCTCGGGAGGAGACAGTGTGGCCATCGTTACGCCATTCGTGCAGGTCGGAACTTACCCGACAAGGAATTTCGCTACCTTAGGACCGTTATAGTTACGGCCGCCGTTTACCGGGACTTCAATCAAGAGCTTGCACCCCATCATTTAATCTTCCGGCACCGGGCAGGCGTCACACCCTATACGTCCACTTTCGTGTTTGCAGAGTGCTGTGTTTTTATTAAACAGTCGCAGCCACCATTTTATTGCAACCCCTTCACCCTTCTGGCGCAGGCCAGTCAAGCTACCAGGGCGTACCTTATCCCGAAGTTACGGTACCAATTTGCCGAGTTCCTTCTCCCGAGTTCTCTCAAGCGCCTTAGAATACTCATCTCGCCCACCTGTGTCGGTTTGCGGTACGGTCTCGTATGACTGAAGCTTAGAGGCTTTTCTTGGAACCACTTCCAATTGCTTCGCAGCACTAGGCCGCTCGCCCCACATCCTTGAATCCCGCGCCCGGATTTGCCTGAGCGCCTTCTCCAATGCAGGGACCGGGACTTCCAACACCCGGACAACCTTCCGCGATCCGTCCCCCCATCGCATCATACGACGGTGCAGGAATATTAACCTGCTTCCCATCAGCTACGCATCTCTGCCTCGCCTTAGGGGCCGACTCACCCTACGCCGATGAACGTTGCGTAGGAAACCTTGGGCTTACGGCGAGGGGGCCTTTCACCCCCTTTATCGCTACTCATGTCAGCATTCGCACTTCTGATACCTCCAGCATCCTTTACAAGACACCTTCACAGGCTTACAGAACGCTCTCCTACCACGCACATTGCTGTGCGTCCGCAGCTTCGGTATATAGCTTAGCCCCGTTACATCTTCCGCGCAGGACGACTCGATCAGTGAGCTATTACGCTTTCTTTAAAGGGTGGCTGCTTCTAAGCCAACCTCCTGACTGTTTTAGCCTTCCCACTTCGTTTCCCACTTAGCTATATTTGGGGACCTTAGCTGGCGGTCTGGGTTGTTTCCCTCTTGACACCGGACGTTAGCACCCGATGTCTGTCTCCCGTGATTGCACTCTTCGGTATTCGGAGTTTGCTATGGCGGGGTAATCAGCAATAGACCCCCCAACCATGACAGTGCTCTACCCCCGAAGGTGAGACACGAGGCACTACCTAAATAGTTTTCGGAGAGAACCAGCTATTTCCAGATTTGTTTAGCCTTTCACCCCTATCCACAGCTCATCCCCTAACTTTTCAACGTTAGTGGGTTCGGTCCTCCAGTACGTGTTACCGCACCTTCAACCTGGCCATGGATAGATCATCTGGTTTCGGGTCTACACCCAGCGACTCAACGCCCTGTTCGGACTCGCTTTCGCTACGCCTTCCCTAATCGGTTAAGCTTGCCACTGAATGTAAGTCGCTGACCCATTATACAAAAGGTACGCCGTCACCCCTTACGAGGCTCCGACTGTTTGTATGCATGCGGTTTCAGGATCTATTTCACTCCCCTCCCGGGGTTCTTTTCGCCTTTCCCTCACGGTACTGGTTCACTATCGGTCGATCACGAGTATTTAGCCTTGGAGGATGGTCCCCCCATCTTCAGACAGGATTTCACGTGTCCCGCCCTACTTGTCGTACACCTAGTTCCACAATCGTGTTTTCGCATACAGGGCTATCACCTGCTAGGGCCGGGCTTTCCATCCCGTTCTGCTAACACCACTGCTAAAGAGTACAAGGCTCTTCCCATTTCGTTCGCCACTACTTTGGGAATCTCGGTTGATTTCTGTTCCTGCAGCTACTTAGATGTTTCAGTTCGCCGCGTTCGCTTCCCACACCTATGGATTCAGTGTGGGATGACCCATTCGGGCCGGGTTTCCCCATTCGGACATCTCCGGATCAAAGCTTGTTTGCCAGCTCCCCGAAGCTTTTCGCAGGCTACCGCGTCCTTCATCGCCTGTGATCGCCAAGGCATCCACCACATGCACTTGTTCGCTTGACCCTATAACGAGTGTGTCTCGATGGCTCGAAACCTCGCTACAGGATGAGTTCTCGCATTTGTGCCGCAT